>JBKQTJ010000168.1:0-17130 GCA_052143255.1 Streptosporangiaceae bacterium | reverse complement strand
AGCAGCGAGGCCCGTGTGGGAGAGCACAGCGCGGTCACGTGGAACCGGTTGTACCGCAGCCCCGCCTCGGCCATCTGCGTGTAGCGCGGGGTGCTGATCGGGCCGCCGAACGTGCTCGGGTTGCCGAACCCGGCGTCGTCGATCAGTACCAGCAGGATGTTCGGAGAGCCCTCCGGCGGCTGGGGATGCCCGATCAGGTTCCAGTCGGGCTTTGATCCCTCAAGCGTCCTGTTGGTCACCCCCTGGAACGGCGGCCTGCGAATCGGAAGCCTTGTGCGGTCGGGATCGCTCATCAGGTTTCGACCTTCCGTATGCCCAACCCTCGGCCGCGCCCTGGCCGGGGAAAGTCCGTGGCAAACACGCGGCAGGATCTTTCTTCTCACCACCAAATGCCCAGTGAGCCGGGCTGCGCATCATCCGGTTAGTATGAAATCCGGCTCTCATCGACCGCTAGCTGACGGCCGCCCGCCCCCGGCCTGGCACTCGGACGCGATCTCGAACGAGATAGGCACAGATAATCGCGGCCGGGAAGACGAACAGGCTGAAGATGAAGTACCCGACCGAACTGTGGCCCTTCCGGCCGGCGACCCTGGCGGGCCAGAACGCGATCGCGATCCAGATGACGGAGTACAGAATCCACCAGGGGGCGGACATCGCAGCATCTCCTTCTGCTTGGAATATCTAGCGCTCATGCGCGCCGGCGAGGTGCCAGCTCTCTTACGACGCTGCCGCAGCCGGCTGATGTGCGCGCCACCCAGGCACCACCCTGCGATGGGTGATCTGCTGGCCGGGCGTTGTCACAGCAATCCGCGGGCCTCGCCGCCGCGGACCGCCTCGGCCCTGGAACTGACATCTAGCTTGCGGTAGATGCTCTTCATGTGTGACTTGAGGGTGTTGGGTGAGACGAACAGAGCGCTGGCGATCTCAGTGGTGGTCAGGCGGCTTGACAGCAGCCGGAGCACCGTTCGTTCACGTTCGCTCAGGAGCCCGCCTGGCGCCAACCCGCTCGAGCCACGGGATGAGGCAGCACCGGCCTCCGCACGGATCAACAGCTCGTCGACGTAGGGCTTGAGATCGGGGCCGGCCGGGAGGGAGTCGAGAAGGGCGACGATGCCGGGTCCCTGATCGATGACGCTGGCCAGGTACCGCTGCGGCTGTGCTAGCGCCAGCGCCGTGCGCAGATAGTCGTGCGCCCGTGCGAGATCGGCCGGCTGTGCCGCCAGGCTCCGGAGAACCCCCCATTCCACCCGCTCGCGGATGGAAGCTGGTTCCACGACGTCGAGGATCTCCTCGGCCTTCGTCCACTCCCGCCGCATGACGTGCAGGCGAGGCTGCAGCAGCCGCGAGGCGGTGCTTGCCGGCAGCCTAGGCACCAGCGCGTTCGCCTCGGCAGGCTGCACGGCGAGCGCAATGCGGAACTCCTCGACCGTGAGCTGTTCCCGGGTCCTGTCGTCTGGCGCGGCGAGGGCCAGTCGTGCCTGGGCCAAGGACGCGAGGGCGCCTGCCCGGTCGTGCTGGGCCGTGTCGAGCCGGGCGATCCACGTGTCGACCAGGCTCTGGATGACTGGTCGGCCGTTGATTCGTGCGGCGTCCCGTGCCTCGGTCAGCAACACTGTGGCAGGCCCGTATTCGCGCCGCTCCAGATGAATTCCTGCCCGTGCCAGCCTGGCGATGATCAGCCCTATCCCGTGCGGTACGGCGTCATGCTCGGCTGCAGTTCCAGCCAGCCGGTCCAGCGCGGCTTCGGCGGACACGAGGTCGCCCTGCATGGATGCCACCCACGCCTGAGTGACAGGTGTCCGGAACTCATCCACGATCGGTGCCAACAGCGGCGCGGTGCCGCGCCGGAGGGCGGCCGCCGCGCCCTGGAGGTCGCCCGCGAGGAGGTGCGCCCCGGCTTCCTGGATGGGCACTTCGGTGAGCATCGGGAATAGGTGGGTGTCCCCGGCTGCAGCGCTGACCGCCTGTCGGGCCAGCGCATTGTGCTCGAGCGCAAGGCCAGTGCTCCCCCGGTTGAGGTAGTAGGCCGCCCAGACGGTGTGCGCAAAGGCGGCCAGGCCCGGCGTCGGGTGAGGGTGAGCCTGGTCTATCTTGTGCAGCCAGTCCTCGGCGTCCCGGTGCCCGGACGCGGCGAGCAGAAGGACGAACTGGAGCAGTTGCTCAGGGTTGGCTTCGGCGGCGGCGCCGAATCTCGCGAGCCACGCCCGGGCGACAGCCGTGGCCTCCTGTGCATGGGTGACGTCCAGGACGGTGTGCATGGAGTCGATCAGGATGGCGGCGGCAAGCTGCATGTCGGCAACCGCGATGGCGTGACGCAGCGCGCCCAGCCAGTCACGGCGTTCCCGCAGCGCGGAGGCGGCCCGCAGGTGCGCTCCCCTGAACGAGTCGCCGCCGAGAGACTTCAGGCGCGCTCGCAGGAAGGCCGCGAACATGTGGTGCAGGCGGAACCGTTCGCCTGCAGCGTCGACCTGGTAAATGAACAAGTCATCGGCGACGACGCGAGCTGCTGCTGGTCGCCCGCGATGATGACCTTCGCGCCCTTCGTGGCGGCGTAGCTCACGATCGCCGCCAGGTCGGGCAGCGACATCATGGAAGCCTCATCGATCACGAGAAGGGTGCCGGGGCCGATGTCACGGATGCCGCGCGCGCCCCGCCGGCCGGGCAGGTGACCGAGGAAGACTGCGCTGTTCTCGGCAGCATGCACGCCGGCGGAGGTAAGCACATTGCGAGCAGCCTGCGCTGTGGCGATCCCTAGTACCTCGCCCATGTCGGCCTCGATCCAGGCGCGGCTGGCTTCTGCCAGCACGCGGGTCTTGCCGGAACCGGCAGGCCCGACGATCAGCTCGACGGCGCGTCCCGAGGTGAGTGCGTGGTACAAGACCGCGCTCTGGTCTAGCCGCAGGCCGGCTGATTCGGCATCGTGCGCGTGCGTGTGCTGCGCACGGCTGAGCAGTTGCGCTTCCAGCAGATCTGCGTCTGTGCCCAGCGCTTGCGCGGCTTGCTCGCGCGCAAGATGCGGCGCACCTTGCTTCTGCGCGTCCGTCAGGAGCTTCTCTTCCATGCTGAGCTGCACCCTGGTTGCGTAGTGCGTGGTGCCGGGCCGCGTGTAGGCGCTGCGTCCGTCAAGTTCGCGCCGCAGGTGTTGCGGTACGGGCGGCCACTCCGGGGCCTCCAGGCACACAACCTGCTCGAATGATCCGGAGACGGCTTCGTCAGCCAGGTCCTGGAGAAGGGCGACCGCGGCCTCCGGAGCCATGCGCCTGGTCTCGGTCGGCATCGCGAGTCCCAGCTGCTTCAGTAAGTCCGAGCGCGTCCAGGTGGACTGCTTCTCCTGAACCAGTACCAGGGCTCGTTGTACTGCGCGAGTCAGCTCCGCTCGAGTGGGTGCTTGGTCGGGCGCTGGATTCTCGGCCCTCGCATGGTGGCCTCGACCTTCGCGCAGGTTCGACATGCTCGGCGCAACCGCGGCAAGGTCACCGCCGAGCTTCGCGTCCCATTTCGCGCAGAGTGCGTCCCAGTCGATCTGACCCTCGCGCTTTCCGTTGCGCGACGCGAGGGTTACCTCTTGCTGGATGTGCGCAAGCTGCCGCCGGTTCGGCGCACGGCCGTACTTCTGCGTCCATTCAGCGACTGCGGCCGGCAACTCGTCTTTGATCGTGACGGTGCGCGAGGAGTACGCGTCCATCTGCTGCTGCGTGATACCTGCGATCTCGTTGCCGTAGCCGTCGGGCCGCGGGACCCACTCGACGCCGAAACGCTGCGTCAGGGCGCACTCCACGTGTGTCGCTACGATCGCCTGTACCGCGCCGAGCACCTGCCGCAGGCAGATCGTGTCGAGGGCGCGGTGCTTCCCATCACTGACGGTCTTCACTAAGCGCGCGAGCTGATTGTGAATGTGATCTTGCGGATCTCCGTCACGACTCGTGCCCTGAAGCCAGGACGAAACCATGAGCAGACCCTTCTCGTAACGGCCGGGCTCTTGGCCGTCGACGCGCGCACCGTGGTAGCCGGTCCGTGTCATCCCGGCCCACTTCTGCACGTACTCGAGTCCAGCGCGGTTGGCGGCCTGGAGAGTCTCCTGGAAGTCGAGCTCGGCCACTAACCACCTCGCGGCCTCGACCTCGTCCCCGACGAGACCGGCCCGGCGAGCGTTCTCCCTGATGGAGGCGTGCAGGATCGAGATCGACTTCGAGAAACTCACCGTCATGTCGGTGTACGCGGCCGCCTGCCGCGTGGCCTGTGCCGCCTCTCGCTCGAGCTCAAGCAGGCGCTCCGCTGTGGCGTAAGGTTCAGCTGCCTTTAGTCCTGCGAGGTGCGCCTCGAAGTTCGTGTAATTCCCTCGCGAGCGGCCTAGTCTCTCACCGGTGCGCGGGTCGAGTTGCTGGTAGACCTGGTCATACGGCTCCCGCTCGACGATCTGGCCTTCGGCGAAGCTCATCGCTGCGGCACCTGGACCCCACCACCGTCCGGGTGGTTCTCCGTCTTGCGCAGCGTCGATGTAGTAGCCGCCGACCGTCTTCTCCTGAACTGCTTGCCTCTGGTTCTTCCACACGTATCCGAGGTCGTAGCCCGACACGGCAGTAACAATCACGCCCATCTCGCGTCTCCCGATTTGATCTTGAACTGAGTCGCGGTAGGGACCGCCCTTGCGGGCGGCCCCCCGCGCAGATCCCAGCGTGCGGGACTACCGCACTGGGCTCCTACCTCGGGTGAGTAGCGGCAAAGCGCACCTCCGGGAACGGGTGCAGGATCCGGGTCGTGGGTAGCCACCGGGTCACGATGCGGTTCATCCTGACCCAGGGCAGCCGCGACTTCTGGCTACGGCGCCGCAGCGCCTGATGCCAGTGCCGCGCTACCTGGGTGCGGAACGCGTTCACCGCGTCGTTGTTGCCGGGCACGGCATAGTAGGCCTGATGCCCGCGCACTACGGCGGCCAGCCATCGTCCCTGTTCGGGGATGGGCTGGTACCGGCGCCGCCGGAGCTGGTCTTTGACCATCTTCAGCTTGGCCCGCATCCGTTTCGAGTCGGTCTTGCGCCGGACCCAGAACCGCCCGTTCCTGGCCGTCGCGCAGATGTGCGTGAAGCCGAGGAAGTTGAACGTCTCCGGCCTGCTGTCGCCCCGTGCTGCCCGGTTCCGGGCGGCATGCCGCCCGAACTCGATCAGCCGGGTCTTGTCAGGGTGCAGTTCCAGGCTGAACTTCGCGAACCGGTCGCGCAGCCCTGCCAGGAACCTTTCGGCGTCTTCCCGGTACTCGAACCCGACGATGAAGTCGTCCGCGAAACGCACGATGATCACATCACCGTGCGCGTGCTGTTTCCTCCACCAGTCGGCCCACAGGTCCAGGACGTAGTGCAGGTACACGTTAGCCAGCAGCGGCGAAACCGATGCTCCCTGCGGTGATCCCTGCTCGCTGGCCATCCAGGCCCCGTCTTCGATGACTCCCGCGGCCAGCCACTTGGCGACCAGCCGCAGGACCCTCTCATCCGCGATCCGGTGCCGGAGGAACTTCATCAGCCAGCCCCGATCCAGGCTGCCGAAGAAGTCGCGGATATCCGCGTCCAGCACCCAGTTCACCTTCTTCCGCATGATCCCGGTCGCCAGCGCGTCCAGCGCCCTGTGCGGGCTGCGCCCCGGCCGGAACCCGTAGGAGAAACCCAGGAAGTCCGCCTCGTACACGGCGTTCAGCACCTCGACGACGGCCCGCTGGACAACTTTGTCCTCCAGCGTGGCAATGCCGAGCGGCCGCAGCCGCCCGTCCGCCTTCGGGATGTACACCCGCCGGGACGGACTAGCCCGGAAACGCCCTGACTGCACCCGCTCGTGCAGGCCCCGGAGGTTAGCCCCCAGATCCTGCTCGTACTCCGCCCAGCTCACCCCGTCCACGCCAGGCGACGCCCGCCGATTCAGCTCGTCGAACGCCAGCCCCAGCCGGTGCAAGCTGACATGATGCAGCAGCGCGGTGAACCGCGCATCCTTGTCCCTTCGCGCGACCTCGCGCACACGATCCAGCTCACTTGACACACCAGGCCCGGCGCTGCGTCCGGGGCGTGTTTCACTGGCCGTGTTCCCCTTGGCCGGTCCCCTTTCCTCCCCCGCCTCCGCAGCCGCAGCCTTGTTCGGCGGGTTCGCAGGTACTACGGGACCGTCCGACTGCCCGTGACCGTTCATCTCAGGATTACCGCCTCGGCGTTCCCTGAGCGGCCCGCCCGGTGATCAGCCAGGCGGGCGGGCACGGGCTCTCCCGGTTCTCGCGCACGGAGGTTCCGCACATGCCCTGGTTCTGTGACCGCGCGGGGTCCCCTGACGGCTCGCGCTAACGCCGCCAGCAATGTTGCCTTCCGCTTCATGGACAGCGCCGGCACCCCGGATTCACATTTCGCGGCTCGATAGCCCGGCCTGCGCGTGCCCCTGTCAACGCTTCGCCACGCCCTCACGGGTCGTCGACGCATGACTCGGGGTCGCCGTGGGTCGCTAGCCCTTCCGGCGCAGAGCTCTTCCATCTCCTCCTCCATGCCGGTTTATCCCGGCGCTTTCCCATGATCATTGGTAATGCAATGGTCTGAGCGGCTGAAGATCGTGGTTCCAGGGTGGCATCACGCGACGACGAACTGCTGGCATGATGATCAACAGCTACGAGTGGGGCAGCCGTCAGAATTAGTTGCATCGACGTCGGAAGTACGCACACGACGGGCGTGGCATAGCGGCGACTGAGTAGGCGTCTAGCCTCCTAGCGCGAGCTAGCTTGTACTCTAGTTAGGGGCTAGGTAGAGTACAAGCATGCCGAAGCCGACCGGGCCGCGCATGACGCTGCCCACACAGCTGGTTCTCCGGGCTATGCTGGCCGACCCGATGCAGGAGAAGTACGGCCTGCAGATTTGCGCTGAGGCGGGCCTGCCTAGCGGGACGATCCATCCGATCCTTGCCAGGTTTGAACATCTGGGCTGGCTTGAGTCGAGCTGGGAGGACGAAGCCAACGCGCACGAGGAAGGCCGACCTAGGCGCCGCTACTATCGGCTGACCGAGGACGGCGCGGAGCGTGCCTGCCTCGCATTGGCGCGTGCGACCACCTCCGTCAGCGCCATGGGGCTCCGGACGAGGCCCGCAGGAGGCATGGCATGAGCGGCAGCGGGGTGGCCTCGTCACCGGGACGAGCCTGGCCGTATGCACGTCGGAGGCCAGCTACGCGGAGCAGGCCGGAAGAGTCGAGCTGGCCCGAGGCCCGAGCTGACAAACTGCTCACAGCAGCTAGCCTGATTGGCGAACTGGTCACGGTCCGTGACCTGTCATGTGATCTCGTCGACGAGATGCGTCGAAGCGATGACTATCGCTGGGTGCAGGGTGGCACCAGCGACCTGCTTTGCAGGATCATCGACGTGGCCCGCTTCTGCCGCGGTCATGCCCAAGAGATAGGCCGCCTGCAGGACCTCAGCAATGAGATCGGCCTGGCTCAGGAAACGGCCGACGCGATCAGTTCGGCATTGGCCGACCCAAGCGCCATCCGAGTGTCCCATGCCATTGACTATGACCTCGCGCTGCTGCAGCTGGCAGCCGGTCAGCTCCACACCGAGCTTCTCGACGTGCGCGTTACCGCCACTAGACGCCTGCAGATGCAGGTCGGTGACCTGATGCTGGGGCCTTTCCAGCCACAGGAGGAGAGCCTTCTCGCCCAGCAGGAAAGTGGACCCGGCCAGCAGGAGCTGGCGGCGAGCACGCTGATAGCGCCCTCAGCGGGGAGGCTGCTGACGGTTGCATCCAGGTTGCTGCCGTCTTCGGAACGCGCGCGGTATGCCGAGGAATACGAGTGCGAGCTGTGGGAGTTGGCGAGCGCAGGCGCAGGCAAAGCCGAGCAGTTCCGGTATGCGACCCGCCAAGCACTACGCGTTGGCCATCTCCGTGGCGAGGTCCTCGCGCCCCGCAGTAAGAGCGCCGCGCCGTGAGCAAGGTGGCTGGAGCCGTGCTGAAGGTAGGCGGCGTCCTCGGTTCGGCCGTGGTCGTCGGCTTGAGCCTCCCGGTCGCCATTGCCGCTGCTGTTATCGTGCTCGCACTTATAGCGGCCGTTTGTTGGGCCATTACGGACGGCGACCGATCCGCTCGACTGGCTCTGCTCATAAGCGCGAGCCGTCGTCGTTCGGAATCTCGGGTTGCAAAAGGCAGCAGGGGGAGCCGAGGCTCCTCTGGAGCAAGGAACAGTGCAGGTTCATCACCTGTGCGGTAGCACGAGCGAGGTTATGCCACCGAGCGAGGCCAGCCACCACTTCGGCGAAGCTATAAGCCGCGGTTCAACTCGCGCCAGCAGCGAGTGCCGCTGATCTGAGGGCAGGATCCGGGCTCTGGGCGGCCGCATCCAGCGCTCACGCAGACGGTCTGCCGTTTGTTCCGTCTGGCAGCCCGTTGGTCACGATGCTCGCGGCCCGCTGGTCGGCGGGACGCGTCCAGTGCGCGTAGACCTTCAATGTGGTGGACCCGCCGCCGCTGTGGCCAAGCCGCCCCGCGACCGTGCGCAGGTCGATGCCGGCCGCGAGTATCTGAGTCGCGTTGTAGTGCCTGAGATCGTGTAGGCGGCATTGCAGCCCTAGGTGATCGCGCAGGCGAAGGAACCGCTGGGTCATCGAGTCGGGGAGCCACGGCTCGTCTCCGAACCCGTCACGCGTGAAGAGATAACCATCCGCGCGGAACGGAACGCCAGCCTTCGAGCAGATCTCTTCCCGGCGCCGGAGGTGAGCCCGCAGGACCTCGAGCGTCGCCGGGTCGAGCGACAGGCGCCGTTTCTGGTGGGTCTTGGTGTCCTTGACGACTCGCTGGCCGCGGTGGCTAACGTAGCCGCGCGCGATGAGCAGGTCGGCTTCCTGCCAGCGGATGTCGGTCCAGCGGATCGCAACGAGCTCGCCGCGGCGCGCGCCGGTGACGACGGCCATCCACAGGAACGTCCCGAAGTCGGGGTCGCGCTTCCAGGCGACGTCCAGCAGCCTGGCGACCTGGGCGGGATCTGGCGGCTCGATGTCCGGCCGGTTCAGCCGGGGCGGGCTGGCGTGATCGGCCGGGTTCCGGTCGGCCCACCCCCACTTGATCGCGAAGCCGAAGGCCGCGCTGATGTTGCTGTGAATGCGCCTGACAGTGCTGGCGGACATCGGTCGGCACACGTGCGGCAAGCAGCCCGCAACGGCGCAGTCGTGGCCAGCGTCCGTACTGGCTGCGCCGTCGCCAGTGCGATGCTCGGTGAACGGACGCCCGTCACACAGCTTGCCGCAGCGCCGCAAGTGGGCGTAGAGCTGGTCTAGGACGTCGACCCGCCGCTCCAGCTTGCGCACTGGCCAGTCGCCCAGCACCGGCCGGATGACCCGCCCGATGTAGCTCTCATGGGTCACCCGCGTGCTGAGCGCAAGATCTGCAACGTCCATCCAGCGGTCCAACAGCATGCTGACCGTCGCCTTCTCGGCAGGCTCCCGGCCCTCAGCGAGACGCTCGATCAGCTCGTCCCGCTTGCGCTCGGCCTCCTCCAGCGTCGCCGCTGAGTCAAACGCGTACCGATAACGCTTGGTGATCGGATCAGTGCCTCTCGGCACCGCGATCCAGTACCGGCTCCCGCGCTTGCGGATATGTCCCTTGGGCGATGGACGCGACTGTGGCATGACCTAGACGCTAGATCCATTGGCAAAGTTATTGGCAAAGGTGACCTGCCGCCGTACTCAAGTCCGCACCGCCGTCGGCCAAGTAGCAAGAAACCCCAGGTCAGAGTAGGTGACCTGGGGCTGTGGAGGGGAGCCGCCTATCGGAATCGAACCGATGACCTATTCAGTACGAGTGAATCGCTCTGCCGACTGAGCTAAGGCGGCGCGCGCCGCGGCCGAACCGCGCGAGCCACAGGAGTCTACCGGTCCGCGGAGCCTTCCCGCGAACCACCGTGCATGGCCTCATATGCATGCCGCGAACCGCATACGCTGGCCTTCGGGCAGGTCGTCCGCCTGCCGTCCTCGGCTAGCTTGACGATGATCTTTTCGCCCGGCACGTTGTGGCCGGTAACTATTCCTGGTCCGTCGGGGGTCTCCACGGCCTCGCCCATACGCGGCGCGGACGCACGGAAGTCCTGGTAAAGCGGGTGCTCGTACTTCAGGCAGCACATCAGCCGACCGCACGCGCCGGCGATCCGCAACGGGTTGACCGGCAGGTCCTGATCCTTTGCCATCCGGACGGAAACCGGCTCGAAGTCCTTGAGGAACGTGGCGCAGCACAGGTCACGGCCACACGGCCCGATACCACCCTGCAGCCTGGCCTCGTCCCGCGGCCCGATCTGCCGAAGCTCGACCCTGGCCCGTATCCGAGCAGCAAGATCCTTCACTAGTGCCCGGAAATCGACCCGGTGCGGAGCGCTGAAGTAGATGGTGAATGTGTTGGGCTCGTCCAGGTAGTCGACGGCGATGATCTTCATCGGCAGCTCGAGCTCGCGGACAAGCCTGCGGGCGGCGACCCGGGCTTCGGCCCGACGCGACCGGTTGGCCTCGTCCCGGCTCAGATGCTCAGCCGCAGCCAGGCCCGCACAAACGGGCAGGCCGGTGATCTCGTCGTCCACCCATTGGGGCGCCCAGATGCACTCTGCCACCTCCGGCCCGGAGTCAGTGGGAACCAGCACCTTCGTGCCCACGGCAGGCTGATACGGGCCGGGATCCAGGTAATACAGTCGCCCGTTGCGCTGGAAGCTGACTGCCATCATCATGCTCACACCACCACATTACGGGGATGTAACGAGATTCGCCCGTCCTAGCGCGCCGATCTGGGGGCAGCCCGGTCACCAGGTCGCGGCAACGACATCGTCGAAGCCACACGGCCCGCGAACAGGCAGGTTGTGGATCTTGCTGTCCCAGATCCAGCCGAAGCGCGAGCCCAGCTGTGCATTCAAGAGCAGGAAGCGCGACGCGACCCGGTAAGAGGCTGCGTCGCCGGGCGGGCGGTCTGCCCGGGCGCGGCGCGCTCGGGCAGCACGGGATGGGCATTTAGCCCGGAGCCACGAATGCGGGCAGAGGCTCAGCTCGCTAGCGGGCCAGGGCCAGCGTCAGCTCCTCTACCGCGAGCAATGGGGCGGCGTTTGCCGCCAGCCGCTGCCGGCATCGCATTATCGCTTCGATCTTGCGCACCGTGTCGGCCGGGCCTGAGGTGGCAGCTAGCTGCGCGAGTTCCTCGTCACGCGCCTCATTAGCGAGTTCGACCGAGGCCCGCAGCTGAATGGCGAGCACATCACGGTAATAACTGGCCAGGTCAAGCAGTGCACGGTCGAGCGAGTCCCGCTTAACGCGCGTCGCGCGGGATTTCTGCCGGTCCTCGAGCTCGCGCAGGGCACCCGCGCCTCCGCGCAGCGCCGACGCGACGCCCTTGCCGGTCGAACCTTCGCCAAATGCCCGGCGCATTGCCTCGCGCTCGGGCTCATCGAGTTCCTCCGTCACCGCCGCAGCTTCCGCCTCCGCTGCCCTGACCAGCGCCGCCGCTGCCTTGAGCGCCTGGCCAAGGCTGCCTACCTGGCCCGGCACCCGCAGCACCTCGCCGCGACGGCGGGCCGCCTCCGGATCGGTCGCGAGGCGCCGGGCCCGGCCGATGTGGCCCTGTGCAGCAAGAGCGGCCGATCGCGCCCGTTCCGGCGGCACTCCCTCACGGCCGAGTACCTCCGCGACGGCCGCCGTCGGCGGCGTCCGCAGCGAGACGAGCCGGCATCGGGACCGGATCGTCGTCGGGAGGTCGTCGGCGTACGGCGCGCAGAGCATCCAGACCGTCCGCGGCGCTGGCTCTTCGATCGCCTTCAGCAGCGCGTTCGCCGCCTGCTCGGTGGATCGGTCAGCGTCCTCGAACAGCACGATCCGCCAGCGGCCGTAGACCGGCGCGGCTGCGGCCTTGAGCACGAGGTCCCTGGTCTGGCGCACCCCGTAGGAAAGGCCGTCGGGCCGCACGAGCAGCAAGTCGGCATGCGATCCGCTGGCCACCTGGCGACAGGACTGGCACTGCCCGCAGCCCTGCCATTCACACAACAATGCGGCGGCGAACGCGCGCGCCGCCAGCGACCGGCCCGAGCCCGGCGGACCGGTGAACAGCCACGCATGCGTCATTCCGGCGCCGCCGAGCCCGACCGCATCGGCTGGCGCGCTTAGCCCGTAGCCACGCCCGTCGCCACGGCGCGCCTGACTCGCGGCCACGGCGCGCTTCAACTGATCGACCGCTTCCTCCTGGCCGGTCAGTTCCGCGAATACCGCGCCGGACACCGCTCTGTCGGTTCCGTCGCCCGAGGGCCGCACCACTGTCAGTCCCGCACCACTGTCAGTCCCGCACCGCGGGGAACGAGCCGGTATTATCCTCGGTCGCCTGCGGAACAGGGTCCGGCAGTACCTCGCGGACCCTGAGCTGGATATCCCGGCTGATCTCCGCCTCGGGCCTCGCGGCGTCCAGTACCAGGTAACGCGATGGCTCGGCCGCTGCCAGGTTGAGGAACCCGGCCCTGACCCGCTGGTGGAAGTCGACCGGCTCGGCCTCAAGCCGGTCGGCCGAGGAGCGCCGCCTGCCGAGGCCGGTTGCCGACGGCAGGTCGAGCACGATCGTGAGGTCAGGCATCAGGCCGTCGGTCGCCCAGCGGTTCAGTTCTGCAATCTCGGTGACCGAGAGCTGGCGCCCGGCGCCCTGGTAGGCCAGTGAGGAATCGAGATAACGATCGGACACGACGATCGCGCCGCGTTCGAGAGCCGGGACGATCACTGATCGCACATGCTCGGCCCGGTCCGCCGCGTACATCAGCGTCTCGGCCCTGGGCGAGAGACCAGAGTGCGCATTATCCAGGAGCAGCGCGCGGAGCCGCATGCCGATCTTGGTGGCACCGGGCTCATGCGTGGTGATCACGTCGAAGCCCTGCTCCCGGAGCCAGATCGCCAGCAGCCTGGCCTGGGTCGACTTGCCCGCCCCCTCGCCGCCTTCAAGGGCGATGAACACGCCGGGTCGGCGAGCAGGCTGCGCGGCCGGCTGCGCCCCGTTACTGTCGGCGCGCGTTGCCGGTTTCCGCCCGCGGAACACCGAGGTCAGGTCCGCCCACAGCGGCACGCCCGTGCGGTCATCCATCTGCCGGTACGATACCCGGCCTAGGGCCAGCGCGACGACGGCCGCGCCAAGCAGCACGAAGTTGTACCCGAGGTTCCGGTACACGTCGCCGCCGATGCGCAACGTGCCGATGCCTGCCGCGTGGGCGAGCGAGTTGAACGCTCCCGCTAGCGGGGACGCGATCGCGATCACAGCGAAAAGGATCACCCGGATAGCGGCCTGCAGGAACGCGAACGTGCGACCTCTGGTGTCGTCGTCAACTTCCAGGCCGATCACGGTATAGCCGGTCACGTACGCGACACCGGCGCAAGCACCGAGCACGGCAGTCAGAATGACCGTCAGGACGAGGTTCGGGATCAGCGCGATCAGGGCGAGCGGCGCGGCCGCAGCCGCGATGGACAGGCCGAACAAGCGCCGTCTGGAGAAGCCGCGCAAGATCCGCAGCCCAAGGAACATGCCCAGGGCCAGCCCGAAGAAGATGGCTGCCCAGACAGCTCCCCAGCCTGCGCTGCCGCCATGCAGAGCGCTCCGGACGTAAGACGGGCCCAGGCCGACGACCACGCCGCCGGCGGCGAACGCCCCGGTCATGCCGAGCACGATCCCCCGCACGACCTGCGTGTGGCCGAGGAACTGCCAGCCTTCCCAGATCGACTTCAGCAACGACGGCGCGGATATCGCCCCACGCGGCCGACGGCGGAGTTCTTTCAGCATGGAGATCGTCAGCGCGGAAACGACGAAGGTCACCACGTTGAAGTACAACGCCAGGCTGACCTGGTTTGTAGAAAAGTAGTGTGAAATGTGGCCGAGCGCCGTGCTCAGCAGCGCAAGCAGCGAGAACAGCAACCCGGCGACCGGCGCGGTGCCATAGGTCGTGAACAGGCTGAGCTGGTTAGCCTGCTCTAGCTTGTCGGGAGGCACGAGATTGGGCACCGACGCGTCCTTGGCCGGGGTCCAGAACAGCGACGCACACGAGGCCAGGAACTGGACCAGGTACAGCCAGGTCAGCTGGTTAGCGAAGCCGAAAGTAAGGTTCAGCGGGATGGTGACGTAGAGCACGGCTCTGACTACATCGCCGATGATCATGTTCAGGCGGCGATCGAACCTGTCGGCGACCGCGCCCGCCAGCGGCCCGAACAGCAGAGAGGGCAGCAGCGAGGTCAGCCAGACACCGCTGACCGCATACGCGCCGCCGCTGCCGATCTTCGCCGCAAGGAATGACAGCGCGAGCAGGCTGAGCCAGTCCCCCAGGCTGGACAGCGAAAGCGCAATCCAGAGGCGTCGGAACGGCGTGATCGACAGCACGCCGGACCCACGAGCGCCCAAAGGGGATCTAAAGTTCACTGCGCCAGGTTATAGGTCCGACTGGGGAACGGTCGCGTTCACCAGCAAGCTACGTCCCCAGCTGTGACAAATCGGCAGGGAACGGGGCCGGCCGAAGGCTAGCCAGTTGGCTTGGCGCGGGTCGTCTTCGCGGTCCCGCCCTTGGCCGGCCGAGCGCCCGTCTTCGCGGCGCTCGTCCTCGCCGTGGCCGTCTTCGTCGTTCGCGTGCCTGGCCGCCGCTTCGGGGCTGGCGTGGCGGCACGCCGCTCAGCAAGCAACTCGATCGCCCGCTGCGGCGTGATGGTCTCGACAGTGTCGCCCTTACGCAGCGAAGCGTTCGTCTCACCGTCGGTCACATACGGGCCGAACCTGCCCTCGCGCAGCACGATGGGCTTCCCGCTGGCCGAGTCCTCGCCAAGCTCCTTCAGCGGCGGCGCGGCGGCGGCCCTGGCCGCCCGGCCTCGCGGCTTGGGCTGTGCGAGCAGCGCTTTCGCCTCGTCCATCGTGAGGGTGAACATCTGCCCTTCGGACTCCAGCGAGCGGCTCTCGCTGCCCCTCTTCACGTACGGGCCGTAACGCCCGTTCTGCACAGTGACCTGCTCCCCGTCCAGTTCGCCCAGCGTCCGAGGCAAGGTCAGCAAGCGGAGCGCATCGTCCAGCGTCACGCTGTCGAGGTCCATAGATTTCAGCAACGACGCTGTGCGGGGCTTCGCCGACGCGGGAGCGTCGTCTTCGAGCAGCTCAGTGACGTACGGTCCGAACCGGCCCTCCTTCGCGACGATCGTCTTGCCGCTCTCGGGGTCGGTCCCGAGGATCTTGTCCCCGCTCGGACGGTCGAGCAGCTCCGCTGCGAATTCGGCGGTTACCTCATCGGGCGCGGTGCCTTCGGGTATGTTCGCCCGCTGGCCGTCGCGCTCGAGGTACGGGCCGTACCGGCCGACCCTGACGACGATGTCCGAGCCTGGCAGCGGGAACGAGCTGACGTCTCGCGCATCTATGTCCGACAGGTCGCTGACCAGTTCCTTCAGGCCCTCCTCGCCGTCGGCGCCGAAGTAAAACCGGCGCAGCCACGGCACCCGCTGGGCTTCGCCGCGCGCGATCTCGTCCAGCGCGTCTTCCATCCGGGCGGTGAACGCGTAGTCGACCAGGTGCGCGAAGTGACGCTCGAGCAGGGTGACGACAGCGAACGCCAGGAACGACGGGACGAGCGCGCTGCCCTTCTTGAAGACGTACCCCCGGTCCAGGATGGTTCCGATGATCGAGGCGTAGGTGGAGGGCCTGCCGATTTCGCGGTCTTCAAGCTCCTTGATCAGGGTCGCCTCGGTGTAGCGGGCAGGCGGCCTGGTCGCATGCTCGGCGACCGCCATCCGCAGCACCGTCATCGGGTCCCGCTCGGCCATCGGCGGCAGCCTGCGCTGGTTGTCGTCAAGCTCAGCATCGGGGTCGTCCGAGCCTTCGACATAGGCTTTGAGGAATCCGTGGAAGGCGATGACCTTGCCGGATGCGCCGAAGTCGGCCTGCTCGCCCTGGCTGGAGGCGCCGGTGATGCGGACCGAGATCGACTCGCCGGTCGCGTCCTTCATCTGCGACGCGACCGTGCGCTTCCAGACAAGCTCGTACAGCCGAAGCTCGTCGCCGGACAGGCCGGACCGCGCGGGGGTCTTGAACGTGTCACCGGCCGGGCGGATCGCCTCGTGTGCCTCCTGCGCGTTCTTTACCTTGCTGTCGTAGATCCGCGGCGCGTCCGGCACGTACTCGGCCCCGTACAGCTGCCGCGCCTGGGACCTAGCCGCGTTGAGCGCGGTCTGGGAGAGCGTGACAGAGTCGGTCCGCATATAGGTGATATGGCCGTTCTCGTATAGTCGCTGGGCAACCGACATCGTGTACTTGGCGGAGAAGCCCAGCTTCCTCGACGCCTCCTGCTGCAATGTCGTCGTGCGGAACGGAGCGTACGGAGCGCGGCGGTACGGCTTGCGCTCGACTGACTTCACCGAGAACGCGGCATCGGCCAGGCGACCAGCCAGCGCACCGGCAGCCGCGCCGTCCAGGTGCAGGATCGCCTGCTCGGCCCCGTCAACCTTGGGATCGACTCGCAGTTCGCCGGTGGAGGTGAAGTCGCGGCCCTGAGCGACCCGGCGGCCATCGACGGACACCAGAGTCGCGGTGAACGAGGACACCTCGGCTGCCGCGGGTGTGTCCTGCGGCGCGAAGTCCGCCTCCAGATCCCAGTACTCGGCGGCGCGGAACGCTATCCGCTCGCGCTCCCTGTCGACGACAAGCCGCACTGCCACCGACTGGACACGGCCCGCCGACAGCTGCGGCATGACCTTCTTCCAGAGCACCGGAGACAGCTCGTAGCCGTACAGGCGGTCTAGCACGCGCCGGGTCTGGTAGGCCTCGACCTTGCCCTGGTCCACTTCACCCGGCGAGGCCACCGCGATTGCGATGGCCTCGGGCGTGATCTCGTGGAAGACCATCCGGCGGGCTGGCACCCGTGGTTTCAGCACCTCCAGCAGGTGCCACGCGATGGCCTCGCCCTCCCGGTCCTCATCAGTGGCAAGGAGCAGTTCGTCGGCATTCTTCAGCAGCTCCTTGAGCTTGGAGACCTGCTGCTTCTTATCCGAGTTGACGACGTACAGGGGCTCGAAGTCATGGTCAACGTCGACGCCGAGGCGAGCCCATGGCTCGCCTCGGTACTTCGTCGGGATCTCGGCCGCCTTATCGGGCATATCGCGTATGTGGC
>JBKQTJ010000167.1:0-48137 GCA_052143255.1 Streptosporangiaceae bacterium | reverse complement strand
CGATCGGCACCGACGGTGAGCTACCGGCGGGCGACGAAGAGGCGATCTTTAAGCACTACGGCCTGGCATACGAGCCGGGCGCTGGCGGCGAGCGGCGGCTGGCGCGCCGCTGAGCAGCAGCCCAATTGAGCGGAGGATCGGATGATTGCCCTGTTTCTGCTGCTGGTGATCGCGGCGATCGCGCTGGGCATCGTCGGCGTTGTCGCGAAGGGACTGTTGTACCTGCTGTTCATCGGCATTGTCATCTTGCTCGGCGCATTTCTTCTGGGCGCCCTGCGGATGCGGCGGCGACCTGGGAGGCGCCAGTCCCGGTAATTCCGTCAGGTCAACCCTTGATGCAGGCGTCAGCCGGGAAGCCGGACGCCGCGGACGGCTAGGGGCTAAGTTCCCTGCACGCCCTGCAGAAGAGCGCGCCTTTATTCCTTCAGCGATTCCAGCGCGATCGCCGCCTTTGACGGCTGGGCCGTGTTTGGTCGCCGAAGTGCTAATGGCGCTTTGCCCGACGCGCTGAACACCTCTGTTGTCGCATGTGCAGGAATGCGGGTCGAAGACCTGAGGGCCCTCGCTTCCGGTGCGCCAGCTCGGTCGGCGTCGACAAGGTCTACGTGCTGCCACGCTAGCGAGGTCGGTCTCACGACCCGACCTGAGCGTCAGCGACGGTCTAGCTTGGCCAGGCGCAGTGCGGCGGCCCAGAATTGATAATCTGCGCGCCTCCGGGACCAGGACCCGTCAGCACACGGTGCGCATATATTCGGCAGGGCCGTCCGATGGGCGTGACGTCCAGCCGATCCATAGGAGCGAAGTTAAGCATGCGAGCGATCGCATGAGTATGCGCATCGGCAACGCCCTCTATTCGGCATAGTGAGCATCAGCTCGGTCCGTGCCGAGCGGGTCCTTTCATTGCTGTCGGCCTCATGTTCCTACTCAGCCGACGGGGCGAGGCAGATGCGCAAGCTTTTAGGCACGGTACCGGTGCTACTACGTGAACCAGGTGACCCAGCTATCCGGCCAGGTAGGCATCCGTCCCGATCGGGACGTAGTCGTAGTCGTGTACCAGCGCGATATCAAGCGCCGAGGTCCGCAGCGCATCCGGAGCGGCGGCCGGGTCAAGCTCCGTGGCGTGCAGCTCGAGTTTCGGATGCTCGGCGGCCAGTGCGACGAGCGCCCCCGGCAGGAGCGTGCGGACGGCGGTCTGGAACGCCCCGATCCGCAGCTCTCCGGTGAGCTCGGGCCGCGCAGCCGCCATCGCTGCGGACGCCTGCTCCAGCAGCGCGAGGACCGGTCCGGCCCGCTCCGCGAGATCGGCTCCGGCCGCGGTCAGCGCGACACCTCGGCCGCTCCGCCGAGTCAGCGGCACCCCTGCCTCCCGCTCCAGTGCGCTGAGCTGCTGTGACACCGCAGACGGCGTGTAGGAGAGCGCATCTGCGACCGCCACGATGGTGCCCAGCCGCGCGAGTTCGCGCAGCAGCCGCATCTTCCGCACATCGAGCATTAGCTCAGCTGCCGGGACCGGAGCGCGCCACTCATTGCCGGGGCAGGCTTGAATGACACGCGGGCCTCAGCGGCGGCGCTGGCGGCCTTGTCGGCGTGGCCGGAGATCCGCGCGGCACTGACCGTGGTGCCGTATTACAGCCGTCCTGGCGAGCCCGGAGTTCTCGAGCACTTCCGGGTGCTAGCCGAAGCTGGACCCGTTCCGCTGATCATTTACAACATCCCTTACCGGACCGGCCAGGCAGTCGGCTGGGGCACCATGCGGCAGCTCGCCGGGCTGCTGGGAGTTGCCGGGGTCAAGCACGCGGCCGGTGCCATCGATCAGGACACCGTGATCATGATGGCGAACCGGCCAGCCGGCTTCGCCGTGCTGGCAGGCGACGACCTCTACGCATCGGCCATGCTCGCACTCGGCGCCAGCGGCGCGATCCTGGCGTCGGCCCACGTGTGCACGAGCGAATTCGCGGCCCTCGTCAGTTATTGGCGAGCGGACGAGGCCGGCCGGGCCAGGCAGCTTGGCCACCGGCTGGCCCCGCTCTCGAAGGCGCTGTTTGCCGCGCCGAACCCGGCGGTGATCAAGGCCGTGCTGCACCGGCTCAGGGAGATCCCGACTGCCGCGGTGCGGCTGCCGCCGGTGCCCGCAGGCGCCGACGCGGTCGACGAGGCGATGCAGCGGCCACGGTCCTGGCCTAGTAGGTTAGATGCGTTCTAACCGGAGGGAGGCTGCGGCGTGGGCGGCGGGGTCGAGCACCTGGTCCTGTCCGGGCCGGTGCTGCTGGCGATACCGGTGGCCGCCGCGGCCGGGGCGATAACCTTCCTGTCGCCTTGCTGCCTGCCGCTGGTGCCTGGCTACCTTTCTTACCTGACCGGCATGTCCGGCACCGGGGTGCCGTCTGACCCCGGACCGGCCGGAACCGGCGAGGAGATACCGGTGCCGGCCGCCGCGGGCACCACTGCGGTGGCGGTGGCCACCGCACAGGCCGTGCCTAGCGCGCCGGCCGCGCCGGTGCGCAGCCGGGTCATGCTGGGCGCGCTGCTGTTCATACTCGGCTTCTCCGCGCTGTTCGCCGTCGAGGGGGTGGCGGCCGCCGCCGTCGGCGACACACTTCGGCTGCATGCCAAGGGCCTGAGCCAGATCCTCGGCGGCCTGATCATCGTCCTCGGTCTGCTGTTCATCGGCGCATTCGACCGGTTCACTTTCGCCGGCCGAATCGTCAAGCCGGGCGCCCGGCCACGGGCCGGGCTGGCCGGCGCCCCGCTGCTCGGCGTGCTGTTCGGGCTTGGCTGGACGCCATGCAGCGGGCCAACCCTGAGCGCCGTGCTAGCTCTCGGCCTCACCAGCGGCACGGCGCTACGCGGCGGGCTGCTCGCGTTCGTGTACGCGCTTGGTATCGGGATACCGTTCCTGATCGTCGCGTTCGCATTCCAGCGCGGCATCAATCTGTTCGGCTTCGCCCGCCGGCACGCCCGGCTCATCACCAGAGTCGGCGGCCTGATGCTGATTGCGGTCGGGCTGCTAGAGGTCACCGGCGCCTGGGCGAGCGCCATCACCTGGCTGCAGGTGCACTGGCTGAACGGTTACACGACGCCTATCTGAGCAGCCGCAAGGCCTGCCCAGGGCTGGCCAGCGTATAGTCAGCGGCGGCGGCTGCGTCGTACTGATGACCCCAGGCCGCCGCGGCGCTCATGCTGCCAGCGGCCGCAGCTGCGCGCAAGTCGACCGGGGCGTCCCCGATATAGGCAACCTCGACCGCCGGCACGCCAAGGCGCTCGGCCGCCAGCAGGACGCCATCGGGGGCCGGCTTCGGGCGGCCCGCTTCGTCACCGCCGACCAGCACGTCCACGGCGATGCCCGCGCTGGCAAGCAGCATGGCCGCAGCGCGCCTGCTGGCACCGGTGAACACCGCGACGGGGCGGCCGCTGGCCCGCAGCGCGGCGAGCACGTCCAGCACGCCCGGATACGGCCTGACGGTGACGCCCGCCAGTTCGCGGTAATAGGCATCCGCATCGCCCGCGCCAAGCTCCCTGCCGAGCAGGTGCGCCAGGATCGTCTCGGCCGTGCCCCGTGCATAGCTGGCCACGATCTGGTCGGCGGTGACCGCCGGCCCGCCGAGGTAGGAGATCGCGGCCACGAAGGCGGCCGGCACGACAGCACTGGAATCCAGCAGCGTGCCGTCCATATCCCAGACCAGTTGCCCTATCACTCGTCGATCATAGAGTCATTGCTCACTTTCCGTAATCGCAGAAGTGTTCCTGCGCAATTGCGCAGTATTGGCAGCCGTCCTGAAATGACTTGTATGCATCAGGTCACGGTGCCAGACTCGCGATGTGGCGATCGCGCCTGATGGCGGACTTCCGAACGCTGGTGCCTTGACCAGCATGTCCGCGAAGTTTGCGGTACCGCCTTCGGTATTAACCGGCAGCTATATCGGCATTAGCAGCTCATCAGGTGAAATGGCATCACCCGGGCAGTTAGCCCGAGCCGAGCGAGTAGCCGAAACCGAAAGTCAGCCTCTCCGGAACGCCGCGAAAACGCCGGTCACGGCGGCCGAATTGAATCCGCGGCTGGTGAAGGAATCCTTCGGGCCGCTAATGTCCCAGGGGCCGGCCGTGATGGAATATTGTTACGCCCGCCTCTTTGCCGCGCATCCCGACATCCGGTCGCTATTCCCGATGAGCATGACCACAGTGCGCGAGCGCGTGTTCGCCGCGTTCGCGCGGCTGATCTGGTCACTTGACGACGAGCCTCGCGTCATCGAACTGCTGAGTGAACTCGCCCGGGATCACCGCCGGTTAGGCGTGACTGAGCGTCACTATGACGCCTTCTTCGGCACGCTGCGCGACGCCGCACGGCATTTCCTCGGCCCGGCCTGGACGGCCCAGACCGCGGATGCATGGCAGGATGCACTCAGCTACTTATCGTCGACGATGTGGCAGGACGCTGGGCGTGAAGCGATGGTCGCGCCACCGTGGTGGGTCGCCGAGATCATTGCCCACGAACTGCGCTCCCCCGGCGTCGCCGTGCTGAAGCTGCGGCCGCAGGAGCCGCTGCCCTATCAGCCCGGCCAGTATGTGCCCGTCCAGGTCACCCGGTGGCCCCGGACCTGGCGGCCATACTCGATCGCCAACTCGCCACGGCCGGACGGCCAGTTCGACCTGCACGTACGCGCGGTGCCCGGCGGTCTGGTCAGCAACGCCCTCGCGTATCACTCACAGGAGGGCGACTGCGTGCTGCTCGCAGCCGCAGCGGGAGCCATGACCCTCACCCAGTCAGACCGTGACCTGCTATGCGTGGCTGGCGGAACCGGACTGGCGCCGATCAAGGCGCTGATCGAGCAGGCGCTCGCCAGCCCGGTTACCGGACGGCAGCGCAAGATCACGCTGTTCGTCGGTGCCCGGCAGCACTTTGATCTGTACGACCTGGAGGACCTTGAGCTGCTGGAATCGGCCTGCCCCGGACTGCGCGTGATTCCGGTGCTATCCGACGAACCGGGTTACAGCGGGCTGACCGGCCTGCTGTCCGACGTCGTGCCCGGGCACGGCCGGTTCGAGAACACCGATGCTTACATCTGCGGGCCGCCCGCGATGGTCAGCCAGACGGCAGCGGTGCTGGCTGCGAGCATCCCGGCCGGGCAGATCCACCACGACCCCGTCGGGTAACCCAGCCGCTGCGTCAGCTAGTGAGGAGGTGCCGAAGAAGCCGAAGATCCGCTGCCACGCATCAGCCGCGTCCTCCGGCTGATAGCTCATCCTGGCGAACCTGGCGAGCACGGCGCCAGGTCCGGAGGCCTCGCTCATGAACCGGTGCCCGGCGGCCGGGTAGACCTTCACGTCGTGCGGTACCTCGAGCACGGCTAGGGCGCGCTGCAGGCGCTCGGGGTGCTTGCTGCCCATCGGGTCCCGGCCGCCGTAACTGGCAACCACCGGGCACGCGCCGGCGAGCACGGACTCGGCGTCGTCGGGCACCTCACCATAGTTGACGCCGGCGACCGCGAAGCCTGGCCGTGGCGCGCACAGCAGCGCGAACCCGCCGCCGAGGCAGAAGCCGATGACACCCGTGCGCCCGGTGCAATCCGGCCGCCCGGCCAGGTACTCGCGCGCGTATTCCAGCGCGGTGAAGGCGGGGCCGTGCCTGGCATGCAACTGCCGGATGGCGCCCCGGATGCACCGTATCCAGGGTTTGCCGTCATACAAGTCGGGCGCCAGCGCGAGGTAGCCGTGCGCTGCGAACTCGTCGGCCTTGCGGCGGATGTCGTCAGTGAGGCCGAACGCCTCATGCACGACGACCACGGCAGGCCACGGGCCCGGCGAGGCCGGCGGCACGGCCAGATAAGCAGGAACGTTGCCGCCAGCGGCCGGATAGCTAATCTCGGGCATGCCGCAAAGACTGTCACATCACGAGCAGATGAGGTTAGCGGTGCAATGCGCTCGCCCGATCCCGGCAAAGGCGCAGCACGTTGGCAATCACCTGGTGACCGGCACCGCCGGCGGTGGTGAGTATCGACTCCGGATGAAACTGGACGCCCCACCGGCCACGGACGGCGTCCTCGATCGCCATCACCACCCCGTCGCGGGTCACCGCCGTAACCTCGAATCCGCCGGTTACCTGCTCGGGCCGGGCATGCAAGGAGTGGTACCTGGCCGCGGTGAACTCCGCTGGCAAGCCGGCCAGCAGCGCACCTCCCAGCACCTGCACCTGGCCCGGCTTGCCGTGCACGGGAGTGTCCAGCAGCCCGAGCGAACCGCCGGCGTGCTCCACCATCGCCTGCAGCCCCAGGCAGACTCCGAAAGCCGGCAGCCCTCGCTCGTCCAGTGCGTCGAGCAGCTTGTCGCAATCGAAGTCCGCCGGCCGGCCAGGTCCCGGCGAGAGCACCACCAGGTCCGGCCCGAACTCGTCCAGCAGCCCGGCGTCGAAACCGGCCCGCAGCGTCGTCACCTCGGCGCCCTGCTCCCGGAAGTAGCCCGCCAGCGTGTGCACGAAAGAGTCCTGATGATCCACCAGCAGCACCC
The DNA here is from genome assembly GCA_052143255.1 of Streptosporangiaceae bacterium. Classification (GTDB taxonomy): domain Bacteria; phylum Actinomycetota; class Actinomycetes; order Streptosporangiales; family Streptosporangiaceae; genus JAJYUU01. The sequence continues at coordinate 41,636 of JBKQTJ010000167.1, read as the reverse complement.
GCATTGCCTCTCCGGGCAGCGTGGCGGGCCGGCCCCGTTCCCATCCGGAAGCGTCGCGGCCCTGGTCAGCCCGCGCGGCCTCGGCAAGCGTCTCCAGCAGCGCGCGTGCCTTCAGTACCGTCTCCCGCTCCTCGTCGTCCGGGTCGGAATCGAATAGCAGCGTCGCGCCGGTCCGGACCGCCGCCACGCCGCCGGTGATGTGAGCGGTGCGCAGCGTAAGTCCGGTGTTCATGCCGCCGTCGAAGCCGATCATGCCGACCGCGCCGCCGTACCAGCGCCGCGGCGACGATTCGTGATCCTCGATGAACTGCATCGCCCAGTTCTTCGGCGCGCCGGTCACCGTGACCGCCCACATGTGCGTGAGGAACGCGTCAAGCGCGTCAAAGCCGGGACGTAGCGTGCCTTCCACGTGATCGACGGTGTGGATGAGCCGGCTGTACAGCTCGATCTGGCGGCGGCCGATGACCTTGATGCTGCCGGGCACGCAGATCCGCGACTTGTCGTTGCGGTCCACGTCCGTGCACATGGTCAGTTCGGACTCCTCCTTCGGCGAGCTGAGCAGCGTACGGATCGCCTCCGCGTCTTCCAGCGGGCTGGCGCCGCGGGCGATCGTGCCCGCTATCGGGCAGGTCTCTACCCGGTCGCCGGTTACCCGCACGTACATCTCTGGCGACGCGCCCACCAGGTACTCGTCGTCGCCGAGATTGAGGAAGAACTCATACGGCGCCGGGTTGCGCTCGCGCAGCCGCTCGAAGAACGCGGCCGGGGCCGGGCAGCGGGCGTGGAAGGTATGGCTCGGCACCACCTCGAACAGGTCGCCGCGGGCGAACTTCTCCCTGGCCTGCGCCACCACGCGGGCGTAACCGCCGGGCACCGGATCGACCGGAAGCTCATTTTCATGGGAACGGGTTCCCGCGGGGTCGCCGGACGTTGCTGCGGCGCAGCCATGCCGGGCTAGCCCGGCGGTGCTGCCTGCGCTGGTCTCGAAGTCGAAGCTGAACTTGCTTGCCGTCTCGCGCTTGCGGTCGACCGCGTAAATAAGGTCGGGCACATGCAGCACCAAGTCGCGAGCCGCCCCGTCCCGGCGGATCCGCTGGCGCACCGGCTCGAACTGGAACGCCAGGTCGTAGCCAAATGCCCCGTACAAGCCAAGATGAGGGCTCGGCCCGGCGAAGGCCGCGATTACCTCGCGGAGCGCCGAGAACACGGTCGGCCTGCGGCTGCGTTGCTCCTCGGTGAAGATCCCCTCGCCCTCCGGGATGAGGACCTCGACGTGGCGCACGCCAGCACTGTCGCTGTCGGCACTATCGCTGTCGGCACTATCGCTGTCGGCACTGGTGCCGCCGGCGGCGCGCCGTAGCGCCGCGGCAATCGCCGGCAGCAGCACCGCACCGCGCTCGTTCAGGGCGGTCGCGCTGATCCGCCGCCCCTTCGCCACAATCTCCACCGGCGGGTCCAGGTAGGCCAGGTGCCAGCGGCTGTACCGGCCTGGGTACTCCATGCCCGAGCTGAGCACGCCGCCGCGGCGGTCCTGCACCTGGCGGGTAATCTCGGCGAGCTCGGTTGGGTCGAAGTCCTCGGCCCGTGAGTGCACCCGGACCCCGCCCGGGGTCAGGTAACTGCCTGTCTGGTCCATCTCGGCCTCGCGGGTGTCATGCCTAGGCCTGGCGGCACGAGCAAAAGGCGGCCGCCGGGCCTGGCGGTCGCCTTCTCCTGGTCTGCTTAGCTGTCTTGCCCAGCGCGAACCCCGGCACCGCCTAGTGGCGGCGCCACCAGCCTGCGGCGAGGCGCGCTGTCATGGCCGGAAGCTTAGCCCGGCGCGCCTCGCTGCGCGACTCTGCGACTTGAATCAGCCGCACCATGTCGATTCCAGCCATTTTGCCGACCGATTTAAGCTGATTCGCGGCAACGAAATCGACATGGTGTGGAGGGTCACCCCATCTCAGGCCGAGTAGACCACGGTGATCGAGACGCTCACCTGCTGGGTTCCGGGCGATATCGGCACTGATGAGGCTTTCGGAGTCGCCGTTGCGTTGGCGCCGTAGAACACCTGGGAGACAGGCTGGACGGGCGTGAGGCTGACGACCGGCCCGAGCGGCTCGCCGAGGGCCGCGGCGAACTGCGCGGCCTTGGCCCGGGCATCCCGGACGGCCGCGGCCCGTGCGGCAGCCAGCAGCTTGCCGGTATCGGTCAGGTTCAGCGACACGTCGTCCACGCTCACCGCGTTGCCACCCGCATGCACGGCAGCCTCGACCTGGGCCCCGGCCAGGCGAAGGTTGTTGAGCGTGGCGGTCAGCGACTCGCTCACGTTGTAGCCGACCGGGACCTGGGAGTTGCCCTGGTAGTTCGGGGAAATCGACATGCCCGAGGTCTGGATATCCCGGCCCGCCACGCCGTTGGCTGCCAGCGCCCCGGTGACGTGCCGCACCGCCTGGTTGGCCTGGCTGAGCGCGGAGCTGACCGATGCGCCGTTGACCGACACTCCCATCGACAGCAGCAGTTGGTTTGGCGTGCCGTTGACGGTTCCGACGCCGGTAACAGTGATCCTGGCGGCCGGCAAGGATGCGGCGGTCAGTCTCGCGCCCTTCGCCTGACTGGCGTCTGCCGGGCTGCTGCGGCTCGCCCCGATGGTGAACGCGCCGACTAGCAGCGCAGCCGAGACGACGCCGATCGCCGCGGCGCGGTAACTGGGATTTGTGCTGATGGACATCTGACGACTCCTGCCCGCGGGAAACGCTCCTGCCACTGCGACGCAGCGCGCACCCGCACGGTTCCGTCAGAAGTCCACCCAGTTGCCGCCGCCTGCCTGGCTGGCGTTCCGGTAGGCGCAGACGGCGGCGGCGAGATCCTCCACCGCCAGCCCGAGCGACTCGAAGATCGTGATCTCGGCGTCGCTTTGGCGGCCGGTGGCGACTCCGGTGAGCAGCTCGCCGAGCTCGGCCCGGACGTGTTCCCGGGTCACCGCGCCGTCGGCCGCTGCCAGCAGGTAGTCGCCGGACTCGGTGAGCAGCGACTCCCGCCGGTCGGCGAACAGAGCGCCTGCCGCGACCGTGGCAGTATCGAGTTCGCGCGCGCTGGGCAGGCAGGCTCCGACCGCGTTGATGTGCACCCCCGGCGCTATCCAGTCATGCTCGAGCACCGGCACGGCAGAGCTGGTCACGGTCACGATGATGCCCGCCCCGGCCACTGCTTCCCTGACGCTGGCGCACGCCTGCACCGGTGCGTCGGTCCGGCGGTGCAGCTCGGCAGCAAGCCGGCTTGCCTTATCCGGATCGCGGCTCGCGATCCGAATGTGACTAAGCGGCCGGCTGCCGTCAAGAGCGAGAATGTGCGCCCTCGCCTGAACCCCGCTGCCGATCACGGCGAGCACATCGGCATCGGGCCGGGCCAGCAGCTCGGTTGCCACTACCGATACGGCCGCGGTCCGTATCTCGGTCACGGCCGAGGCGTTCAGCAGCGCCAGCGGTTCGCCGGTCCGGCCGCTGGACAGCAGCACTACGCCCTGGTGGGTGTCCAGCCCGGCGGCGGGGTTGGCGGGCGTGATGCAAATGGCCTTGAGCCCGTAGCTGGCGTCATCGCCGGCCTGGTAGGCGGGCATCAGCGCGACCAGGCCGGCCGCGCCGGCCGGCCGCAGCACCGTCCGGAGCGGTTGCTGGGCCTGGCCGGCGGCCAGTGCAGTGAGCGCGCCGCGCATGGCCTCGGCGCACTCGGCGTAGCCAAGCAGCGCGTGCACGTCGGCGGCCGACAACACGAGCAGATTCATCGCTGCTGCTTCATCGCGGCTGGGACACGGTGGCGAGTATCTGGTCCACACAGCGCTGGATTTCCTGCTGCCTGCCGGGCATGTCCTTGCTGGCGAAGTTGTTCAGGATGGCCAGCACGGAGTCTTGCTGGTGCAGGATATTGATCTGCTGCTTGGCCATCTCGTGCAGGGCGATCAGCGTCTCGTGGTCGGCGATGGCCCGCTTGTCGCTCGCCGCCTGCGCCCGGTTCGCGCTGACCTGAAGCGAGATCATGATCGAAAGCTGCGGTAGGTTCAGGATCGTGAGCAGCAGCGGCCAGGGAGTCTTGTCGAAACCCACGACGTTGCCGAGGAACAGCCAGGCCACGATCCCGATGGTAATCCCCAGGAACACCCACATGGAGCCGCAGATGTGGTTCACCACGTCGGCGATCTTGTCGAGCAGACTGCTGCCGCGGACGTGCTCGGAGGTGACCAGCTTGGGCTTATGCTCCTCCGGCGCCTGCCTGATCTCTTCCGCGCGCTCTCTCACGGTCTGCATCTCGTGGCGGATGTCACGCAGGGCCGCCGCGTCCGTCGGCGGCTTGTGATAGTGGCCGTTTACTGGCCCGATGGCGCCAGGGTGCTGCTGGGTCTCCGTCATCACCATAACGTAGCGCGCAAATAGCCTATTACGCCCATAGATTCGCAGCCTGGAGCGCCTGGTTGGGAGATGCTATCGGTATGCCATCCCACATCATCGTCAACGGTCAGCCGCGGGAGTTCACCGACCGGGACGGGCAGAGCCTGCTGGATCTGCTCCGCGACGACCTCGGCCTGACCGGGACGAAGCCCGGCTGCGGCGAGGGCTCGTGCGGAGCGTGCACGGTGCTGATCGGCAGCCGGGCCGCGCAAGCATGTCAGCTTCCGGCAACTGCGGCGGCCGGGCAGCGGGTCACCACGGTTGAGGGCCTGGCCGAGGACGGCATCCTGCACCCGGTGCAGCAGGCCTGGCTGGACACCGGGGCCATGCAGTGCGGCTACTGCACGCCCGGGTGGCTCACCGCCACCGCTGCTTTGCTGGCCCGCGTCCCGCACCCCGGCGACGACCGGATCGACGCAGAACTCGATGGCCACGTCTGCCGCTGCTGCACCTATCCGCGCATCCGCCGGGCCGTGCACCGTGCCGCTGAGCTCGCGGAGCACCCGGAGCTGCTTGAGGCCGTGCCAGACCCTGTGCCGCCCAGCCAGCCCCGGCCGCCACTCGGCATCCGCCCGGCACGACCCTTCGACCTGGGCGGAAAGGACGCCGACTCGTTCGCTGCGGCCATGCCCGAGGGACTCATGGCAGTCGTCGCGCCAGACGGCGGCGACCAGGGCGCCAGCGTGCCTGACGACGCCTGGGTGCACATCGGCGCTGATTCCGCGATCACTGCGTTCACCGGCAAGGTCGAAGCCGGCCAGGGCACCCGGACAGCGCTCGCTCTGCTGGTAGCCGAGGAGCTTGCCGTCCCTGCGTCCGCGGTGACGGTGGCGATGGCCGACACCGACGCCGCGCCGTTCGATTACGGCACCTTCGGCAGCCGGTCCATGCCGCACGCGGCCCCGCCCCTGCGGGCGGCCGCCGCCGGCGCGCTGCGGCTGCTGAAGGACGTCGCAGCAGCAAGATTCGGGCTGGCGGCGACCGATGTTACGGCCGGGAACGGAGTCCTTGCCGGCCCGGATGGAGCACCGAGCGCGAGTTACGGCGAGCTGGTGGCCGGTCTGCGGCGGGCTGAGCTGGTGCCCGCCGATGAGCCGGTACGGCCGGCTGCGGAATGGCGCTCGGCGGGCCGCCCCGCGCGGGCCGCAGGGGCGGTCCAGGTCGTCACTGGCGCCAAGGTGTTCCCGGCCGACCTGCGCGTGGACGGCATGCTGCACGGCTGCGTGCTGCACCCGCCCGCGCACCGGGCGACTCTCCGCCACGCCCGCGTAGCGGCCGCCGAAGCGATGCGTGGCGTCCGGGTGATCCGGGCGGGCGAGCTGATCGGCGTCACGGCCGGCGACCAGGCAACGGCACGGCAAGCACTCGCCGCGATCGAGGCTGACTGGGCCGAGCCGGCCGGGCCGGGCCCGGCTGAGCTGGACTCCTACCTCCGCGAGCATCCCGCCGACGGCGACGGCTGGATGGCCCCGTTCCGGGAACAGACCGGTGACCCCGATGCCGCCCTGGCCGACGCGGCGCTGCGGCTCGATGGCGAGTACCGCGCGGGCTACGTCGCTCATGTGCCGCTCGAGCCGCGGGCCGCGATCGCCCGCTGGGAGGGTGCACGTCTAACCGTCTGGGCTGCGACATCGACCCCGTTCCGGGCTCGCCGGGAGCTGGCCGCTGAGCTCGCCATAACCGAGGAGAACGTGCACGTGATCGTGCCGGATTTCGGCGGCGGGTTCGGCGGAAAGCACGGCTCGGCCGTGGCGCTCGAAGCTGCCGTGCTGGCCCGGGCGGCCGGGCGGCCGGTGAAGGTGCAATGGACCCGCGCCGACGAATTCACCGCTGGTTACCTGCGACCGTACGCGCTGATCGAGGTGGCCAGCGGGGCGGACGAGCGCGGTCAGCTGGCCGCCTGGACGTTTACCAACATCCACTCCGGGCCCGCCTGCCTGCCGACGCCATACCGGGTCGAGCACCAGCGAATCGCCTACCAGCCGGCCGAGGGACCGCTGGCCCGCGGCTCCTACCGGGCGCTAGCCGCGACGGCGAACAACTTCGCGCGCGAGTCACATATGGACGAGCTGGCCGCGGCGGTCGGCGCCGATCCCGTCGAATTCCGGCTTCGGCACCTGGACGACGAGCGGCTCGCGGCCGTGCTGACAGCGGCCACCGACGAGATCAGCTGGCGGTCCCAGCACCAGGAGGCCGACGGGCGCACCGGGACCGGGATCGCGATCGGGATGGAGAAGGGCGGCCGGGTGGCTACCGCCGCTAGGGTAGCCGTCCGCGAGGACGGAACGCTGCGGCTGCTGCGGCTGGTCACCGCCGTGGATTGCGGGGCGATCGTGCACCCTGACGGGCTGCTGAATCAGGTCGAGGGTGCGGTGGTGATGGGCCTGGGCCCGGCCCTGTTCGAGCAGATCGAATTCGCCTCAGGCCGCATTCTGAACAGCACAATGACGGACTACCGGGTGCCGAGGCTTGCGGACGTGCCAGCCGACCTGAAAGTCGTGCTAGTCGACCGGCCCGAGCAGCCATCGGCGGGCGGCGGAGAGGCACCCATCATCGCGGTCGCGCCTGCCATCGCGAACGCGATCTTCGCTGCCTGCGGAATCCGCCTGCGCTCGATGCCGCTGGTGCCAGCGGGCCGGGTGCCCGGAATCCGGCGCTGAGGGCAGCTAATCCTCGTCCAGCTGCCGCAGCTCCATCCGGCCGAACTTCGCCAGCGGATGCTTGGCGGCGACCTCGGCGGCCGCTGCCATGTCCGCGCACTCCAGCAGGTCGAACCCGACGATGAACTCCTTCGTCTCGGTGAACGGGCCGTCGCTGACCAGGACTTCGTGCCCGCGCACGCGCACCGAGCTGGCCTCAGCAAGCGGCCGGAGCGGCGCGCCCATCAGCCTCACCCCGCGGCCGTCCATTTCCTCGACCCACGGCTCCACCGACTCGAATTCCGCGTCGGCCTCGTCGGCCTCGGCCTGGTCCTGGACCCGATCTTCCAGATAAATCAGCATCATGTACTTCATCGGGGATCTCCTGCCTTGTCTGCCGACTACGCCATGACGACGAACGGCCACCTGGTCGATGGACACGCGCCCGGAACCTGAGCAGGCTAGAGCACCTTGCCCGGGTTCATGATGCCCGCCGGGTCAAGCGCGTTCTTGATCGCACGATGCACCGCCATGGACGCCTCGCCGAGTTCGGCCGCGAGCCAGCGCCGCTTGATCGTGCCGACGCCGTGTTCGCCGGTCAGCGTGCCGCCCATATCGAGGGCGGCGCGGAAGATGTCGTCTGCCGCGGACCAGACCTCGGGCGGCACCTCAGCCAGTCCCCGGTCGAACACGAACACCGGATGCAGGTTGCCATCGCCGGCATGCGCGACTGTCGCGATGAACACGCCATGGCGCTGCGCGGTCCGTTCGATGAGGGCAACCATCTCCGGCAGCCTGGTACGTGGCACGCATACATCCTCAACCAGTGCAATGCCGAGCCGCTCAACGGCCGGGTAGGCCAGCCGTCGCAGGTCAAGGAGCTGCCGCGACTCGGCCTCGGATGCCGACACCTCGGCCAGCGTCGCTCCGGACGCGGCACACAGGTCCCGCATCTGGCTGGCCCGCAGATCCGCCGAATCGCTGTCGTCCTGCGCTATCAGCAGCGCCTGCACGTTATCGCCGAAGCCCGTGCTCTTCCAGTCATCAATGGCCCGCAGCGTGGTCTGATCTATCAACTCCAGCAGGCTCGGCCGGATCCTGGCGGCGAGGATGGCAGTCACCGCCTCCGCAGCGGCGGCGAAGCTGGGGAAACCGGCGGCGACCGTGCTCGGATAGCTGGCCGGGCGCAGCCGCAGTCGCAGCGTGGCCGATGTGATCACGCCGAGAGTCCCTTCCGAGCCGACGAACAGGCCGGTCAGGTCGTACCCGGTCACGCCCTTCACGGTCCGCCGGCCCGTCCGCAAGACCCGCCCGCCAGGCAGCACTGCCTCCAGCCCGAGCACCGAGTCCCTGGTAACGCCGTACTTCACGCAGCGCAAGCCGCCCGCGTTGGTAGCCAGGTTCCCGCCGATCGTGGCGATTTCATGACTCGACGGGTCGGGGGCGTACATCAGCCCGTACTCCGCGGCGGCCCGGTCAAGATCGGCGTTGACGACGCCCGCCTCGGCGACCGCGATCTCGTTCGCCGGATCGAGTTCCCGGATCGCCGTCATCCCGGCCACCGAGAGCACGACGCACCCGTCGATGGCAGTCGCGCCGCCGGCCAGGCTCGTCCCGCCGCCCCGCGGCACGACCGGCACCCGGTGCCGCTCCGCCCAGGCAAGTGTGCCCGCGACCTGCCCTGTGCTGCTGGCCACGACCACACATCGCGGCAGGCCCGGTTCGATGGCGGGTGTCTGATCGCGCCGGTATGCATCCATCAGATCGGGATCGGTGATGACCCGGGCGCCCGGCGCTGCTAGGCGCAGGTCGTCTAGCTCGTCGCTCATCTCGCCTATCCCCTTGCCATCAGGCGCAGTTATCGTAACCTGACGCCGATGAGCACGGACGTCATGCCGATGGTGCCGCTTGGTGCCGGCGGCCCGCCGGTCTCCAGGATCGGCCTCGGCCTGGCTGCGCTCGGTCGCCCCGCGTACATCACCAGCGGGCGGAGCCACGACCTGCCGGACCGGAGCGTAGCCGGGCTGCGCACGCAGGCCTTCTCGGTGCTGGACACCGCATACGCGGCCGGGGTCCGGTACTTCGACGTAGCTAGGTCGTACGGCCGGGCCGAGGATTTCCTGGCTGACTGGATCGCCGAGCGCGGGCACGCCGATGCCGTCGCCGGATCCAAATGGGGCTACCGCTACACCGGCGACTGGCGCCTCGATGCACCCCGCCATGAGGTCAAGGAACACTCGCTGGCCATGTTCACCAGCCAGCTGACGCAAACCCGCGCCCGCCTGGGCCGGGCACTCGCGCTCTACCAGGTGCATTCGCTCACCGAGGACTCAGGCCTGCTTGGCGACCGCGGCCTGCTGGCCGCGCTCGCCGGGTTGCGGGACAGCGGCATGCGCATCGGCCTGTCCACCAGCGGGCCGCGCCAGGGCGACACCCTCCGCCGGGCCATCGCGGTCAGCGTCGGCGGGGATCCGCTGTTCACGGCCGCGGAGGTCACCTGGAACCTGCTCGAGCCGTCGGTTGGCAGCGCCGCGGCCGAGGCGGCGGAAGCCGGCCTGGCCATCCTGGTCAAGGAGGTCGTCGCCAACGGCAGGCTGGCGCCCGGCGGCGACGCGGCCGGGCCGTCTTCTCCGCTGTCGACGCTCGCCGTCGGACAGCACGTGACCGCCGACGCCGTCGCGCTGGCGGCGGCGCTGGCTCAACCCTGGGCGACGGTCGTGCTGTCGGGCGCTGTCACGTCAGCGCAGCTGACGGCCAACCTTGCGGCGCTGGCGATCACCGGGGGCTCGGCGGCACTCGACCTCGGGCTGGCCGAGCCGGCGGATGCCTACTGGTCGGCCCGGTCAGCCCGGTCCTGGACTTAACCTGCCCAGGCAGTAGCTTGCGCATCAGGAGGGCCGAGGCGAGCAGCCGCTCGCCATCCAGCAGCCAGACCTGCGTGTCTGTGGCCCGCTCGTTAACCACCAGGCTCGGGGTGCAGCCGGGCAGGATGGCTCGGTGGTACTCCATTTCGGCCATCGACGGCAGCCAGCGTGCTGGTGCCAGCACGTCTTCGACCGCGGCCCAGTGAATGGCGTTGTTGACATGGCCGGCGGTATCGAAGTCCGCCGCCCGCAGCGGCCAGCCCCGGCTGCCGTCACCGGTGCCGTTCGCCCAGCGGTCATGGGACAGGCGAGCTGACACGGTCCGGTCGCCCGCCGCGCCACCGTAGACGCGCAGGAATGCCTCCGACAGCGGCACCGGCCGGCCGCTGTCCAGGCTGATCGCAGCCCAGACCGCGGTGGCCTGGACCACCGGGCCAGCCGCTGCGTGCAGGGTTGTCGTGCGTTCAGCCCACCGGGCAGGTACCGTGCCAGCGCGTCCAGCCGCAACCGGCCTGACGGAGTGACGTCGGTGCTGCGGACGATGCGCCTGGCGGCGAAAACCCGGCCGTCGGGCGGCTCACCTGCGAAGGCGGGCTCGGGCGCGGTCATCCTTCACTGCTGATGGGCGGTTCGACGTCGTCGTAGACGCGCGCCGCAGCCAGGAGTCCGTCCGGGCCCCGCTCGTAAACCGCGATTCCTGCCTGGGGCGGCAGATCGTGGCTGCCCCAGCGTACGCAGTTATATTCCAGGGCACAGCGCACGCCGTCGTCGGTCACGACGCAATGCTGAACGCCGATGCCACCGCCGGCGCTGAACCACGTGGTGAAGAACTCGCGGAGCTCAGCGGCGCCGCGGTGGGCGTAATGCGGACCAATCGGCTCGCGGAAATACCCGTCGGGCGCAAAGGTCTGCACGATCGCATCGGCGTCACCGGCTGCCAGCGCGGCCTGGAAGCGGCCGACGACATCGCCAGGGCTGGCTGGCCCGGGCTGAAGGACGGGAGGCCGGATATGGCGCCGGCCGTCGACCGGCCATTGACTGCAATAGGTGCGGAACGTCACCGAGGAATCATCAGGGGATTCGGCGACGACCGCCACCGGCCAGGCCAGTTCGCCGTCGTCGCGGGTCAGGTGGGCCAGCAGTTCGACCACGGCGCGCCGACCGGTGCGGGTAGCGGCGACGGTCTCGATGCGGGCGTGCCGCTCGGCCAGAAAGGCTTGATTCTGGCTAACGAACCGCCGTAGCTGATTGTGACCGCGGATCTCGCCCGCGCGCGGATCGTAGATGACCACCTGACCGGGCCACGCGTCTTCCATTGCGCTGGTATCACCCTGGTTCAGTGCGGTGAAATACGCCGCGACCGGGTCAGCCTGGCCCGCGGCCCGCGTCTGCCTGCGCGCCAGCTCCACGGCGCTGACGAAGTCTGGAAACCACGGCATTCTCAGTCCCTCCCGCAACCATCGTGTCAGGCGACGGTTCGGGCCCTCGACCGGGCGGGCTGGCGGTCAGTCAGCGGCCAGCGCCGGAGCAGCCGGCTAAGTGCGGCCGCGTCAAGGCTTCCGGCTAATACGGGATTCGGTATCTGTAATGCGCTTCGTGCTGCGCCATGTCAGCTTGTCCGCTGTGCACCGGAAGTACTGAGTGAACGTGCCGTGCTGGTTGAGATACCCGGAGTAGGTATGACCTTCATAGGTATAGGTATTGGTGCTTCCGCGGCTCCAGCCATCCTCAGTCAGGCGCAGCTTGTCGCTACTAGCCTTCCCGCTGATCGTGATCGTGTTGCGCCCGCGGATAACTTCCTTCAGCGTGTGCCCCAAATACTTGCCGTAATACGGCTTGGCTTTGGACCCCCAGAAATCGTGGTCCTTACCGCTCGCGGAGATGTGGTCGAGGTTACCGGCGCCGCCGCGCATCGCGACCGTGTGACCATCCCACTGCGTTGAGGTAAGCCCTCCGTTGTCCCGCCAGGTACCCACGAGGCAGGCGTGCCCGAGTGTCGAAGCCGCCAGCACATGCGCCGACGCCTGAGCTGCCGGCAAGCCAACGGCGATGAGGCCGGCAACGGCTGTCGCCAACGCCAGCCGTCGCAACACAGGTGCGCGCATCCGCGGCCTTCCTAGCCAGTTATGTACCAAACAGCAGAAATCATGACGTTAACAGGTCTCCGATGGGCCGGCAAGCACGCAGTTGCGTTTCCCGCGGGAGCGTGCCGCACTACGGGTCAAGCCGCTCGAGCGACTGCACATGCATCTCCTGAACGCGGAGGATCGCCTCTGGACCGCGGAAGAGAACGACCCAGCCTTCCTCGCGCTCCACGCTGTCGATGTTCTCGAACCTCTCCGTTACCACCTGGTCGCCGTCACCGTAGACCATCTGGTAGGTAGCCATCGATACTCCCCCGATTCGTCGCCGCCGTTACGGCAGGGCTGCCGCTTTGCTTAACACTGCCCCGTATGCACGCGGCCATAACGGCGTGCAAGTCCGTTGAGGCGTGGCTGCCGCCGTGGCCGGCCGGCGTCCTCTTGCCGGCGCCATCACCGGCGACCCCCGCCATGAGACATAAGATTGGGCTGGTGGATACGCGCGAGTGCGCACAGTGCGGTGCCTTGTTCGCGCCGCGGCGTGAGCATGCCCGATTCTGCTCAGCCGGCTGCCGGGTCACCTGGAACCGGCGGGTCGCGGACAGTCCAAGCGCCGGGGAGGGCGTGCTGGACTGGTCCTTCGCCGCCATGCTCGACGTCACCGACCGGCTGCTGCGAGCCAGGGTCCTGGACCGGCCGCGTGGTTATGCCCTGATCACCGAGGCAGTGTGGTGGTGCACCATGGTCGATGCCACCCTGGTGCGCTATCACCCGGACACCTACAGCGCGGTGCTGGCGGACCGCAACGCGACGGAACGGCGGGCTGCCGAGGACACCTTCGCCGGGCTTCGGTTCGTACGGAATCAGATGGGCTACAAGGCCGACCACGATGCCTTCATCAGGCCCAGTGCCAGCCGCCCGGCCACGGCCTCCGACCAGGTCGCCGCCTGGACCTGGAAACCGGTCCCGCAGCCGTCGCTGGCGTCGCTGCCGCCGCGTGGCCGGGAGTGGGAAATGACCCGCTACCGCGCGTACCAGGCCCAGCTAGCCGACCATCGCATCGGGGAAACTTTCACACGCGCAGCCGATTTCCTCCGGCAAGCCGCGGACGCCAGCCTGCTGCGCGCCTGAGCCGATCCAGTGTGACCCGAGCGGAGCGAGACTCCGGCCGGCCTCCAAGGCACACTAAATCCATGGACGCCGACGTTGTCGTCATCGGCGCGGGCGCGCTGGGCTTGAGCACTGCGCTGCACGCAGCGCTGCTCGGCAGGTCGGTGATCCTGGTCGAGCGGCACTCTCCCGGTTCGCAGGCGTCCGGCCGGGCAGCCGGGCTGTTCAAGTCCGTGCAAGCAGACGAGTTGCGGACGGCGCTGGCCAGGCGCAGCATCGACCGGGCGGTCAGGTTCCCTGACTGGGCCGGGGTTCCGCTTGAGGTCGCGCGCTCGGGCAGCTTCCTGGTCGCCAGGACCGCCGCCCATCAGGAGTACCTGCGCCGGGAAGCGCGCCAGTCCAGTAGCTGGGGTGCCGACATCCGCGACGCGGGCCCGACGGACCTGGCCAGCCGGCTGTCCTATTACCACTGCGCTGGCGGCGAGCTGGCGCTTTGGTGCCCGGAGGACATCTACATCTCCGAGCCCGCCGCCCTGGTGCGCTCTTACCTGGCGGCGTGCGAGCTCCGTGGGGTGCAGTTGCTCGAATCCGAACCCGTTACCGGTATCACACTGTCCGCTGGCAAGGTAGCCGGAGTCGAGACGGTGAACCGGACGGTTGCCACTGCGACAGTGGTCGACGCGGGCGGCGCGTGGACTCGCCAGCTGGCCGAGCTGGCAGGCGGCCGGGTGCCGGTCGCTCCGGTCCGCCACCAGCTGCTGATCACCACGCCGTCGGCGGAGCTGGAACCGGACGACCCGATCCTGCGCGTGCTGGACGCGGCCGTGTACCTGCGGCCTGCCCGTGGCGGTCTGATGTTCGGCGGCTTTGAGGCCACGCCGCTGCCGGTAGATCCGCGGGCCGAGCCGGCCTGGTTCAGCACCGACGACGTCGACCTCGACCTTGACGTGCTGCGAAAGCTGGCCGCGCAGGTGGCGGCCGAGATACCGCTGGCCGCCGATGCGCCGCTCGCGGAGCACCGGGGCGGGCTCTTCACGATGAGCCCGGACGGCAGGTTTGTCGCCGGGCCGCTGCCAGACGTGCCGGGTCTGTGGGTCGTGAGCGGCTGCAACGGCTCCGGCTTCTCCTCCTCACTCGCCCTCGGCGAGGCAATGGCGGGATGGATCTGCGGCTCCCCGGACCGGCTCGACATCAGCGCGCTGTCGCCGGCCAGGTTCGGCCCGGTGACCGAGGAAGCCCTTGTCTCCCGCGGCTGCTGGCAGTACGCCCATTATTACGACCCTGCCGGGTAGGGTTTCTGGGCCGTACTACAGCATGCTGCGAACGGCGACCTGGCACAGCTCCGGCAGCTTTTCCTCGGCGGCGCGCGCCGCGATCCGCACGCCGATCCAGGCCAGCCCGAAGCCGTACGCGGCAGCGCACGGCAGGAGCAGCGACGCCCGCACGACCGCCGGCGCGGAGCTCGTCAGGTTCGCGGCGACGATCACCGGGATCGCCGCCAACGCGGCGCAGGCCACGGTGCCGAAGATGCTCCCGAATCCGTACGCGCCGTATCCCTGGGCGGCCTGGCGCATCGGACTCCCGGCTCGCTTGGCCAGCGGATAAGGAAGGACGGCAGCGAGGATATTGCCCATGCCGAGCGCCGCGCCAAGTGCGGCCAGGCCTATCGCCGCTGCCGCCACGCCCTCCTTCGGCCTCCCGACGCCGTACGCGAGGCCGAAGGAGATAGCGGTGATCAACGGCACCGCGATCACCGCGAGCACGATGTCCTGGCCGGAGAAGTAAGAACGCAGCTGCCGGCGGCCGGCCAGCGCCTGCGCCTCGACGACGAAGGGCGGCCCGCTGAGCCCGACCGGGTTGGCATGGAATGCCCCGACGAACCCGGCACCGATGACAGCGCTGGCGAGCACGACAGCGGGATGCTGATGCTGGCCGATGATGGTGCTGATAGACACCACGACCATGATGACCGCCGTCATGGCCCAGTAGACGAGCGACGTGGGCTCGCGGCGCTGATAGATCCAGTACCGTGCTGCTATCGTGCCGCGCACGCCGAACCGGCCCAGCGGCAGCGTCCCGCCGCGGACCCGCGAGGACTGCGTGGTGGTGTCGGCGGTGACCAGGGCGCGGCCGAGTGACCGTATCCACAGCCAGCCCAGCACGACGATGACGGCGGCCAGCATCGCCAGCAGCAACAGCGCCGCGCCGGGCCGCCCGGTCGACGCGTCCTGGATCGCGTGCGCGGCCATCCCCGGCGGCAGCCAGCGCACCAGCGAGCCGGCGCTGGTGAAGCTGGACGCGGAGAGCTTGCCCTCGGACACCACCTTGGGAATCACCTGGATGAGCAACTCGTACAGCGCGAAAATCGGGACGATTAGGAACGCCGCCAGGTCCTTGCCGCGGCGGGACCGCAGCATCCTGGCCATGCCGGTGGTCACCAACCTGGCCAGCACGATGCAGAACAGCACCTGCAGCAGCACCGCGACCACCGCGATGAGCACGCCGACCGCGCCGCGCGCCAGCCCGACCGTCACCCCGAGCAGCGCGATCACGTTCGCCAGCGGCCATGCGCCAGTGGCCGACGCGGCCAGCAGCCCGGTTGCGAGCCGACGGGTCCGCACCGGGTACAGCGCGAGCGTGGCCGGGTCGAGCGTGCCGTCCAGACCGAAGACAAAGATCGGCAGGATCAGCCAGCCGAATGCGAACACGGTGAAGATGATCGTGGTCAGGTCCACCGACTCGCTCAGGCCGCGGAAAAGGGTCAGGACATAGAAGCCGCCGATCGCGAACACGAAAGCAAAGAACGTGCTGATGATGAAGGTTGTCTGCGCCGCGGTGGACGACCGCAGCGCGTTGAGGAGCAGGCGGAGCTTCAGCTGGACGAGGAGCAGAGCCATGACAGCACCTCCTCGTCCTTCGACCGCGGACCGACCAGGTCGATGAAAGCCCGCTGCAGGGTCTTGCCGCCGCGCACCTGGTCAATGGTGCCCGTTACCACGATCTTGCCCTTGTCGATGATGGAAACGTGGTCGCAGACCTGTTCGACCAGCTCCATCACGTGACTGGAGAACAGGACCGTCGACCCGGAGCCAACCAAGCGAGTCAGCAGCCGGCGGATCACGTCGGCGGAGATCGGATCCACGCCCTCCAGCGGCTCATCCAGGAACAGCACCGACGGGTTATGAATGAGAGCGCAGCCCAGCGTGGCCTTCTTGCGCATGCCGGTGGAGTAGTCGGCGAGCAGCCGCTTGGCGTCGGCGGTCAGGTCCAGAACCTCCAGCAGCTGCTCGGCCCGCGAGCGTGCCTCGGCGGCAGGCAGGCCGCGAAGCCGCCCCGCATACTCCAGCATCTCCTGGCCGGTCAGCCGTTCGAACAGCCTGGCCTCGGCCGGCACCACTCCGATAATCGCCTTGGCGGCCACCGGGTCGGCCCATACGTCCAGCCCGTTGATGCGAACCTGGCCGCCATCCGGCCGCAGCAGGCCGGTCATCATCGACAGCGATGTGGTCTTCCCTGCTCCGTTCGGACCCACGAGGCCGGCCAGCGAACCAGCCGCGATATCAAGATCGATACCGGCCACGGCCTCCTTCGCACCGAAACTCTTGCGCAGTGCGCGCACCTCGATTGCTGAGTCGCCCACAGCCCGCCTCCTCGAGAGCGAGGCCCCTGGCGCTGCGAGCCCAGTGGCCGTCTGGTTATCTGTCTATCATTGTGATATCACTTTTCAAGATGTCAAGCCCGGGAGAATACATTGATGAGATTCCCGTCCAGATCGGTGAAGATCATCGCGCGACTGCCCCAGGGCTGCGTCGTCGGCGGCAGCCAGGACACGCCCATAGCGGCGATCCGGTCAGACTCCGCGTCGTCGACCTGGAGGTCGAGGATGCTAGGCCCCGGGCGCGCGGCCGGGCGCGCACGGCCCCATTCTCCCGGTACTCGGTGAACCGGCGGCTGGAGAAGCCGATCGTCACCGATCCGGCTGGTACTTCCACGTAATAGTGATTCTGCGTGACCGCCGTCCCTACCAGAGCGGCGCAGAACGCGGCTAGTCTCTCGACCTCGTCGGTAACGATGCGACTCTGGACCAGTTCCATGTCAATCGCCGCCAGGGACCGGTGTGCGAGCGGGTATGTCCAGGTAAGGACGACGCCAGCGGCCTGAAAGTGACACGAACTGCCGCTGGACCCAGCCGTGCCGTCACGTTCCGCGGGGCTGCCTCGTCCTGGAAGCAGGGGAATGCTTTCGGCGGAGGCGGCCATGGGCGGAGAACACGACAGCGACATGGTGACACAGGCGTACCTGGATCATCGTGCCTACCTCGTGGACCTCGCGTTCCGGATGCTTGGCGATATCGGGTCAGCCGAGGACGTCGTGCAGGACGCTTTCTCCCGGCTCATGCCGGCTGACCTCAGCGAGATCGAGGACGAGCGCGGCTGGCTGATCGTAGTCACCAGCCGCCTGTGCCTGGATCAGATAAAGTCGGCGCGCTCCCGCCGGGAACGGGCCCACGATGCCAGCAAGATCGAGTACGTCACGCCAGTCCCGGCGGCGCCGGACAGCAACGCCCAGCTAGCCGACCCCGCCGATCGGGTCACCTTCGACGACAGCGTCAGGCTGGCCCTGCTGGTAGTGCTCGAGCGGCTCAGCCCGGCTGAGCGCGTTGTCTTCGTGCTGCATGACGTCTTCCAGATGCAATTTGTCGAAATCGCCAACAGCGTCGGCAAGGCGGTGCCCACCTGCCGCCAGCTCGCCCGGCGGGCCAGGCAGAAGATAGCTGCAGGTGAGGACGCCGCGCGGTTCGACATCGCGTCCGCTGAGCAGCACGGCATCACCCAGAAGTTCATCGCCGCCTGCGCGAATGGCGACCTCACCGGTTTGCTGGCGGTACTGGCACCGGACGCCTGGGGCGACGTCGACCTCGGACCTGACCCAGGCAGGCAGCCGCCGACGACGTTCGGCGCGGCGAATGTGGCCAGAAACCTGCTGCATTTCTGGGGCCAGCCCGCCACGCTGGTCTCGCTTCCCGTCGGCGGCCAGCCGGCAATGCTCGGTTTCGTCGGCCGCGAACTAACCGGAGTGCTGGCGCTGACCATGCACGGAGAAGTCATTCAGGCAGTGCATGTCATCGGCGATCCGCGCAAGCTAGCGTTCCTGCGCACCCAGCTATCAGGACCTGCCTGATCGGCGCCGGCCGCTGCCGTCACTATTCGCCCGCTCGTCTCGTCCTTACCGGTGCCGCCAGGAAGGAGCAGTGAGATGAGCACGGATGCAGGACACGTCATTCCGCCCGATGTCAGTATCCCCGAGCCTGTCGCGCCGGCGCGGTTCGTGCGGATGGTCGTACGGCCGATGACGAAGGTTCTCAACCCGGTTGTCGGCAAGCTGGCCGGCCGACGGCACTTTCCTATGGCCGCGCAGATCCGGCACGTCGGCCGCCGGTCCAGCCGGATCTACGTCACGCCGGTCGGCGCGCGCCTGAGCGGGGAGACGATCGTCATCCCGCTCACGTTTGGCAACCGCTCGGACTGGTCGCAGAACGTCCGCGCGGCAGGCGGCTGCTCAGTCCGGCTGAATGGCCGCGACTACACCGCCACCTCGCCCGAGGTCCGCAGCCTTCAGGACGCCGCAGCGCTTATCCGCTCCGCCTTCAGCCGGTTCGAGCGAGCGTCGCTCCGGCTGCTCGTCATCAGGCAGGTCCTAGTCCTGCACGCCGTGGAGCGAGCCCAGTGAGCGCGGGCACGGCTCGGTCAGCATCGGAAATTGCCCCATTCGCTGAACTGGTGCGCGGCGACCATGGCCTCGCAGTGCTCGCCGTCGCTCGCCTCGACGGCACCGTCCACGCCTCGGTCGCCAGCGCGGGCGTGCTCGGTCACCCCGTGACCGGCGTCCCGGTCGTCGGGGTGGTAGCCGGCGGAGGCACACGCAAGCTGGCGCACCTGCGGGCTAACCCGCGAGCCACGGTGGTGCTTCGCGCCGGAGGCCGGTGGGCGAGCGTCGAAGGGCCGGCTGAGCTGGCCGGACCCGATGATCCGATGGACGGCATCGATGCCGACCGGCTCCGGCTGCTGCTGCGCGAGGTATTCACCGCGGCTGGCGGAGCACATGAGGACTTCAGCGCCTATGACCGGGCGATGGCCGCCGAGCGGCGCACCGCCATCTTGGTCACGCCCGCGCGCGTGTATGGCAATCAATAGGAGGAGCACCATGAAGGTTCTGGTCATCGGGCACCTGACCGGCAAGGACATCGGTCCGCACCTCGAAGCCGAGGGGCACGCCGTCGCGGAGCTACGAGCCGGCGGCCTGATCAGGGACATGTTCTTGAAGGCGGACCGTAGCGGTCCGATCCTGGTGCTCAACGACACCACGGCAGACAAGGCGGCCGGGCAACTCGCCAGCCTCCCGTTTATCGAGCACGACCTGGTCACCTTCGACTACATCGAGCTCAACGACACGCCGCCTGCCTGATTCGGCGAGCGGACCGGCGGTTGCCACTGCGGTGGCCAGGAACGGACAAACCCTGCCGAACTTATGGACTTCATCCACCGGTTCGTCGGCGACCTGGGCGCGACCGTGGCAGCGGAAAGCGTCGTTATCGGGCACCGGCTGGGCCTGTACAAGGCACTCTCGGACGAAGCCGCCACTGCTGACCAGCTCGCGGCCCGCACGCATACCGACCCGCGTTACATCGCCGAATGGCTGCGCGGCCAGGCGGCGAGCGGGTACGTCGAGTACGACCCCGCCACCGACGGCTACTCGATGACCGAGGAGCAGGCGTTCGCGCTGGCTAACCCCGATGGCGGCCTCTACGCGCCGGGCGCGTTCGCGCTGGCGCTCGGCGCACTGCGGGCCGAGCCGCGGATCACCGAGGCGTTCCGTACCGGTGCCGGCCTTGGCTGGCACCAGCATGACGACGACGTCTTCGTTGGCTGCGAGCAGTTCTTCCGGCCCGGCTATATCGCGAACCTCGTATCATCCTGGATCCCGTCGCTAGACGGCGTCGAGGACAAGCTGCGCGCCGGCGCTCGCGTCGCCGACATCGGCTGCGGGCTGGGCGCCTCCACCATCCTGCTCGCCCAGGCATACCCGAACTCCCAGTTCACCGGCTCGGACTACCACGACGGCTCGATCGAGCTGGCGCGCAAGCGGGCCGGGGAGGCAGGCGTCGCCGACCGGGTTGGCTTCGAAGTCGCGGCAGCGACGTCGTTCTCCGGATCCGGCTACGACCTGGCAGCCACCTTCGACTGCCTGCACGACATGGGCGACCCGCTCGCGGCGGCAAAGCACATCCGGCAGGCGCTCACGCCGGACGGCACCTGGCTGGTCGTCGAGCCGGTCGCGGCTGACGATGTGGCCGGCAACATGAACCCGGTCGAACGCGTCTACTACAGCTTCTCGACGCTGCTGTGCGTGCCCAATGCACTGTCTCAGCCTGGCGGCTACGCCCTGGGCGCTCGGGCTGGCGAGGCCGCCATCCGGCAAGTCGCTACCGACGCCGGGTTCACCAGATTCCGGCGGGCCGCCGAGACGCCGTTCAACCTGGTGTACGAGGTTCGTCCGTACCACCGCAACAGGAACTTCGCTGGCAGCTCGGGGCGCGCGAGGGGCGCCCCGAGCCGGACGCAGCGCTCCACCGGCATCGCACCAGGCCGGCCGAGTCAGGTACCCGAAGAGATCAGATCGTGAGTCCGAGGCCGCCATCGACGACAAAGGTGTGGCCAGTGGCGTATCGGGCGGCGATGAAACCGAGGCATGCCTCGACGATGTCGTCCGGCGTGGCAACTCGGCGCAACGGCGCGATCATTTCGACGCCGGCCTTGCGTTCCGGCCAGTCCTCGGTCCACGGGGTGGCGACCAGGCCGGGCGCCACTGCGTTCACGCGCACCCCGCCGCCCGCGTGCTTTGCCATGATCGCGGTGAGGTGATTGAGGGCCGCCTTGGAGACGGCGTACGGCAACGAGCTGCCCGTGTGCCGGATCCCGGCCAGCGAGGTGATGTTGATGATCCAGCCGTCGTCGGCGTTACGCAGCAGCGGTAGCGCTGCCTGGCTGACCAGGAACGTGCCGATGACGTTCGTGCGCAGCACCGTCTCCCAGTGCTCGGCGGTGACCGCATCGATGTCGGACAGTGGCACGTCAACGGTCACCCCGGCGTTGTTGATCAGCCCGTCCAGCCGCCCCCACCGGTCCTCGGCTGCGCCCACGAGAGCGGCGGCCGTGGCTGGCTCGCCGATGTCGCCTTGCACGTAGACGGCATCAGGCAGCTCGGCGGCTAGCTGCGTGCCTGCCCTGGCTGACGATGCGGAGTTGACGACGACTCCGGCACCGAGGCCAGCCAGCCGCCTGGCCGCCGCCGCGCCGATGCCGCTGGACGACCCCGTCACGATGATTGCCTTACCGGTGAGGTCCACGGTTGATCCGTTCAGTCAGCAAGCGCCATACGAAGCCACGATTCGATACCGGCGATGTGCACGGTAGCCCACGACCGGGCCAGATCAGCATCTTTGTTCATGATCGCCCGGTAAATGGCGCGGTGCTCAGCCAGGGTGCGCTCCAGCGCCCTGGGCTCGGTCATGCCGCGCCACACCCGAGCCCGCGTGGTGGGTGCGGACATGCTGTCAACCAGGGACGCAAGCACCGGGTTACGTGCGCCGACAGCGATCTGCCGGTGAAATTCGAGGTCAGCGGCCACTAGCTCCTCGACCGGCGTGTCCACGTCCACGGATTCGAGCACCTGGCCGAGCTCGGTCCGTCCCTCGTCTGACATGCGCACCGCGGCTAGCGCCGTGGCGGCCGGCTCGAGAATGCGGCGGACCTCGAGAAAGTCGAGCACGGTGTCGTCGCGGTGAAAGTCGACAATGAAGCTCAGCGCCTCCAGCAGCAGGGACGGGGCGAGGCGAGGCTAGTCGCGTAAGTACCATCGCCCTGCCGCACGTCGAGCACGTTGATGACGCTCAGTGCCTTCACTGCCTCGCGAAGAGAGTTGCGGGACAGTCCGAGTTCGGCCGCCAGGTCGGCCTCGCGGGGCAGCTTCTCCCCGGGCCGGACCCGGCCCGAGGTGATCATCTGCTTGATCTTGTCGATCGCCTCATCGGTAAGAGCCACGACCGCCTCCCGACACTTCGTCTGCGCCGACGCCCTGGGCGAGGTTGTCAATTCCGTACACTCGTGCCGCCGTCGCCGCGAATACAGCCGTTCGCTCGGCGTCCGAAAGGCCGCCCGCGAGCCGCTGCGCCAGCCCGACAACGCATTCGTAGTCGCACGCAAGCAGGCAGACTGGCCAGTCCGAGCCGAACATCACCCGGTCGGCGCCGAATGCGCTCAGTATGACATCGGCGAACGGCAAGAACGCCGCCGTGGGCGCGCCGGCAGCCGCTTCGGTAACGAGTCCGGAGAGCTTGCACACGGTGTTCGGCTGCGCGGCGAACGCCCGGATCGCCTGCTCCCATGGCTCGAGGACGCCGCTCGCAATCGGCGGCTTCCCGGCATGATCGAGAACCATGGTGAGGCCGGGCACGGCTGCTGCCGCATAGGTGGCTGCCGGGAGCTGATGCGGCCGCACGACAAGGTCGTAGCACAGCCCGGCCGCGGCCACGGCGCCCAGCCCGCGGATGACGTCGGCACGTCGCAGCCAGTCCGGATCCGGTTCAGACTGCACCTGATGCCTGATGGCGGCCAGGTAGTTGCCACCCGGGCCGGCCATGAGCCTGGCCAGCTGGTCGGCTACAGCCGGCCAGGTCAGGTCAGTCCAGCCAACTACTGCCGTCACGAGCGGGTCGCCGGCGGCGAGCGAGAGCATCTCGGGGGTCTCGGCTGCATCAGTCACGGTCTGGACCAGCACGGTCGCGCTGACGCCAGCCGCGTGCGCGCTCGGGCGCAGATCAGCCAGCGCGAAGCTGCGACGGATCGCGGCCATTTCTGGTCCGGAGATCCAGTCCTGGTCGCGTACCTGGAGGTCCCACACGTGCTGGTGGGCGTCAATAATGCTCATAGCTGCCACACCACCGGCAACGTGGCGCTGCCGCCGGCCGCGGAATAATCGTGCACGGTCTCCAGCAGGTCGGCCATCCGCGCCTGCCAGGCGACGTTCACGGGATGGCTGTCCAGGCAGGCGATGGCTGCCGCGTAGTCGGCGCAGCCGATGAGGTGGAACAGATCGGTCCCGCTGCGCCAGATCGTCCACGACTCGACTCCGGCAGCGCGGATGGCCTCGGTCAGCTGGGCCGGAACAGCCCGGTGTGCGAGCTCGTATTCTCCGATCCGGTCCGCCCGGACGCGTGTGTGCAAGGCAACTATCACAGGCGCGTTCCCTCTACGATGATGACGTGCATGGTGCGTGGTCCGTGCACGCCTTCCACTCGTTCGAGTTCGATATCGCTGGTGGCTGACGGCCCCGAAATGAAAGTCAGCGGGCGGACGGGATCGAGGCAGGCGATTGCGTCGGGGACGTCGGCCACGATCTGGCCGGCCGAGATGACGCACAGGTGCACGTCGGGCACGAGCGTCAGCGCTCGCCGTCCCTGCCCGGCTCCGGCGTCAAGGACGATGGTTCCGGTGACCGCGATGCCGAGCGCAGCCGTCGTGAGCGCCGCGGCGCACTTGTCCAGGGCGCCGACGCTGAGCGGCGGGTCGTCGGATAGCCACCGCATGCCATTGATCTCCGGCAGCCACGGCGCCGGGAATCCTGGCGCCACGACGACGTCGGCGAGGGCAAGGTCGCGGACCGCGGCTGCGATCGCGGCAGGAATGCCAGCCTGCGGTACCCGCCTGACCGTGGCCTTGTAGTCGGCCACCCGGTCGGCGAACAAGTCAGTCAGGTCGGCCTCTCCGGCGTGACTGCGCAGGTACTCGCGGCTGGCTGGAGCCTCCTGCGCGGGCCGGGCGTCCTGCCCGGGCCGGGCGTCCTGCCCGGGCCGGGCCTCCGGTCCGGGCCGGGTATCCGCGAGCGCCGTGCGGATACGCGCCAGGATCTCCTCCCGCGCAGTCAAGGCCCGGCCTCCCGCTGTGCGGCCTCCCGCTGTGCGGCCTCCCGCTGTGCGGCTTCCCGCTGTGCGGCTTCTGGCTGTCCGGCTTCCTGCTGGCGCCACCAGGAGCGGAAGCTCTGCGGCGGTGGTACAGGCAGGTCCCGGCTAGCTGTCCACGCCCGGCCCGGCCGCGGCAGCCGCCGGATGACGCCGTGGCGGCCCAGCGCGGCGCCACCGCGCGCGGCCAGCCACTGCGCCGCGCGCAGCAGCCGGGGCGAGGCGAACACCGCTGCGGCAGCAGCCATCGCGGCGGCCTCCGGATCGGGAACCGCGCGCCGCTTGTGCACGACCACGCGAGCACGCAGGTGCGTCAGCACCTCCGGAATGTTGATCTTCACGGGACAGGCGTCATAACACGCCCCGCACAGCGTCGAGGCGAACGGCAAGGTGGCGGCGTGCTCGACGCCGACCAGCTGCGGGGTCAGGACAGCGCCAATCGGGCCCGGGTAGACCGAACCGTAGGCGTGCCCGCCGGCTCGTTCGTATACCGGGCAGACGTTCAGGCAGGCCGAACAGCGGATGCACGCCAGCGCCTGCCGCCCGACGGGGTCAGCAAGGGTCGCGGTGCGCCCGTTGTCAAGCAGCACCAGGTGGAACTCTTGCGGCCCGTCGCCTGGCGTCACGCCGGTCCACATCGAGGTGTAAGGGTTCATCCGCTCGCCCGTCGATGAGCGCGGTAGCAGCTGCAGGAAGACTTCCAGGTCGGCGAAGGACGGCAGCACCTTTTCGATGCCCATGATCGTGATCAGCGTGTGCGGCAGGGTCAGGCACATCCGGCCGTTGCCCTCCGATTCGACCACTACCACGGTGCCGGTGTCGGCGATCGCGAAGTTGGCGCCCGATACCGCGACTCCCGCGTTGAGGAACTTCTCCCGTAGATGCAGCCGGGCTGCCTCGGCCAGCGCCGCCGGGGCGTCGGTCAGCCCGGCCGGAGCTGGCCGGCCGTGCGCGGCCATCTGCAGCCGGAAAATGTCCCGGATCTCGCGCCGGTTGCGGTGGATCGCGGGGACCAGGATGTGCGAGGGACGGTCGCCGCCGAGCTGCACGATGAGCTCGGCCAGATCGGTTTCGATCGCGCCGATGCCGCGCGCCGCTAGCGCGGTGTTGAGATCTATCTCCTGCGTGACCATGGACTTGACCTTGATGACCTCCCGTGCGCCTCTCGCTTCGACGATGTCGCCGATGACCGCATTGGCCTCGCCGGCGTCGCGGGCCCAGTGCACGACTCCCCCGGCCATGGTCACCGTCTCCGCCAGCCGCAGGAGGTGAACGTCCAGATGCCGGGCGACTTGCGCCTTGATCGCGGCCCCGGCGGTACGCAGTTCTTCCCAGTCGGTCAGCTCCCCGGTGACGCGCAGCCGCTTGTCGCGGATCGTCGCCGTGGCCCGCCGCAGGTTGGCCCGTAGCTGGCCGTCGGCCAGCGCCCGCTCCGCAGCCTGCGGGAACGGCGGCGCGCCGAGCCAGACGACTCCCTGGCCTGGCGGGATGCTGCTCATTGCGCGGCCAGTATGTCGGCCAGGTGCATGACCCGGACGGGCGAGGCCGACCGCGATAGCCCGCCGCTGATCTGCATCAGGCACGAATTATCCAGCGCGCACAGCACCTCTGGCTTCGCCGCGCTGATGGCCGCTACCTTGTCGGCGAGCATCGCCTGCGACATCGCCGCGTTCTTGACCGCGAACGTGCCGCCGAAACCGCAGCACGACTCAGCGTCAGGCAGGCCCACGACCTCAACGCCCGCCACGGCGCCCAGCAGCCGCAACGGCCGGTCGCCCACGCGCAGCGCACGCAGGGAGTGGCAGGTGGGGTGGTAGCTGACCCGGTGCGGGAACCTCGCGCCGACGTCGACCACGCCCAGCACGTCGACGAGAAACTCCGAGAGCTCATACACCGGCGCGCTAGTACCGACACCCAGCACCAGGTACTGGTCCCGAATCATCCCGACGCACGAGGGTGACGGTGCAACGACGGCGTCATAGCCGGTGAACTGCCTGGCGAAGCGGCGGGCGAGCCTGGTCGCCGCCGGCCGGTAACCGCTGTTGAAGTGCATCTGACCGCAGCAGGTCTGCTGCTCGGGAAATGCAACGTCGCAGCCCAGCCTGCGCAGCAAGGTGACCACCGATTGTCCGGTGCGCGGATACAGCGTGTCGTTCAGGCAGGTGACGAACAGACCGACGCGCATCCAGGTCACGATCCCGGCAGGGCTAGTGCGTCCCACAACGCCGCGGGTATATCGAGCGCGCGGAGCCTGATCGCGTCGGTGATCTCGGCGGCGCTGCGGGCGCCGATCAGCACGCTAGTCACCGCGGGATGGCGCAGCGCGAACCGGGCCGCGACGGCACGCAGCGGGACGCCGAACTGCTCGCACACGGCCGCCATGTCGCGGGCCCGCGCGATCAGCCTGGCGGAGGCCGGCTGGTAGTCGAAGTGGCTGCCCGGATCGGGCGCGGCCAGCAGGCCGGAGTTGAACACCCCGCCGACGATGACCGCTACGCCGCGCTCCAGCGCGGCCGGCAGCAGCGCGGCGGCCGCCGACTGGTCCAGCAGAGTGTAGCGGCCCGCGATCAGCACGACGTCAACGTCGGTGTCGGTGACGAACCGGGTAAGCATCTCGGACTGGTTCATGCCGGCGCCGATCGCGGTGACCACCCCTTCCGCCCGCAGCCGTTCCAGCGCGGGATAAGCCTCTCGCAGCGCCTGCTCGCCGTGCTGGTCGGGATCGTGGATGAGTACGATGTCGATCCGGTCCAGGCCGAGCCGGGTCAGGCTGGCGTCCAGGCTCCGCTGCACCCCGTCGGCGCTGAAGTCGAACACCCGGACCTGCGAGGCGGGAACGGCGAAGCCGCCAGGATCCCGGTCGTACGGGGGGCTAGCTGGCTGCAGCAGCCGGCCCACCTTCGTACTCAGCACGTAGTCCTGCCGCGGCCGGCGCCGCAGCGCGTCGCCCAGGCGCCGCTCCGACAGTCCAAGCCCGTAGTGCGGGGCGGTGTCGAAGGTGCGGATGCCGCCGTCCCAGGCCGCATCGACGGCGGCCGCGGCAGCAGCGTCATCGACCTCGGTGAACAGGTTGCCGATCGCCGCCCCGCCGAAGGACAGCTCGGTCACCCGCAGCTGCGCGCGGCCCAGGCGGCAAAGCCGAAGCGGCGCGGCGATCATGACCGCGGCCGGATCCGGAGCCCGGCCATCCCGCCATCGACCGCCAGCGCGGTACCGGTCACCGACCCTGCTGCCGGGCTGGCCAGATAGGCGATCGCGGCGGCCACCTCCCCGGCGCTGACCAGCCGGCCCATCGGCTGGCGAGCCTCCAGCGCCGCCCGCTCCGCGTCCGGATCCGCGGCCCGGTCGAGCAGCCGCCCCACCCACGGGGTGTCAGCCGTGCCCGGGTTGACACAGTTCACCCGGATGCCGTCAGCGACATGATCGGCGGCCATCGCGAGCGTCAGCGACAGCACCGCGCCCTTTGTCGCCGAGTACAGTGCGCGCTCCGGCAAGCCTGCTGTCGCCGCGATCGAGCAGGTATTGACGATGGCCGCATGCGCCGACCGGCACAGAAACGGAAGCGCGGCGCGGCTGACCCGGACCATGCCGACCACGTTCACATCAAACACCCGGTGCCACTCATCGTCGGGGTTATCGGCGACAGTCCCGACCGCCCCCACGCCCGCGTTGTTCACCACGATGTCGAGGCCGCCCAACTGATCCGCCGCGGCGTCCACCGCCAGCCGCACCAAGTCGTCATCGGTCACATCCGCCTGCAGGCTCACGAATTCGTCGCCCGGCGCCACATCCAGCACCGCCACCCGCGCTCCGCACGCTGCCAGCAGCCGCGCCGTGGCAAGGCCAATCCCGGACCCGCCGCCCGTCACGAGCGCCGCCAGGCCGGTCAGCTCGCCGTCCGTGCTCACTTATTTCTCCTCGGCAGTCGACTCACCGCCGACGATGCGGGCAAGGAACAACGCGAACAAGATCACGCCACCGTCGATGGCCTCGATCCAGTAGTTCGAGACGTTCGCCAGATCCAGGATGTTCTGGACGAGGCCGAGAAGGATCACGCCGGAAGCAGCGCCGATCATGTTACCGCGTCCGCCGCGCAGGCTGACGCCACCAATGACGGCCGCGGCAAAGACCGAGAAGATGATGCCCTCGCCGTAGCCTTCGGCACGCGGCGTGCTGGCGCGAACCTGCCGCTGGCGCCCTCGGCTACCAGACACCCGCCGAGTTCGAAGCCAGCCACAAATACGAGATTAAGAAGGTAGCCTGACCAAGCCATCAGCCCTGTCCGTCAAAGCGGGGCAACCTCAGGTGGTCATATTTAGTCGCTCCCTTGATGAGGAGGTGACGGGGAGCGTCATGCCGAAGCTAACACATAATATTCCACGGAATCAACATTCAAAGAAGTAAGATTCGTGGAATCGAACAGCAGTCTAGGCGACCGGGGAGCGAGCCCAAGAACAGCTGGAGCCTTATGACCTGGTCGCAAGCAGTGCCGCTACGGCGGCCTCAGCGTCCGCGCTAGCCGGCAGCACGGGCGCCAGCACGGGGACAGTGGCCAGCCCGCCGTCAGACTCATAGCGGCTAATGAGGCGCGGATCGATATAGGCGCTCCGGGCCACGGCCGCGGTATCCCCAAGCCAGTCGGCCACGGCGCGGACACTTGCCGTTATGGCTCGCCTGGTATCACGAGCGGACCTGGCTGGCCCGGCGTTGGCCAGCTGCAGCGCCATCAACACAGTCGCATTCCACGTCCGGAATTCCTTCGCCGTGAAGTGACCCCCAGAGTGGTCCGCGATGTAGGCGCTGACGTCGTGGGAATGCAACTGATGCCATCCGTCGGCGGCCTGCCAGGCAAAAAGCGCGTCGAGATCGTTGTCACTAGCGGTCAGCTGACGCAGCGCGGATAGGACGGCACGGTCGGCGACTGTGATCGCACGTCGCTTGCCTTCCTTGGCGACATAGTCGAACACTGCGCCATCGCGCTTCACCGTAACATGCCGTTTCTGCAGCGTAGCTGCACCGTAATGGTGGTCAAGCTCGGCATACCGTTCACCACCAAGCCGGAACAGGCCGAGGTCGATCAGCCGCACCGCGCTGGCCGCAACCTTGTCCCGGTCGAGCCGACGCCTGCTCAGGTCATGAAGGGTCGCGAAGCGCAGCGCTGGCAGCGCCCCGGCAAACCGCAGCATGTGCTCGAACTTCTGCGCGTCGCGCTGCTCCCGCCACAGCGGGTGGTAGCGGTACTGGGTGCGCCCCCGGCTGTCCACACCCGTCGCCTGGATGTGACCGAGTGGATCCGGCGAGATCCAGACACCCTGCCATGCGGGCGGGAGTGCGAGCGCCCGGATGCGCTGCAACGTTGCAATATCAGTGATATCCGCGCCAGCCGAGTCGCGGTAGCTGAATCCGCCGCCCACTTGCAGCCTGCTGATTCCTGCCGCACGCGGATCACTGCGGGACAGCCCCGCAACCGCTGACGATGACGTCATGACCGTGCCCCTCCCGCTGGCGACCATCTCGCCGGTGCCTGCACGTGACCGCCAGCTAAGCGCTTTCTTCCATCCGGATGCGATGGCTGGCTGCCCGGAGTCGGCTAAGTGTGGCCGCGAACTGCCGCAAAGTGCGTTCCGGTAGCGGGGATCCGAGCAGCCGGCGCAATTCGTCGTCGAAGGCAACGCCAGCCTCGTTGAGCACGCGACGGCCGTCGGGCGTCAGCTCAAGCAGCGAGGACCGGCGGTCGGCGGGGTTGGGCAGCCTTTGGCAATAGCCGCTCGCCTCGATCCGGTCGACCAGCTTGCTCGTGCCTCCGGTCGTGATTCCGAGCTCGTTCGCGATGTCGTACACGCGGCAGCCAGGAAGCCTGTCAATCACCGACATGGGCTCGAAGTGAGTTAGCGGCAGGTCAAACTCGCTCTTCAGCCGCGCATCGATCGCATTCCACAGTTCGATCTCGAAGCGGATGATGTCGTTGAACAATAGCCTGAGGTCTGACACGACCAGGCCCACCTCCCGTATGTGCCACCAGCCTACCTACCGCCAGGTGTAAGCATCTTCCAGTCGGGCCGATTCCCCGGAAGCAGGGCACCGGCCCGACGTGGCTCAGGACGGCGCTACCAGCAGACCGCGCCAGCCTGGCAGTCAGGCGTCCAGCACGAGTGCCAACTTGCCGCTGGGATGCGGGCCGGAAAACCGCGGCGCGCGCGTACGATGCGCTGATCCCAGTGAACCGTGTGTCGCCGCGGCCACGCGCCCTGGGTCTGATTTGATGGGCCGCAGATGGCGTGTAACAGTGGAAAAGTCATGCTGCTCTGGACCCAGGTAGCGCAGAAGTTGTCAGCCTGGGGGAATGATGAGTGAGCGCAAGGATCTGCTGTCAGGGGTCTTGGCCTGGGTCGCGCACGTTATGGGCGCAGAGGATCTGGCTGACCGGCGAGTTGTGAGTCCCAGCACTAGGGTCGTCAATTCAGGGCAAATTCCTATATACGTTCCTCCGCAGATCAATCGTGATAATCCCTGCCCTTACGACGCGCAGTAAGGCGGAGGGCTAATCGCGCGGCATCGGGCGCGCTCGAATCCAGGTCTGGTCGGGCTCAGCCGGCATGCTTACCAGCTACCGCTCCTACTGGCCTATGGTCATGATCGCGCCGGAGGGCTTGTCTGAGACCAGGCGTGCGGGTCGAGGGTCCCGTCGATGGCGGCCTTGGCGACATCGGTGAGACGCTGGTTGCTGTTACGGGCGTATGCCCGTAGCCGGGCAAAAGCCTCCGCCAGGTCGACGCCAGCTCGTTCTGAGATCACGCCTTTGGCTTGCTCGATCACCACCCGGCTGGTCAAGGCGGCGGACAGTTGCTCGTTCAAGCGCTGGGCCTCAGTGCTTGCGCGATGCTGGGCGATGCTGAGAGCCGCGAGGTCAGCGAAGGCCTTGCTGACTATGACGTCTGCCTCATCCATCGGGTCGCGGGTAGTCCGGAGCAGGTTCAGTGCGCCGAGTGTCACGTCCCGAAGCCGCAGCGGAAGCGCGACTGCCGACTCGAATCCTGCCTGTAGTGCAGCGGCCGAGAATCGCGGCCAGCGTCCGGCCCCGGCCTGCAGGTTCACGTGCTCCACCGGCTCGCCAGCGTGGAAGGCATCCAGGCAGGGGCCCTCCTGGGCCTGCAGCTCGAATAGCTCCAGCAGCCGCATTGTCTCACTCGAGGACGCCACGAGCCCCAGGTTGCCCGCGGGCGAGGCCAGCATCACCCCGGCGGCGGATACGCCGAGCAGACTGACGCACCGGTGCGTGACACCCGTCAGCATGTCGACGATGTCGTAGTCGTCTACGAGAGTGTCGGCCATCTCGACCAGCGACCGGACCACGTCGGCTTCTCGTGTCATGTTCGGTCACCCCCTAACAGGCCCGCCATTTCGGACCCGGGATCCTGATCAGGCTACGCCCGATCCATTGATCTTTGGTAGAAGCCATCCCGGCCAGCAAGCCGAGATCACCCGAGCCGCAGCGTGCGGGCGATGACATCCTGCGCCACGTCAGCCAGCAGGCGGTCGCTGCTGAAGGCGTATGCCCGCAGCCGCATGAGCGCCTCGGCCACGCTGACGCTTTGCTGGACCGAGACGATGCCTGCCGCGTTGTGCACTGCGAACCTGAAATCAGCGCCGACCTGCAACTCCTCGGCCACTGTGTCAGGTGGCGCGCCAGCCTGAACCTCTAGCACCCAGCGTGCGGCCACATCCGCTACGACCAGCGCGTCAGCGTGCTGGTCGGTAGTGAGGGGACCGGGTACTTTCCGGTAGAGGTTCAGGGCACCCAGGCGCACAGTTCCGACCCGCAGCGGAAAACCGAAAACCGCCCCCACTCCGGCATGCAACGCCGGCGGGGTGAAGACAGGCCACCTGCGGATGACCGGATCGGCCAGATCGGGCTCGGTCACGACCTTGTCCTGCTGATAGGCATCCAGGCACGGACCTTCGCCCAACGTGTACTGCAGTTCCTCGATCAGCTGGCTTACCGGGTCGGTTGTGCACAGCGACCCCCGCGGTACGTCTCCCGACATGAGCATGACCGCTGCACCGTTCGCCCCCACAATCCCGACACATCCCTCACACAGCCGAGACGTGGACCAGGGAGTCTCCCCGTCCGAGAGCGCTGCCAGCACGCGCTGCAGCCTGTCGCCGGCCATTCAAGGGCGCGATCGTGGCCAGGCCATCCGGACAAAACTCGTAGTCTCGCGGCAATCGATCACCTATGGTCTCCTCACCGGAGAGCTGAGCGCACCAGCAGCGATCGGGCTCGACAGCGTTGTGATCGTGCCGCTGGGGCGTTTTCAATTCACGCTACGCTACCCGTGAGGTGATCGCGATTAACGTTTCTGCGCAGACCCCAGGGAGTCGGCCATCCGCAGACGCTGCAGTACCCAGTGGTCGGGCTCACACGTCGGGTTCTCCGGGCCCCATGGCCCCAGTTGCGGCGGCGCCTCGAAACTCTGGCACGCCAGGGCTGTCCGGCAACCTTGCTTAAACCCGCGCTGCCAAGCGCTCCGAGCGTCGGGCACAACCCTTCCGATCAGGCCAACTGTCGTCGTTAGCGTGGCCAATGCACCGAAGCCGACGGCTTGCCTGGCGCTGATCGCATTTATCGCGGATAGCAGCACGGTTATCGAGCAGAGCGCAATGCCAACGGCCAGGTTCAAGGCCGCTAGCCGCGCACGAAGCCAAAAGTGAACAGTGCGTAACGTCTGCCGACGTGACTGACCACCCATTTTCCGCGTCTCCCTCAAGGCTGCTGCCAACGTTGAACTGTTCGGTATCCGACAGCACTCGCGAGGTCCAGACGGGTGACTGTGGCACTATAGCCAGATGCTCGCCAGTTTGTAATATGAGCGCGAGAAGTTACGGACTGTGAGCATCATGGTGAACCGCTAGCCGCGCTGGAGCTGGCCGCCGTCGACCGGGAGCGCCACGCCGGTGATCGCACGGGCCTCGTCGCTGACGAGGAAGGCGATGGCGTTGCTCACATCGCGCGGCTCCAGCCAGTCCAGCGGGAGGAGTTGCATGGTCTGGAACACCTCCTTGGCATCCTGCAGCGTCGGCCGCTCCAGGTCGGGCCGGAACATGGCGTAGGTCTCCTCGTTCATCATCATGTCGGTATTGATCAGGCCGGGGCAGACGCTGTTCACCCGGATGTTGTGCGGGCCTAGCTCGTTGGCCAGCGTACGCATGAGCCCGTTGACGCCGTGCTTAGCTGCCACGTAACTGGCGATATTGCCGTACCCGTGCAGCCCGGCGAGCGAGCTGGTGAGCACCAGGGTCCCGCCCTGCCCCCGGTCGATCATCGAGGGAACGCAGGCCTTGACGGTGCGCCACACGCCCGTCAGGTTGACGTCCACGACGTTCTGCCATTGGTCGTCGGCGAGCTCCCAGGTCGGGGCGTGCGAGGCGGTGCCGGCGTTGGCCACCACGATGTCGATGTGGCCGAACTCGGCCAGCGCCCCCGCGACAACGGCGTCCAGCGCCGTCTGGTCGCGCACGTCGGCCTCCGCTGCGAGCACCCGCACGCCCTCGGCTTCGGCGAGTTTGGCCGTCAGCTGGAGATCGGCCGGCACGGCGGCCGGATAGTAGGCGGTCGGGATCGGGGCGACGATGTCGATCGCGACGATATCCGCCCCGTCCTCGGCCAGCCGGACGGCGTGCGAGCGACCTTGCCCCCGCGCCGCGCCGGTGATGAGCGCGACCTTACCCTGCAGCTTGCTCATAGCCTCTACCTCGCTGACGGACAGAAATTAGATAGGAATCATCGTAAGGAATATCTTGACAGCTGCCTAGTCTGCGCGCTGGAATTGCTATGCCGGGAACCGGTCGAAGGAGGGCATGGTGGCAGCAAGCTGCGAGGGCCGGGTTGCCGCGGTGACCGGTGGCAGCCGCGGGATCGGCCGCGCCATTGCCGAGGCGCTGCTCGCCGAGGGGGCGAGCATCGCGATCTGCGGGCGGTCGGCAGAGAAGGGGAAGGCGGCACTCGACGAGATGGGCGCGGCCGATCGCGGCTACTTCGTCGCCTGTGATGTGCGGTTGCAGGACGAGGTCGAAGGCTTCATCGATGCCACAGCCAGGCACTTCGGCGCGCTAGACATCCTGGTCAATAACGCCGGCGGCACGGACGGGTTCGCTCGAGTACACGAACTCAGCGATCAGGCCTGGAATAACGCGCTCGCGTGGAACCTGAACTCGACGTTCTGGGCGACCCGCCGGGCGCTTCCGTACATGCTGCGTAATCGGTGGGGTCGCATCATCGCCATCTCGTCGGTCGAGGGGAAGCAGGCCACCAAGCCGACACTGAGCCACTACATAACCAACAAGCACGCGATCAACGGCTTCGTTAAGGCCGTTGCCTATGAGTACGGGCCCGACGGGATCACATCGAACGCCATCTGTCCCGGCGCGATCGAGACCGACACCATGCGCGAGGCTGGCGGCGCGGCTGCGGCCGCAGCAGGCATCAGCTACCAGGCCTTCCTTGACAACTACGCGCAAGAGTCCATGATCAAGCGGCTCATTGCGGCCGAGGAGGTAGCCGCCATGGCGGTACTGCTGGCCGGCGATGCCGGCGCCGGCATCACCGGCGCGCTTCTCAACGTCGACGGCGGCAGCGCCCCGTGGTGAGGGAGAGAATCACAATGCAAAAAGACACGCCCCCTGCCTACACCGCCAGTGGCTACATCGATGGCCGCTGGGTCAGCGGCGAGGGCGAGCCGTTCGAGGTGATCAACCCGGCGAACGAGGACGTGCTCGCCGTGGTCCCGGCCCTCACCACGGCGCAGGCCGACCAGGCTGTTTCCGCAGCCGCCCGCGCATTCACGACCGGACCTTGGAGCCGGGTGCCGCCCCGTGAGCGCAGCCAGCTGCTGCACCGGCTGGCCGACCTGCTCGAGCGGGACCAGGACCGGCTTACCGACCTCATGATCGACGAGATCGGCACGCCCCGGGCGGTGGCATCGTTCATGCAGGTGCCGTTCCCGGTCCGCAACTTCCGGTGGTTCGCGGACGCGGCAGCGTCGCTGGCGGCCGGGCCGGATCAGTGGGTTCCCGCGACGGCCGCCGGAGAAGGCACTGCCACGTTGCTCGCCAGGGAGCCCATCGGCGTGGTCCTGGGGCTCACCGCTTTCAACTTCCCGCTGAACCTGGCCGCGTGGAAGATCGGCGGGGCGCTCGCCTCCGGCTGCAGCATCGTGCTGATGTGCTCGCCCAAGTCGGTGCTGACCACCACGGCGCTAGCCGCCCTGATCGAGGAAGCGGGCTTCCCGCCGGGTGCGTTCAACTACGTCTACGGACCGCCCGACCTCGCTGAGCACTTGTGCAGCCACCCGGGTATCGACTTCGTCACCTTCACCGGCTCGGCCGCGGTCGGCAGGCGCATCGTCGAGCTGGCGGCGCCCACCCTAAAACGCGTAGTGCTGGAGCTTGGCGGCAAGTCCGCCGATGTGCTGCTGCCGGGCACCGACGTGGCGTCGCTGGCAATGCGCTGCGTGCTCGGCTGGACCGGCAACGCCGGTCAGGGCTGCAGTTCTCTCACGCGCACGCTAGTGCACCGGCCTGACTACGACCGCTACCTGACCGCCGCCGTCGCATCCGCCGAAGCGCTCGGCTGCGGCGATCCGCACGATGAGAAGACCGTCGTCGGGCCGCTCGTGTCGGCGGCACAGCGCGCCAGGGTGGCCGGCTATGTCGACCGGGCCGTAGCGGCGGGCGCCAACGTGCTGACCGGCGGCAAGCCGCCCCAGGGGTTCGGTAAGGGCTACTACTACGAGCCCACCGTCGTCACCGGCGTCGGTAACAGCGCCGAGATCGCACGGGACGAGCTGTTCGGCCCGGTCAGCGTCGTGCTCCCGTACGAGGACGTGGACGAGGCGGTCGCGCTCGCCAACGACACGATCTACGGTCTCGCGGCGAACGTGTGGGGCCCCACCGCATCGGCGGTCGGCATCGCGCACCGGATCCGGGCCGGGACCGTGACGGTCAACGGCGGCGGTCCGATGCTCGGTGATCACCCGTGGGGCGGATACAAGCAGAGCGGGCTCGGCCGCGAGGGCGGCGTGCTGGGGTTTGCCGAGTTCTTCGAGACCAAGCACATACTGTGGCCGCTGGACCAGCCAGCCTGACGTTCCCCTTATTAATCGCCATGACAGGAGGCAGCTGCCGTGCTAACAGCCGCTGAGGTCGACCAGTTCCGGGTTATCGACACTGACACACACGTTATTGAACCTTACGACCTGTGGACATCGCGGCTGCCTGCCCGCTGGCGTGACCAGGCTCCGCACGTCAAATGGGACGAGAGCCGCCAGGAGGACGCCTGGTACTTCGGCACCGAGCGGATCGGCGCCGCCGCCTCCGCCGCCCAGGCTGGCTGGCGGGAGTACCCGCCCGATCACCCGCCGCGGCTCGCCGACGTGGACATCGCGACCTGGGAGCCGACAGCCCGGCTGGCCCGGATGGATGAGTATGGCATCTGGGCTCAGGTGCTCTACCCCAATGTGGCCGGCTTCGGGGCTGGGAAACTGCTCACCCTCGGTGACGGAGAGCTGATGCTGGCCTGCGTGCAGGCCTACAACGACTTCCTCGCCGAGTACGCCTCGGCCGATCCGCGACGCTTCGTTCCCATCATGGCGCTGCCGATGTGGGACATGGATCTGTGTGAGAAAGAGATCGTCCGGGCGGCAGCAGCCGGCCACAAGGGCGTGATCATGACCGGCGAACCGACCTTCTGGGGGCTGCCGCCGATCGCCGAGTCTTACTGGGACCGGCTCTGGGCGCTCTGCCAGGAGATGGAGCTCGCGGTCAACTTCCACATTGGCTCGGGAGACATGTCCATCTTCGACCACGCCTCCCCCAGCGCCGGACCGCATGCCAACTACGCGGGCTTCGGGGTGCAGTTCGGCCTGGCGAATGCCCGGGTCATCGCCAACCTGATCACCGGCGGGGTCTGCCACCGGTTCCCTGGCACGAAGTTCGTGTCGGTGGAGAGCGGCGTCGGCTGGATCCCGTTCGCGCTGGAGCACCTGGACTGGCAGTGGCTGAACTGCGGCGTGCAGCGCGAGCACCCTGAGTATGACCTGCTGC
The DNA here is from genome assembly GCA_052143255.1 of Streptosporangiaceae bacterium. Taxonomy (GTDB): domain Bacteria; phylum Actinomycetota; class Actinomycetes; order Streptosporangiales; family Streptosporangiaceae; genus JAJYUU01. The sequence continues at coordinate 4,400 of JBKQTJ010000167.1, read as the reverse complement.
CCAGCGAGTACTTCCAGCGGCAGATGTTCGGCTGCTTCTGGTTCGAGCGCGCTTCGGTCAAGTCAGCGATCGAACAACTCGGCCCGGACTGGATCCTGTACGAGAGCGACTTCCCGCACCCGACCAGCATGGCGCCCGGGCCGGCAACCGCGGCCGTGCAGCCGCGCGAGTACATCGCCGCCGACCTCGGCGACCTCTCCCCCGCCGTGCTCCGCAAGGTACTGCACGACAACGCGGCAAAGCTCTACCACTTGGAACCGCTCGGCGGCGAGTGAGGAGACGACTCACATGGCGGATTACCCCACGATTGAGGTCGACCTGACGGCCAAGGTTGCCCCGGCGACAGAGCACTGGCAGGAGATCGACTCGCTGCGGGAGGCGCACCGCTTCTTCTGGAACAGCTACGGCTCCGGCTACTGGGTGCTGACCAGGTACGACGACATCCGGGAGGCATCCAGGAAGCCGGAGATCTTCTCCAACCACTCGATCGTGGCGACCGACCCGGAGCCGGCCTACCGGTTCCTGCCGTCCTTCGTCGACCCGCCGCAGCACATCAAGTACCGCAAGCTGATGAACTGGTGGTTCGCGCCTGCGGAAGTGCAAAAGCTCGCTCCGAAGATCGCTGACATGGCGCGCGAGACTGTCGAGCCACTAGTACCGGCCGGGCGCAGCGACTTCTGCGCAACGTTCGGCGACCAGTATCCGGTGAAGGTGTTTCTGCTGTCGGTCGGCCTGGGCACCGGCGATGCTGACTTCTTCGTCTCCTGCGTGCGCCGGATGTCGGGTGCGATCACCGGCCGGGAGGAAGACGTCGCCAAGATGATGGCCGCGTGGGGGGAGATCGCGGCGTACTGGACCGACATGGTGGCGGCCCGCCGGGCGCAGCCGCTGGATCCGGACACCGACTTCGTGAGTCACATGTGCCGCAGCCAGCTGGATGGCGCGCCGCTGCCGGACCCTGACGTCATCGACATCATGGTCACGCTGACGTTGGGCAGCCTGGACACGCTGAAGAGCCAGCTCGGCTGGTGCTTCTACCATCTGGCTACGCACGCCGGGGACCGCAAGCGCCTGGTGAATCACCCGGAACTGGCTCCCGGCGCGGTCGAAGAATTCCTTCGCGCCTATCCCATCGTCCCGATGGCCAGGAAGGTGACCACGGACGTCGACTTTCACGGCTGTCCGATGCGCAAGGGCGACATGGTCATGCTCACCTACCCGTCGGCCACCAGGGATCCGCGCCAGTTCCCCGACGCGGACAAGGTGATCATCGACAGGTTCCCGAACCGGCACATCGCGTTCGGGGCCAGCGAGCACCGCTGCCTCGGCTCGCACCTGGCGCGCACCGAGCTGCAGACGGCGATCCGGGAGTGGCACAGGCTCATTCCCGAGTACCGGCTGGAGACCGACGATCCCCCGCTCGCGCATGGTGGCCAGATCTCGCTGCTGAGCTTGCCGCTGGCGTGGGATTGAATCGAGCTGCTCACACCCGGTGCAGCTGTTCAGGAGGTAACGGGCATGCGGTTCGGGCTGTCGGTCTATGACATTACCGCGATAGAGCTGGCGGACCTGGCCGAGGCTGCCGAGGCCGTCGGCTTTGAGAGCCTCTGGCTGGGCGAGCACGTGCTGCTGCCGGTTGACTACCGCTCGGTGCATCCGACCCGCGAGCCTGAGCAGGAGCAGGCGGCGCGGATCGTGGGACCTGACACCGAGCTTATTGATCCGCTGGTTGCCCTGGCGGGCGCGGCCGCGCGGACCAGCCGGCTGCAGCTCGGCACCGCCATCTACCTGCTGCCGCTGCGCCACCCGCTGACGGTGGCCAGAGCGGTGCTGACCTTGCAGGAGCTAGCTGGCGGCCGGTTGCTGTTCGGGGCGGGCGTCGGCTGGCTGCGGGATGAATTCGAGGCGCTCGGGGTGCCGTTCGGGGACCGGGCCCGCCGGTTTGAGGAGGGCCTTGACGTCCTGCGGAAGGCCTGGGCGGGCGGCGTGTTCTCGCACCACGGCACCGTGTTCGACTTCGGGCCGGTGCAACTGACACCGCGTCCGGTCCGCGTTCCGCTCATACTTGGCGGGAACACCCCGCGAGCGCTGCGCCGGGCCGCGCTGCGGGCGGATGGCTGGTTCGCCTCGGGCGCTCCGTCGCTGACCGACGCTGTCGACCTGATGGGAGAACTTGCCGCGGCCCAGGCCGCCGCCGGACGCTCGGTATCCCTGGATACCTACGTCCGCGCTTCGCCGCCTGCAGCAGCGGACATAGCGCGCTATGAGGAGGCTGGCTTCGACGAGGTGGTCTTCTGGGCGCACGAGCTGTGCCCGCCCGGACCCGGCCGCTGGGCCAGGCTGGCGGCCGCGGCCGCCGAGCTCGGCGTTGTGGAACGGGCACCAGCATGACCGCAGCGCCGTCGACGGCCGGCACCGGCCTGGCTGCGGTCACGCCGAGCGTTGAAGCGTTCGCCGCAGCCGCGAGGGACTGGCTTGCGGCCCGGCTGCCGTCGGCCAGTGCTGAGCGCCGGGCGTGGGGCGAGGGCAGCGACGACGTCTCGGTGTTCCACCGGCTGTCGTTCGCCGACGAGCGAGGGTTGTTGGATCGCGCCATGGCCTGGCAGCAGGAAAAGTACGATGCGGGCTACGGGGCGATCACTTGGCCGACCGAGTACGGCGGGGCCGGCCTCAGCGCCGCGCACGAGCGGGCGTTCAACGAGGTAGAAGAGGGCTTCGTTACCCCGGAGTCACATGAGACCTTCGCGGTGACCACGCATCTGGTGGCGCCAACCGTGCGCATATTCGGCACCCCCGCGCAGCGAGCCCGGTTCGTGGGCAGGTTCCTGCGGGCTGAGGAATTGTGCTGCCAGCTTTTCTCCGAGCCGGGCGCCGGCTCGGATCTGGCAGGCCTGGCGACCAGGGCGGAGCAGGACGGCGACGACTGGGTGATCAACGGCCAGAAAGTCTGGAGCTCGGGCGCCCAGTTCGCCGGCTGGGGTGAACTGATCGCCAGGACTGACCCGGCTGTCCCCAAGCACGCGGGGATGACCGCCTTCCTCGTTCCGCTTGACGCGCCCGGCGTGCAGATCCGGCCGATCCAGCAGATGTCCGGCGGGTCGTCGTTCAACGAGGTTTTCCTCGCCGACGTGCGGATCCCCGACGAGCTGCGGCTCGGCGACGTCGGGCAAGGCTGGAAGGTGGCTCTCGCCACGCTCGGCTTCGAGCGCGGCGGCAGCGGCAACCGCGGGGTTGGCGGTTCCTGGGAACAGCTGCTTGCCTTGGCGCACTGGCTCGGACGCACCGATGATCCGGTCATCCGCCAAAAGCTTGCGTCTGTTTACATCCACCAGCAGGTTCGCCGTATGAACGCGGCCCGGGTTGCCGCCGCGACCGCGGCGGGCCAGCCGCCCGGACCCGAGGGCTCAATCGGCAAGCTGCTATGGGTCGCCGGGATGAGCGAGATAGGGCAGGTGGCGGGGAGCCTGCTCGGCGCCCGCATGATCGCCGACACAGGCGAGTGGGGCACCTTCTGCTGGAACGACCACGTCCTCGGCGCCCCCGGCTACCGAATCGCGGGCGGATCCGACGAGATCCAGCGGAACATTATCGCCGAGCGCGTTCTCGGGCTGCCCGGTGACGTCCGGGCGGATCGCGACGTGCCGTGGCGGCAGATCCCCAGGTAGCTGTCTAGATCCGGCTGTCCCACCGGGCGTAGTAGGGGTGCACGCCGAACACTTTCGCAACCGCCGACAGCGGCGGGAACATGATGTTCTGCAACCAGATCGGGGGTGAGGTGACCCGGCTCTCGTGGCGGAAATGCCAGAAAGTGGCGCCGAGCTGCAGCGGATTCTTTGGCGCGCCCCTGGGCGTGGTCTTGCCGTCGGCTACCAGGCCGGCGAGGGCCTCGTGGAACTCCTTGGACTGCAGCGCCGGGCGGAGCTCAACGATGCCCTCCATCTCGCCCGGACCAGGGTTTCCCTCCGCGTGCGGAACGCCAGCGGGTACAACGACAGTCTCGCCTGCCCTGGCGACGCGCTTCTCGCCGTTCACGGTGAAGTGGGCCTCGCCCGCGATGATGGTGAAGCGCTCTTCCTGGTGCGGGTGGATGTGCTCGGTGATCACGCCGCCGGGCACGCTGCGCCAGTTGAACCGGACGAGCTGTCCGTCGCTGCTCTCGGCGACGGCGGTGTACTCAATCCACTCGCCAGTGCCGGGGTTGAAGAACGGCCGGAAACTGGCCATGGGACCGCTGGGCTGCGTCATGTTCCCTGATCCTCTATGCGGGGCTAGGCCCAATACCGCTAACTTAAGAGATCATCTGCTACGGTGCGGGTATGCCACGTGCCGGCCAGGTCAAGCCGCCCACGGATGAGCGGTTGTCTGATCGCATCGCGATAGGCCTGCTGACGCGGGTGTTC
>JBKQTJ010000166.1:0-68243 GCA_052143255.1 Streptosporangiaceae bacterium | reverse complement strand
GCCGACCACCGGCCTGCACCTGGCCGACGTCGAGCAGCTGCTCGGCCTGCTGGACCGGATCGTCGAGGCCGGCAAGTCGGTCATCGTCATCGAGCACCACCAGGCGGTCATGGCGCATGCCGACTGGATCATAGACCTCGGCCCTGGCCCCGGCCACGACGGCGGCCAGATCGTCTTCGAGGGCACACCCGCCGACCTCGTTGCCGCGCGCTCCACCCTCACCGGCGAGCACCTCGCGGCCTACGTCGGCACGTGACCGCCGGCCACGCGGACAGCGTGAAACGAGGGAAGAGGTCGGATCGAGCGACCAGCGAGCGGCATGCGCCAGACTTGTCGCCGTGAAGCCAGAGGAATGGGATTGGTCGCGGGCGGTCGTCGATCACGTTGATCTGCACGCGAGCCGTTTCGCTGAAAAGCGTTCGATTCTACGAAGCAGTTCTCACGCCGCTGGGAATCCCGAAGCTCTACCAACGCGACGGAGCGGCTTGTTTCACGCACGTGAATGTCGTCGATGCTCAGCCAGCGACGATGAACTTTCATCTCTGCTTCTACGCCCGCTCGAGGGAGGAGGTTGACGCCTTCCACTCCGCCGGAGTAAATGCGGGCTTCGAGTCAAACGGCGCGCCCAGTTACCGCCACTATGCCCCCGGTTACTACGCCGCATACCTACTCGACCCCGACGGAAACAACGTTGAGGCCCTCTACAGGGACGTCGGCAATCCAGGACACGCCGGGTAATGCCCGAATGCGAACTGGCTAGGCCAAGCTGGGGCCGGTAGACCCTCGACGGAAGACGCCCGGTGCCGCCTGCCGATAACCTCCAGGCAGTGCTACCGGCCGGAGCAAACTTCCGGACGAGGGGTTGATCAGCTGTACCGAGGTTGATCGCGGCTGCCACGCGTAGCCAAACTTGCTGCTCGGGGAGATCTCGAACGATGAAAGACACCGCCGTTGCGGCGGTTGCCACTTCGGATGGATCAGTGAGCAGCCGACAACTCACTATGCGTCTGCCGCGCCGGACCTGGCGTTCTTTCCAGGCTGGCGGCGCTGCTGGCGGACGTAGATGGCGCTCTGCTTGCCTTCGCCCAGGCTGCGGCGCTCGAGCTCGAAAAGGGTGGTCGCCGCCATCAGGTCGCTCAGCTTGGCGTACCCGAAGTTGCGGGAGTCGAAGTCCGGCTGCTGCTTGGTAAGGATCGTGCCGACTTGGCCGAGCGGGGCCCAGCCGTCGTCGTCCGAAGCGGCCTCAACGGCCTGCCGGAGCTGGCTCACCAGAGCGGCGTCTCGCTTCAGTTGCGCGGCCGAGGCGCGCCGGGCAGGTGCGGGAACGGGGCCAGCCGAGCCGATGCCACCGTCATCGTGCAGGAGGTTCTCGATGTAGATGAACTTGTCACACGCCGCGACGAACGGCTTAGGGGTCTTGCGCTCGCCGAATCCGTACACAGTCAGCCCGGACTCGCGCAGCCGCGCCGCCAGCCTCGTGAAGTCGCTGTCGCTGGAGACAATGCAGAAACCGTCGAACCGGCCCGAGTACAGCAGGTCCATCGCGTCGATCACCATCGCCGAGTCTGTTGCGTTCTTGCCGCTGGTGTAGGCGAACTGCTGGATCGGCTGGATCGACTGCGCGAGCAGATGGTCCTTCCAGCCCTTAAGGCTGGTCCCGGTCCAGTCGCCGTAGGCGCGCTTGACGTGTGCTGTCCCGTACTTGGCGACCTCCGCGAGCAGCCCCTCGGTGATTGCAGGCTGCGCGTTGTCCGCGTCAATGAGCACGGCGAGCCTGGCCGCGTTCTCGCTCACGATGGTCCTCTTTCCCTGCGCTGGAGAGCCGGGCACTGTGGTGGCGACTACAGCTATTGCGATACTGCCGCACTACCCGGCACATCCCAACGTGCCACGCAGCTGGCATGGATCGTCACCGGAAACGAGGGCGCCGTGCGTGCGAGCGGCTGCACCAGGCAGGTAGCCGTTCCCTTTCTGATCAGCTGCCTTTCAGCTCGGCGATCTGGGCGCGCGCGGCCATGACGAGTTCCTCGTTGGTGTTGGCGTGGCCCTTGAGACCCCAGCCGCCCTCGGGCGCCTCAGTGAGCAGCACCCAGGTGCGATCGGCAATGGTCGGGTCGCCGGCTGCGGCCGCGATGATGTCGGTGAGCTGGCGAACAACGGCGAGTTGCTTCTCCCGGTCCAGCGCACCGGCATTGGTCAGCACTTGCACCCGGACGTAGGTGCTGTCGCCGTCGACATTGGACAGGGAGCCCGCCGGAAGGTCGTGCACGAACGCCGCGGTGTTCTGGCGGAACATCGGGATGTCGGGTACCTGCTCGATCGTCATGACGGCGGTAGCGAGGTCGACCGCGAGCTGGTGCTTGTCGGCGAACGTGCCGGCCACGGCATAGGCATCGATCATGGGCATGGAATGGCTCCTCTGGATTCGGGCTTGCGGCTGACGTGCCGGTCCCATCTTGACTATGACGACCGTCATAGTCAAGGCTAGCGGAGCGACCGAAGCCCGCCGAGACCCAGCGGCCGAGCCCTCGCCGGGGCCGAACGGACCAAGCTACACTCGGCTGCGCCCGGCCTGGTAACCGGCAGCAGACCCGGGGGGAGACCATGGCCCAGAGCGTCCGCGAACGAATGGTGGCGAGCGCGGTCGTAATCCTTGCCAAGCGCGGCTTTCAGGGCGCGTCGTTCGCCGAGGTGCTCGCCGACTCCGGTGCTCCGCGCGGGTCGATCTACCATCACTTCCCTGATGGCAAGGATCAGCTGATAGCTGCCGCCGTCGACTACGCAGGTGCCAGGGCGGTGCAGATCCTCGACGCGTTCAGCGGACGCAGCGCGGCAGAGGTTGTCGATGGCTTCATGGCTATATGGCGGGCCGTTCTGGAGCGGTCCGGCTTCACGGCCGGGTGCTCCGTGCTCGCTGTTACCGTCTCCGCTGGCTCTCCGGAGCTGCTCAGTCGGGCCGGCGATGCGTTCAGGTCGTGGCAGCTGCGGCTGGCCGACCTATTTCGGTCCGCGGGACTGGCGGGCCAGGATGCGGAGGCATTCGCCACGCTGCTGATCGCCGCAAGCGAGGGCGCAGTCGTGCTCGCCCGGGCACAGCGCACCCTGGCACCTTTTGAGACAGTGCACCAGCAGCTGCGCACGATCGCGGCCAGCTACGCCGCCAGTCGCTGAGGTCGCACTCAGCCGGCCGCGCCCTACAGTCGCGGCCAGCATCGGTACTCTCGGTACACATGAGCCAACTGGACGCACCGGACTCTGCCTCGGGCCAGCCGGCCTGGGTGGAACCCGAGCTGGCGACGCTCACGCAAGACAGGTTCAGCGATCCGGCCTGGCTGTACGAGCGCAAATTTGACGGGGAACGCTGCCTCGCCTACCGGACCGGCGATCGCCTGCGACTCATGACCCGTAACCAGAAGCAAGTCAACAGCACTTACCCGGAACTGGCGGCAGCGCTACAGGCGCAGGACTGCGCGGACTTCATCGTGGACGGGGAGGTCGTTGCGTTCGATGGCGCAGCCACCAGCTTCAGCCTGCTGCAGCAGCGGCTCGGGGTGCGCAACCCCGGCGAGGAGCTGCGCGCGGCGGTGCCCGTCTTCTATTACCTGTTCGATGTGCTGTGGGCGGACGGACGGGATGTCCGGCAGCTGCCGCTCCGCCAGCGCAAGCAAGTCCTGCGCCGGCTGCTGTCGTTCGACGGGGCGCTCCGGTACGCCGCGCACCGCACGCAGAACGGCGAGGCCTACTACGCCCAGGCCTGTGCGGCTGGCTGGGAAGGCCTTGTGGTCAAACGCGGGGAAGCTCCGTACCGCTCTGGCCGGTCGCGCGACTGGCTCAAGTTCAAGTGCCAGAACAACCAGGAGTTCGTCATCGGCGGTTATACCGACCCCAAAGGCTCACGGACTGGCTTCGGCGCGCTGCTGATCGGCTATTACGATCGCGATGGCAAGCTGGCATATGCCGGAAAGGTCGGTACTGGCTTCGACGACGCTGCACTGGCGAGCCTGGCCGCCACGCTGTCTGCCCTGGAGCGTCCGCAGCCTCCGTTTGACCGGGGCAACCTGCCGCGCACGGCCGTGCACTGGGTAGAGCCAAAACTCGTTGGTCAGGTCGCCTTCAGCGAGTGGACGAGCGCCGGGCAGCTGCGCCATCCGCGCTTTGAGGGGCTGCGCCGGGATAAGGACTCGGCCACCGTGGTCCGCGAAACGCCGGCAGTCAGCGAGTGAGCGCGCTGTCAGCCGCGCGCCCGTAAAGTTCCGCGGCCCGCCAGCAGTACCAGGCGGCAACTGAGCGGTACGGCCGGAACGGGTCGCCGAGCGGCTGGAGTTCCTTCGCCGTCGGAATCGGCATTCCCCACGCCAGCCCGAACCCCTTCCGCACGCCGAGATCGCCGGTCGGCCACACGTCCAGGCGGCGGAGCTGGAACATAAGAAACATCTCCGCGGTCCATTTCCCGACTCCGCGTACCGTGGAGAGCCGGGCGACCAACTCATCGTCACTCTCGGCCCGCAAGCCCTTTGGGTCGAGCACGACCGTGCCGTCGAGCACTTTTGTGGCAAGATCCAGCAATGACGCCGTCTTGTTTCTGGACAGCCCGGCCGAGCGGAGTGTCTCGGCCGACAGCGAGAGCAGCCGTTCCGCGGTGACCTCACCGCCGAGCGCGGCGATCAGCCGCCCGTGGATGGCGGCGGCAGCGGCGCCAGCTAGTTGCTGGTAGACGATCGCTCGGACTAGGGCCGCGATATGGGTTTCCTGCGGCGGGCGCACCCTGGCGGGACCGGTTTCGGCAACGAGGCGGCGCAGCACCGGGTCGCGCTCGGCCAGGATGGCGGCGGCGGTCTGGTAGCTGCGCGCCCGGCGGCTCGGTGGTGCCGGCGCGCGCTGGGGCTGGCTGGCTGATCCCGGCCGGTCGGACATGGCTTGCGTCCTTTGCTTGTGCCTTCGGCGGCCCGCGACGGGCCGGCGGCGGTCATTTACTGCCTGGGCCCAGGCCGTCGTCACATCGTATTGGCCTGCATATACGCGATATGCGGGCGGTTAGCGCCCGGCAACCCTGCCCCCGGCGCTGACGATGTGCGAGCCTGAACCGGTGCCGGCCACATCAGGCTGGGAACTCACGCCCCGGCAGAGCATCGACAAAGAGTGCGCGCGTCGCGGCCGCGGACAGGTTGTGGCCGGCTGCGTCGCGCTGCTGCGACGGCAGGACGTCGACGATGATCTCGTGATCGCCCTGGGCGGGCCGATGAGCCAGCTCGTCCTGGACGACGGACCGCGACAGGCCAATCAGTACTGGCGCCGGGTTTGGGGCGCCAGGGGGCTGCTGCATTGTTACGACAGTCAGGCCGACGAGGCGGTGACCGAGGCACTCGCAGACGAGCACTGGCGGGTGCGCGAGATGGCCGCGAAGGTCGTCGCCAGGCACCGGATCGGCGCAGCGTTCGATGCTGTCCTCGGCCTTCGTGATGATCCGGTCCCGCGAGTGCGGACGGCTGCCACCCGGGCCACGATTATCCTGACTGCGGCAAGGAGCTGACGGCGGGCGGTGGTTGGCGGTAAGCGCCGCCGTGCCGCTGCCAGGCCAGGCGGCGGCGCCTGGCACGCCGCCGCGCGGGCGACACCGCGCCGGTCAGCGCAGAGCCGGGCCGGTCAGCGCAGAGCCGCGCCGGTCAGCGCAGAGCCGCTCCTGTCATGTCCTCGATTACCCGCCGCCCGGCTGCGAGCACGGCCGCGTCGTCGGCTGTCGCACGGCCGCGGTAGGAGTTCATCGCCGCCGTGATCGCGCCCGCGTGCTCAGCCGGGAGGCAGTCGAGGGCCCACCAGCCGGAGCCGAACTTGGACTGCACCACATCGTGCTCGGCCAGGCTGCGCAGGATCCGGCAGCAGTTGAGCACGGCGAATGCGTCGTGCTGGTCAGCCTGGGCGAACCTGAACTCTGCCGCGAGGCCCTGATGCAGTTCGGCGTGATCAGGCTCGGCAACGATAGTCGCTGGCGGCGGGCCATCGAGCACCACGCATTTCCCGGCCAGCCAGTGCGCGCGATGCAGGGCCCAGGCGTCGTCGCGCAAGCCGGCCCGGATCAAGTGCACCGGAGGGACGCTGCCGCGTGCCTGGGCCAGCTCGATGACCCAGCCGTCCAGGTCGTCGCAGCCGGGCTGGCCAGCCAGCCGGGTACAGGCCGCAGCGTAGGCTGCCCGCTGACCGTGATCCGGCGGCCCGGTCAGGATTGCGTGGTAATCCAGGTCACCGGTCCCCTCGGACTCGGGGAAGATCACCGCGCCGTACAGGTACAGGGCGTGCAGGCTGGTGCCAAAGGCTATGCGAACCTCGTCGCGCAGCGTGGCGGCAGCGGTCCGGACCGGCGCTGGCAGCGATTGGAGTAGCTGGGGTTCGCGAGCTTGTGACACGCAGCCAGCTTGCCAGGACTCCGTTCCTGCTTCGAATCAGTTATGCGTCTCGCGGCTTCACCTGCCGTCGTCAGTTTTGAGTCGTGGTGCCCTGGAGCGACTGGCAGGCGGCGGCGGTGCCACTGTCAAGCCCGGCACGCGCTTGACAGGAGTCGAATACCTGTTCGATAGTGGTGTAATGGGAGCGGGGATAGCGCAGGTCATCTCGCTATCCCCGGTGCGCCACCGGGACGACGTGCTGGCCGGCGAGGGGATGCTGCCGGTTCTTCCGGCGCTGCGAGGGCTGCTGCCCGGCGGCGGGCTCCAGCGCGGGTCGGTGGTGACATCGGGGGATTGGGGGCTGCTGACCCTGGCGCTGGCGGCCGGGGCTGTTGCCGACGGGGCATGGTGCGCTGTGGTCGGGGTGCCAGCCGTGGGTGTCCGGGCGGCGGCCGGGGCTGGCCTGGAATCAGAGCGGCTGCTGCTGATTCCCGAGCCCGGGGCAGGCTGGCCTCAGGTAGTCGCGTCGCTGCTGGACGGGTTCGACATCGTGCTGTTGTGCCCGCCCGAGCAGCCCTCGGCTCAGCTGCGCCGCAAGCTGGAAGCGGCGGCACGCCGGTACGGGAGCGTTCTCGTGGTCGCGGGTGACTGGCCGGGTGCGCAGTCCAGGCTGCTGCTGGCCGACAGCGAGTGGACCGGGATCGGAGCTGGGTACGGCCGGCTGCGCGCGCGCAAGGCACGGGTGGTCGCGTCCGGGCGAGGAGCGGGCGAGCTGCCGCGTTCGGCCTGGCTGTGGCTGCCGGGCCCGGATGGCGCGGTCACGGCAGCCGTTGGCGTGCCCGGCACGGCGGGCATCGGCCCGGCGGACATCGGTGTCGGGCAGCTGGTGCAAAGCGGATGACGGGCCCGGGCTCGCCGCGGCGGGTGCTCGTGCTGCGCTGCCCGGACTTGCTCGGGCCGGGGAGTGCGCCGGACGTCCCGGGGGGTACGCCGGACGTCCTGGGGAGCACGCCGGACGCGTTGCGCGCCTTTGAACCGGTCGTCGCCATCGTCGAGGAATTCTGCCCTCAGGTTGAGATACTGCGGCCGGGCGTCTGCGCTATCGCCACCCGCAGCCCGGCGCGTTACTTCGGCGGGGAAGCCGAGCTGGCCAGGAAACTCGCCGAGGCAATCCGCCGCAGTGGTATCGGCTGCCAGGTCGGGATTGCCGACGGCCTGTTCGCCGCGGGACTTGCGGCACGAGCCGGGCCGAGCGGGCTGCTGGTGCCGCCAGGGGAGTTGCGTGAGTTCCTGGCCGGGGTCCCGGTCGGCGCGCTGGGCATGCCCGAGCTGTGCGAGCTGCTGCCCAGGCTGGGCATCGAGACGCTGGGTCAGCTGGCCGCGCTGCCACCGGCCGAGGCAGCGAGCAGGTTCGGCCCGCAGGGCATGCTCGCCTGCCGGCTGGCCCGCGGACTCGACCCGCGCCCGCTGATCCCGCGGCCGCCCGCAGCCGACCTGTCCGCGGAATCGGAGTTCGACCCGCCTGCCTGGCAGGCAGAGCCGGTTATCTTTGTGGCGAAGGCGCTCGCTGACCAGATGCATGAGCGGCTCGCGGCTGGCGGTTACGCCTGCGTGCGCGTGCAGGTGCTGGTCCGCTGTACGGACGGGCAGGAGTTCAGCCGGCTATGGCGGCACGACGGGCTGCTGTCGGCATTGGCCGTGGCCGAGCGAGTTCGCTGGCAGCTCGAGGGCTGGCGCGGTACGGCTGGCGCGGCTCGCCCAGCGGACACGGATCACGGGCCGGACTCAGGGATCACCCTGCTGCGGCTGATCCCTGATCAGCTAGTTCGCGCCACCGGGCGGCAACTGGCCCTGTGGGGCGACTCGGTGCTCAGTGACCGGGTAGCGCGCGCCGCGATCCGGGTGCAGGCGATGCTCGGGCACGAGGCGGTGACCCGTCCGGTGCTGGCCGGCGGCCGCATCCCGGCCGAGCAGGTGCTCTTTGTGCCGTTCGGTGACGCCGGACAGCCGCGGCGGCCTGCGGACCGGCCCTGGCCAGGGCAGATCCCTACGCCAGCGCCAGCCACCGTCTACCCGGTGCCGCTTTCGGCCGGAGTCACCGACAGCAAGGGGCAGACGGTAGCGGTGACCGGTCGCGCGGAGCTGTCCGGTACACCCGCCTGGCTAACGGCCGCCGGCGGGTCCGCACGTGCCGTTTCCTGCTGGGCCGGGCCGTGGCCGGTGACCGAGCGCTGGTGGGATCCGCCGCGCGCCCGCAGGCAGGCCAGGTTCCAGCTCGTCACCGAGGACGGGAACGCGTGGCTGGCAGTTGTGCAGGATGGACGCTGGCTGATCGAGGCGAGTTACGACTAACCAAACGGCCCGCCTCCGGTTCCCCGGAGACAGGCCGCTTGATCTTGTTGTGGACTAAGCCGCCTTACCGCGCCTTGAGGTGCAGGATGACCACCTCGTCGGTGCCGGCACCGGCACCGGTGTTGGTGCCCGTCGGCTGCCCGGTCTCGTACGGATCGGCCTGGGTTGGCCACCCGACGAAACGCTGAGAGTTGTACTCGAACCACTCAGACGCGGTCGTGATCGGGATCACCGGCAGGTTCTGCGCGACATAGGTCTCGATCGGGGCCAGGTCAGCAGTCTGCTGCGCCACCGACGAGGTACCGCCCAGCTTGGCCAGATCGGCGTCCATCGCCGAATTCTTCAGGCCCTCGTAGTCGCCAGTGTTGGACTTGCCGTTGTCCAGTGCGCTGTTCAGCCAGTTGTCATACAGGTTGAACGGCGTCAGGCCGTTGTTCGACCAGTGCTCGGCCAGCGAGAAGTCTCCGTCAGCCATATCGCCGTTCCAGGCGTTCACGCTGATGCCCTGGAAGCTGGCGTTAATGCCGGCTGCCTTGAGTTCGGTCGCGACCATGGTGCCGACCGCGGCGTAGTCGGTGTACGCGGACGGGGCTATGAGGGTAACGACGACTTCCTTGCCGCCCTTGGCGAAAAAGCCGCTTGAGTCCTTCTTGTAGCCGGCCTTGGTCAGCACTTGCTCTGCCGCGGCCGCACTTCCGGTTGCCGAGACAGTGTCCGATGCTGCCGGGCCTGCCCAAGCCTGGAAGGTCGGCAGGGTGATGCCGCTGGTGTTGGTGACCGGGTTCTCCAGGCCGGCCTCGCCCTCGGAGGCGAGCAGGCTGCGGTTGACCGCCAGGCTGATGGCCTGCCGGACTGGCAGCTGGTTGGTCGGCCACTTGCTCAGGTTCGGCATCAGGGCGTTGGTACTGCCCGGCGCCTCCCAGAAGTGGTGATAGGCGGGTGAGGTGGACACGAACTCCTTCTGCAGGCCGGGGATGAAGTTACCGGTCCAGTCGATCGCCCCGGAGTACAGGGCATTCAGCGCGCCGGTGTTGGAGGTGTAAACCGGGAAGTAGACGTTCGGGACGCTTACCATCGAGGCCTGCCAGTACGACGGGTTCTTCGTCAGCGTGAAGCCCTGCGGGGTGAAGGTCTTCAGCACGTACGGGCCGGTGCCAACAGGCTTGGGGTCGGTGAATGTGGTCGGGTTGCTCACGGCGCCCCAGACTGACTGCGGCAGGATGGGCACTCCGGCGATCTCCTGCAGGTCCAGGTACTCTGGCGAGCTGAAGCTAATCGTGACGTTGTTGCCGGACGAGGTCACGCCGGTGATCGGCAGCCCGGCCAGGTTTATCGCCGCGTTCTTCTTCACCAGGTTGTAGGTGAAGACGACGTCGGCCGGTGTCATCGGCTTGCCGTTATTCCACTTCACGCCCTGCCGGATCGCGAAGGTGATCGACTTGCCGCCGCTGCCCCAGGTGTAACTCGTCGCCAGCCATGCGTAGTACTTCGGCGGCTGCGCGAGGTCGAACTGAAGCAGAGGTTCGTAGATCAGGCCGGTCGCGCCCATGCCCTGCGGCGCGGCGGTCGATACAAACGGGTTGAAGTTGTCAGTGATCGTGGTCTCCGGAGAGCTCTCCATGACCAGCGTGGTCGCGGTCGTCGGCTTCGACGAGCTCGTCGAGGGGGCCTTAGTCGACGAGCATGCGGCGAGCCCGGCCGCGAGCAGGGCCGCCGCCGCGATGGCGATGAATCCTCTGGAGCTCTGATGATTAATGCTCATTGCTACCTTTCTTGTACCGATGCCTAATATCCCGCCTGATGTGGGTTCGTCAGAGCTAGCTCGTAATGTTCCCACCCCCTTCGCGTCCGGCATAGACGGAAGGAGCTGCGACGTCCAGCCGCCAGCACGCGGCAGCCCTGGACGACGAGATCTGGATCAGCGGCGGTACCTCCGTGCGGCACCTGTCGGCCGCGAAGGGGCACCTGTCGCTGAAGGAGCAAGCGCCCTCGCCTGGCGGACCGCCGCTGGCGATGCCGTTCCCGCCTTGTTGGCCTCGCCCGGCGCCGTCGCGCAGAGCGCCGCCGAGGTTGTCGGGATCGGGCGCGGAGCTGACCAGCAGCTGCGTGTAGGGATGCCCGGGCTGCTGAGTCACGTCCTCGGCCGGGCCCCGCTCGACGATCTGCCCGGCGTACATGACCAGCACTTCGTCGGCGAAGTACCGGGCTGACGCGATGTCGTGGGTGATGTACAACATCGCCAGCTCGAAGCGCGTGCGCAGGTCGTCGAGCAGGGCAAGCATCTCCAGCCGGATCGACACGTCGAGCATGGAAACCGGTTCGTCGGCGAGCAGCACCCGCGGGTCGGCGGCCAGCGCCCGGGCGAAGGCGACGCGCTGGCGCTGTCCGCCGGACAGCTCGTGCGGGTATTTCGTCAGGTACTTGTCGGCCGGACTGAGGCGTACTTGCTCCATCAGCACGCTGGCTTGCTGCTGCACCTCGTGCCCGGTCAGTCGGCGGTGCAGCCGCAGCGGGCGCTCGATGTGATAGCGCACGGTGTGCGCCGGGTTCAGCGAGGCGAACGGATCCTGGAAGACGAGCTGGACCTCGCTCTTGTAGCGCCGGAAGGCGCGGCGGCCGGACAGGTCGACGAGCTGGTCGTCGAGCCGGATCGTGCCCGTTGTCGGATGTTCTTGCCCGGCTAGCAGCCGGGCGACTGTCGACTTGCCGGAACCGCTCTCGCCGACCAGCGCCACGACCGCGCTGCGGTACAGCCCGAGGGATACATCCCTGACGGCATGCAGGACGTGGCCGCGGCCGAGCCGGAAGTCCTTGCCCAGTCCCTCCGCCGCCAACGTCAGGGCGCCCCGTGCCGCGGCCACCGACTCCAGTCCGGCCGGGCTGAGCTGAGCCGGTGCCCCCGCAATCGGCTGCTGGTTACCCGTTGCCTGGCTGCTCACGGCTGCAGCTCCTCGGTGCTCGGCTGACCGGTGGCGGCCACCACGTTCGGCTGACCGGAGGCGGCCACCACGTTCGGCCGACCGGATCCGACGACCGCGGTCCGAGCGGCGCCGCCTGCGACGACGGCGGTCCGGATGGCCCCGTCCCGGGCGGCGCCGTCATTAGTAGCGCCCGTGCGGGGCGGGTCCGGCAGCACGAACGGGCACGCGGTCACGTGGCTGGGATCCGGAGACGAGCGGACCGTGGCGAGCCGGACCTCGATCTTCGTGCAGGCATCGGTGCCCTCGGTACACCGCGGCAGGAACGGACAGCCAGGTGGCGGGTCCAGCAGATCCGGCGGGGTGCCGGGGATGCCGGTCAGCTCCCGCCGCGGTCCGCGCAGCGACGGGAAGGACCGCAGCAGCCGCTTGGTGTACGGATGCGCAGGACCATGGTGGATCTCGCGCGCCGTTCCGATCTCCATGAGCTGGCCCGCGTACATCACCGCGATCCGGTCGGCCAGTTCGATGAGCAGCGACAAGTCATGGGTGATGAACAGGACCGCGAAGCCCAGGCGGTCCTTCAGGTCCAGGATCTGGCCCAGGATCTCGCGCTGCACGACCACGTCGAGCGCGGTCGTCGGCTCGTCCATGATGACGACTTCAGGATCGGTGGCCAGCGCCATCGCGATCATCACCCGCTGCCGCATGCCGCCGGACAGCTCGTGCGGGTAGCTGCGCAGCCGCGTGCGGGGGATACCGACCATATCCAGCAGGCCGGCCGCCTTAGCGGTGGCCGCCCGGCGGGACAGCGGCAGGTGCGCTCGGATCACGTCGGTGAGCTGGTCGTGGATGCTGAGCACCGGGTTCAGCGCGTTCATCGCGCTCTGGAACACGACGGCGATCTCTCGCCAGCGCAGCAGCTGCGTCAGCTGGTCCGCGGTGAGCTGCAGCACGTCGATCGGCACGTCCATCCGCTGGCCGTGATAGTGCACGTTGCCGCTGGTGATCAGGGCAGGCGCGCGTAGCAGCCGGGTTGCCCCGTAGGCCAGCGTCGACTTGCCGGAGCCGCTCTCACCCACCAGGCCCACGACCTCGCCTGCGTACAGGTCCAGGCTCACTCGATCCACCGCGCGCACATCGCCGGCCTCCGTGCGGTAGACAACCGAAAGATCGCGAATCGACAGCACAGGCTGGCCTGAAGACCTCCGTCGGCCGGGTGGTTCTGCCGGAACCGGAACGTAGCTGCCTAGGTCAGTCGTCATTGCTGGCCCTCACTCGGCTGGGGTGCGCTGGCCCGCTGCGCTCGATCGGAGAGATAAGCGGTCCGGGAGAACGAGCGCATGAAGGCGGCCACCGGGCCCGGCCGAGCGGCCGAGGGGGCAGCGTGCAGCACCGGGGTTGGCGCGGTGGGCTGGATTCGGCGGCCATTTACCTTGGCGCGCTGGTTCGCGTCGCGCAGCCGCGGATTGCCGAGTTCGTCGATGCCGCTGTTCAGCAGCACGAGTGAAGTGCCCATGAGGGCCACCAGGACGCCCGGCGGCACGAACCACCACCAGGCACCCAGCGACAGTGCTTGCTGGCTCTCGGACCAGTACAGGATCGTGCCGAGACTCCACGTCGACGTATCGGTCACGCCGATGAACGCCAGCGCCACCGACGCGCCAATTGCGTAGAGCACCGTGTTGACGAAGTTGGCGGCGATGAGGCTGACCTCGTTCGGCACGATCTCGAACGCGATGATGCGCCAGCCGCTCTCGCCGGTTTCGTGCGCCGCTGCGATGAAGTCACGGCCGCGGATAGAGAGCGTCTGGGCGCGGATCACTCGCGCGCCCCAGGGCCAGCCGAGCCCGGCGAGCACCAGGATGGTCGCCGTCTGCCCGGTACGCGGCAGGTAGCCGAGCAAGATGATCAGCAATGGCAGCGCGGGGATGACCAGGAAGACATTGGTTATCAGCGACAGGAGATCGTCCCAGATGCCGCCGAGGTAGGCGGCGGTGACCCCGACGAGCACGGACAAGGCGGTGGCGATCACGCCCACCAGGACGCCTAGCTCCAGTGTCAGCCGGATGCCGGTCAGCAGCTGCGACAGCACGTCCTCGCCGGCCTGCGTGGTGCCGAGCAGGTGCGCGACGCTCGGCGCGGTCAGCGACAATGCCGGATTGGGACTTTCGTAGCTGGGGTTATACGGCGCCACCAGCGGCCCGATAATGGCGGCCACCACGAACAGGCCGAGCAGGACCGCGCCTGCCTTCGCCTTCAGTGGCAGGCGCCGCCACCGGCCGAGCTGGCGGACCGGGATTGCCAGCGCCGTCGGATCAATGATCCGTGGAGGAGCGACGGTCATCAGGCTGCCCCTCTCGTTCGGACTCTCGGATCGACGGCGACGATGACGAAGTCGACGATCAAGTTCGCGACCAGGACGGCGAAAGTGATCACCAGGAAAATCGCCTGCATCAGCGGGTAGTCGTTGGACTGGACGGCACTCAGCAGTAGCAGCCCGATGCCCGGATAGGAAAAGACGATCTCCATGATGATGGCACCGGAGACGACGTAGCCGAGCGCGATGCCGAATCCCTGTAGCTGCGGTAGCAACGCGTTACGGGCCGCGTAGTTGAAGATGACGCGCCGGTTCGGCAGGCCCTTGGCCTGCGCGGCGAGCACATAGTCTTCGCCGATCGTGGTGATCATGACGTTCCGCATCTGCAGCATCCAGCCGGCCACCGAGGTGATAACGATGGTGAAGGCCGGCAGCAGCGAGTGGAAGATCGCGCTGCTGATGAAGTCCCAGTGCCAGCCGGGGACTAGCCCGCCCGCGTAGCCCGAGCCGATAGGGAACACGTGCCACACCTTTACTGCGAGCAGCCACACCAGCACGAGCGCGAGGAAGAAGTACGGGATGGCCTGGACGAACATCAGCCCCGGTAGCAGCCGGTCGAGCCAGCCACCGCTCCGCCAGCCGGCGATTATGCCGAGGAACGTGCCCAGGAAGAACGCGATCACGGTCGCGGTGCCGACCAGCGTCAGCGTCCACGGGATCGTCTGGCCGAGCAGGGTGGTCACCGACGCCGGGTACTGGGACACAGACGTGCCGAAGTTGAAGTGCACGATGTCGTCGAGGTAAGTCACGTACTGATGGAAGAGCGAGCCGGGGTGGCCAACGCCGAGCATCGCCTCGAGCGCGTGGTAGGTCGCGGGTGTCAGGCTGGGGAACTTGGACATGATCGCCTCGACCGCGTTGCCTGGCATCGCCCGCGGCAGGAAGAAATTGACTGTCAGCGCCACCCAGGCAGCGACGAGATAGAAGCCCAGGCGACGGAGAATAAAGGGCATCGCCCAGCTCCTAGCTCGGTGAGGGGGTCGGATAGAGGACGGCCGCGTCCGGTGCGATGAGCGTGCGCGCCGCCGTGCCGGGCGGGCAGCCGCAACTGCGGCGCAGCACCAGGTCGGTCGGCAGCAGCTCAACCTGCGGCGGCAGGCCAGGGCTGGCGATGCGATCGAGGAGGCGGGCGCAGGCCCGCTCCCCGAGCAGGCGCATCGGCTGGTGAACCGTGGTCAGCGAGGGCTCGAACAGGCTGCCAGGAAATATGTCGTCGAACCCGGTCACGCTCATGTCCGCAGGCACGCGCACCCCGCCTCGACCGAGCGCCTGGAGCACGCCGATCGCCATCTGGTCGTTCGCGCACACCACTGCGTCCGGCAGCTCCGGGCTGGCCAGTACCTTCGCGCCGGCCTCCACCCCGCTCTGCACGCTGAAGGTCCCGCAGTGCGAGCCGACGAGCACCGCGCCTGGATGAGCCTCGACGACCTGGGTGAGCGCCAGCCTGCGCTCCTTAGCGTCCGGCGCGGTGGGCGGGCCATCCACGTGGAAGAGCCTGCGCCTCCCGTGATCCACCACCAGGTGGGTAACGAGCGCCACCGAGCCCGAGCGGTTGTCTGCTGTTACGACGTCGACGGCCCGCTCTGCCGGATCGCCGGCCACCACGACCACCGGCAGCCGTTCGGCGAGGCGAGCAAGCTCTGGCGACGGCACGATGCCCTCGCCGATCAGCAGGCCGTCGACCTTGCCGGACAATGACTGCAGCCGCGGCAGGTCAACTTCATTTTCCTCGCGCAGGTAGGTAATCATCAGCGACCAGTTGTAGTCGCGGATGCGCGCTTCGACGCCGCGCAGGATCTCGTCGTAGAACAGCAGGCTCATGCTCTCGATGTCGTACTGCTGTGGCGCGAGGCGCTCGACACACACCAGGCCGATGACGTTCTTGCGGCGGCGTGACAAACTCTGGGCCGCACCGTCCGGAACATAGCCGAGCTGCTCGATGACCTCGAGAACGCGGCTCCTGGTGGTGTCGCGCACCCGGTCGAGACCATGCACGACCCTGGACACCGTGGCGGTCGAGACGCCGGCCAGCCGCGCCACGTCGTACAGCGTGACCGGGCTCCCGTCGGCTTGGTCTCGCGCCATGGGCTGCCCCCAATTGGCCGGGTTAAAAGAGGCTAGATCGGATGATCTAAGCGCTTACATTGAAGTATCTAAGCGCTTACACTAGGACTCGCCTCTGAGGGCGTCAAGAGCTCGGAATTGATGCGCACGCAACGTTCCGGTAACAGAAGGAGTGCCAGATGACCGCAGCGGGGACCAGTTCTAACGGTGCCCTTTCCTTCCCGCAGGGCTTCATCTGGGGCGCAGCAACCGCCGCCTACCAGATCGAGGGCGCGGCAACGGCGGACGGGCGAGGGATGTCCATCTGGGATACCTTCAGCCGCCAGCCCGGTAAGGTGCGCGGCGGCGATACTGGCGATGTTGCCTGCGACGCCTACCACCGCTACCGGGAGGACGTCGCGCTGATGGCGTCCTTCGGGCTGACCGACTACCGGTTCTCGATCTCGTGGCCGCGCGTCCAGCCCGGCGGGCGCGGACCAGCGAACCAGAAGGGCCTCGACTACTACCGGGCGCTACTGGACGAGCTTGGCGGCAGGGGCATCAGTTCTGCGGTCACGCTGTATCACTGGGACCTGCCGCAAGAACTCCAGGACGCCGGCGGCTGGGCCGTGCGTGGCACCGCTGAGCGCTTCGCTGAGTACGCCGCGATCGTGGCCCAGCAGCTCGGCGACCGGGTGACCCGCTGGATCACGCTCAACGAGCCGCAAGTCGTCGCCAGCCACGGTTATCGCGACGGCGTGCATGCGCCGGGCCTGCGGGACGACGCCGCCGCAGCGGCCGCCACGCACTACCTGTTGCTCGGGCACGGGCTGGCTGTCCAGGCACTCCGCAGCGAGCACCCGGCCATTCCAGTTGGCATCACGCTCGACCTCCATCCGGTCCGGGTGCCGGCCGGCGTCCAGCCGGACGCCGTCGAGCAGGCACGCGCGATCACCGACGCCGAGCTCAACGGCCTGTTCCTCGAGCCGGTGCTGCATGGCCGGTATCCGGCCCACGCCCGGTCGCTGGTGCTACCGCAGGCATCCGTGCTTGCCGACGCCGATATGGAGACCATCGGCCAGCCAATCGATTTCCTCGGCGTCAACTACTACGCGCCGGTGTACCTGCGGGCGGGCGATCCGGACGACCTGCGGCGGCACGAGGAGCTAGCTGGCAGTGGCGTGCCTGGCGTGGTTGAGTACCGGCCGGCCGAGCTGGAGCGAACGGCGATGGGCTGGATCGTCGACCCGGACGGGCTCTACGACCTGCTGGTGCGGCTGTCGAAGGAAGCGCCAGGAATGCCGCTGTACATCACCGAGAACGGGTGCGCCGCCGAGGACTACGTGAATCCGCACGGCGCCGTGAACGACCTTGAGCGGATCAGCTACCTGCATAAGCATCTCGAGGCCGCGGCTCGCGCGATCCGGGCCGGCGTCAACCTGGCCGGGTACTACGTCTGGTCCCTGCTCGATAACTTTGAGTGGGGCTGGGGCTACCAGAAGAGGTTCGGGATTGTGTACGTCGACTACGAAACCCAGCGCCGCCTACCTAAGTCAAGCGCGCACTTCTACTCCGAAGTGGTTCGCGCGAACGCCATCCCGCCGCTGTCCGCCGGTCCGGCGATGCCGGCCGGAGGAGCGGCACCGTCGGGGGGACTTGACCACTGACGAGGCGATGCCCGTCGCTGGTCCGGGCCCACGCCAGGCGGATCGAGCCTGGCGCGACATGCTGCTGGTCCCGGTAACTTTGCCGGCCGCGATGCTGGTGTCGGCGTTACTGAAACCTGCGCAGTAGCCCCGGCGCACTCCGCCCCGACGTCCGGCTCTGGCGGCCAATGGCGGCTTAGCGGCAGTGGGACCCGATCGCTTCGAGCACCAGCCTCGGTACTCGCACCGTGGGGTAGTGATCCACGCCGGGCATCCGGATCAGCTCACAGCCGGGGATCCGGATGACAGCCTCCTCGTTGCTGGCGATGAGCGCCGGGTTGTCCTTGTCGCCGACCATGATCACCGTTGGAACGCGGATGTCGCCGAGCCGGTCCCAGACCGGCTCGCCCTCCTCCTGCCACTGCATGTCGCTCGTCCAGCCGTGCACGCCTGAGCGCATCAATTCGGTGATGAACGGATCGCTGCCGGCCGCAGCCCACACCCCCTCGGCGAGCCGCACGATGCCGTCATTGTCCCCGGCTGCCTCCAGTGCGTTGAACTGCGCCTCGAGCTCGGGGTCGTCCGGATATGGATAGCCGCTAATACCCGGGCACAGCAAGACCAGTGACTGAACCCGGCTGGGCTCCGCAGCAGCGAGCTCAAGCGCGGTGCCGCCACCCATGCTGCACCCGGCGAAGTGCGCGGCGGCGACGCCGAAATGGTCTAGCACAGCGGCGAGGTCGGCGAGCAGCGTGTACTTCTGCGTCGCGGCCGGCGACCGGCCGTACCCGCGGACGTCATAACGGATGGTCCGGTAGCCCGCAGTGAGCTCCCGCCAGATCGGATCCCACATCCGGGAGTCGCCGACACCCTCGTGCAAGAGCACCAGTGCCTGCCCCGCCGGGCGTGATTCCGGCCAGCCGGAGTCCTCGGCCCAGATTGTGTCGGCCCCTACCTGCACCATGGTCTGCATGACGTCGACGGTAGTGCCGCCGCCTGGGCAGATCACCCGATTTTCTACGCCCATCAGAGAGCAAGCCGCCGCACCCGCGGCCGTAGCCCAACCAGGCTCGGCGAATGTATTCCGCGCCTTCTGGATGGGCTCCCGGTCAGGCGGCAAGGACGAGATTGCGCATGGCGGAGGGCGGTCATGAGCGAGAGCCTGCACATCTGCCCTGGCGTCGAGCCGGGAGCAGCCGCGATCCTGATCGCGCAACTGCACCGGGAACCGTGGCTCTCGCGGGCGCTGTCGGCAGTCGCAGCCAGTGGGCTGCCGGATGCCTGGATCGGCGCTGGCGTCATCCGTGATGTCGTCTGGGGCCAGCGGCACGGCGGGTTTGATCCTGCCGACGTGAAGGATATTGACGTGGCGTTCTTCGATCCGGCCTGCCTGAGCCGGATGTGCGATCAGGCAGCGCAGGAAACGCTGACAGGCCTCACCGACCTGCCCTGGGAGGCCACCAACCAAGCAGCCGTGCACACCTGGTATCACGAGTACTTCGGCGGCTCGCCAGTGCTGCCGTTCGCTAGCGTGCACGACGCCGTCGCGACCTGGCCGGAGACGGCGACCTGCGTCGCGGTCCGGGAACTGCCAGGCAGCGACCAGCTTGAGATGTGCGCTCCGCACGGACTGGCCGACCTGCTGGGCGGGATCTGGCGATCGAACCTGGTGCGCGTCACCCCGGCTCTATCGATGGCACGGCTGGCCAGGCAGCGGGTTCGCGCCAGGTGGCCGGGCGTGACGATCGTGCCGCCGGGCTGGCCGACCAGCGGGATGCCGCCGGGTGGCCGGCCGTGAGCGCGACTGCTCCAAGCTCTCGAACTAGCCGGCTTGAAGCGTTGTGCCGATCTTCCGCATGGTGTGTATGTACGCGGTCGGCTGGTCGGTCGACAGGGTCAGCTCGCACAGCTTGCCTTGATTGGTCAGATCCGCGACCTGGATCTCGGTGATCGTGTAGCCACCGGAAGTCTGGGCCGTCAGTTCCGAGGTGACGATCAGCTTTGTGGCGCTGACGGTGGTGTTCTTCAGCCAGACCAGGTGCGCACCGATCTTGACGTACGCCGCCTTGAATGCCGCATCGAGCCCGTTGGCCGAGTCCGGCCCCGGCTGGATCGCCGTCTGGGAACAGAAAACGTTCGCGTTGGTGGCGAACTGGTGGGGCGAGTTGACCGCCGATGCGGGGTCGGCGACGAACAAGGCATGCCGTTGCTTGAGAGTCTGGAAGTCGGCGGTGAGCGCGCTGTTGGCCACGCCCTTAAACGATGCCTTCCGGATGGCGGCGGTAATGCTGATGTTGGCCAAGTTCAGCGCGACCCAGTCCCGCGGCACGGCCAGCCAGAACCGCTGGGAGGAGCTGCCGACCCACCGGTAACCGGCTGGAGGCGCCTGCGCGGGCTGCTGACTGCCTGATGGCGGTGCACTCGACTGCGACTGCGAGGGCGTGGCGCTCGGCGCCGTTCCGGCGGATGCGCCGCCAGCTGCGTTGCTGGGGCTGGTCCCGCCGCAGCCGGCGAGTGAGATCAGCGAACCCGCGATGAAGCCCGTCAGCAAGGTTCGCGTGAATGGTGCGGGCGTGGCCATATACATATTGACATCCCCCGTATTTCGGCTGAAAGCACAGCTAGTGACAGTTTCTACCTGATGTTGAGGTGCACGCAAGAACAGAATGCCAGCGAACTTGTATTCGATCGTCTGACTAGATTGTCATAGCCGATCGCTATGCTGAGCGAGAGAGGCTGAGCGGCTTGGGAGGGGCTGAAGAGAGCGACGTCAGCTGGATGGCAGTGCTTCCGGAACTGCAGTGCTGCCGGAACTGCAGGGCTGCCGGAACTAGCGGACCTGGCGGAACTGCAGGGCTGCCGGAGCTACGGACCTGGCGGAACTACGGAGGATGTGGTCATGGGCTGGGATAACCCGCCTGTTCCGTGGCGGGAGTTCGAGCGGCGCTTGTCCTGGGGCACGCCGGCGCGGCGGCCGGTTACCCGGCTGCCAGGCGCTGCCGACCTGACCGAGGAGGCCGCGGCTGAGGCGGCCGCGGCCCGGACTGAGGCGGCCACGGCCGAGGCGGGCCAGCCCTGGGCGGGGCGACCTGGCGCGGACCGACCCAGGACAGCGGCCCTGCCCTGGGCCGAGCTGCACTGCCATTCTTCTTACAGCTTCCTGGACGGCGCTTCGAGCCCGCCGGAGCTGGTCAATGAGGCCGCGAGACTGGGCCTTTCCGCGCTGGCAATCACCGATCACGACGGCATGTACGGGGTGCCGCAGTTTGCCCAGGCTGCGGCGCGGTTGCGGGCCACCGGAACGGAACTCGGCACGATCTTCGGGGCAGAGCTCAGCCTCGGTCTTGTCCGGCGGACCAAGGGCAGGCAGGCTGGCGGGAGCGCCAGAGGGGTCGGGCCGACTGGCGGGAGCGTACGCGCTGGCGTGCCCGACCCGGCCGGGCGGCACCTGCTCGTGCTCGCCCGTGATCCGGAAGGTTACCGGCGGCTGTGCCGGGTGATCAGCGCCGCGCAGCTGGCCGGCGGCGAGAAAGGCCTGCCCTGCTACGACGAGCCCGCGCTAGCGGATGCTCACGACGGCCACTGGGTGGTCCTCACCGGCTGCCGCAAGGGCGCGGTCCCGGCTGCACTCGCCGCCGACGGTCCCGAGGCGGCGGCTCGCGAGCTCAGCAAGCTGATTGCCACGTTCGGCGCGGAGAACGTCAAAGTCGAGCTGACAGTCGGTGACCAGCCGGCCGACGACGAGCGCAACGACGCGCTAGTGGCACTGGCGGTCGCGGCGGGCGTGGACGTGGTCGCGACCGGGAACGTGCACCACGCCGCGCCGCAGGACGCCCGGCTGGCACAGTCGCTGGCGGCGATCAGAGCCAGGTTCAGCCTGGATGAGATGGACGGCTGGCTGGCCGCGGCGGGCAGTGCGTATCTGCGGTCCGGTGCCGAGATGGCGGCCCGGCTGCGCCGCTATCCCAGCGCAGCCGAGCGGACGGTGGAGCTATCCGCCGAGTGCACGTTCGACTTCCACGTCATTGCGCCGCGGTTGCCGGACTTCCCCGTTCCCCCCGGTTATTCGGAAGAGACCTGGCTGCGCGAGCTAGTTGCGCGCAAGGCGCCAGCCCGCTACGGCCCGCCGGGGGACGAGCGTATCCCTGGTGCCTATGCGCAGATCCGCCGCGAGCTAGCCGTCATAGCGCAGCTTGGCTTTCCCGGTTACTTCCTGATCGTGCACGACATCGTGCACTTCTGCGAGGAGAAGCACATCTTGTGCCAGGGCCGCGGGTCGGCGGCGAACTCGGCTGTCTGCTACGCGCTCGGCATTACCAGCGTGGATCCGGTGCGGCACGGATTGCTGTTCGAGCGGTTCCTGTCGGCGGGCCGGGACGGGCCGCCAGACATCGACCTGGACATCGAGCACCAGCGCCGCGAGGAAGTAATTCAGTACGTCTACGGCAAGTACGGCAGACAGAACGCCGCCCAGGTCGCGAACGTAATCAGTTACCGGCCGCGGATGGCGCTGCGGGACGCCGGCCGCGCACTCGGCTACGAGCCGGGGCAGCTGGACCAATGGTCCAAGCAGGTCGGCCCCCGCAGCTACGCGCCGGGCCAGCCGGTCCCGCCGGACGCCGGCGTTCCCGACGCGGTGGTCGAGCTGGCCGGGCGGATGCAGCGGCTGCCGCGGCACCTGGGCATCCACTCGGGCGGGATGGTGATCTGTAACCGGCCGGTAGGTGAGGTCTGCCCGGTGGAGTGGGCCCGGATGCCGAACCGCAGCGTGCTCCAGTGGGACAAAGATGACTGCGCCTACGCGGGCCTGGTCAAGTTCGACCTGCTCGGCCTCGGCATGCTCACCGCGCTGCGGGATTGCTTCGACCTGGTCGAGCAGGCGCATGGCGTCCGCTGGGACCTGCACTCGATCCCGCAGGAGGACCCCGGCGTCTACGCGATGCTGCAGCTGGCCGACACCGTAGGCGTGTTCCAGGTCGAGTCGCGGGCGCAGATGGCGACGCTGCCGCGGCTGCGGCCGGAGAAGTTCTACGACCTGGTGGTCGAGGTCGCGCTGATCCGCCCCGGCCCGATCCAGGGCGGCTCGGTGCACCCGTACATGCGCCGCCGGCACGGCGACGAGCAGCCGGACCTGCCGCACGAGCTCATGCGCAACGCGCTCGGCAAAACTCTCGGCGTCCCGCTGTTCCAGGAGCAGATGATGCAGATCGCCATCGACTGCGCCGGCTTCAGCCCGACCGAGGCCGACCGGCTCCGCCAGGCGATGAGCTCTAAGCGCGCCCCGGAGCGGATCGAGGAACTGCGTGAGCGGCTGCTCGCCGGGATGGCCGAGCGGGACATCCCTGCCGAGGTGGCGGCGGACATCTACGTCAAGATCCTGGCGTTCTCTAGCTACGGTTTCCCCGAGTCACACGCGATCAGCTTCGCCTACCTGGTCTACGCCAGCGCGTGGCTGAAGTGCTACTACCCGGCCGCGTTCACCGCCGCCCTGCTGCGTGCTCAGCCGATGGGCTTCTACGCACCAGCCAGCCTGATCAGCGATGTGCGCAGGCATGGCGTCGCAGTGCGCGGCGTGGACGTGAACGCTAGCGGCGTGCTGGCGACCTTGGAGAAACCAGAAGATGAAGGGAACGGAGTGGTTTTTTCGAGCCAGTCTGTGCCCGCAGGCGGGGTGCCGGCTCCGGGGCAGCCGGTGATCAGGCTGGGGCTGTCGGAGGTTCGCAACCTCGGGACCCAGGTGGCCGAGCAGATCGTGGCCGGCCAGCCGTACGCGAACCTGGAGGACTTCGCCCGCCGGACAGCGGTGCCGGCCGCTGCGCTGGAGGCGCTGGCGATGGGCGGCGCGTTCGACTGCTTCGGCCTGAGCAGGCGCGCGGCACTCTGGGCGGCCGGGGCCGTTGCGACGATCAGGCCCGGTCAGCTACCTGGAACGACGCTGGGCATGGCGGCGCCGCCGTTGCCGCCGATGACCGCAGCCGAGGAGACATTCGCCGACCTGTGGGCGACGGGCACCTACGGCACTCACCCGATCGAGCACATCAGGGAAATGCTGGAGGAGCGGGGCGTACTGCCCGCCGCCGGGCTGACTACAGCCGGGAACGGGCGGAACGTCATAGTCGGCGGGCTGGTTACGCACCGGCAGCAGCCGGGAACCGCGCGGGGGGTAGTGTTCCTCAGCCTGGAAGACGAGAGCGGGATGGCGAACATCATTTGCCCGCCGAACGTGTGGCAGCGGTTCCGCAAGATAGGCGTGGACGCGAACGCGCTGCTCGTGCACGGCCGGGTGGAACGGCTGGACGGCGCCGTCAGCCTGCTGGCCACCCGGCTGGAACGGCTGCGCGTTGTCGCCGCCGCCCGCAGCCGCGACTTCCGCTAGGCCAGCCCCGCCCTACTGTCTAGTGTACTAGACGCGATTGTGTCTAGTACACTAGACTGTCCGCGTGGTCAAAGGAACGAGAACAGCAACTCAGGCACAGCGAATGCTGCGCAGAGCTGCACGCAGGCTTGTGGACGGCTGGACCGTCAAGGAGGTACCAGGCAAAGGTGGCCGAAGGCGGGGCAAGGGATCGCACAAGATGGTGGGGCTGTATAAGGATCAAGTCATGATTGTCTGGACGACGATTCCTCAGCATCCCGGTGATCTCTCCGCGGCCGTGGCAAGAGAGATAGAGGCGACTTTCGAGCCTTACCTCGGAAAGCAATGGATGGATCAGTGAAACCAACTTATCAAGTAAGGGTCTGGCAAGAAGACGACTGGTGGCTTGCCCGAGTTATCGCTGCCAGCGACGACGCTGATCGCGCTCCACTTAATGCGATTACCCAAGCCCGCAGACTGACCAGGATCGACTCGATGAGTCGGGATCTGATCGCTACGATCCTGGACGCCGACGAATCAGACTCCGACGTCGATTTTGAATTCATGTTGCCCGGTGACCTAGGCGAACTCATCAACCAGGCCAAGGGCTCCCGGGCGTGGCTAGACGCAGCCCAGGATCTCTGGCAGGAGCGATCGTCCGCAGCTGCCCTGGCCTTGACCGCCGCGGGCTACTCGCTCCGCGAGGCTGCAACCCTTCTAGGGCTATCTCATCAGCGCGTAGATCAGCTCTTGGGAAGGCACTCCGATCGCGACCCGAGCAACTTGGTGGTGTTTGAGTACTCGGCGAGCGGGAGCAGCAAGGGCCCGTCTCGAACCAAGACTGAGGATTCCGGTGACCTTGATGCCCTTCTGGTCGTCCGGCGGAATCAGGCAGCACGCGATGATCAGGCGGCGGATCCTCAACTGGGAGCCTTGGAGGCGCGATTCAGGGACCGCGTCAGCGAGCTCGTCGCGGCAATGTCGCGCGAGGTGTCGGCGTCAGTGAGGTGATCGGCGCAGAGGTTCGGTGCTACTTGCCTACGGCCTGGTCACCCATCCGTACACGTTGGCAAACGGAGCGAGCTCGTGGCTGCGATATTTGAGCATCCGGTTGATGTCAGGTGGCGGGACACAGACGCCCTGGGCCACGTCAACCACGCCGTGTTCCTGACCTACCTCGAAGAGGGCCGGGACGCCTTTTACGCCCAGGTCCTCGGCAGCGACCCGGTCTACGTTGTCGTACGGCTCGAAGTCGACCTGCGCGCCGAGGTCCGGCACGAGGACCGGCGGCTGACCGTGCGGATAGCCGTGGAGCGCCTCGGCACGACGAGCCTGACAACCCGCGAGACGATCATCACCGCGGCAAGCGAGGTAGCGGCCGAGGCGCGTGTCGTCACCGTTCGCTGGGATCCGGTCAGCCGAACACCGATCCCGTTCGCCGAAGCCGAGCGCACGCGACTGGCGGCAGCCGTCACGGACTGACGCGGCGGCAGCAAGCGCCAGTGCAATCCCCGGTATCGCCGGGCGTGATAACGATGCGGCCGGGCGCGGCCGCCAAGTACTAGCCGAAGACCGAGAAATCACGGTGCTCGACGACGAGCCCGCCCGAGTCAAAGCGCAACAGCGAGACCCCGGCCAGGTCCTCGGTGCCTCCGTCAGCGAGCCTGGTCTGCGCGGTCCAGTGCACAGCGGCCTGGTCCCCATCGACGATGGGCGTGCTGAACTGGCATTGCGCCGATTCTTCCTCGGCGAACACGCGCTCCAGGTAGCCGGGTTCAGGATCGCGAAACGGATGCTGCTGCCAGAACGCGCCGTCCGCATACAGCGCGCTGATGGCGGCCTCGTCATGGTCCTGCCAGCCGCGCTGCCAGACATCAGCCCACCGTTGTGCCGCGTTCCGGGTGTCCATGCGTTGCAGTCTAAGAGGCCACCGGCGTAATCGTCAGGTCGTAGAACGAGACCTCAAAGCCGTTGCCTTCGGGGGCCGCGCACATCGCGCCGGCGAACACGGGCTTATCCGGCGGCATGTACACCAGCGCCGCCAGGTCAACGGCGCCATCGTCGACGCGGTACCTGACCTCGACAGCGTCGCGGCGGCGCGCCAGCAGCAGGCTCAGCTCGCTCGCCCCAGGGGGCAATTCGGCAGCTGCCCAGCTGGAGTGATCGAGCGTGACCACGGTGCTCAGCCGGATCCTGCCGTCGACGTACTCGATGCCAGTCTTCAGCCAGCACCGCTCGTCGACTCTGACCATCGCGCCAGCCTGGTCGTACTGCTCGGCGTAGAAACCTTGAATACCCATGGACAGGTCAAAGTCACTGTCCATCTGCTGGCCGTATACGTGCCCGGTGTCGCGGATGTACCCGTAGTGGGTAGTACGCCAGAAGTCCGTGCCGGGATCCGCGGTGACCGTGAGCGTTCCATCTGCCAGCGTCCACCGGGCCGGCTCGTTAAGCCACCGCATGACTACCTCCTGGCTCGACATACCGGTCGGCGTCAAAGGCAGCCGACAACCCGTTTCGAGGCATCATCCAAGCATGGGCTAGCGTTGGGTCGCGGCGGCAGGTCAGGCCTCATCCGCGGCTGACGACCCAGCAGTACCCGGGTACACCGGCGGCAGCCCGAACGCGGGGAACAGAGTGTCGTCGTTGAACGAGACAATCCGGCTTACGCGTCCGTCTCGCATCCCGAGGACCATGATGGCGTGTGCGCGGTGCGGTCCGTCATCGGTGCGCCAGTAGGCAGCGAACCCTGGCTGGAAATTGGCCGCGACCGGAACGAGCCGGAAATCTCCGGCGCGCACGAGC
The DNA here is from genome assembly GCA_052143255.1 of Streptosporangiaceae bacterium. Classification (GTDB taxonomy): domain Bacteria; phylum Actinomycetota; class Actinomycetes; order Streptosporangiales; family Streptosporangiaceae; genus JAJYUU01. The sequence continues at coordinate 41,364 of JBKQTJ010000166.1, read as the reverse complement.
ACGCGACTGGCCAGGAACCGGCCGATCATCTCCCTGCCCGCGTACCAGGTCGGCTGCGGGGGCATCTCCATCGTCGCGTCCTCGAGCAATAGCTCGGTCAGCGAACCCACGTCGGCGGTCTCGAACGCCGCCGCGTAACGGTCCAGTAGTCCGCGGAGGTCGGGGTCGTCCGGCTCGCGAATGTCATCCTCATCGGGGGCGAGCCGGGCTAGCTGCGCCCTGGCCCGCTGCAGCACGCTGTTCGCGGCGGCTGTGGAGATCCCCAGCAGGTCTGCCACCTCCGTCGCGTGCCAGCCCAGTACGTCTCGCAAGATCAGGACGGCACGCTGGCGCGGCGGCAGGTGCTGCAGCGCGGCGATCAGCGCCAGCCGCATGCTGGCCCGCGATCCGACGACGGAGGCTGGATCATCCGCGCTAGCGAGCACCGCAGCGTCTGGCAGTGGCTGGAGCCACGCTACCTCGGGCCGAGACACCATTACCGTGCCGTCCGGATCGTCGCCAGGCCCGCCGAGCCCGGATGGCAGCGGCCGCCTGTCGCGGGTCTCGAGCACGCGAATGCAGTTGTTCGTTGCGATCCGGTGCAGCCAGGTGCGCATCGACGCGCGGCCCTCGAAGTCGCCGTAAGAGCGCCAGGCGCGGATCAGCGTCTCCTGCACCTGGTCCTCGGCGTCGTGGATCGAGCCAAGCATCCGGTAACAATGCGCTAGCAGCTCCCGGCGGTACGGATCAGCGTGGCGCACGAACTCGTCACTGACTCTCGGCTCGGTTGCCAGCTCCGACATCAGCATCTCCCGGTGCTTAGGACGCAGTTGCGGGCCTCAGTCATAGAGACCCGCGTGGCCGGCGTAATTCATCGCGCGGCCGGCCGATGAGTCTGGCCCGCTGCGCGGATCTGTATCCAGTGAGCGCCCTCAGTGTCCCGCACCGCCAGCGCGTTCTGCACCGGCGACGCTCAACAACGCCAGCGTTTAGGAACAGTCCAGCACGAAGAGGAGATCGGCATGTCAGCGCAGCACCTGGAGGGCACGACCGCCCTGGTAACAGGGGCCAGCCGCGGTTTCGGCCGCGCCATCGCTACGGCCCTCTCGCAGGCAGGCGCCAGCGTAGTGGGCGTCGCCCGCAGCGCACCCGGCCTGCAGGAACTCGCCGCCGAGGCAGACGGCTCCGTCACTGCCGAGGTTGCCGACGCGACTGACCCAGTAGTGGCCGGTCAGCTGCTCGACCGGTACAACCCGCGACTACTGGTGCTCAACGCCGGGGCGGCCCCGCTCTCGCGCCCGCTGCACCAGCACACTTGGCAGACCTTCAGCCGGAACTGGGACGTCGACGTCCAGCACGCTTTCCACTGGACGCGTGAGGCGCTGCTGCGCCCGCTGCAGCCTGGCGCCACGGTAGTCGTGATGTCGAGCGGCGCAGCGCTGGCTGGGTCGCCGTTGAGCGGTGGCTACGCCGGAGCGAAGGCCACGATCAGGTTCATCGCCGCCTATGCGGCGAGCGAGTCCGCACGGAACAATCTGGGCATCAGATTTGTCGCGGTGCTGCCGCAGCTCACGCCGGCCACCGAGCTTGGGGCAGCTGCCGTGGCGGCCTACGCGGCCAGGGCAGGCATGTCGGTGTCCGAGTTCGCTGCCACTCGCGGACCCGCGCTGACGGCCGACCAGGTCGGCCAGGCGGTCATCGAGCTGACAACCAACCCGTCGCTCGAGGGCGAGGCTTACCTGCTGACTGCAGGCGGCCTTAAGTCATTGCCCTGATCACGCCTGTCCTGAGCGGTCCGCCCTGACCACGCGGGCACGGGCTCGAGAAACTCCAACCGGTTCCCGTGCGGGTCGGCGGTGTAGAAGCGCCGCATGCCGGGGAACTCGTCGTCGAACCTGGCCGGGTAACCTGCCGCCGTCAGCCGTCCCGCCGACTCATCGATGCCGGCCACCAGCAGGGCCGGATGCGCCTTGCGGGCTGGCCGGAAATCTGCCTCGACACCCAGGTGCAACTCGACGCCGTAGCCGCGAAACCAGCAGCCGCCGCGACTGGCCAGCGCGGGCGGCTTGCGGATCTCGGCCAGCCCGAGGACGCCTGCATAGAAGGCGCGCGATCGGTTCTCTGAGCCGGGCGGGCAGGCCAGCTGCACATGATGAATCACCAGGCATCCTCCGCAGGCGTTAACTTGACATCAAGATATATCAGATGCCTGGTTCGGTGCCAGCTAGGCAGGCCAGGCCGAGATCCCGACGTGCCCGCTTGCCGGTCAGGCCGGGACAGCCCGGCCTGCCCGCCGAGCGCGGCTAGCCTGAGTGGTCCTTCCTGTACTGCTGGCCGAAGCCTGCCATCCCGGAGCCGGTCGGATAGCCGGACCGCGACAGCATCCGGGCCTCGGCCGTCCGCTCGTGACCGTGCAGCGGATCCGGCGACACCGACTGAACGCTGCTCGCGCTGCAGATCGCCGCCGCGTCGTTTGCCGGGCCAGGGACCTGGTCGCTGGTCGGGATGACGTCAGCCGGGACTGGCCGGTGCCGCTCGTGGTGCAGGACCTCGCCGAGATTGCGGGCATTGGCGTCCCGGGCAGTGAGGGACCTCAGCCCGAACGTCGATTCGATCAGCGCCAGGGTGGAGGTGTGCTCGAACGGGCCGTGATGGACGACCCGCGGGCGGGCAAGGTTGGACACGACGATCGCCGGGACGCGGAAGCCAAGCTGGGTGTAGTCGGGCACGAGTTGGCCGTCAGTCGGCGTCGTACCGTCGCCGGTGTGGTCGACGTCGGCCGGGTTCGTGTCGTCGATGACGTGCGGCGGCGGCACGTGATCGAAGAACCCGCCCCACTCGTCGAAGGTGACGACGAGCACGGTGCTGTCCAGGTATCCGGCGTTGGCAAGCGCGTGATACGTATCGGCGATGAAGCGTTCCCCGAGCCGGATGTCGGCCAGCGGATGGTCATCAGCAGACGTCCCGTTGCCCTCGGTATCGAACGCCGGGTCCACGAAGCTGACGTTGGGCAGCAGGCCCTGCGCGACAGTATCGAGGAATGGCAGCGTGGTAACCGGGATCCCGAGCGCGTCGGTGTCGCCGGCCGCGAACGTGTGCCAGAACGGGAAGTACTTCAGTCCCCACAACGCCAGGAACGGCAGATCGCGGAAGAAATAGCCGCCGGTCGGGATGCCCTTGGTGTTCGGGATCGGCGAGAGCTGATCCCAGATGGTCGGCAGCGTTGAGATCGTATCGTTGTTGTGATCCCGGTCGGTACGTGCTGCGTGCTGGTAGAAACGGTTGGGGAAGGTCTCGCCGGCAAACGAGCAGAAATACCGGTCCAGGACGGTGTAGTTCTCGGCCAGCGCGCCGATCACCGGGAGGTCAGGAACGGCCTTGCGGTGGCGGTCGCGGTCGTGGTCGCCGTGGTGGTGGTGGTCGCGGTCGTCGTCCTGGAAGTTCGTGTAATAGCCGATCGGGAAGGTGTTCGCGGCCGCGAGCTGCACGCCTGGGTTGTTAGCCGGAGCCGTGGGGCGCTGCAGGAATCCGTCCATCTTGCCGTAGTTGTGCTGGACCAGGAAGCCTTCCCAGCTGTGGTCCGGGTCGCTATAGCCGCAGCCCTGGAAGTCTGGTGCAAGCGGATAGTTGCGGTAGACGTTGCCGTCTGGCGCGAGGTAGCTCGTGTCGTGGCGGCCGTCAGCATCCGGCAGCCAGCTGAGGAAGTGGTCGAACGAGCGGTTCTCCATCATGAGCACGACGACGTGCTCGACGCCGTTCGAGCCGGACGGGGAAAGCGCCGGAGCGGCGTTTGCCACTGCCCGGGATAGGAGCTCCGAGCCGGTAACTGCCATTCCGGTAGAGGCGGCCATGAGCTGCATAAAAGTTCGGCGTGTCAGCATGCGAGCCATTATGGCTGTCTGCGTGAACGGGAGACACCCCTATGCATTTCCTGGCGCTGGCAGCAACATGACGCAGGAGTGACATGTCAGCAGCCGGACCGGAGTGCCGGCCTCCGACGACCGATGTGATCGGATGGACGTATGAAAGTCAGGATTGGCATCAGCCTCGGTCCGGCCGCCAGCCCTGACGGCCTCCCCGCTGCCGTCGGCTTGCTTGAGTCCGCGCGCATCGACTCGCTATGGCTCAGTGAGATGGTCTACGGCGACCTGATCGAGCCATTCATCGGCATGACCTACGCGCTGGCCCGGACCAGCCATCTGAAAGTCGGCACGGGCGTCGCGGTACTGCCGGGCCGGCACCCGGTCCTGGTCGCCAAGCAGCTGACTTCACTGGCCGGCCTCGCGCCTGGCCGCGTGCTGCCGGTCTTCGGCCTGAAGCCAGCCAGGCCGGCCGAGAACGCGGCCTTCGGAGTTCCCGGTAACCGCGGCGAGGTGTTCGACGAGTCGCTGCGGCTGCTGCGCCTGCTGGTCTCCGAGGAGCGTGTCTCCTTCCGCGGTCGGTTCTTCAGCGTCGAAGATGCCAGCGTCGGACCGCTGCCGGCTAAGCCGCTGGACATCTGGCTGGGTGGCAGTGCACCAGGAGCCCTGCGGCGCGTCGGCGAACTCGGCGATGGCTGGCTCGCCAGCTTCCTGACGCCGCAGGAGGCCGGCCTTGGGCGCGCGCGGATCCAGGCCGCGGCTGCGGCAGCCGGGCGCGAGGTTGAACCTGATCACTTCGGCATCAGCCTGGCTGTCGGCAAGCTGACCCCGGACACGGTGCGCGCTATCGAGCGACGCCGGCCGGGAATCGACCCGAGCACGCTGGCCCCGGCGGACTGGGCGGACGCGCGCCGTTTTATCGAGGAGTACGTGGCCGCGGGACTGAGCAAGTTCGTGGTACGGCCAGCCCTGCCAGCGGACGGCGGCGTGGAGCAGTTCATCGGTGAGTTCGTGACCGAGCTCATGCCGCTGCAGACCTGACGATCTCAGTCCTTGCCGCCGGTTAGGGCCAGGCCCGCGCCGATGCCGATCATGGCCAGGCCGCTGGCGCCGCCGATAAGCTCCAGCCGTCGCGGTGAGCGCGCGAACCAGGCGCGGACGGACCCCGCGACCACCGCCCAGATACTGTCGGAGATCAGCGCGATGCCCATGAAGATCGCGCCGAGCAATAGCAGTTGCAGCGGTACGTGCCCGGCCGACCGGTCGGCAAACTGCGGAAGCACGGCCGCGAAGAACACGATCGCCTTGGGGTTGGTCAGCCCGACTACGAAGCCGTCGCGCAGCATCCGGCGAGTGCTGCTGGCCGGAAGCGTTCCGGCCAGCATCGCAGCGAGTGACCGGCGGTGCCTGATCGCCTGCACGCCGAGGAAGATGATGTAGGCAGCGCCTACCAGCTTGATAACGGTGAACACTGCCATCGACTCCTGGACCAGCGCGCCGACGCCAAGCGCCACGGCGATGACCTGGACGTAGACACCCAGCTGGCCACCAAGCACGGCGGTGACGCCAGCAAGCCGTCCCAGCTGCAGCGAGCGGCTGATCACGAAGAGCACGTTCGGGCCAGGGACGAGCACGAGTGCATACGACAGCAGTGCGAATTCAACCAGGTGCCTGGTCGGTAGCATGCAGGCCAGCGTAGACAGGCCGCAGCCCGAGGCGCGCTCGATTATTTCGGTAACGGGTTCCCGCGGGCTGCTCCGTCGCAGTTAGCCGTCCTGCTGACTCGGTCGGCGCGCCAGCAACGGGACCGGGTCGGGAAGTCAATCTCGGCAGCGCCGGGAAACCGCTCCGCTAGCTCCGCCGCCGCCCGGGCTCGCCCGGCCGTCGTGGTGGCCGCGCTCGCGGGGTTGACACGGCTATTTGTGGCCAGCAGTTTGATCACGTCGGGCACCGGCAGCGACCGGGTGAACCGGAACATGGCCGTCTCGATATTGGTGAACGGTGCCCCATCGGGCAGCCGGACTACGCGGTCACCGTCGTGGCCGCGGTCGCCATCTGGCTGCTCATACGGCCGCTGGCCAGGCTCGCTGAACCACTCTTCTGGCCGCAGCCATTCGACGGCTCGGTCGCGGCCGGTCCAGATCACGCCGAGCCGCCCGCCGTCGCGCAGGACCCGGGCGATCTCCGGCACCGCCAGGTCCGGATCTAGCCAGTGCCATGCCGAGGAAACGAGGACCACATCGGCGCTGGCGTCGGGCAGCGGGATATCCTCGCCGCGGCCAGCCAGCACCTGGACGCCGGGGGAGCGGGCCGCGAGCACCGCGCGCATCCGCTCGTCCGGCTCGATTGCGATGACCTGCCCGGCCTTGTCCGCGACTGCCCTGGTCAGCTTGCCTGTGCCCGCGCCCAGGTCGACGACCACCTGGCGGCGCTCGGGCAGCAGCCAGTCGACGGCCTCAGGCGGCGCGGTCGGGCGCAGCCGGTCGTAGTCGTCCGCGATAGCGCCGAACGACATCGATCGCTCTGCCTGGCTCGCCACGGCTACACGCTAGCCTCGGCTCGCAGCGACTGCAGCAACCGGTCCAACATCTCCGTTTGGCGTCCCGGGGCCACCCTGCCGGGGTAGAGGACCCGCTCGGCACTGAGGCCATCGACCAGCGCCACCAGTTCGTGCGTCGCGAGGTCGAGGTCGCAGTCGGACCGGAGCTGGCCCAGGTCGGCTGCCTGCAGCAACAGTCCGCGCAGCCGCGACCAGAGTCGGTCGAACTCGGAGTGCTGCAGTTCGCTGAGCGCCGTGTTCCCGAGCGCGCGCCCCCAGAAGCTGATCTCTATCTGCGCTTCCAGGTCTCGCCGGCCGTCAAGCGGCAGGGCCTCGAGCATGACCGCGCGCAGTGCATCCAGGCCGGACAGGCCCTCGGCAGCCGCAGCCATCCGCGCGCCGACGCGCCGGTGCGAAAGCAGCAGGGCCGACCCGAGGATGTCTTCCTTGTCATGGAAGTAGTGGCCGAGGATGCCGCGCGAGCAGTTGGCCTCCTTCGCGATCGCCCGGATCGTGGCTCCGGTGATGCCGTCGCGCGCGATCACGCGCCAGGTCGCCGACAGTATCTCGTCCCGTCGCGCATCCCAGTCGACAATCTTTGGCATCCCGCTCCCATTCGCGCCAGCGCGAGCTGGTCAGGTCAGCACCCCGGCCCGCGCGAGCCGGCCAGGTCAGCAGCCCGGCCCGCGCAAGCTGGCCAGGTCAGTAACCGGGCCGGCCAAGCAAACCAGGTAAACATCTATTTTTTTATCGGACGTCCGTCTAACATCCCGTTGTAATGCATGCCGATGCGAATCTGCAAATCGCCCGTGACCAGCTCGTCAGCTACTGCGGGCGGCTGGTTGCTGACGGGCTGGCCGTCGGAGCGGCCGGCAACATGAGCGTGCGCCTTGGCGAGCACGTCGCCATCACGCCTTCTGGAGTGCCGTACACCGAACTGGCGCCCGCCGACATTTGCCTGGTCACGCTGACCGGCGAGACAGTCGACGCGCCGGAGACTCCGTCCTCTGAGCTTCCGATGCACCTAGCGGTCTACGCGGCTACCGGCGCAGGGGCCGTCGTGCACACTCATTCGGCGGAGGTGATCGCGCTGTCGGCCGGGCGCGATGAGCTGCCCGCGATCCACTATGCGATCGCCGGGCTGGGCGGCCCGGTCCGGGTAGCCGCCTACACCAGGTTCGGCTCGGACGGCCTGGCCGCGGCCGCGGTGAAGGCGCTGGACGAGCGCCGGGCCGCGATCCTGCAAAACCACGGCGCGGTCTGTTACGGGCGGACGCTGCCCGAGGCATATGATCGCGCCCTGCTGCTGGAGTGGCTGGCCAGGGTGTACAGACTGGCTGAGAGCTACGGTGACCCGAGGATCCTGTCGGCAGCCGAGCTGGACGAGGTCGCCGCGGAGGCCAGGCGGCGGCGCTACGGCGAACGGCGGAAGGGATGACCGCGCCGCGCGTCGTCACTGTCGGCGTGCACATCCTGGACGTGCTCGGGCGCCCGGTGGAGACGATCCCGGCAGGCCAGGGCAGCACGAGGCTGACGGAGATCCGGGCAACTGCGGCGGGAACGGCCGCCGGCACCGCGGTCGACCTGGCCCGGCTGGGCGCGCAGGTCCGCTCGTTCGGCGCTGTTGGGACTGACCTGCTGGCCGACATCCTGATCCTGGCCATGTCAGCCGCTGGCGTCGATGCCAGCGGCCTGGTCAGGACTGCCCGCGCGCAGACCTCCGCGACCATCCTGCCCATCCGCCCGAACGGCGAGCGACCGGCCTTGCATGTGCCTGGCGCCAGCCGGGAACTGCGGCTCGCCGACATCGACCTGGACGCGGTGCGCGGATGCGATGCGCTGCTGCTCGGCGGTCCAGACGCGCTGGCCGGGCTGTCCGCGGACGACCTGGTCGCCGTGGTCGCCGCGGCGGCTAGTTCCGGTGCCCTGACTGTCATTGACGTGCTGCACCCCGGCAGCGCCGGAGACTTCGCCCGGATCAGCGCCGCGCTGGCGCTGACCGACTGGTTCTGCCCCAATGCCGATCAGCTGCTCGCCCTGACCGGCCGGGCAAGCCTGGATCAGGCAATCAGTGACGTGCTGGCGCACGGTACCGGCGGCGTCGCGGTCACCCTCGGTGGGGATGGCTGCCTACTGGCTACCACCCGGATGCGACGCCACGTTCCCGCCATCAAAGTCGACGTGGTCGACACGACAGGCTGCGGCGATGGCTTCAACGCTGGGTTCATGACCGGGCTGCTGCTTGGCTGCGAGCCAGCCGACGCCGCGTGCCTCGGCGTGGCTTGCGGCGCGCTGGTGGCGACCGGCCTCGGGTCTGACGCCGGGATCGCGAGTTTCGGCCAGGTACTGGACTTCCTGCACAGCGCGCTGCCCGAGGTGGCACCGCGGATCAGCAGCCGGGTCGACAAGGAGCAGGTGAATGACTGAACAGCTAGTCCGGCCGCAGGCCAGCCGGCCGCGCAGCGCCGACGCCGACCTGAGGCGCCGCGCCCGGGCCGTGATCCCCAGCGGAATGTACGGGCATCAGTCGGCGGGTCCGCTGCCGCCGGACTACCCGCAGTTCATGCGGTCCGGCCGCGGCGCTCGCATCTGGGACGTAGACGGGAACGAGTACCTGGACCTGATGTGCAGTTACGGGCCTGTCGTGCTCGGCCACCAGCACCCGGCGGTCGAGCGGGCGGCCAGGCAGCAGGCCGAGCTTGCCGACTGCCAGAACGGCCCCGCTGCGGTAATGGTGGAGCTCGCCGAACTGCTGGTGGACACGGTCGAGCACGCGGACTGGGCGATGTTCGCCAAGAACGGCACCGACGCGACCACGACCTGCGTCACCATCGCCAGGGCGCAAACCGGCCGGGACCGGATCCTGGTCGCCACCGGCGCCTACCACGGCGCGGCGCCCTGGTGCACGCCCCGTCCGGCGGGTGTCACTGCGGCGGACCGCGTCAACATCGGGTACTACACCTTCAACGACCTACCCTCCGTGCTGGCCGCCGCGGAATCCGGCCCCGAACTGGCCGGGATCGTGGTCAGCCCGTTCAAGCACGACGCCGGATTCGATCAGGAACTCGTCGATCCGGCCTTCGCCCAAGGGCTGCGGGAGCTATGTGACCGGACCGGCGCCGCGCTGATCCTGGATGATGTTCGCTGCGGCTTCCGGCTGCACCTGGGCTCGAGCTGGGAGCCGATCGGCGTCCGGCCAGATCTGTCAGCCTGGAGCAAGGCCATCGCTAACGGCCACCCGCTGGCCGCCGTGCTGGGATCCGACCGGTTCCGGGATGGCGCCAGCAGCATCTTCGTGACTGGTTCCTTCTGGTTCTCGGCGGCGGCGATGGCCGCCACCGTCGCCACCATCGGCGCGGTGCGAGCGGAGGGGGCCATCGAGACGATGGACTGCGTCGGCAGCGCGCTGCGGGCCGGGATCGTCGACCAGGCCGCCACCCATGGCCTGCAGATCAACTACACCGGGCCGCCAGCCATGCCGTACCTCACATTTGCCGGCGACCAGGGTCACCGGCTGGCCAGCGAGTTTGCCGCCGCCGCGATGCGCGGCGGGGTCTACCTGCACCCGCGGCACAACTGGTTCATCTCAGCTGCGATGACGGAGGCGGACGTGACTCGCGCCCTCGCGGTGACAGACGAAGCATTCGCGGTCGTTGCGGCCGCGGCAACCGATAACCTCGCACCCGACAACTAGGAGGGGTCAGTATGAGCACCGACGATCAGTTCGGCGCAGTCCAGACCAGCCCGGCCGCCCCTGACAGCGAAGAGGCGATCCTGGCTAAGGCCGGCTACCGGCCAGAGTTGCGCAGGTCGCTGCGCTTCTTCTCGATGTTTGCCATCGCCTTCTCGATCATCTCGATCACCACGGGCATCTTCCTGAACTACGGCTTCGGCCTGCAGTACTGGGGCCCGGCATCGATCTGGACCTGGCCGATCGTCGGCGTGGGCAACCTGATGGTCGCCCTGGTCGTCGCCGAGCTTGGCACCCGGATCCCGCTGGCCGGCTATGCGTACCAGTGGAGTTCCCGGCTGGTGAACTCCAGCTATGGCTGGTTCGTCGGCTTCGCCGGCCTGCTCTACATGACGGTCGGCGGGGCGGCGATCATGTACACCGTGGCGGCGCCGCTGCTGCTCAGTGAGTTCAACTACACGACGCCGAATCCCCGGCTGGTGCTGACAGTGGCAATCATCATGATGCTGTTGCCGGTGGTCTTCAACATCATCAGCATTCAGGTCGCCGCCCGGGTGAACAACGTAGCGGTGTTCACCGAGATCATCGGTACCGTCGTTTTCGGTGTGCTGCTGTTAGTGCTCTGGGGGCGGCAGACAAAGCCGACGCCGTACGGGGCCAGCATCCTGACCAGCACCCAGTCGCTGTATCACAATCCGACGATCTACGCGTTCGGGCTGGCCGGGCTGATGGGCGCGTTCACGCTGGTCGGGTTCGAGCTAGCCGCGGACATGTCCGAGGACGCGATGAACCCGCGGCGCAGTGTGCCGCGCGGGGTGATATGGGCAGTGGCGGCCTCGGCCGTCCTGGGCATGATCGCGCTGATCGGATTCACGGTGGCTATCCCGAGCATCAAGGCGGTAGAAGCGCCGAACACGCTGCCGCTGCTGACCATCGCCGGCTACTGGCTGCCGTCCTGGCTGGTCAAGGTCTTCGTCGCGTTCGTGATCTTCTCGATGTTCGCGATCCTGGTGGTCGGCGCGGGCGCGCAGGCGCGGCTTGGCTACTCGATGGCACGGGACAACATGCTGCCGGCCTCCGGGTTCTTGCGCCGGGTCAACCCGCGGTCCCAGACACCTATCGTCGCGCTGCTGGTGTTCGCCGTGATCGACATCGGCGCGCTGTTCTACGGCTATCTTCAGACGAGTGCGTTCCTGACACTGGTGGGCGCCACGGCGATCATCCCGTACATCATCTACTTCCTGATCACCGCGGGTTACGCCTACAAGCGGCGCACGCTGGACTCCATCCCGGGCGTGTTCTCGCTCGGCCGGTGGGCCTGGCCGGTGATCATCTTCGTGCTGCTGTACAGCGCGCTGATCATGTTCGTGCTGTCGGCGCCGAGCCCGTTCCACTCCTCCGACAAGGTGCTCGGCTACGGCGCGGGCATCGCCGTGCTGTGGTACGTCTGCGCGCTGGTTTGGCGGCTCCGGCGCGGTACCGCCGGCGTCAAGCCCATCGAGGACCTCGTGGACTAGGCAGTCAGCGCGAATGCGCTTGATCATGGCGGAGCTGCTGGGCCTGTATAGCGCCAGCAACTCCGCCATGATCAAGGTAGCCATAACCGACGCCGCCGCATCCCGGCTCGATATGAACGCGCGCGGGGGCGGATGGTCGCAGGCCAGGCCAGGCCAGGCTGGGCTGAGCTGAGTCGCAGGCCGGGCTGGGCCGGGCTGGGTCGGGGGCCGGGCTCTAACGCCGGGCTGGCGGCGCGCGCTAGTCCAGACCGAGTGACAGGTTGGCCACGTTCCCCTCTTGAGCCGACGAAGTTTGTTTGGTAGGTTTCCTAACGAAATCTGCCGGCTTCGGGAGGTCAGGTCGTGAAGGTCGCAATCCGGTACATTGCCGTAGCCGCGATGTGCGCGTCAGCCGTCTTTCCCGCGGCCGCGGCAGCCGCGAGTCCGGCGGCGAGCCTGGCCGCCGCAACGGCCGCGCCCATCGAGGTACGCGTCAACCAGGTCGGTTACCCGAGCCACGGCACCAAGGTCGCCTTCGCCATGCTGCCGGCCAGGGTCGGCATCGTGAGCTACGCGGTGATCTGCGCTGCGTGCGCCCCCACCCTCGGCTACAGCAATGACGACGTCGGCAGCTGGAACTCGCAGTACAAGGCCGTCTACGAGCTGGATTTGTCCAGCCTTACCCGGCCCGGCACCTACCGGATCAGGGTGACGGCAGGTGGCGCCGTCGGGTGGTCGCCGAGGTTCAAGATCGGCGCGCCCGGCCGGGAGTATCACCAGCTCGTGCTGGACGCGGTCCGCTACTTCACCTCCGAGCGCGACGGCGGCGACGTGGTGCACTCAGTGCTGAACCGCGAGCCGGCGAACCTGACCGACCGGCGCGCCGACGTGTACGCGGCGCCGGAGTACGACAACAACGACAACCTGCTCGGCAAGTTCCGCAAGGTGGGCGGCCCCGTGAACGTGGCCGGCGGCTGGTTCGACGCCGGCGGGGGTTACGAGAAGTTCGCTTACACCGCTAGTTACGCCGACGGGCTGATGCTGCTCGCGGCCCGGGATTTCCCGCGCCGGTACCCGACGCTGCTGCCGGAGGCCGATTTCGGGCTGCGCTGGCTGGAGAAGCTGTGGCGCCCGGCCCAGAGGGTGCTTTACATCCAGGTCGGGATCGGCAACGGCAACGCCAGCAACAGCATTCAGGGTGACTACAACTTCTGGTTCCTGCCGCAGGCCGAGGACCGCATGGACGTGCGGCCGCACCACAAGCCCGGCCCGACCGCCTACTACGTGAAGTACCGGCCGGTGTTCCGGGCCGCGCCGCCCGGCAAGCCGATAAGCCCTGACCTGGCCGGCCGGTTCGCCGCCGACTTCGGGCTCGCTGCCCAGTTGTCCGCGCACGCGGACCGGCCGCGAGCGCTATATCTGCTGGGGCTTGCCCGCGGCATCTACGCCATGGCGAAGACCACGCATGCCGGGCCGATCGTCACCACGTTCCCGCATGACTACTACCCCGGCGCTGAGTGGAAGAGCGACATGCTGTGGGGCGCGGCCGAGATCGTGCTGGCCGACCAGGCGCTGCACGCCCCAGTCGCGCGGGTCCGCGCCGACCTCGCCGTGGCCGAGCAGTGGGCGCGGGCGTACATCGCGCAGGGTCACCCGGCCGGCGGCGACACGCTGAACCTCTACGACAACGGCGCGCTCGGCGAGGGCGAACTCCTCCGGGCGCTCCGCCATTCTCATGGGGAAGGGAACGGGTTCCGGTACCGGGCCGGCGCACATGGCATGGCGCGCCGCCTGCTCGCCGACCTGGCCGCCCAGCTGCGGCTGGGGGAGCGATGGGCCAAAGGCGACCCGTTCGAGCTCGGCACCGCCCTCGGCCAGAGCGATGCCACGCCGCACGCGTTCGGCCTGTACATCACCAACGCGCTGTACCAGGAGTATGGCGGCCCGGCCGAGTTCAGCGGCTTCGCGCAACAGCAGCTGAACTTCGCGCTGGGGGCCAACGGCTGGGGCAGCTCGTTCGTGGTGGGTGCTGGCACGACGTTCCCGCACTGCATGCAGAGTGAGATCGCCAACCTGGCCGGATCGCTGACCGGCAAGGGCAAGATCCAGCTTGGCGCTGTCACGGACGGGCCGAGCAACCCGTCGAACTTCATCGGCCTCGGCACAGTGAGCGGGATGCGGAAATGCAGCGCCGGCCATTACAAGCCGTTCAATACCGCGGCTGCGGCCTACGAGGACAATGTTGTCTCCTGGCCCTCGGTTGAGCCGGCCGACGACTACACGGCCAACTCCCTGCTGGCGTTCGCGCTGGCGGCCAGCGCTGGCCGGGAGGGCTGGGGCCACCGCGGCTAAGGTAGGCCTCGTGCGAGTGGCGACCTGGAACGTCAATTCGGTGAAGCAGCGGGTACCACGGCTGTTGCCGTGGCTGGACCAGCGCAGGCCAGACGTGGTGTGCCTGCAGGAGACCAAGCTGTCCGACGAGGCGTTCACCGACTTGCTCGGCGCCGAGCTGGACAGCCGCGGTTACCAGGTGGCGGCGCACGGCGAGCCGCGCTGGAACGGCGTGGCCATCTTGTCCAGGGCCGGGCTGGCCGATGTGGTGCCTGGTCTGCCCGGTGCTCCCGGTTTTCCCGACCCTGAGGCCAGGGCGATATCGGCCACCTGCGGCGGGATCCGGGTCCATTCGGTATACGTGCCGAACGGCCGCGAGCCGGGCTCCGACCACTACCGGTACAAGCTTGCCTGGCTCGGTGTGCTTGAGCAGACGGTCAAGGCCGGGCCTGATCAGGTGCTTGTCTGCGGCGACATGAATATAGCCCCGACTGATAACGACGTTTTTGACCCGGCCGCCTACGTCGGGCAGACGCACGTCACCGAGCCGGAGCGGGCCGCGCTGGCCAGCCTGCAGCAAGCTGGCCTGCATGATGTCGTCCGAGACCGCTGGCCGGACGAGCGCTTCTTCAGTTACTGGGACTACCGCGCCGGGATGTTCCACCAGGATCTCGGTATGCGCATCGACCTGGTGCTGGCCTCGGGGCCGGTAGCCGCGCGGGTCAAAGCGGCTTGGATCGACCGGCTCGCCCGCAAGGGCACTGCCCCGAGCGACCACGCTCCGGTCATCGTCGACCTCGACGAGGCGCCCGACGGCGACATCGGGCCGGTGGTGCCGCCGCCGTCGGCGTCTGCGCCGAAGAAAGGCTCGTTCAAGCTGCCCCAGGCCCGATGATGACCGGGTTTCGCGCTGAACCGCTCTCGGCGGCCAGCTGGCCCGATCTGGAAGAGCTGTTCAGCCTGCCAGGCGGCTCGATCGTGCGCGGCTGCTGGTGCATGTTCTACCGTCAGACCGGCCGGCAGCCGCCGGGTACGCAGAACAAGCAAGCACTCTGGGACCTCGTACGGGCCGGCACGGTGCCAGGGCTGGTGGGTTACCTGGATGACGATCCAGTTGGCTGGATCAGCCTGGGCCCGCGGGCTGAGTACCTCAAACTGCGCCGCTCGCCGATCATGAAACCGGTCGATGACGCGCAGGTCTGGTCGGTGGTGTGCAGCTACATTGCCCGGGCCTACCGGGGCGCCGGGCTTCAGCACAAGCTGCTGGCTGCCGCCATTAACTATGCCAGGGACAACGGCGTGGCCGTTCTGGAGGCCTACCCGGTCGACAAGCCCGAGCGCAGCCATGATGACTTCATGTTCTTTGGTACCCGCAGCCTGTATGAGCGCGCGGGCTTCCGCGAGGTAGTCCGGCGCTCACCGACACGCCTCGTGATGAGGCTGGCGCTCCGGTAGTGCCTGCAGGCGCACGCAGGACAAGACGCGTCGTGGCGCGGCGGCTCAGGACCGCGATGCAGGCATCGGTCCTGGCTGCCCTCGCAATCTCGCTGGCTGCGGGCTGCGGGGCGGCACAGCCCAGCCGGGCCACGGTGGGCACTTGCTTCGCCTTCGGCGTGCGCGCGATCCAGCAACGGCTCACCGTGACCCGGCTGCCACGCGCTTGTGCCGGCCTGAGCCACGAGCAGGTGGACCAGGCGCTGGGCAGCGCAGTGCGGGCTGCCGCCGGGCCGCTGGCCAAGGCTGCCGAGCGGCAGGCGGCCGCGCGGGACAGCAAGTACCTCGCGGATCTGTTCACGTCGATTCCGCCGCCACGCCCGGAGCCGGTAACTGCCGGGTCGCAGCAACCAGCTTCCGACGGGCCGCTGCAGCTTGCTGCGCTTGGCAGCTGGCTCGCTACCGCCATGGTCGGCGGTTACCTGCTCGCCAGCTGGGTCGGTGCAGCGCGGCACCGGCGGGCGACGCCAGGTACACGGCCGCCGGCGGTACTGATAATTCATGCCGGTCTCGCTATCGCCGGACTGGGAATCTGGACAGCGTTCCTGGCAGCGGGCGCCGCCGTTCTTGCCTGGCTGGCGGTCGCTGTCATCCTCGTGATCGCTGGCCTCGGCATGGCCACGCTGGTGACGGGACTGCCGGATCCGCGGGCCGCCGGACCCGGCAGGCCAGCCGCGCAGGTACTGGCGGCGGTGCTGCACGGCTTGCTCGCGACCTTGGCGATCTTGCTAGTGCTACTCGCGGCGGTGGGCGCGGGCTGACGGCCGTGCCCGCTCGAGGTGGCGACCCGGCCAGGAGCCCCAGCTAAGGCTTGGGACCGGCAAGTCGGGCGGGGCGGAAAGCCAGCGGTGCAGCAAGTCGAGCGCCTCGATGGGCGAGGGCGCGGACGGGCCGCGCTCGCCGTGGCGGCCAGCTACCCCGAAGCGGGCTGCGGCGAAACGGCTCATGGCGTGTTGCGCGTACGTCAGCTCCGCGCACATCAGCCCTCCGCGAGCAGGTTAGTGAGGGCGGCCGGGATGTCAGTAACGGTGCGGATCGGACGGCTGATGCCGCCGCCGAGCCGGGCCAGCCGCGCAGCCGCGTCAACGGAGGCCGGGCTGGGATCGCGGCCGGCTGGCAACGGGCACAGCACATCGAGCCGGTCGATTCCGGCCAGCGCCGCGGCAGCATCACCGCCCGCCGTGCTCAGGCAGTCTGACAGCAGCACAACGCGGCGTTCGCCGACGGCGCCGTTTCCCGCGGCGAGCTGCCGGGCGGCGGCGCGAAGCGCGCCGGCCAGGTCGGTCATGCCGTGCCCGCGCAGGCCGAGCAGCCGCCCGACCAGCTCGTCCGGCGCCGTCCGGCTACCTGGCGGTTGCAGCACGGTGACGTCGCCGGAGAACGCGAGCACTCCGGTGTCGAGCCGGGAATCGGCTGCGAGCAGCACGCTGGCGCTGGCGACTGCCGCCATGGCCAGCGCCAGCCCGGACATCGATCCGCTCGAATCAACTAGCAGGCAGACGGATCTGCGGCGGGCGTGCCAGGACCTGGTCACGATGTCGTCGCCGGGCGGCGGCCAGGAACCGGATGCTCGGTCGAGAGTACGGTCCAGGTCGATATCGCCGTCGGCGCGGGCGGAGGCGCGGATCCGGCGCGCACCGCGGGCGGACTGCCGCCCGGACGCGCCGAGCTGGACGAAGATCCGGGCCGCGAGCCGACGCGCGACCGCGCGCAGCTCGGCGTCGGTCGCCTGGCTCAGGTCGGCGAGCAGGGCGGCCGCGGCGTCCGGATCAGCAGCGAGCCGGGCGGCCAGCGCATCGGCGTCGAGCTGGCCAACCTCGGGGGAGACTGCCGGAAAATCGGCATGCCGGCTGGCTAGCTCGGCCCGGCTGACAGTGCGCCTGGCCGGGCCCTGGTGCCGGTCCCGGCGCAGGCTAGACCGGGATCCTTGCTGTGCTGACGGGCCCGCTACCGGGCCGTCGCTTTTCCCTGGCCGTCCGGCGGATCATCGGGCCGCGGCGAGTCGCCCGGCCATAGCTCGCCAAGCAGCTCATCGATGATTGCTTCCGGACTGCGATCGCAGCCGTCGGCGATCCTGATCCGCCCCGACAACGCTGCGTGGGCGGCGTCCCTGGCGGTCGGCCGCGTCATGCCGCTCTCGCGCCGCAGCTGGGTAAGGCCGTCGATCAGCAGCACAAGGTCGATGGCACCACGGACCGATGCGCCCATCCGGATATCGCGATGCGTGCGAGTGGCGCGGGTAAGCGCGACGGCGAACCGCACGATCTCGCCGTCGCGGCCGGTCACGGCGGCGGTGATGTCCCGCTCGGCGGCTGCGTCCTGGTAGCCGAGCACAACCCGGCAGATCCGGTCCGCGATCGCCTGGCTTACCCGCGCCGTGCCGATCGCGTCGAACGGGTTCATCGCAGCGATCAGCCTGAACTGGCGGTTCGCCTGTACGAGGCCCAGCCGGGGAACCGCGATCTCACCCTCGGTCAGCACGGTTATGAGGACGTTGAGCGTCTCCTCTGGTACCCGGTTGAACTCCTCGAGGTACAAAAGAGCTCCCGTGCGCATGGCCTGCAGCAGCGGTCCGTCGGTGAAGCTCGACGGCAGGTAGCCATCGGCCAGCACCTGAGCCGGGTCGTACTGGCCGATCAGCCGCGCTGGTGTCAGCTCGGCGTTGCCTTCAACGAACACGACCGCCTGACCTAGGTCGCGCGCGATCGACCGGAGCAGCGTCGACTTGCCGGTACCCGGCGGGCCCTCCAGCACCACGTGCCGGGCAGCCTGCAGCGCGACGGTGAGGACTTCGCGTTCCCGGCCGAGGCCGATGACCGGCGTCACGCCAGCCGCCGGGCCCGGCCGGGCCACGTCCGGTTCGGCTGGGTCAGGACGTGCCATGCAGGATGAGGCCCCTGATGTTCTTGCCGTCCAGCATGTCCTGGTAGCCCTGGTTGATGTCGTCGAGGGTGTAGGTCGTCGTGATCAGCTCGTCCAGCTTCAGGTCGCCGGCCCGGTAGAGCTCCACCATCCGCGGGATGTCGTGGAACGGGTCGCCGGAGCCGAACAGGCTGCCCTGGATCCGCTTCTCCATCAGGGTCAGCATCGAGCTGTTGATCTGGATGTTGTTCGACACCAGGTCGGACAGGCCGGTGATCACTACTGTGCCGCCTTTGCGGATGGTGTTGAAGGCGTCGGTCACTACCTCGGTGCCCACGGTACCGGTCGTGATGATCGCCTTGTCGGCCATGACGCCGCGGGTGAGCTCGTGCACCAGCATGGCCGCCTCGCCGGCCGTGGCGCAGCTGTGCGTGGCGCCAAGCTGCTCGGCCATCTCGCGCTTGTTCGGCAGCGGATCGACGGCCACCACGTTGCGCGCGCCTGCCAGCGCGGCGCCCTGTACCGAGTTGATGCCGATGCCGCCGATCCCGTAGATCAAGATCGTGTCGCCCGGCTCGACCGCAGCAGCATGTACGGCAGACCCCCAGCCGGTTGGCACGCCGCAGCCGATCAGCGCGACCTTGTCCAGCGGCACGTCATCGTCGATCTTCACGCAGGACAGCTCGGACACGGTGGCGTACTCGGAGAACGTGCCCAGCATGCACATGCCACCCACGTCTTCGCCATCGGAGGTGTGGAACCGGTAGGTGCCGTCGGGCAGGCAGCCGTCCAGGATCGTCGCGCCCAGGTCGCAGAGGTTCGACTTACCGGTGGAGCACCACCGGCAGTGCCCGCACACCGGCAGGAAGGAGCAGATGATGTGATCGCCGGCCTTGAGCCGGGTCACGCCAGCGCCGACCTCCTCGACGATGCCAGCGCCCTCATGGCCGCCGACCATCGGGAAGCGCGGGGTGAGGTCGCCAGTGCGGATGTGCTCGTCGGAGTGGCACAGCCCAGAGGCCACGTACCGGACCAGCACCTCGCCTACCTTTGGCGGATCGAGCTCGAGCTCGGTGACCTCCCAGTCCTGCCCTGTCCCGCGCATGATCGCTGCCCTGGTCTTCATCCACTCTCCCGAGGTATGGAACGTGCTTTGTCGTAACACTAGGGCCGCTGGCACGCTGGAAGCCAGAGTCAACCAATCGCTTGCTTGGGATCCTGCAGCCCGAAAACCCTGGCCGCATTCTCGCCCAGGGCGCCGGCCACCTGGTCGGCCGTGCATCCGGCGTCAAGCAGCACCTTCTCCAGGGCTCGCGCATTGCGCTGCACTCCTGGCACGCCGGGCCAGTCGGTGCCGAAGATCATTTTGCTGGAGAGCCGAGTCAGCGATGTGCCGTAGTACTCAGGCAGCCTGGCCGGCGGCAGGCCGGACACCTCCAGCCAGGTACCAGGCCTCATGAGCGCCAGGAACGCGGCCTGGTCATACCACCAGCCCCGGCCGCCGTGGGCGAGCACGACGGTGAGTGCCGGGAAGTCGCGGAAGACCGGATCCAGCAGGGCTGGCTCGCCGTAGGCGTTCACTGAGCCAGCGAAGGTCGATGTGCCGCAGTGCACGATGGCTGGCAGGCCCCGTTCCTCCAGATAGGCATACGCGGGATAAAGCATGCGATCAGCCGGCTCGAATCCGCCGTGTACGGGATGAATCTTGCAACCCACCGCGCCGAGGCCCACCTGCCGGGCCACCTCGGCCGCGATCGGGTAGTGCAGGTGCGGATTGACGCTGGCGACCGGGCGGAACCTGGCCGGGTTCTGCTCGACCAGGGGCATCACGTCCTCGATCGGCTGCATGCCGGTGGACTTGGGGCTGTACTCGGAGAAGAGCAGCACGTGGTCGGCCCCCTCGTTCGCGAAATGCGCATCGAGGGCAGCCGGGCGGGGCACGCCGCCTCCGTCGTACAGCTCATCCAGCGCGATCCCCGGCCCGAAGGTGGCGACCCAGGACCGCCAGTCCGCCGACAGCGTGGCCAGCCTTGCCACGTGCACGTGCGCGTCCACGAGCAGCCGGCCATCGATCATCGGGGTACCTCCACCGCCATGGCTCGCCGGGCCCGCTTGGCGGGCCCCCGCCGATCAGGATTGCACGGCCAGCCCGATCGCACGGCCCGCCCGATGGCACGGCCTGCCCGATTGACCGGCCAGCACACCGACGAGGGGACGCCGACCTGGTGGCTTCGGGGTTGTCGCCAGGGGTCCAGCTAAGAACCGGCGACGGCGTCCCTGCTGCTGGGTGTCGTCGGGCAGCCGTTCCGGCCGCAGGCCGAAGAACATGCCGAACATGACACCCAGGTCGAGGATGGCGATCAGGCCGCCGATATACGGGCCGGGACCGCCGAGCCAAGCCAGGTAGCCGCAAAAGGAAAGCACGATGACCAGGGCGCCGAGCGCTCGCGGCCGGCCCGACTGGGCCAGTCGCTCCGGTACTTCGTACGGCGCGCGCTGCACATAATTCGCGGTCGCCGCCTTTTCCTGCGCGATCTTCAGCCACAGGTCGTACATCTCCGGGGCCTGCTCGCGCAGCGCGATGGCCTGGGACACCGATGGGATATCGGCCGGCTGAGGACTGGCCACCTTGCCGATCCGGTCCGCCACGGCGTCGGCGATCTCCGCCGGGCCGGCCGTTTCCTGCGTCGGGCCCGCTTCCGTCCTGGTGGCTGCCGACTGCCGGTCCGGCTGGCCGTTACCACGTTCGGGACCGGTCAGGCTAGGGAAAGGCGTGCGGTCGCTGTCAGTCATCAGGCTAACGTCTCACCGCTCTCATCAGGCGCACGGCCGACCGCCTCATGGTGCGCGGTCATAATCGTGCTCATCGCCGACAGGAACGGATCTTGAGCATCCTGGCGCGGCGGGCTGGGCGGAAGGACTGGACGCATCGTCCGATAGACAGTCGAACCCGTCAGGTCGAAGATCGCCGCGATGCCCATGGCGAATGCCAGGACCCGGCGAGCTGACCTGTCCGTCGGCATGCCTTGTTCAGTGCCCGGTCACCAGAGAGCCAAACTCGAGACTGTATATAGCATAGAAAAAGCCACATTCCACCTAGCATCGGCCAGCCGCTCGGAAACGTATGAAAGCTTCCTGTTCGCGGGTGAACAGGAAGCTTTCATACGTCTGAGAACTAGCTCAGGTCCCTCGATCGGGCTGGCCTCTGGAAGGCGCGGCACCAGCGCGGAATCGAGATCGGTAGTGCCGGGGCGTGCCTCTAGACTTACGGTTTCGAGCCCGACCTGCACGCGACGAAGAGGCCCCTAACCATGCGCTGGTCACAGCTGCACATCCCCACGCTGCGCGACGACCCGGCGGACGCCGACGCAGCAAGTCATCGGCTGCTGCTACGTGCCGGGTTCATCCGGCAGCTGCTGGCGGGCCACTACTCGCTGCTGCCGCTGGGCATGCGGGTACGCGCCAAGGTGATGGCCATCATCCGGGAGGAGATGAACCGGATCGGCGGGCAGGAGTTCCTGCTGCCGTCGATGCACCCCGCCCAGATCTGGGAGAAGAGCGGCCGGCTGGCGGTCATGGGCGAGGAGATGTTCAGGCTCAAGGACCGCAAGGGCACAGACCTGGTTCTCGGCATGACGCATGAGGAGATCTTCACGACGCTCGCGCTCGAGCTCAGCTCCTACCGGCAGCTGCCGCAATTCTGGTACCAGCTCCAGCTCAAGTTCCGGGACGAGCCGAGGCCGAAGAGCGGCCTCATCCGGGTCCGCGAGTTCACTATGAAGGACTCCTACAGCTTCGACATCGACGAGGCCGGACTGGACCGGTCATTTGACTTGCACAGAACCGCCTACGAGCGGATCTTCGCCCGGCTCGGCATTCCGGCCATCGCCGTCGATGCGTCGAACGGCACGATGGGCGGCAGCGACTCGATCGAGTTCATGTGCCCGTCGGAGGCCGGCGAGGACCTAGTCGCGACGTGCCCGAACTGCGACTATGCGGCCAACCTGGAGAAGGCGACGTCGGCGCTCGCGCCGGTTGAAGACGGGCCCGGCACTGATGCGCCGGTGCGCTTGGACACGCCTGGCGTACGGACAATCGAAGATCTGTCAGTGAAGTACGGCATCGCCGCTGACCGGCAGATCAAGACGCTCGTGCAAGTCGTCAAGGGCCAGCTGACGCTGGTCTTGCTGCGCGGCGATCACCCGCTGGCGGACCAGAAACTCATCGACGCTGCCGGTACGGCCGATATCCGGCCGGCGCAGCCTGACGAGATCAGGGCTGCGCTCGGAGCGTCGCCTGGCAGCCTCGGTGCGGTCGGCGTGACCGGCCTGCCCGTTATCGCTGACCTGGCACTGCACCGCCGACGGGACATGGCGACGGGGGCGAACACCGACGACGTCCACCTCACCGGCGTCGACCTCGGGCGCGACATCGTGGTTACCAGCTGGGCGGACTTGCGAGAGGTGTCGGCCGGCGAGCCGTGCCCGCGCTGCGGGACGCCGATGGAACTCGTCCGGGCGATCGAGGTGGGCCATATCTTCAAGCTGGGGCGCAAGTTCACCACGGCGCTGGGCGTATCGGTGCTCGGCCCGGACGGTTCCGCCATAGTGCCGATCATGGGCTGCTACGGGATCGGCGTCGAGCGGGCCATGGCGGCCGTCGCCGAGGTGCACCACGACGACGCGGGCCTGAAGTGGCCGGTCAACGTGGCGCCCGCTGAGGTGACGGTCATCCTGGTGTCGACCAAGGACGAGGCGGCCGCCGCGGCGGCCAAGTCGATCTATTCGGCGCTGGAGGCAGCCGGCACGGACGTGCTCCTTGATGACAGAGACGAGCGGCCAGGAGTGAAGTTCAAGGACGCAGAACTGATCGGCATCCCGGTGCGGATCAGCGTGGGTAGCCGCGATCTGGCGGAGGGCCTGGTCGAAGTCGTCAGCCGCAGCACCGGCGAGCGTGACAGGGTGCCCGTCGACCACGCCGTGAAGCACGCGCAGGAACTGCTGGCCGGGCCCGGCAGCTAGCCAGGCAGGTTAGGCCGCGCCGGCCACCAACCGAAGGCTCGCCGAACGGCTGCCCGGGCCAGCCTGCGCGGGCGAGGACTCTGCGAGCCGCTCACGCTGGCTGTCGAGTTCGGCCCACTTCATGGCAGTGGCGCCGCCTTGGGCGGACAGTGGTTCCGGCGGCTGCACAAGCCGCTCGTTGCGGCTGGACAGGTCGTCCCAGTTGCTGCCCGACATCGATGGCCTCCCGTCGACCTGAACGCCCGGCGGCCGCCCCTGTGCCACCGCCCGGCCCCATACCTCTTAGACACGCTTGAGGCGTCGTTTGGTTAGCGCCGGCCGGTCACAACTGCATAACTTCGTGCATCCAGTGACCAAGCGCGGCGATTACGGCCGCGTTGCCATGTTCTAAGCCGCTCAGTTCACAGCCCGGCACCGGTGATAGACCGACAACTGCCCGACATTGCACAGTGTTAGGGCAGCCGGCGAGAGGCCAACTATGGACCGAGCGGAGCAATTCAGTGAGCTCTACCGAGGGCATTGCGAAGCGGTCCTGCGATACGCCTTGCGCCGGGGGATGCAGAAACCGCCAGTGACGTTGCCGCCGAGACGTTCCTGGTCGCATGGCGCCGGGTGGACAGCGTTCCGGCCGACGGGGACCTGGTGGCTCCCCGATCTGCGCGGCCACGTTCCAGGTCACCTCAATTCAAGGCAGCGGCACGGCGACAGTCCAGCTTGCTGGCCCCGTACCAGGTTGGTACCGGGCAGCTGCAGTCACGCCCAGCTCAGATCTTGGCCCAGGCCTGCGTCAAGACGCTGCGCAGGATCTGCTCCATCTCGTCGAAGTGCTCCTGCGTGCAAGTCAACGGCGGCGACAACTGCACGACCGGGTCGCCGCGATCGTCGGCCCGGCAGATGAGGCCCGCGTCGAACAGCGCAAGCGAGAGGTAGCCGCGCAGCAGCCGCTCGGACTCGTCGTCGTCGAACGTCTCCCTGGTTGCCTTATCCTTCACTAGCTCGATGCCGTAGAAATAGCCGTCGCCCCGGACGTTGCCCACGATCGGCAGGTCGGACAGCTTCTCCAGGGTGGCACGGAACGCGCCCTCGTTAGCCCGGACATGCCCGAGCAGGTCCTCCTTCTCGAACACCTCCAGGTTCGCCAGCGCTACGGCGCACGACACCGGGTGCCCGGCGAACGTTACGCCATGCAGGAACGTCGCCTGCCCGGCACTGAACGGTTCCATCAGCGCATCCCGCACGAGCATCCCGCCGAGCGGGGCGTAGCCCGAGGTGACGCCCTTGGCGAAGGTGATGATGTCGGGCTGGTAGCCGTAGCGTTCCGAGCCGAAGTAATAACCGAGGCGGCCAAAGGCACAGATCACTTCATCTGAGACAAGCAGCACGCCGTACTTGTCGCAGATTGACCTCACCCGCTGGAAGTAACCTGGCGGCGGCGGGAAGCAGCCCCCGGAATTCTGCACCGGCTCCAGGAACACAGCGGCCACCGACTCCGGGCCCTCGCGCAAGATGGCACGCTCGATCTCATCGGCGGCCCACTGCCCGAACTCGGTCAGGTCGTCGCGGACGAATGCCGGGGCGCGGTAGAAGTTCGTGTTCGGTACCCGCACGCCACCGGGCGGCAGCGGTTCGAACGGCTCCTTGATGCCTGGCAGGGCGGTGATCGCCAGCGCTCCCATGGACGTGCCGTGGTAGGCAATATCACGGCTCAGCACCTTGTACCGGGTCGGCTGTCCGATCGTCTTGAAGTACTGCTTGGCCAGCTTCCAGGCCGACTCCACCGCTTCAGAACCGCTGGTAGTGAAGAACACCCTGTTCAGGTCGCCCGGCGCCATCGCGGCGAGCCGCTCGGCCAGTTCGATCGCGCGCGGATGCGCGTAGGACCACAGGGGGAAATAGGCGAGCTCGCTGCCCTGCCGGGCGCCCGCCTCGGCCACCTCGGTCCTGCCATGCCCGATCTGGCTGACGAACAGCCCGGCCAGGCCATCCAGATAGCGCTTGCCATGCTGGTCGTATACGTACTGGCCGGAGCCGCGGACGATAAGAGGAACGTCGGAGTCGGCGTAGGACGACATCCGCGTGAAATGGAGCCACAAGTTGCGCTTGGCCGCCTCCTGCAGCGCTGCAATCTCATCTTTGCCGTATGCCGTGCTCATCTGGTCCCCCAGCTGTAGGTCTGCTTGCACAATTTGAGGTAAACAAAAGTCTCGGTGGCAGTCACGCTCGGGATCGTCCGTATCCGCCCCAGGATTTCCAGGAGCTGGTCGTCGTTCTCGCAAACCACTTCGACCAGGATGTCGAAGGATCCCGCGGTGATGACGACATAGTCGATTTCCTGCATACCCGCCAGGTGACCGGCAACTCGTTCCAGGTCGCCGCTGCACCGGATGCCGACCATCGTCTGGCGCGGGAAGCCCAGCGTCATCGGGTCGGTCACGGCGACGATCTGCATGGCCCCGGCCTCGACCAGACGCTGGACCCGCTGCCGGACCGCGGCCTCAGACAGGCCTACCGCCTTGCCGATAGAGGCATATGACCGCCGGCCGTCCTGCTGCAGCTGCTCGATGATCTGCTTGGACAAGTCGTCCAGGACGACCCTGATGCTGTCGGGATCGCGGCCCTGACTGCGGGTCCGTCCCGCCGAGGCCAGCGGAGTCCCTGACGTGTGCGCCATGCCTAGGCCTCCTTCGCACGCTCCATGCTGCCATGCAATCACCATCTGTCAACTGATTCCGTAGATGGTAGCCGGATCTGTTACTGATTCACTTGTGGCGAGCCGGTTTCTCTGTCAAGGTCAACCCACGGGAGGGCTTCGCCCGCCGTGCAGCCCCGAAACCCACACCTACGGGGAACACCCTTACACGGCCGAGGGCAGGAGGAATCGTCGTGGCGGCACAGCAAGGCGATCAGCAGGTCCTGGCCAACTTCATCGGCGGCGAGTACCGGCCCGCCAAGGATGGCCTGACCAGCGAGGTTGTCGACCCGAGTACCGGGGAGGCGTACCTGCGGGCGCCGGTGTCCGGGCCGCGAGACGTTGATGAGGCTCTGCGCACTGCCGCAGCGGCCTTCGAGAGCTGGCGGGACAGCACTCCGGCCGAGCGGAGCCTGGCACTGCTGCGGCTGGCGGATGCCATCGAGGCCAGGGCCGAGGACCTAGTCGAAGCCGAATCACGCAATACCGGCAAGCCGGTGGCCCTGACCAGGGCCGACGAGGTGCCCCCGCTCGCCGACGAGCTGCGGTTCTTCGCCGGCGCGGCGCGGATCCTTGAGGGCAGGTCGGCCGGTGAGTACCTGGCTGGCCATACCTCGATGGTCAGGCGCGAGCCCATAGGCGTCTGCGCGCAGGTGACACCCTGGAACTACCCGATGATGATGGCGGTATGGAAGTTTGCGCCGGCCCTGGCCGCCGGCAACACCGTGGTGCTGAAACCGTCTGATACCACGCCCGTCTCCACCTTGCTGTTGGCAGAGATCGCGGCCGAGTTCCTGCCGCCCGGCGTGTTCAACGTCATCTGCGGGGACCGTGACACCGGCCGCGCGCTCGTCTCGCACGAGATTCCGCAGATGGTATCGATCACCGGCTCGGTCCGGGCGGGCATTGAAGTGGCTCAGGCCGCCGCGGCGGGCCTGAAGCGGGTGCACCTCGAGCTAGGCGGCAAGGCGCCAGTGGTTGTCTTTGACGACGCGAACGTCGAGCTGGCCGCGCAGTTGATCACTGACGCCGGGTATTACAACGCCGGTCAGGATTGCACCGCCGCGACCCGAGTCCTAGCCGGCCCCGGCATCAGCGCGGACCTGACCGATGCGCTGGTGGAGCGCGCCGCCTCGGTCAAGACGGCCGGGCGTGAAGTACCCGACGCGTATTTCGGGCCGCTTAACAACCCGGCTCAGCTCGCCAGGGTGGAGGGTTTCCTGGCGCGGGCGCCGGAGCACGCGGCGATCGCGACCGGGGGCCACCGGATCGGCGAGCGAGGTTTCTGCTTCGCCCCGACGGTGGTCACTGGCCTGCGGCAAGACGATGAGATGATCCAGGACGAGATCTTCGGGCCGGTGATCACGGTGCAGCGGTTCGGCTCCGAGGAACAGGCGCTGCGCTGGGCCAACGGCGTCAAGTACGGCCTGGCGGCGAGCGTCTGGACCCGCGATCACGGCCGTGCCATGCGGGCCGCCCGGCAGCTCGACTTCGGCGCGGTGTGGATCAACACGCACATCCCGTTCGTGTCGGAGATGCCGCACGGTGGCTTCAAGCACTCTGGTTACGGCAAGGACCTGTCCGGCTATGGCGTCGACGATTACACCCGGATCAAGCACGTAATGAGCAACATCGAGGCCTGAAACGATATTGCTTGCAAAGTCCGGGCATATCGGTGGCCGTTTCTGCCACGATCGGAGGATTCGCGGCCGCATCGGCGCCGTCGCTGGAGGAGGAAGCGCCATGGCGCAGCCAAACGAAATGCAGGCCACGGGCCAGCTTGCCATGGATCCGGCGCTGCGGCGCGGCCTGGCCGCCCGGCGCATTTCCAGGCGCGGGCTGCTAGCGGGATGCGCGGGCGCAGGCGCCGCGGCCGGCCTGTCCAGCCTGCTGGCGGCGTGCGGCAGTCAGCCCCAGGCGGCTGCCGCGGCAGACCCATTCGGCAGCGCCGCCTGGTGGAGCAAGCAGCGGGTGCATCACATCGTCAACTTTGCCAACTGGCCCGCTTACATTGACGTGCTGAACAGCAGGCACCCGACCTTGGAATACTTCACCAAGACCACGGGCATCGTCGTGAACTACAGCGAGCCGATCAACGAGAACCTGCCCTTCTACGCTTCGATCAAATCGGCGCTCGAGCACCGGCAGTACACCGGCTACGACATCATCGTCAGCACCAATAGCAGCCCGCCGCTAGGCGAGATGATGGCCAATCACTGGCTGACGCCACTCGACCATGACCTGATGACCAACTTCGAGAAATATGCGGGACCGCAAGCCCGCAACCCGCCCTGGGATCCGGGCAACAACTACACGATGGCCTGGCAGTCGGGCTGGAGCGCGATCGGCTACAACTCTGATGTGGTGAAGAAGCCGGCCAGCATCGGCGTGCTGTTCGACAAGAAGTACGCCGGGAGGGTCGGCATGTTCAGCGACCCGCAGGACCTGGGCAGCTTCGGGCTGCTGGCCATGGGCGTCGAGCCGGCGAAGTCGACGGTGGCAGACTGGCGCAAGGCGGCCGCGCTGCTGAAAAAGCAGCGGGACGACGGCATCGTCCGCGGTTACTACCAGCAGGACTACCTCGACCACCTGAAAAGCGGTGCCATTGTCGTCTCGATGGCGTTCTCAGGCGACATCTTCCAGGCGGACCTGACCAGTCAGTTCAAGAACCTCAAGCTCCTCATGCCGCCGGAGGGAGCGATGTTCTGGACCGACAACATGTGCATCCCCGTGAACGCGCAGAACCCGAAGGACGCCATGATGCTGATGGACTTCTTCTATCAGCCTCAGGTCGAGGCGGTCCTGGAGTACTACAACGACTACGTCTGCCCGGTACCAGCCGCCCGCCGGGAACTGCTGCATCCGACCGGCTGGGCTAAGCGGGAACTGTCGGCTATGAGACCGGAGATCGGCCTGCCGCCGTCCTTCACCGCCGACGCGCCGCTAGTCTTCCCGTCGGCTGAGTACCAGCGGCTGAGCAGGGACTATTACCAGTACCAGAGCTCCGCCGAGCTGGCGCTCTGGAACAGCCTGTTCGCACCCATCGCCGCTGGCGGCTGACGCCGATCCTCGGTAAGGCACAATTGGCCGGCATGACGCAGGCACAGGTAGCCAGGGCGCTTGCCGGCGCCCGGCCGGTGCCGTTCTGGCTGGATCAGCAAGGCGCACCGGCCCGGCTGCCGCCGCTGCGCGGACGGGTCAAGTCTGACCTCGCGGTCGTCGGCGGGGGATTCACCGGTTTGTGGACCGCGCTGCTGGCGAAGGAGGCCGACCCCGGCCGGGACGTTGTGCTCGTCGAAGCCGGACCGGCAGCCGGTGCCGCTACCGGGCGGAACGGCGGGTTCTGCGCCGCCAGCCCCACCCATGGCCTGGCCAATGGCCTGGACAGGTTCCCGGCAGAACTGGCCACCCTCGAGCGACTCGGCACGCGGAACCTTGACGAGATCGAGAAAGCCGTCGGCCGCTACCGCATCGACTGCGATTTCACCCGAAGCGGCGAGCTGTCGGTGGCCACGAGCGAGTGGCAGCTGGCGGGGCTGCGGCAGGCCGCTCAGGCGGCAGCGCAGCTGGGCGGCGGCCATCGGCTGCTCGCGGCGCCGGAGGTCAGGGCGCAGCTGAACTCGCCGACCTACCTGGGCGGGCTCTGGGATACCAGCGGGTGCGCGATCGTAGACCCGGCCAGGCTCGCCTGGGGACTGCGCCAGGCATGCCTGGGCGCGGGCGTGCGCATCTTCGAGGACAGCCGTGTCAATGTCATCACTGAGGAGCCGGGCCCGGCGGCGCCGCTGAACCTGGTCACGGCCACCGGGGCGGTAACCTCGCGGCGGGTCGCGCTGGCTACCGGCGCGTTCTCGCCGCTGGTGCGCAGGCTGCGGTACTACCTGATCCCGGTTTATGACTACGTGCTCGTGACCGAGCCGCTGTCCAGCGACCAGCTGGAGAGCATCGGCTGGCGCGCCAGGCAGGGCGTCGGCGACAGCGGGAATCAGTTTCACTACTACCGGCTGACCCAGGACAACAGGATCCTGTGGGGCGGCTACGACGCCGTCTATTACTACGGCAGCAAGATCACCAGCCGGCAGGAGCAGCGGCCGGCCACCTTCCGGATGCTGGCCGAGCACTTCTACCAGACGTTCCCGCAACTCCAGGACGTCACATTCAGCCACACGTGGGGCGGCGCGATCGACACCTGCAGCCGGTTCTGCGTGTTCTTCGGCACCGCCCGGGCACGGCGGCTCGCGTTCGCGGCCGGCTATACCGGCCTCGGCGTGGGGGCCAGCCGGTTCGGCGCGCAGGTGATGCTCGACCTGCTCGGTGGCGAGCCGACGGAACTCACCGAGCTGGAGCTCGTACGGACCAGGCCGGTCCCGTTCCCGCCGGAGCCGGCGCGCTCGCTGGGGGTACAGCTCACCCGCTGGTCGCTGGCGCGAGCGGACCGGCATGAAGGCCGCCGGAACCTGTGGCTGCGCACGCTGGACCGGTTCGGCCTTGGTTTCGACTCCTGAGCGTCGGCACCGCGTTGCGTGGCGAGGTACCGGCAAACCCGCGTCGCTGCCAGGCAAACGACCGGACCAGGCCCGATACGGGGTTATTCCCGTGTGCGCCGGGAGTGACATGTTCCACATTCGGCGTAATGCGGATGCTGCGGCCGTCACCTGCGGGTTGTACTGGGCGGTAGCAATTCGTAGTTAGCCCCCTGACCATGACCATGTCCCCCCAAGGCCATGGCGCTCGAGTTACGCCCAATACCTGTTAGTCGCGGCTTGCCGCGAAGCGCTGAGGGCGGACAGAGGAGGGTGAGACCTCCCCGTGAAGATCAACAAGAGGATCGCAATAGCATCGGTTTCAGCGGCCGCGATCGCCGGCCTGGGAATCCCCGCCGGGATCGCGTTTGCCGCTCCGGCGGCGCAGGCCGCTCCGCCGGCGAAGGCGCAGGCGCACGTCGCCGCGAAGCCCAAGCGGCCTGCCGCCCGCAAGACTGACCAGTGGGTGACAGTACGGGCGGGCCAGACGCTGAAGACCATCGCTGCCGCGCATCACATGTCGTGGGAGGCCATTTACGCCACGCCGCCGAACACGCGATACCTGCGCGATCACAAAACGCTCGCGGCCGGGGTGCACCTCCGCCTGCCAGCAGACCCGAAGCTGCGGAAGGCGCAGTACGTGGCGATGGAGGCTGCAGCGCGCCGTCAGGCCGCCCGCGACCGAGCCGCTGCCGCCGCAGCCGGGCAGGCCACCCAGCCGGCTGCGCAGGCGCAGCCGGCCACTGCAAGCCAGCCGGCAAACGCGGGCATGTCCGCGTTCGAGCAGTGCGTTGCCTGGCGCGAGAGCGGCGACAACCCGACCGCGTCCTCGGCTGGCCTGTTCGGGATCCTGCCTGCGACCTGGCAGTCACTTGGTTACCCGGGAACCGCCGGTCAGGCCTCCGTCGCGGTGCAGAAGGCAGCCTTCGCCAAGCTCTACGCGCAGGACGGCACCGCTCCCTGGGCACCGTACGACGGCTGCTAACCCCTGGTTGCGGCCCTGGCGACTCCCCCCGATCGCCAGGGCCGCAGGCCGGCCCGGACGCAACGGCCCCAACCAGTCACCTGACCGGCAACAATAGGCAGATGCCGCAGCCAGCAGGGCCGGGCGAGCCTTCGTCGCCAGATGACCAGCCGGAAGCCGTTCCCTCAATGGGGGCTGGGCGGCACATGCCCGACCCATGGCTGGAGCTGATGCGCGCGGCGGAACATATCGCCGCTAGGGGCGCCACCGGCACGTACAACGCGGTCGTGCCGGCCTGGCGGCGCAGAACGCGAGCAGAAGCCCGGTGGCCGGTCACGCTGACCGTAGCCGTCGCCGTCGTGCTCCAGCTGCGCCTGCCCGACCAGCTGGCGCTGCACCCGCTATACCTGCTGCCCGCGCTTGAGGGTGCGCTGTTCATCGGTCTGCTCATCGCTAACCCGTTCCGGTTCGAGCGGCTGTCACGACCAGTCCGGGCCATGAGCGTCGTGCTGATCTTGCTCATCACCGCGGCGAACGCCATCTCCGCGGGACTTCTGGTCCGGGAGATCATCGTCGGCCAAGTGGGCAAGAACCCGGTGCACCTGCTGGCCTCGGGCGCGGCGGTGTGGGCCACGAACGTGATCGCGTTCGCGCTGTGGTACTGGCAATTCGACCGGGGCGGGCCGGTGCGGCGGATGCAAGGCAAGTCGCCCTACCCGGACCTGCTGTTCCCGCAGATGGTGTCGCCGGAGCTGGCGACGCCAGACTGGGATGCGCGGTTCGTGGATTACCTGTACACCTCGTTCACTAACGCTTCGGCGTTCAGCCCGACCGACGTCATGCCGCTGGCCCGGTGGGCCAAGCTCACCTTCCTTGTCCAGTCGGCTGTCTCGCTGGTTCTCGGCGCACTGGTGGTCGCCAGAGCCGTGAATATCCTGAAGTGATCGGATCAGGGACGCCCAGCGGCTAGACGGCTGCGTATTGGCGCCCGTGCTAACCAGTTGCCCGTCAACCAGGCGTCGCTATCGGCCAGCGACTCTTGCCCCGGATTGCGCGGCTGTGTCACGATCAGCGAGCCGGGGCCGTGGCGTTAGCTGTCCGTGTGAGGCCCAGTTGGAACGGCGCGGGACCGGTTGACTCACTGGTCTTGCGGCAGAGGGGTGACCGGCATGCGCGCGCAAACCGTCGCTGGCCGTGGCAGGTCTATCGCTTGCGCGCTGCTGCTGTCGGCGTTGCTAGCCGCGATCTGCGTAGCGCCGCCAGCCGGTGCAGCTGCGGCAAGGACGCGGACTCGGGCCGGGGGGGCGTCGTTCGCCGTTCGGGGGATTCTCCTCAACGTGGCCGCCACGTCCGCCCGCAACGCCTGGGCAGTAGGGCAGACCGGTGAGCTGCCCGGCCCTGCCAAGGCGCTGATCGCGCACTGGAACGGCAAAGCATGGCGGCGGATACCTACCCCCAGAACGGCACTGGGCGCCGCACTCGAAGGCGTGACCGCGACCTCCGTCCGCAGCGCCTGGGCGGTCGGCTGCACCGGCTGCCTTAGCGACACGCAGCGGGGCCTCATCGAGCACTGGAACGGCAAAGCATGGCAGCGGGTGGCTAGCCCTAGCGTGGTGGCGCACTCCGGCCTCCTCTACGGCGTCACCATGGGTGCCCATAGCGGCTGGGCGGTCGGCTTCACGGGCTATGGCGGTCCGCCGAAGACCGTCATACTGCGCTGGAACGGCAGCGTATGGACGCACGTGGCCAGCCCGAACCCGCCCGGTGGCGGTGTCCTGGTCGGCGTCGCCGCCGCCTCGGCGGCCAGCGCCTGGGCGGTCGGCTATGCCGACGGGAGCCCGAAGGCCCTGATCCTGCGGTGGAACGGCACGGTCTGGAAGCGCGTGCCAATCCCGGACCTGGCGGGCACCAGCAGCTCCCTTTACGCCGTGGCAGCGACCTCCACGCGCAGCGCCTGGGCGGTCGGCTGCACCGCCTGCTTTGGCCCGCATCCTAAGTCCCTGACCGAACACTGGAACGGGGCAGTGTGGCAGCGCGTGCCCAGCCCGACCTCGGCTGGCGGTGCCACCCTGGACGGCGTGGCCGTGCGCTCCGCCGGCGGCGCCTGGGCGGTCGGTTTCACCGGCACCGTGTCCGACCGTAGGCCCAGACCCGTCATCCTGCGCTGGAACGGCAGCGCGTGGCGGCAAGAACCGGTTCCGGACCCCGGCGGAACGAGCAGTCTGTACGCCGTGGCAGTGAGTGCCGACCGAGGCGCCTGGGCGGTCGGGCAGACCGGCAGCTATGGCAGCGCGAAGCCCAAGACTGTGATCCTGCGCTGGAACGGAACCTCGTGGCAGTAACCGGCGCGCTGATATCGCCGACTCGGCGGATCGGCCCGCCGGTCCGGTAACTGGCGACCTTATCCGGACGAGCCCTGCAGGGCCATGAGAGCAACGTGCAGCGAAAGCCGCGATTCGGCGGGCTCCAGATCGATGCCCAGCACGTCCTCGATCTGCCGCAGCCGCTCGTACATCGTCGGCCGGGCCAGGCCGACCCGCTGGGCGGCCGCGGCTTTGTTGCCGCCGGCCTCGAGGTACGCGGTGAGCGCGGGAATCTGCTTCGGGCTGTTTGAATCGTCATGCACCAGCAGCGGCCCGAGCTCGCGCTCGGCGAACGACTGCAGTCGCGGGTCGTCACGGAGCAGGTGCAGCAGCCCGCGCAGCCGCAGATCCGGCAGGCGGTAATAAGGCAAGTCGGCGCTTGCCCCGACCGCCGCCGCGGCGACGTGATCGGCTTCCAGGATTGACCGCTGCACGGCCGCAACCGAATCGACTGCCGACCCGGCCCCGATCACGTCTGCCGGCCGGAGGCGGGGCCTGAGCTGGCCGGCCACCCGGCTCAGCACCGCACCGGGGTCGGCTCGCGGCGCGAGAGCGAGCAGCGCAGCTACCCGGTGCTCGTCGAGCGAGCCGACCAGCGCGGGGATTCGCAGCTGCCGGCATACCTCGGCGATTGAATCCGCGATCCTGGCCGACCGGGCCTGGGCGGCCAGGCCAGGCGTATCCGTGCCCGGTGCGGCGTCGCCGGTGGCTGCCGGCGCCCCGTCGTGGGCCACCCGGACGACCACCGCAACGAGCAGCCGGCCGGCCACCGGCACGCCAAGTGCCCTGGCCCGGGCCTCCGCCTCAGCCTGGTCGCCGTAGCCGTGGCCGAGGAATGCCGACAAGATCGTGCGGTGCGCTTGCCGCTCCAGGCTCTCGCGCTGATGGTCCAGCAGCCGCCCGAGCGCGAGCGTCGTGGCGGCACGCTCGATCAGGGCGTTGTCTCCCGGCGTCGGCGGCTCGCCGCGCATCATGATGAGGCGGCCCCAGTCCTGGCCACGGGCGCCGACGACTGTGACCAGCCAGCCTGCAGCCGCGTCGTAGCCAGTCCGCCCCGTGCCGGCGACTGCGCGGGACCGGCCCGCGAACCCGGCCAGCAAGGTGGCTGCGTCTCGCCCAAGCGGGGCGCAGGCCAGCACCTGGTGGGCCATGTTTTCGAGGACGACCGGGCAGCCGGCCAGCGTCGCCGTCTGGGTCACGACATCATCAGCGGCCGCACCTGACACTGCCAGCTCAGTGAAGACCTGGTGCAGCCGCTCAGCCGACCTCAGCTCGGCCAGCTGCGCGTCGATGATCCGGGCGTGGACCGCCTCGGTGATCTCAATGAATTGCGCCTCCCGCTCGAACATCATCAGCGGCAGCTCGTGCTCAGCGGCTGCCGCGATGAGCGCAGGCGGCAGGCTGCGCGCGTACCGCGAGCCAAGCTCGACGGCCAGTGCGCTGACGCCCACAGCCGCGAGCTCAGCTACGTACCGCTTGAGCCCGGCAGCGTCGCCTGGCAGCGCGATGCCCGTGGTCAGAACCAGTTCCCCGCCCCTGAGCAGGTGCGCAGCCTGGGCAAGCTCGATCACGTGGACCCAGCGGACCGGAGCGTCGAGCCGGTCGGCACCGGTGAGTACCCTAGGCGCCCCGTTACGCACCGGATCCAGGGCGAGGATCTCGGCTACGGTTGGCAGCATCTGCACCTTCCCGGCGGTTCCTCCCCGCCACCTACGACCACAGCCAGCTGACATGTAGTCAGCTGGAGCTCTCGGTCTTTACACAGCGTAACTTGGCAGCGCAGCAGCGCAGCGACAGACTTGCGATGAGAGCTTGCCGACAGAGCACGGGAGATCAGCCATGGAGCAGGCAACCAGCCACCGTACGCACTGGATCAACGGCAAGCCGTGGAGCGGCGAGGCCCCGACCAGGGGCGACATCTACAATCCGGCCACGGGCAAGGTCAGCGGAACCGTCGACTATGCCACCGCTGCCGAGGTCGATGCCGCGGTCGCGGCCGCTGCCGCGGCACTGCCCGGCTGGCGGGAGACCTCGCTGGTGAAGCGGGCCGCGGTGATGTTCGCGTTCCGTGAGCTGGTGCGCCAGCGCCAGTCTGAGCTGGCCGCGCTGATCACCGCCGAGCACGGCAAGGTGCTGTCCGACGCGGCCGGGGAGGTGGCCAGGGGCCTGGAGGTCGTCGACTTCGCGTGCGGCATCCCGCATCTGCTGAAGGGCGGCTTCTCGGAGAACGTCTCCGCTGGCGTGGATGCGTACTCGATCCGCCAGCCTGTCGGCGTGGTGGCCGGCATCACCCCGTTCAATTTCCCGGCCATGGTGCCGATGTGGATGTTCCCGATCGCGCTGGCATGCGGCAACACCTTCGTGCTCAAGCCATCGGAGAAGGACCCGTCAGCGTCGTTGCTGATCGCCGAGCTGCTGGCGGAGGCCGGGCTGCCGGACGGCGCCTTCAACGTGGTGCACGGCAACAAGGTCGCGGTCGAAGCGCTGCTGACTCACCCAGGCGTCAAGGCGGTCAGCTTCGTCGGCTCCACGACCATCGCCAGGTACGTCTACGAGACGGGCACGGCTAAAGGCAAGCGCGTGCTGGCCCTTGGCGGCGCCAAGAACCACATGGTGGTGCTGCCCGACGCCGACCTCGACCTGGCCGCGGACGCCGCGACCTCGGCCGGGTTCGGTTCGGCGGGGGAGCGTTGCATGGCGGTCTCCGCGCTGGTCGCCGTCGACCCGGTCGGCGACGAGCTGGTCAGCAGAATCGCCGAGCGGGTGGCCAAGCTCCGCGTCGGGCCGGGATCCGACGAACGCTCCGAGATGGGGCCGCTGGTCACCGGGCCGCACCGGGACAAGGTCGCCTCGTACCTGGACAGCGGCGTCCGCCAGGGCGCCACGCTGGCTGTGGACGGCCGGGTGCACCCCGTCATCGGCGGCCAGCAGGAGGGATTCTGGCTCGGCCCGAGCGTCCTGGACCACGTCACCCCGCAGATGAGCTGCTACACCGACGAGATCTTCGGGCCGGTGCTGAGCGTGCTGCGCGCCCCGACGTATGAGGCGGCGGTCCAGATGGTCAACGACAGCCCCTATGGCAACGGCGTGGCGGTTTTCACCAACGACGGGGGAGCGGCCCGCCGGTTCGTGTCCGAGGCCGAGATCGGCATGGTCGGGGTGAACGTGCCGATCCCGGTGCCGATGGCGTACTACTCGTTCGGAGGCTGGAAGTCCTCGCTGTTCGGTGACACGCATGTGCATGGCACCGAAGGCGTGCACTTCTACACCCGCGGCAAGGTGGTCACGTCCCGCTGGCTCGACCCGAGCCACGGCGGCGTCAACCTCGGCTTCCCGGTGAACACGTAGCCAGGGCTCAGCCGGTACGGCCCCCCGTAAAGAGGCCTCAGAGCAGGCTGTTCACCTCGTGCACGTCGCCGCAGGGGACGTCGAGCGCCGCGTGGTGCCGGCGGATCGCCTCCTCGTCGGGGCCTTCGAGGAGGCAGTAGACCTTGCCGTCGACGTTGTGGTAAAGCTCGATCTGCCGCACGCCGAACTCGTCGACAGCGCCGTCCCGCGTTCCCTGGGCGATCTGCGCGATGGCCTCGTCAGGCAGCTTCAGGTCGTCGTGATAATCGATGAACCGAGGCACGTCGCTGTCCTCCCGTTTCAGGCGTTGTGGGGCCACTATGCCCGACCGGTAAGGACCTTGTCCACAGGCGCCCCTCTCGGTGCGGCGATGACCGTTTCAGCGGACGCGTTCACTCCGGTGCCGCCGACGGTCCCGTCGCCGGTTACTCGGTGCCGCGCGCGGACGACATGGACTCCGCGGTTTCCCTGGTGCGCGACCACCCGTTCGTCGGCCGCGGCGGCTCGCTGACCGTCATCGAGGCGGTCACGCCGTAGCCACGGCCACGCCGGGACCCGAAGGCCCGCTCACCGAGCAGGGCCAGCCCGGCCGGCAGCAGCACGCCGCGGACGATGGTCGCGTCGATGAGCACCGCGACCGCCATGGCCAGGCCGAACATTTTGAACTCGATCAGGGACAGGGTGGCGAAGATCGAGAACACCGCCACCATGATCACCGCGGCGCTGGTCACCACGCCCGCGCTGCGGGCGATGCCGTCGGTGACCGCGGCCCGGGCCGACGCGCCGCCCAGCCACAATTCCCTGATCCGGCTCAGGATGAACACGTGGTAGTCCATGCTCAGCCCAAACAGCAGCACGAACATGAACAGCGGCAGCCACGGCGTGATCCCGCCATAGGCGGTGAAGCCGAGTGGCCCCGCCAGGTGACCGTCCTGGAAGATCAAGACCATCAGCCCGTAAGCGGCGCCGACCGAGAGCAGGTTGAGGCAGATCGACAGAGCCGGGATATAGACCGAACGGAATGTGCTCATCAACAGCAGGAACGCAAGACCCAGCACGAAGGCGAAGACCCATGGGACGGTTCTCGCCAGCTGTGCGTCGAAATCGTGGTTGCCCGCGGTCAGCCCGGCCACCGCATAGCTGATCCCCGGCACCTTGCCCAGCGTGGCCGGCAGGGCCTGGGTGCGCAGCGTGGTCAGCGCGCTGTTGGACGCGGCGTCCGTCCCGCTGCCGGCCAGTGGCACCGACACGATCAGCACCTGGTCGTTCCCGAACATCGCGGTGCTGATCGGCTCGCGGATGGCGCCGTGGGTGGCCGCCACCTCCCGGTGCAGTGCGGCGACGGCCTCGCTGACCTGCTTGCCGCCGAGATCGGAGCCGGTCACGACCACCTCGGCTGGCTCGGGGCCGCCGGGGAAGGCCTGCGAGATGTCCATCAGGCTGCGGACCACCGGCACGTTCGTCGGCAGCGAGTGGATACCCGGGTTCTCCAGGTTCAGGGAAAGCACCGGCGCGGCCAGCGCCAGCAGCACCGCCGCGGCGACGCCGCCCCAGCTGACCGGCACCGTCCAGTACAGCCTGGTCCGGCCCCACCTGACGAAGAGCGGGGACGGTGTCAGCCTTGACTGCCGCTTCCTGACCGGTAACTGCGGGCTGAACGCGACCCTCGACGTTCCGCTGGATACCGCGGTCAACCTGGCCAGCGAGGGCGGCAACATGCAGGTCAACGGCATCGACAGGGATGTCACGCTGAACAGCGGCGGCGGCGACGTCACGGTCTCCGGGGTGGGAGGCACCGCTAACGTGTCGACCGGCGGCGGCAACGTGACCGCCAGCGATCTCGGCAGCACCGTGCGGTTCTCCACCGACGGGGGCGACCTCAACGGCAACAGCCTGTTCGCGCCGCAAGTCACCACGTACTCCGGCGGCGGGAACGTCACCCTAGTGTTCACCAAGGTGCCGGTGAACGTGAAGATCATCAGTGACGGGGGAGACATTTCGATCGTGCTCCCGGCGGGCAGCACCTCCTACGCCATCAACTACGCCACCTACGGCGGCGACTACAGCGCATCGGTCCCGGTCAGCAAGTCGTCCAGCCACACGATCGACGTGCAAAGCGGCGGCGGCAACGTCAGCATCGCGCAAAGCTAGCTGACGCGGAGCGAGCCGATGAGCGTGGTGACGTCGCGGGTCCCGAGGTTGGCGGGCACCGAGACGTAGAATACGGCGGGGGCCTGGCTCGCGCCGCGGTCGACGACCACCACGGCGCCCAGCTCGCTGCTCCAGGTCAGGCCCTGGGTCGCGCCGCCCGGATAGGTCATCTCGAACTTGACGATCCAGGCCTGGTGCCCGCTGACCTGCATCGCGGAGCTGTCCTCGATCGTGCGGGAGTGCTGCACCCCGCCGTAGTAGGCCGGGTCCAGCGCGCTGACCAGGCTCATCGCGGTCGGCTCGAGGTCCGCGGGGCTCGCGTACGCGAACTGCTGCTGGAGCGGGCCTGAGCAAGCCAGGCCGTGCCAGTCGATGGCCGACCCGCCGATGCTGACCTGCCCGGCCACGGCGTTCTCGCCCGCGCTCCAGTTGAACATCGGCGTGTTCAGGTCGGACGGGCAGCCCTGGCGCCAGGGCGAGCGGAGCCGCTGATAGGACAGGCCAGAAACGCTGTCGGTCACTTGCGGCACCGTGGGCGAGTGGCTGTGCCGCGCCGACACCCGGTGTGTCCCGCCCGGTGCGGTCCCGTTGCTGACCGTCCGGGCCGAGGCGGACAGCGCGGCCGGCCGGGCCACCGTCGACACCTTGGAGATGTCCTTGACGAGCCAGGCAATGACCACCAGTACCACCGTCGTGACGCAGGTCAGCAGCCAGAGCATCAGCCGCTGGTGGCGCCGGCGCCGCTGGCGCCTGCGACGGCGGGCCAAGACCCTGGTCTCACGGACCAGGGAATCCCAGCCTGGCGAGGGCGTCCCCATTCTGCCAGGGTAAACGCCGCATACCCGGCGAAAGAAGACCCTTCGCTATGCTTCTGCGGGAGCGGGGGTAGCCAAGGGGACCGCTTCTTCGGCGCGGACGGCGGCGCGGCTGAACGCCAGCGTCACCACGAAGCCGATGGCCAGCGCCCCGATCGGGTTTCTGTGGTCACGGCCACATACGGGGGCCTGAGCCTGGCCGATGGCCGTCCCGCGATATAGCGTGGGCTCGCCGGGTGTATGTGTGCCGGCGCCTAACGCGGAGCCGTCAGCGGCACGGGGAGGGGATGTGTCGGCAGACTTCTGGCCGACCGGTGAGCCTTCCGGATCCGGCCCGTGGCCCGAAATGAGGGCCTCTGATGCGGACCGGGATCGGGTCATGGATGTCCTGCGCGTCGCCGCGGGGGAGGGTCGGCTGACCCCTGACGAGCTGGACGAGCGCCTGGAAGCGGCCTTGTCCTCCCGCACTCTCGGTGAGCTGGCCGCGCTCACCGCCGACCTGATAGCGGGGCCGAGCACGCCGGATGCGGCCAGGGCGCAGGCCGAGGAAGTGATGCGGATCGACCAGCGCGGAGGTTCGGTCCGGCACACCGGCCGCTGGGTAGTGCCGCGGCGGCTTGAGCTGCGGTCGTCGTGGTGCGACGTGTGGCTCGACTTCACCGACGCGGTGATCACGCACGACACGCTGCGTATTGACCTCAACATGCGTGGCGGATCCCTGATCCTGACGGCCGGGCCGGGCCTGGTCGTGGATGCCGATTCGCTGACGGTTCGCTACGCCGACGTCAAGATCCGCCCGGGCGCCGAGCCTGGCGCGCCGGTCGTCCTGCGCGTGCAGCTAGCCGGCCGCATGCGCTACGGCTGGATCGAGCAAAGGTAGCCCGACGCGGCGCTTATCGTGTCGGAAGACTCGATCCAAAATTAGCCCAGAGCGCTGCGGACGATCTTGCCGAGCTGGTTGCGGGGCAGCGCCGCTACCCGGAACACCCGCTTGGGACATTTGTACCCGGCCAGCAGCGTCCTGGCGTGCGCGATGAGCCCGGCCTCGTCGAACCCGTAGCCGTCCGCCGGCACTACCCAGGCGGTCACCCGCTCCCCCCACCGCTCGTCGGCGACGCCGGCCACGGCCGCCTCCGCCACCGACGGATGGCTCTCGAGCGCGATCTCCACCTCGCGGGGATAGACGTTCAGGCCGCCGGTGATGATCATTTCCTTGGTCCGGCCGCGGATCACCAGGT
>JBKQTJ010000165.1:0-25757 GCA_052143255.1 Streptosporangiaceae bacterium | reverse complement strand
ACACCGCCACCACCGCCGCGACCCGCAACCCCGCGCTCGTGCTCGCCGGAACCGCGACCAGCGTGCTCTTCGGCCTCCAGCGCCGCACCTCCGGCGGCATCCTGGCCCCGGCGCTCAGCCACCTCACCTGGTCGCTCCTCATGCTGCGCTACCTCCCGCCCCTGTTCCCGGCGCCCCGGTCACCTGAGATCACTCGCGACTGACCGCACGGACGGCGTGGCAGAGGGCGGCGGACAGTGCACCAGCCCCACGCAGAACCAGATCTGCGCGGCAGCCCATGGGTCCTGCTCAGCTTTCAGGTGCACGGATTCGGCGATCCGCGCCCCTCCCTATCCGTAACATCCCGGCGCAGTTACCCGCCGTAGAAATGGGCACCCAGGCGGGGGCACGGCAGCGGCTCCCAGCACGCCGCATGCTCACGATTCTGGCGTTGACGGGCGAGAGAGACCGCCATGGCCGTGTTCACGATAGGTGGCTACCGTCGCCTCTGCCTACTGCCTTGCGCTGACCGGCAACAGTATGCGAGCGGCGCGGAACCAGCCCATACGCGCTCCAAGCTGTCAAGGTAAAGGTTGGCCATCTCGCCGTCGGCATCGCATAGGCAGAACACGGGTGCCTGCGCGGCTGGGATGCCGTAGGTGTGCTGGTTGACCAGGAACTGGCCGTCGGCGCGGTAGATGGAGTTGTACAGCACGGTGCGATGGAGGCGGATCTCGATGTTCTGCACCGCGCCAAGCGGCCGGTACAGCATGAGCGCGTTGCGGATCTTGGCGGGCATGGCGTCGCCGATGCCTTCTTCTTCGCCACGTTCTGCAATGTTCGGCCCGTCGGGGTCCCCGAGCGCGATCCGCACGGTGATGCCCGCGCAGCCCTTGTCGGCGAGAATCCGGAGGATTCCAGCATCCTCGGCAAGAAACAGCGCGCTGTAAGCCAGGATAGCGATCTCGCGCTCGGCCGATTCGAACAGCCGCACCCACACTTCCCGCGGAACGGCCCACCGATGCGGGTAAACCGTCCCCAACTCCTCAGGCTGACTCCGTGCCGCCAGCAGCCCGCCCGCGTCCGGCCACAACTCAGCCTCATCCACCCCGACGAGCTCGGCGATCGCGGCCCGGTTGTGCGGATAAGGCACGCGCCCGTTCAGCCACCGCCGCACCGTCTTTGGATCAACACCCAGCCTGGCGGCGATGTCGTCTTCGCGCAGCCGCGCCCGCAGCAGGGCCCGGCGCAGTGGCTCGTTCACCGTTGGCGCCTCCCCAGAACGCGAGGTAACTCAAGACCGTACCAGAAGACGTCCCTAGAAGTCCCTCAGGTGGAGTTTAGAAGTTCCGCTCGCCTGCACGAACATGTCCTGCAGGGCACGGCATCGCCCCGCCGTCCCAGCAGCAGCACACAGTCAGGAGGAACACCCAGATGACCAGGTCAGTCCGCCTCTACACCATGGCGCAGTTCGAGGAGGTGAACACACTGGTAGACCTAGTCGCCGAACAATCCGACCTGCCGCCCGCCGAACGCGACAGGCTCACCGCCTTCCAGGCAGATCTGCGGCAGACGGTACGCGAAGACCGCCGCCGTGCCGCCGGAACGGCCCGCCTCCCCGGGAGCAGCGAACTGACCGCGCCATGACAGCTGAACCAGCCGCCGCCACGCGACACACGGCCACCTATCCCGGGCGAGCCGACCAGGTGCGCCACGTCCGCCATGCGATAGCCAAGCACCTGGCCGGATGCCCTGCCGCCGCCGACGCGGTCCTCATCGCGTCCGAACTAGCTTCCAACGCCGTCCTGCATTCCGCCAGCCGGGGCGGGTTCTTCACCGTCCGCGCCGAGCTGCACCCGGATTACGTCTGGGTCGAGGCCG
Organism: Streptosporangiaceae bacterium; assembly: GCA_052143255.1. Lineage (GTDB taxonomy): Bacteria > Actinomycetota > Actinomycetes > Streptosporangiales > Streptosporangiaceae > JAJYUU01. Next base: position 23,897 of record JBKQTJ010000165.1, on the reverse strand, counting down.
AAGACCTCGGCGGGCTCTGGCACTGCAAGCAGCCCGATGGCCGCCCGCACGGCCTGGACGTGGTACAAGCGCTCACCGGCCCGGATAACTGGGGCACCGAGACCACCACTGACGGCGGCCGGGTCGTCTGGGCGCGGCTTGACCTGGCGCCGGGGGAGTGAGGCAGAACATCACCCTCCTCGTCGCCGACTCCGCCAGGCCCGCCACGAGGAACATCCACGCGATCACATCCACCCTGGGCGGTGCCGGGCCCGATTGTCCGGTGTGTGACGGGCGGGGGAGCAGGGACGTTTCAGACGTCCTCAGACGCCAGGCCGCGTCCGTGCACGTCCCGGCCCGGCTGACTAGCGTGGACTTCATGCAGCCACTCGCAGCCTGGGCTCAAGACCTCGCCCGCACCCTCCTCGCCGACTCCCTGCCCCGCCGCTGGGCTCACGTCCAGGGCGTCGCCGCCCGGGCTCGCAGCCTCGCACCAGCAGTCGGTGCCGATGCCGATCTCCTCGAGGCCGCCGCCTGGCTTCACGACATCGGCTACCTCCCCGAACTTGCCGCCACCGGCCTGCACAGCCTGGACGGCGCCCTGTATCTCCGCGACGTCCAGCACGCCGAACCCGTGCTGTGCCGCCTGGTCGCGCACCATTCCTGCGCCGTCATCGAGGCCGAAGAACGCGGCCTGGCCCGCATTCTGCTCAGCGAGTTCGACCCGGCCCCCCAGCCGCTGGCGGACGCGCTGACTTTCTGCGACATGACCACCAGCCCCGACGGCGAGCAGGTCCAGGTCCACAACCGCCTGGCCGAGATCCAGGACCGCTACGGCTCCGCCCACCTGGTCAGCCGCTTCATCAGCCGCGCCACTCCCCAGATCCTCGAGGCCGTCGGCCGCGTCCACGCCAGAGAGCCTCAGCCCAGGTACGGCGCCCCGCCACCGTCGAGGTAGTGCCCGATCCGCAGCCGCATCGACCGGTCCATCTGATACTCGCCGAGCTCGTCCCGCGGCACCCACCGGACCTCGGTGCTCTCGCTGCTTGGCGTCGGCTCCCCGCCGACAGCGACCCCGGTGAGCAGGATCGAGAACTCCTGCCGGGCTTCCCCGTTGCTGATGTACAGGATCACGTGCCTGGGGTCGGTGTAGATCCCCACTAGCCCGGTGATCTGGCACTGGATCCCGGTTTCCTCCAGCGTCTCCCGGACCGCCGCCTGCGTCATCGACTCGCCCAGGTCGATCGCCCCGCCCGGTACGGCCCAGTTCCCGTTATCGGATCGCCGGATCAGCAGGACGTCCCCCGCGTCGTTGGCCACCACGACCGTGACCGCGGGAACGAGGCTGTTCGCCTGTGGCGCCGCCGGGTCGTCGTAAAAGTCGATCCTGCGCACTGCTACGGGGCCCCTTCGTACGGGGTGCCGCCATCCCAGACCCGCTCGAAGCTCTCCAGGTAGGTGCTGGCCATCTCCCCGCCCGGGATCTTGCGCAGGTGGAACATCGGCGCGTTGTTCGCCATCACCCCGTAGATGTGCGTGTTGACCAGCAGCTGGTCATCAGCCCGGTAGATCGAGTTGTACAAGATGGTCCCGTGCAGCCGGATCTCCACCCCCGGCTCGCCTAGCAGCGGCCCGAACAGCACCAGCGAGCTGCGGACCTTAGCCGCCAGCACCTCGCCGCCGATCCCCTCGTCTACGCCGCGCCCAGCCACGTGTGGGCTGTCCGGGTCGCCCAGCAGGATCCGGACCCGCACCCCGGCCCGGGCGCGCTCGGCGAACAGCCGCCGCACTCCCATGTCCTCGGCGATGAAGATCCCCGCGTAGACCAGCGCCCCGATCTCCCGCTCCGCCTGGGAGAAGAAACGTCCCAGGGTGTCCCGCGGCAGCGCCCACCGGTGCGGGTACACCGCGACGATCTCGCTCTCCGACGCCGCGGCGACCTCGTCCCGGCCCAGCGCATCCGGCCAGATGTAGGACTCGTCCACCCCGAGGAACGTGGCCACCTCGAACCGGTGCCTGCGGTAGGGGACGCGTCCCTTGGTGATCCACCGCTCGACGGTCTTGGCGTCGACCTGCGCAGCATCGGCCAGCTGATCGGGGGTCTTGCCCCGCTCGAGCAGGAGCGCTCGCAGCCGTTCGTTGCGCATCTCACCAAGCCCGCAGGACGTGAAAGGACGGCTACACCCTAGCGGGGACGTCCTGACAAATCCACCTGCCGTCCTGGCGCGTAGTAACCGCGTCCTGACCCTCCGGCGCATCCTCGCTGCATGACACCGAAATCCGCTCATCTACTCAGATCGCGCCATCTGGCAGGAATATCCGCGTCTGCGGCTCTGGCCACCGCGTCCGGTCCGCAAGCCGCGCTCGCCGAGACCGGCGCCGGCCACCCGGGCCCGCACCGGACCACCGGCACCGTCGCCCTGGCCCCCGTCTTCCCCCTCGCCCTGACCGGACCGTCCCTCGCCACCACCCGCGGCACCGGCACCCCGCCCGCCTTCCGGCCCGTCCCGGACCGGTCGGGCCTGTGGCTCCGCAATGCCGCCGCCGGCCTGTGCGCCCTGGCGGCTGCCGCAGCGGCGGTCAGCTTCACCGCCCAGTACCGGATGGCCGAAACCGCCCGCCACCTCCCAGCCATCGCAGCCCTGGAAGCCGCCATCCCGGACGCCGCCGCCCTGGTCTTCGCCTGCCTCGGCATCGCTCTCGCCCTGCACGGCCGTCGCGCTCTGCGCGCTCGGGCGCTGAACCTGGCCTCGGTGGCGGCCAGCGTGTTCATGAACGCCATCGCCGCCGAACCCGGCTGGCACAACCTGGCCATCTGGGCACTGCCCCCAGTTGCATATGCCCTAGCGAGCGACACCCTGATCGGCGTCGTCCGCGCCCGGGCCCTCGCCCTCCACCACCACCTCGACGGTACCCTCGCCCACGACGCCGCCACCCCTCTGGCCATCCTCGGCGGCCTGCTCCTGTGGCTGCTGCGCCTGGCCCTGGCCCCCGTCTCCACCCTGGCCGGGTTCCGCGCCTGGGTGCTGGAGGAATGCCCGGTCGCCCCCGGCCGCCGGCCGGCCGCCGTACCGCATCCGGGGAAGGCGACCAAGACTGCCCGGTTCCTGGATCTGGTCACCGAACGGCATGGGTCTCTCGCCTCGATCCCCCTGCACCGCGTCGCCGGGATCAGCGCCGACCTGGCACCCCAGGCCGACCTGAACACCGGCGCCGCCCGCACCGCCCTGCGCAAGGCCGTCCTGGCCGCCCGGAACGGAGACTCCCGATGATCATCAAGCTCGCCATCCTGCTGGCCATCGTGCTCATCGTGGCGGCGTTCGCCGCGTGGGCGTTCCTGCCCGCCAGGTACCTGCCCGGCAACCGCGCCCGCCACCTGCGGATCCGGCTGCACCTGCGGCTGCACCCCGGCAAGGGCTTCGCCCACGTCTTCAGCCTGTGGCTGCGCTGGGGCCGCCTGGCCGCCCTGCGCCGCTCCGGCCGGATCCGCCCGTCGCTCCCGCTGCGCTACCGCCTCATCGACTCGCGCGAGCACGCGGGATTCCTCGGCCGCGCCCACTACCGGCACCGGCTGCACGTCCCATTGGAAGAGCACCTGCTCGTCATGGCCCCACCCCGCACCTACAAGACGGCCTTCCTGGCCGATGTCATCCTGGGCTACCCCGGTCCGGTCATCGCCACCACCACCAAACCCGACATCTACGCGCTGACCAGCGCCGTGCGCGCCGAACTCGGCCCGGTCCACGTCTTCAACCCCCAGTACATCGGCGCCGTGCCGTCCACCTTCTGCTGGTCCCCGATCGACGGATGTGAGGATCCCGCCACCGCCATCCGCCGCGCCGACGCGTTCGCGTTCGCCGTCTCCCAGAAGGGCGTCGAGGACGGCAGTTTCTGGTCCGCCAAAGCGAGTGACTACCTGCGCGGCTACTTCCACGCCGCTGCCCTGGCCCGCTACGACCTGCGCGCGGTGGCCGCCTGGGTCTCTGGCGCCGACCCCGACGTCCCCGAGCGGATCCTCGCCGCCGCCGGCGCCCACCAGTGGGCGCACGTCCTATCGGAGCTCCGCTCCGAGGCCCACAAGACGACGGCCACCGTCCGAATGGTGATGTCGAGAGCGCTGTCCTTCATGGCCGACCCGGCGCTAGCCGCATCGGTCCTGCCCGCCCCTGGCACCGGTTTCAGCATCCCCGCCTTCCTCCGCGACGCCGGCACCCTGTACATGATCGCCGAAGCCGTCAGTGAAGAGGCTCCGGTCGCCCCGCTCTTCGCGGCCATGGCCACCGAGATCCACTACGTCGCCGCGCAGATGGGCCAGGCATCGCCCTCCGACCGCCTCGACCCACCGCTGCTGATGGGCCTGGACGAGGTGACCCAGATCTGCCCGGTCCCCCTGCCGTGCTGGCTGTCCGACTCCGGCGGCAAGGGCATCCAAGTCGTCGCCGTCGTCCACGGCGAAGCCCAGCTCACCGGCCGCTGGGGCGACCACGGCCGTCAGGTCGTGCTCGACACGAGCTCGGTGAAGGTGTTCCTGCCCGGCATCACCGACATCACGACGCTGGACGCGGCCGCGAAGCTGTGCGGGCAGGCGTCGTGGAAGGTCCGCGGCCAGGACCACGCCACCCGCCACGACGTCGCCACCCCCGACATGATCCGCCAGTTGCCCGCCGGATTCGCGCTCGTCATCCGCGGCGGCTGCGCCCCCGTCATCGCCCGCTTCCCGCGCGCCTGGAAGAACCCGGCCTACCGCCGCGCCCGCCGCCTCGGCCAGCTCCCGGCGGAGCCTAACGAGACCGTCGCGTACCCAGCCCTCAAGCTGCCCGAACCCGGCATCCCCGACCACGTGCCCGCCGAATGGCTCCCCGGCAACGGCACCTCCCACCCCTGGAGCTGACCATGACCCCCGACCCGATCACCGCGGCACTGCAGCAGCTCGCCGACCACCACGAGCAGCTCACCCAGCTCACCGACCTGCTCACCGGCATCGGCGACACCCTGCGTGAGCACGAGGCCGCCCTGACCAAGCTCACCGATACGGCTCCTGCCGACGCCGACCCGGACCGCTACCGCCCGAGCCCGCCACCGCCCTGGTGGAAGCTCGCGGCCGCCGACCGTCAGGAACCCATCGCCCGGTTGCGCGCCTGGGTCGAGCAGGTCTACCAGCCCGGCTACGGGCACCTAGCCGCGACCCTTGGGCCCTGCTGGCCGTCCCACGACCTGTGTCTGTATGGCCTGGACATCATGTCCGGCCTGTGGTCGGTGCTCTACCTGCAGCCCCGCCGCACCCCGGGGATGCTGTCGGCCCAGGCCGAATACCAGGCCCGCATCCTGCCCGCCCTGACCGACCAGCTCCGGCTCGAAACATCCCACTGCGGCCACCCCCGCACCCCGGCCGGTTACCCGCGGAGCAGGCCATGACCGGCGACATGCTCCGCCAGGCCCTCGCCTACGCCCGGTGTGGCTGGCCCGTCTTCCCCTGTCTGCCAGGGGAGAAGATCCCAGCCACCGCGCACGGCTTCCGGGACGCTACCACCGACGAGCAGCAGATCACCGAATGGTTCAGCCGGGGCTTCGGCTGGAACCTGGCCATCGCCACCGGCGCCCCCGGCCCCGACGTCCTGGACGTCGACCAGCACGGCGAAGCCGGGAACGGCTACCCCGCCTTCGCCAGGCTCCAGCGCGCCGGCCTGGCCGACGGCGCGTCAGCCTACGTGCGGACCCCGGCCGGCGGGATGCACGCCTACTTCACCGGCACAGACCAGCACAACGGCCGCCTCCCCGGCCACCACCTAGACTTCCGCTCCCAAGGCGGCTACATCCTCGCCCCGCCCTCCCAAGTCGAGGGCAACCCCTACCGGCTCATCAGGAAACCCGGCGGACACGGCAGCCTGGACTGGGCCGCGGTCACCCGGCTCCTGGAACCTCAGCGCGATCAGCAACGCCCGGAACCGCGTTCGACTCCAAGCCGCGACCTCGACCATCTGGCCCGCTGGCTCGCCCGCCAGCCTGAAGGGAACCGCAACTCCGGCCTGTACTGGGCCGCTAACCGCGCCCTGGACGCCGATCCCGCCGCCGACCTGAGCCCGCTGGCCGCCGCCGCCCGCCAGGCCGGCCTCGGCGAACCCGAGATCACCCGCACCCTCGACTCCGCCCGCAAGACCAGCCATCAGGCCGAGGCGGTGAACTGAGATGACCCCCGGCACGACGACAATCCACCACCTCACCTTCGGCCGACTGGACGCGGGCGGGACCCGGCTGCGGCTGCGTGCCCTGCACGTGATGGGCCACGGCTCGGCCCGCATCTCCCGCGCCCTGGGCGTCCGTGAGGACACCATCCAGCGGCTCGCCCGCGGCGACGCCCGCACCATCACCCCGCCCCTGCGCGACGCCATCGCCGACCTCTATGACGCGTGGTGGGACAAGCGCGCCCCCGAACGCACCCGCGCCGAGCGCGCCGCCGCCGCCCGTGCCCGCCGCCGCGCCATCGCAGGGAACTGGTGCGCCGGCGCCGCCCTGGACGATGACCAGCTCGACATCCCCGGCTACCGCCCCCGCACCGGCTACCACCCGGCCACCGGCACCGGCACCGCCCCCGACGTCCGCCGGCCGGTCCGCCGCCGCTACCGGAAGAAGGGCGCATGACCGACAACCGCACGGGCGTCCCTCTGATCACCGACATCCTGGACGTGCTGGACCGGCACAGCTACACCTGCAGCGACAACGCCCACACCGCCCGGGCCATCCTGCTCATCAGCGACCTCGCGCAGATCTACGAAGGCTCCCAGGACCACCCGTTCGGTCCCTATCTCAACGAGATACCGCCCCGGACGGAGCCGCCTGCGCCCGAGCCGGCAAGCCAGGACACCGTCCTCATCGCGGCCGGTGAGGTCAAGACCGTCCTGGTCGCCCTGGACATCGCCGCCGATTACCAGCGCGATCGCGCCGAACTCTGCGCCGATTGCACCAGTCAATCGTGTCCGGCCTGCGCATGGCGCCTCCGGGACGCCCGCGCTTATGACCGCCTGAGCGCCCAGCTGACCCAGGCCTCGGCCGTCGCAACCGCTCGCCTTGGGCCCGCTCCCGAAGCAGACCGGGAGGCCGGCCAGTGACCCGCCAGCCCGACGACAGCGACCCCAGCCGCAGGCCCCCCGACTACGTGATCGTCGTGGCCGCCAGCGACTGGCTCCAAGAGCGGTTCCCGGCCGCCGCGGCCTCCCTGACCGATGCCCTGCACGCCGACCAGATCCGCCACCGCGAACCCGAACCCGAACCCGACCTGGAAGCCGAACCATGACCCTGACTATCCACGACACCACCATGACCAGCGACCGGACCGCCCATGCCGCCCGGCAAGCACCCGACCGGAGCGGATGGGCTGTGTCCTGGCTGCCCGGCCAGCCCCTGGACCGCAACAGCGCCATTACCGCGATGATCCTCGCCGACCTCATCGGCGAAGAAGACCTCCACGAGGACCACCGGCTCTGGCCGCACATCCAGGGCTGGGCCGAAGAACTCGGCCTGACCGGACACGAGGCAGTAGCGGCCGCATCCCAGCCCCCCAGCGACATCAACCGCGAGCATGAACAAGCAGGCAGACAGCCAGACCGGGAGGCCGCCGACTGACTAGCGAGACACATGCGCAGGACAGATAACGGCCTAGAGCCCACGGCAGCACGCGCCGGCCGGCCACCCGCCACCCGCCCATCGGCATCCCCAGCGCCGCAAAAACCCCCGGTCATCGCAATCCTGAGCGCCGTCTAACACCCGGCCGCAGCCACCGGACTTCGCCCAGGGCCTGGTCCGCTTCGTCCAGAGCGGAGCGATCAGCCCGGCCCTGAAGACCCAGCTGCGCATCCACGCCCGCTCGGGAACCTACCCAGACCACGCCCAGGCCGCCCGGCTCACCCGCTACTGCGCCGCCCGCGGCACCGACCTCGGCCCGATCAGCGAGAACTTCGGCGCCGCCTGCGACCAGGCCGACCGCGCCGACCTCATGCTCGCCGGCCTCCACGACCGGGCCGCCAACGGCCACAACGTCCCCGGACAAGCCTGGCCGGAGACCGACGGCCCCGGCATCGTCGCCCTGGCAGGCCGGGACCCCGACAGCCAGACCGTCACCCTCCTCCTCGACGAAGCCACCGCCAGCATCGCCATCTTCGCCATCGCCGCCCACGCCGACGAGCGCGAAGCCCACCTCCGCGAGGTCGAACGCTTCGGCCAGAGCCTCCCCGAAGGCTCCTACGGCCGCCGCAACCGCGAAGCCATCGCCGCCCGCGAAACCCGGATAGCCACCCGCCTCCGCGCCGTCGAACAGGCCTACCGGACGGCGGCCGAACGCGACGTCGCTTTCAGCCCGCTTGAACCGTCTAGACGGCCTCGCTCTGCTGAGACTGCGGCCGACAGGGAGATGGAGCTGGAGTAGAACGCCGATGTTCCCATAAGGCCATCCTGGGCGGACCACCGGCTGCGACCGAATAGTCAGAACGAGCTCGCCGGTAACGTTAAACCAGGTGCAGCGACGCGGTAAACATTCAGGTCCCCCTGCCGGGGTTTTAGTCAACGATGGGTTTGCGCTGGCTGAGGTCACGTTTGCACCTCAGGCAGGGGTTTTCGTGTCGGGGCGTGCCGGCTTCGGGGATGATGGCTGGCGTGTCCGCGGTTGCGCCTGATGATGATCTCGCCGTGCTGGCTGAGATCCAGGGCGTGCTGATCGAGGTCCTGGAGGCGCGGAACGGGGAGCTGTCCGGCAGGGTAACCGAGCTGGAGGAGCGGCTGGCCCGGCTGGAGCGGGCGGTGTCGCGGAACTCGGGGAATTCGGGGATGCCGCCGTCGGCCGATGACCTGCCCGGGAAGACCCCGCCGGTCCCGAAGCCGGCCCGCGGGAGCGGGAAGGGAAGGCAGGGGAAGCAGCGCGGCGCTCCCGGCGCGCACCTGGCCTGGAGCGGTGATCCGGACAAGACGGAGCTGCTGTTCCCGCAGGGCGAGTGCGCGTGCGGCCGGGACCTGGCTGGCGCCGCCGATCTCGGGGTGGCCGCGTCGCACCAGGTCATCGACACCCCGGCGGTCACCGCGGCAGTCACCCAGTATGACGAGCACACGGTCGCCTGCCAGTGCGGGAGGCTGCACACCGCGCCGCCGCCGGCGGGAGCCGGCGAGGCGGGGACGGTGACTTACGGGCTGAACCTCCAGGCCTGGTGCGTGTTCCTGCTGGTCGCGCACCACGTCCCGGTGGAACGCTGCGCGGGTGTCATCGAGTCGCTGACGGGGACCCGCCCGTCGGACGGGTGGGTGCACGCCATGATCGCCCGCGCCGCGAAGGCGGTGCGGCACGTTAACATGCTGATCCGCGCCCTGGTCATCACCGCCGCCGTGCTGTGCGCCGACGAGACCCCCATCCGGGTCGGCCCCGGCCCGAAGACCCGCAAGAAGTACCTCCTCGTGGCCTGCACGAACCTGCTGACCTGCTACTTCCTCGGCGACCGGTCCATGAAGAGCTTTGACGCGTTCGTGTTCCCGGACCTGTCCGGGGCCGTCCTCGTCCACGACCGGTACCAGAACTACGACGCGATCCCCGGCGTGCTGCACCCGCTGTGCACCCAGCACATCCTGCGCGACCTGGAAGACGCCGCCCAGTCCTGCCCCGGCGCGATCTGGCCCGGCCAGGCCGCGGACGCGCTGCGCGCCCTCATCCACGCCGCGAATGTCTCCCGGGACAAGGGCCTCGCCGCCGTTCCCGACGCCGGGAAAGGCGCTGACCTGGTTCTCTTCCGGAACGCGGTCCGCGTCGGGCTGTCGGAGGTCCGCCGGGTCCCCGGCGCGAACACGAAGCAGAAACCCGGCCGCATGCTGCTGGAATGCCTGAAGAACCGCGAGGACGACGTGCTGCGGTTCCTGGGCGACCTGCGGATACCGCCGACCTCCAACCAGGCCGAGCGCGACCTGCGGCCATCGAAAACCCAGCAGAAGATCTCCGGCCGCCTCCGCTCCGAGACCGCCACCCGCAACCGCTACGCCATCCGCGGCTACCTCGACACCGCACGCAAGCACGGCGAGGACATCATCACCGCCATCCGCGGCGCCCTCGCCGGGAACCCCTGGATGCCACCCCTCCCCGCATGAGCACACCCACGCCTCCAGCCAATCACGCAACGCGATAGGAAATAACACAGCGACACTGGGCTGAATGTTTACGCGACGCGGATGGCCGACGCCGTTATGCAGGAAGGTCTCCTGCGCAACAGGAGACCTTCCCTGGTCAGGTGCGTGTCCGGGCTAGCAGACTGTGCGTTGGAGAGCCCCACTGATGCGGCTAACGTTAGCTCTCACTTACGAAGAGGCGCGGCGGCGGCCAGTCTGACACCCGGCGGATCGCGACCTTCTCAGCCGCCTGAGACAAGATGTGCAGATAAATGCTTCGTCGGTCGCCGAAACGGAAGTGGTGTCGTACCGCCGGAAAGCATCTTGACACTCGCGGCGCCTAAGGCGACCTAGAGCAGGCGTCGACGACCGACCGAGTACCACGCCTACCGGCCGCAGCTGAGGCTCGGGACGAACGGCGCGAGGTGTATCCAGTTGCCGTGATTGTCAGGTCAGCCTGGCGAAGGCAGGGAGCTGATGAGCGACATGAACCCTATCTTCCGGAAGTATCCGCTTGGCGCGCTCGTATAGAGTTGCTCAGGTCATCTCTCACCCGATGGAAAGAGGTCAGCGTGCAGGTCTTGGTTCAGGCTGCTGAAGGCTTAATTACCGGCGTATTCGCTTTTGTCCTAGGCGTGCTATGGGAGCGAACAAGGAAGACATTTCTCAATTATCGTGCTCGCAAGTTCTGGCGTCCAGTAATGTCAAAGGACGTACAATTGGTTATCGGCCGTTTCAGAGGCTTGCAAGGGTTCGAAGCTTCCGGAGTGATCGGCGCTGGAGATGCGCTTGCGATGTATAACTTGCATGAGTACTTTAAGCGGATTGGTTTCGGAAGTTTTAATGTTTCATATAACGACCAGCTAGGTTACGGCGACGCTGCGGGTGAGTCGCTCAGGACGAACCTGATACTGCTCGGCGGTCCAGACGCCAATACCCTTACGTATGAAGTCATAAAAAGACTATCTCTGGGCATAGCTTTCAAAGAAATATATCCCGCTAATCCCGATGAACTACTCGAGCCTCGTGTCTTCGACCCTGCGATCGCCGAGACCTCGCCTTCCACGAATAATTCCAGGTCGGCTCTTATCGCTGGACGCATATTGCGTCGTATCGGCGTGGTCTCTTCACCGCAGTGGAGAACCCCCGTCATTCTCGACATCAACAATCAAAAACTCTATCAGCCGCTGAAGGATGGTGACAAGATACTCACTGATTGTGGCGTTATTATCCGTGCTCCCAACCCGTTCAACCCGACTAAGACGGTCGTAATCCTATGCGGAAGTTATGGCTACGGCACGTGGGCGGCCGTTGAGTACGCACAGAGTAGAAAGTTCCTCAGCCAAGTCCCAAATCGTTCTAGCGCTGTCGAGTGTGTCTTTATGGTAGACGTGGTGAGAGACACGCCGCAACGTCCGGATCCTCAATTCGTGCGCAGATCCCCGCCGTCTCGGCCACCTGGTCAAGGTACCGGCGTGCTAGGGTCTCAAGCCGCCAAGCACACATCGCGAAAGACCGAAGCTGCGGCTAAGGGCTAAAGGAAAGCGGCCTAGAATTTGCCCTTGGTAATAATAGGACGCCTCATGCGCTCCTCAATCCGGTCTGGATAGATTGGCAGCGCTTGACGATCACCGGTATAGGTGAATCCCAGCTTAAGGTATACTTCACGGGCTATGTCATTGCCGTCCAGGACCCAGAGGAAGAGTGTATGAGCGCCTTCCGCATGAACGGTCTCTGTAAGTTTACTCATTAGCTCGCTTGCAATCCCGGCGCTACGATGGCCAGGGGCTACCCACATTGATTCCACATAGCGTTCCCCGGGTGAGATATCAGGTCCGGTTCTTGCAGCTACCATCCCCACAGGCTCTGTTCTAACGAACGCCACGAACCACCGAAGGTCGTGCCGGATAATCACTCGCCACTGCTGCTCGGTGAAGCCTGCTTCTTTATGGTAGCTGGACGCGAACGCCCGCGGGGAGTCCTGAAGTGCCTGCAGGCGGACCTGCCGCAGGAGCATCCAGTCATCTTCAGAAAGTATCCGAATCAATCTCTGCTCAGCTGCCGGATACATAACACTTCCTGTTCGGTGTAGGGCACTAGCCGATGAAGATTCTGTGACGGGTATGGTTCCAGGATCGTCTCCAGCAGTACTATCATAGGCCGGGCTTCGATTGGCCGACCTCGGCAGTTCAGATGAAATTATCTTATCTCTGAAGACTACTTCATATCTTTCAGTCCTCACTGTATCCTGGCGTTCCTTGGCCGCTGGGACGTGCATCAGATTAAGGTAGCTAAGGGCTGAGGAAACCGAGGCCTGGGGCGTCAGGCTGCGAAGCCGCTGTCTCCAATCTATCAAGTCTGTTTGCAATTCTGTGAGATACGCAGCACACAGAGCTGATGATATTTCGGACAGTCGGACTTCGGCTGCTTGCATCGCCATCAGAGCCGGCTCACGGTCTAGACGAAACCTACGCTCGAGTGCGAGTTTAATAGATTCGATGTGTTTCATTCTTACCGGAATGAATTCAAGCCAATATTCATTAGTAGCATGGGTAAGGCTGATTCCTGCATGAAGAAGTGCCAGCAAGCCCTCCATTAGGACTTCGCCGAACTCTTCCGACGCGGCTCGTTCCGGCCGATTGAACGGCTCATATGGAAGTTGGCTTACGGAGCCCGCATAAAGTACCGAGCCGCGTGCAATATCATCTAGTATAAAGAAAAGATCTTCGTTATAAATGTCCGGAAAGAATGACATTCCTGGACGACAGCGGACCCCCATGGCGGCACCACTAATCATTATCTCCTGATGTTTGTCGAAGCCCAGCCTTTTTGCATGAGACACGACGGAGTTGTCTGGAAAGTAGTCCATTGAGAAACCCACGCAACTGTACTTATCAAGCAACGAAGCAGTACGATGGAGATCGGTCGCTGTTAGGTCCCGGATGTCGTCGTCAAGAAAAAAAATCCTCTTCCAGCCCAGCATTTGAGATAGTACCAGGCCGAGGTTCCGTTTAGTGCTAAGGTCGCTATTACGGTATAGATTTGCGCGTTTGAAATCAGCATTTGATGAGGTCGAGAACTTGATTAGTGGATGCATGTAACCGCGAGGCACTTCGACGGCCACGGCCTTGCCCAGGAATCTACTGTCCAAGAGTTCTCTTACGTCCTGCGTCTTTGAGAAGCCACTACAAAAGATGATGAACCAGGAGTCAGTTGCCAGGGCAAGATCGATTGCGTGGTTGAGGAAGTAAGCTGGCCTGGAGGACGGAACTATGATGGCATCAAAATGAGATTTAGGCGGCCGTGATGCAGACCCCGGCTCAGAGCCTCGAGGGGAACTCTTGATCAGCCGTTGATGCGACTCTTGATGCTTAATATGGTAGGAGATGTCATCGTTCATACATGGCAGCCTGTCATGTGCGACGCGAATATCCGGCATGGAGGGACGAGCAGTGCCTTCGATCCTGATCCTGATACTCCGCCGAGATCGTTATGTTCATGGTTCCGGGACTACCTGTAAGGCGACAATTACCTGCTTGAATCTCAGTACTACGTCAGGCGCCCTCAGGCTATCAAGCATCGTCCAAGGGTTTGGTGCTAGGGCAGGCAGAGTGGCAGAAGGGGTTGTTGTCTGCTGAGTTGTCCGGTTGAAGCGACATGTGGCCTGTTCGGCGTTTGGGGTGTCGGGAAAGCAGCGACAAGCGCGGCTAGGAAAATTCACCAGTGCCGAAAATTCTGGCTTCACCACGCACCGCTATCCTTGGGCCCTGTGCTTTATAGGATCTATAGGACTTCGGAATGCTGCGACCGAGTGAAATTCTCGATAATCATCCGCGTCCCAAGCGCGACCACGCTTGCTATTGTTGGCGTCGCGCACACGAAGGTAATTTGCCTGCTCGGCCTCCTGGGAACCAAACTCCTCGTCAGGATACCGGATCCCCTCCACCCACCAATACTGACCTGTAGTGGTTATAGCTTTCATGTGCTCATTTAGATCTGTGCCGAATACATGGAAAAAATTGGACTGGCCTAGCTCGGTCTCGTAGACGAGATCACCAGGCACCTCAATTGGAAAATCCCCTTTAGCCCTGTTCGTCAGCCTCTCGGCCCATACCGCTTGCAGTTCGGTCAAGTCTCCCGTAGAGGACATCGACAAGACTATTTCTCCGTGCGGCGAAGTAAGCTCGCCAAGCTGACGGAAATATTCTCGCCGCAGTTTTTCGCTCGCAATGTGGCCAAGGCCGCTATACCAGGACGTAGTTAGCTGATAACGTTCCCCGTCATTTGCGGCCAAGGCCAGCTGATTCATGACCTCAGAAGGCTCGCTTTCGTACCCATGCACGAAAACCACGGTGACAGCAAGACCGGCTTCCGCCTTATTGACGCAGCCTGCAATATACCCCTTGGTGCTTCGAGGCGCCCATGCTAGACGCCCCGCGGGCTCGAACCCAGCTGAGCACAAAGCCTCTTGCGCCTTCTTCAGGCCAACCGATGACACGTCATAGGCCACCACCAGCAAGTCCTTATGCGAAGCAAAGTAACGATGCGCATATGATGTGATCATATCATTGATTACGCGGCCGGTGCCATAGCCGAAATCAAACAAGCTAATTCGCACTACATCCGGATGGGACTTGAGAGCGCGGTTCACTGCCCCACTTAGCGCTTCTCGCTCGGCCGTCAGTACACGCACGGCAGAGCGGTGATCATACCGGCCAATTTCGTACCGCTGATCGTAGATCGATCGTTGCGGCAGGTATGCGTTATTGAGTGTAGGCTCGGCAGCCATTCTGGGTCCCTACTGAAGTTTATAGGCCAGGTTTCTCGCACCGGCGTCACGGCGGGCCAGCGATGAGCACGGGCACTTTAGCACCGCCCGTGAGACGAACAGGACACGCAGGCCTTGCCTTCTGCCGGTGCGGTGCGGTCAGCGACTCGATCAGCTTGATTGCGTATGTGATCTTGCCGACCTCGGAAGGCCGCGGACCGGGTGAACCGGGTCCCGACTCGTCTCGCGGCCTGCGCCATCGCGGCTCCGTCCAGGTGGGAGTCGGAGAAGACGGCAGGCTAGCCTCAGCGACGTAGATGGAACGCAATGCCGCAGCAATCTCCTCAGGCCGCGGCAGGATACGAACCACATAGAGTCGCCGACCAGATGCACCGTGCAGGTCTACACCATGACGGCCTTCTGTGTCGCCCCGACTGCCTGTCTAGGGTGGAGGGCGCTCTCGATGTAGACCTTCAAGCAGGTCTAGGTGGATAACTGCCATCCGCAGGCTACGGCTGGTCGAAGCTGACACCTCCTTCCGTACAGCTCTTGACAGGCAAGCTAGGCGGAATCTTCCAAGATTTACCAAGCTTTGGTAAACTTTAGTAGTTATTGGTGATGGAAAGTTGTCATTAGTAGTAGATACTTTCCTTCTCCAAGAGTCAACAGGTTGAGCTGGGCTTTGCGCTCGAACTACTCCGTAGACTGTCATTGCACTGCTCCACCATCGTCAAGGGCACTTCCGGAAGGTGGCCTCTCATGCAGCATGCATCTCCCGCCGCCCTCCAGCTCGCCCAGCGGCTCCGGCAACTCCGGCAGTACTGGCCCGACGCCCGACTGACCCAGGCCAAGCTGGCGGCGGCCTTCAGCGCCGAGGAGCATCTGGCCGCCGCCACCGTATCGTCGTGGGAAAGCCTCAGCTCGCCGAAGCTCCCGCCCCGACGTCGGCTCCTAGCTTATGCGCGTTTCTTCGCGACGCCGCGATCAGTCGAGGGGGACCCGAAGTTGTTCCCGCTCGACGACCTCACCCCGGACGAAAAAAGGGCATACCAGAAACTGGAGATGGAACTGCTCCAGTTTAGGAGCGCGGCCAGCGGAGAAGTGACCGAGGAACAGCTGACTTTCAAGCGATCGTGGCATTTCCCGGACGCTGGCGGAGTAACGTTTGTTTGCGCGCGGCTCCCGTGTAACCAGACCGGGCCGCTGGGGGATCCGTCAAATCCCAACTACACGGAACTACAGACGTACGCCGACATAGACGCCCTATTGGAGTTGCACGGTCATATACGGGCGGAAAACCCCACCATGACCGTGCATTTCAGGACTCCTTCCGACGTAGAGCCCGATGATCTTACCGGACATCTCA
Organism: Streptosporangiaceae bacterium; assembly: GCA_052143255.1. Taxonomy (GTDB): domain Bacteria; phylum Actinomycetota; class Actinomycetes; order Streptosporangiales; family Streptosporangiaceae; genus JAJYUU01. Next base: position 7,650 of record JBKQTJ010000165.1, on the reverse strand, counting down.
TCGTACTCGGCGGCGTGGTCTGGAACGAGATAACTGGGCTACTATCCGAAATGACTAAACTGCCGGTTAGGCAAGTCGCGGATCCCGAGCTCCTTTCCGGCGAGATTTTTGTCGCCAAGATTGAGGGAGACGAGCGCCAATTCTGGCCGCAATGGGCGGACGAGGACAAAAAAGTACTCACTGAGGATGTCGGCCTGCTCGCCCGAGTGCCGAACCCGCTGAACTCGAGCCGCACCCTGACCATATGCAACGGCATCCACAGCCGGGGTGTCTATAGCGCCGTGCGCACCCTAACCGACGTGCAATTGCGGGACGCTAACGAGCGGTACATTTCGACGAACTTCGGAAACGCCGATTCGTTTGCAATACTGATGTCGGCCAAGGTCATCATGAACAGGGCGATAACTCCGGACTTTAACTGCCCGGGCGTGGTCCTCTACCAGTGGCCCTCCTACGCCACATGATCACCGCCGACGTCTATCTCTCTCTAGCCGGAAGGCGAGGACATGATTAACCTGCTGGCAGAAAACATCAGACAGCACGAGACGCACAGCGCCCTCTTCGGGCAAACAGGACCGCATGCCCCGGTCGTCCAGCTAGACCTCGATGCGATCATCGTTCCCGCGTCACGATCGGCGGCTCATCTCGATCACGCCGTTACCTTGGCCCGTGCCGCGGGTTGCTGGCTGCTCGTCCTCTGCAGTCAGAAGCTCCGCAGCACCGAGGTAAAAGAACTCCTCGCCGCCCGTTCGTTTCACAAGGCCATCGTCATCGACCTGCCGCCTGAATATTCACACGAGCTGCTCAAGTTTCCTGGATTGCTCTCCCTCAAGAACGAGCTGCCACAGGCCTGCGATCTCTACGTCACCGATCTCAGCATGAAACGCAATATCGGCCTGGTCTTGGCGCGAATGCTGGAATGGCGTCGTATCTTCTTCCTTGATGACGATATAAGAGATATCACGTATTCTGACCTTAAGAGCACAGTCAACATGCTCGGCTCTTTCCCCGTGGCTGGCTTGTGGGTGACTGATTTCCCGGACAATTCGATTGTGTGCCACGCCAACCGAATCACGGCAGGATCCCAGGACGTCTTCGTGAGTGGCGCCGTCCTAGCCGTGGACTGCGATGCGGATATCGGCTTCTTCCCCGACATCTACAATGAAGACTGGCTCTTCTTCTTCGACGACGCGTCACAAGGGCGGCTAGCTAACTCATTTCTAAAGGCTACCCAACTCTGCTATTATCCCTTCGCCAACGCGCGACGGGCGGCCTGGCAGGAGTTCGGCGACGTCTTGGCGGAAGGGCTCTACGCGTTGCTGCACCTTGACCTGCCGGTAGGACAAGCGACGCGCGAATATTGGGCCTGTTTCCTCGAGGCGCGGCGAAATTTCCTTGAGGTCATCATCACTCGCTCGAATAACGTCCATCTGGGAATGCGCTCTGAGATGCTGTTGTCGGTTCAGCGGGCGCTAAAATGCTTGCTCACGATCAAGCCCGACTTGTGCGAGCGGTATGTCCGGCTGTGGCGTCAGGACCTAGCAGATTGGAAGCAGCGGGCGGCCGGGATTCCCAAGATGCCATCCATTGATGCGGCTCTGCAGGAGATGCGGCTGGGGCCGCCCATGAGCAGTACCGGGCCAGCCCAGCCCTGTCGAGACGAGACTACGGCTATCATCATGGCCGGACCGGTCGCGATTCCCAGGTCCGACACCCTGAAGGAGTTGTGGGAGTACGCCAGTGCCTCGCAGTTCAGCTCAGTCATCCCTGATACGAAGCCGTTTCCGGTTCCTACGACTGACTACTCAGAGGCGATGTTGGCGGCCAAGACGAACGGCGTCAATAGCCTATGGTCTGTCTACGAAGCGGACGGTCGGCAGCGCAGGCAGCGACTTGGTACCGCCGTGGCCCGGCTCTGTCCATGCCTTCGCGCGAACTAGAGACACCGACTGGCCGGGGCGAGCCTGAATCGTAGGCCACGCGTGTCGCTCAGGAGCCTGCGTTCGCATTACCTGATCAGGAGGGCCTGGCCAGGTCATCCACGCCCATGACAAACCCGGAGCACCTCTGCCGATGCGTCCCTGGCTTCTTCGCTCCTTGCCATCTTGGCGAGGTTATTGCTCATATTGCTCGCGCCGCAGAGGGCATAAGGGTAATCCGGTCCGACGACACGCCGAAGAGCCTCCAAGGTCTTGCTGTCCAACTCGCAGGCTCTGTCCAGATCACCGACGGCCCGCAACCCGATTGAGAGGTTGACGGCGCAAGCGAGCGTGAACGGATGTTCCCCCAAAGCTGGCGCGGTAGAGTGACAAAGCTTCCTCGCCTGTGCTTCGCGCCCGGGGAACATCACCGGCTAGGCGGAGGGCGTTGCTCAGCGTCATCATAGCCGCGAGAGTGTGCTCGTGCCTCGGCCCGAACTGGCTGCCCGTCTGCTCGAAGTTGCTCTCGGAAAGCGATGCGGCCTCGGGGTATCTGCCAGTTTTACGCAACAGGATCGCTAGATTACGCCGGGCGAAGAGAGTGAATGGGTGGCCTGGCAGCAGCGACTCATACTTTGCCAGGATTTCTAGCTCTAGGGCGAGGGCATCCTGATATTTACCGAAGCCGTACATATCCCAATCCCGAACCACGTTGTTCGCCGAGGAGAAAACTTCCGGATTGTTTTCTCCGAGGACGCTCGCGCGCCGTCGCCAGTTACTCTCGTCGATGTCTCACGCCTTGGCGAAATCCCCTATGGGGCGGTAGTCTACGGCCAAGTTGTCCGCCGACTGCAAGGTCGCCGGATCCGCATCGTCGAGGATTCTGCGACGTTGCTCCAGGTTTTCCTAGTCGAACTGCATCGCCCTGTGGAAATCGCCGATTATGGCCAAGTCCGCGGCATGGCTGTTCGTCATTCGGAGAGTGTATTCGTCGTCCGATCCGAGAACGCGCACCATCCGCTCTAGCGTATACTCGTTGACGTTTCGTGCCTTCGCATACTCGCCTACGGCGCGCAGCGCGTTCCCCAGGTGGAAACTCGCCATGAGCGTCATTTCATCGTCAGGTCCGAGGCTGCCGTGCGTTCGGTCGCGCTCTGTACTTCCTCATCGAGTCCGTCACGGACGAGAGCGCGTACCAGCATTTGAATCTTGATGAAGTCGCGGCTGGTGTCGAGCTGTACGATCCCGCTCCACCTGGGGGACCAGCCGGCCTGTGCTGAAGTACAGAACCGCTGCGACCTGGCCTGCGATCACTGTTACGTTTGTCAGCATGAGGATCAGAGCTGGCGGAAATGCTCGATGATGATGTCGCAGGAGATTTTCGTCTGGACTGCGGCGCGCCCGGCTGAGCACGCCAGCCATGCTGGCGGCCGCCGATCGACGGGGTGCCCGGGCCAACAGACCCACGTAATGATTGGACCATGCCAAAGCCGGTTACCGGAAGCCGCCGAAAGCTGTTCTAAAGCGAATCAGCCCGCTCGTAGGTGCCGTCGTTTCTACCACCACATCGCTGGGCTCAAGACCGACGGCTTCAGTGAGTCTGGCGCTGCCAGCGCGGCCGAGATGACAGGCGATCCAACCGGCGCTGGGCGGTCGGGACAGCGGGTTGTCCTAGGTAGCATGCGACAGCAGGCCGCTCGTAGCGCTTCACGGCGCACCAGGCGTCATGGCGACCTGACGCGAGGCCCCTCGGGAGCCTGCTGCAAGGAACCTACGCATATCTTGCTGTGACCGGCTTTTGGCGCGGCCAGCGCGCGATTCGCACTCGGTAGGCCAGAACCGACCCGGCCTACGGCAGCCTCGAAGATCACCAAGCTATGGTCGTGCTCCCCAGATCCAGTTGTGCGCTAGGACGAGTTCGATTCCCGTTGCTCGCTCCAGCCTAAGTTCGGTTGAGGGTGTATTCTTCCGGTTACCCCTGGTGCGCCTCGCAGTGTCAGACACCGGAGCGGGCCATCAGATAGCTAGTCGTCAATCCCCATTGGCAATTGCCAGATCACACTATCGAGGAGTCCCGTGCAGCCCACCAGGTCAAGCCGAGGTCTACAGGCCTGACGCGATGAATCGCTCTCGAGAGCCGCGACACTTCCCGCTAGCTGCTGTGCTGGTGGGGCTTCTCGCTGGTCTGGGGGCGGCAACTGGTGGTGGTGCCAGTCTTGATCATCGACCCAAGGTTTTCCAGATCCTGGCGCTTGCCGTAGCAGGCATAGCAGCTGGTGGGGCGGCCGCCATTGCGGTGATCTTGTCCCGCAGCCCCACCAAGGGCTCTAACCGGATTACAAACGGGTCAAGGCGGCCAGGGACTTACAAAACCAAACCGCCTGTCCCAAGCAGACCAGCCGTCAGGCCCATCCCAACCTTCGGGACTCCGTCGGCCAGGCCTCGAGCAAACTCCCGCCGCGGAGGTTCAAAAAAAAATTCTCAGTTCTGCTTTTGCAGGACTTTGCTAACATGAAAGGTTCGGCGCGGTGGCTAGGTGCCCAAGTAGCTAGTCAAGGACTCCCAGACTCTGTGGTCGCCTTCGCGGACAGCGTGGGTCCTGTGCGAGTCCCGACGAGGGAAGTGGAGCGTCGGTCAGCTAGTCGGCTGCAATGATCTGCGTTGGTCGATCTGAACATGAGTATCGATCGACTCCGTGATCCCTCGATCGGCGCTCAGCACCTCCTGCTGGTAGACCATCGCGGGCCGTTCGCCGTCGCATCCCCGGATGGCTACCAGAGGCTGGGCCGGCCCGCTGGCGGCACGATCACCGCTGACCATGATTGACCCGGCTCTCGTGCGTCTGAACTGGGCGCTTCCCAGACGACCAGCTGGTGCAGTCGCCCCGGCCGCCCGGACGCCCCGGCCTCGTTGGCCAACACCCAGCAGTGGCTTGGTTCGCACGGCTACGGCGAGCTGGCCAGCCAGGCCATGTATGGTCGACGCGTGAGCAGGCGCGCGATGACGTGCTTCGCGCCAAGTACGTGGCCAGGGGACGCTGTCGGAACATCGTCCGGGTCCCGTGGGATGTTCTTTTGTCCGCGGCCCGGCCCGCCGTCTGCCCGCGCCCTCAGACGGCGCTGAATCCCCAGACTAAGATTCCTTACACAGTCGGCCGGGCCCGCTCGATCGTGCATTTCGACCCGCTGGTCGCGGCCGCCCGTAACCGCCCGACCGCGGTGGCCATTACCGGCGAGCCGGGCGGCGGCAAGACGACCCTGGCCATGCTGCTGATCTATCAGCCGGCGCTGCGTGGCGCGACCGTCGCGGTGATCGACCCGAAGGGCGACGCGGAGTCGCTGGTGGAGTACTTGCGGCGGCAGGGCAGGAAGGCGCGGGTCCTGCCGCTCAACTCGGCGGCGCCCGGGCTGCTCGATCCGTTCTCGTTCGGCATGGATCTTTCCGAGAAGCGGACGATGGCCACCGAGACGCTCCGCCTGCTGCTGCCGCGGATGAGCGAAGAGCGGGAATCCGCGATGATCCAGGCGGTCGGCGCGGTGGCCGGGACCGAGCGGCCCAGCCTGGGCAAGGTCGTCAAGCACCTGGAGGAGGCCGAGGATCCCGCGTGGAAGAACACCGGCGCGGTGATGCGGGCGGTCTCGGAGATGCGCCTGGCCCGGCTGTGCTTCGCCCCGTCAGTGGGCCAGCAGATCGACGCGGAGGGCTGGACCACGGTCTTCACGCTGGCCGGCCTGACGCTGCCGGACACCAACACCAGCCGGGACGACTACTCCTACGAGCAGCGGCTGTCGGTGGCGCTGCTCTACCTGGTGTCGCAGTTCGCCCGCAAGCTGCTCAACGGCATCGACCGGGCCGCGCCCAAGGCCATCTTCCTGGACGAGGCGTGGGCGATTACGTCCACTCCGGAGGGCGCCAAGCTGGTGCCCGAGGTGTCCCGGATGGGCCGGTCCAGGAACACCGCCCTGATCCTGGTCTCGCAGAACGCCGGTGACCTGCTGAACGAGCAGGTGACCAACAGCCTGTCCGGGGAGATCGCCTTCCGCTCGACCGAACGCGGCGAGGTGGCCAACGCGATCTACTTTCATTGTCTGGTTCGGGTGGCCATTCTCGGCGCGATCTGGCTGGCCTGGCAGGGACTGATCCGCAAGCGCGCCACCCGGACCATCGAGGGCACGCTGTGGATGGTGGTGGCCTTCGTGGCCGCCATCGCGCTGATCGGGCGGCCCGCCGCGTTCACCGGGGTCGGGACCACCGGCTCCAACGGCGTCACGCAGGTGCTCAACACCGCGCTCTCCAAGCTGCCCGCCCCGGCCAGCAGCAACTGCCTGCCGGTACAGCAGGGTGACCCGCAGGCCGTGACCGGCGACTTCGCCTACACCTCGGGCAATGCCCTGGTGGACGAGAACGCCAACGAGCTGTGGTCGGTCCTGGTGTGCAAGCCCTGGCTGTACGGGGAGCGGGGCACCACGCAGTACGCGACCAACGCCAACGGCCCGCAGACCGTGGTCAACAAGTACGGCCGGCAGTTGCTGTGGGCGCAGGCGATCAAGGCTGATTCTTTATACTGGCCGGTAGCGAGCCTGGTCGGTGCTAGGCAAGCGGTGAGCGGGTTCGCTTTGTCGGTCGTCGGCGAGCGCTGCAGCTGGACGAGGCCAGTGCACGCGCACTTGTTCCACCATGCACACGCCGTAGGTAAGACCAATCCGGCGCCCGGGCCCGGCCAGGCAACATGTGCGCCGGGCATGCAGCAGATCCTCAGTGCGATGACCGCGCCGACGTACGTAATCTTGGAGCCAGTGACAAAGTAAGTGACAACGGCGCCAGGCGATGGCAGACGCTGCGCGACGTACCTAGACACTAACATCTCTCCGACCTGCGGTAATCCGACCCAGTCCGATAGCATCAGACGAAACCGGCATGCATGGTAAGGAGAAGGTCTACGGTTCGATTCCGTAACGGGGCTCCAGTTCAGAGAGTTAATTCGAACACCTCGAACGGGCCCTGGGGGCCATTCCGGGGGCCAAGTTCAAGCCACATAGAGCCACGCGGGGCATCAGTCTGCCTCCGATCCGCGGAGCTATGTGCTCGCGGTGACTCTGTGATGGACTTGCTCGACCGCGCGGAGGATCATCGGCGTGGCGCGCTGGATGGACCGGCTCACCAGGTGCCCTGAGCCGTAGCGGTCATGGATCTCGGCGAGCCGCTGCTCGACCGGCACGGGCTGGCCGTCCGGGCTGGTGGTCATGTCGCAGCAAGTCAGCACGCTGGCCAGCACGTCCGGTGCAGGGTCGAATTCGCAGCTCAGGACATCGGCGAGTCCGCGTTCGCCGGCTTCGATGATGGCGCAGGAGTGGTGGGCGACCAGTCGGCACAGCATGGCATCGGCGTGCTGGGCGTCGCGCAGGTACCGGGCGCCGTCGAGCTGATGCAGGCCGGTGGCGGCGAGGCCGGGGGCGTAGCCGATGTCGTGCAACCAGGCGGCGGCTTCCAGCAGATCGGCGTCCGCGCCGAGAACCGGCGCTAGGCCCCGTGCCCGCGCGGCGACGCCCTGGACGTGCGCCCAGCGGAGGGGCAGCGGCTCCTGGAGGAGTGCCCGGGCGAGCTGTTGCGCCCATGGTGCCAGCGTGTTCATGTGGCCCAGGCTAGACAACTGCGGCGGGACGTTCACCGACGCGGCAGGCCGTCGTGAAGACGTCTTGCTCAGCATCAGGTCCCTCATCCGCCCTGCGCC
>JBKQTJ010000164.1:0-4806 GCA_052143255.1 Streptosporangiaceae bacterium | reverse complement strand
CCAGCTCGGCCGGGCGAGATCGCGTGAAGCGGGCGGCCGGGGGTGCGCCCGGCCCCGTTCCCCTTGGCAGAGCGACAGCCCACCCCACCGCGCAGCAGCGGACGGCCGGGGGGTCCTGTCGGCCCCCGTTCCCCTAGGCAGAGCGACAGCCCACCCCACCGCGCAACAGCGGAGCGCCGGGGGGTCTGGTCGGCCCCGTTCCCTCACGTGCCGAGGTCAGCTTGGCCAGCCTCGGCGACCTCCGGTTAGCCGCACAGTGTGGCCGGACGGCCGGTGCTCGGCGGGTAGCCTTGGTCTGCGCGATGAATTGTCTATACAGCTCCGGAAGAGGGCGATGTCCGCCGTGTCTGCTGAGTCCCCGCGTGGGTCCGCGGATCTCAAGAAGTCATCAGCCAATGCCGCGCAGGCGGCACCTACCTCGCCAGTCAATGGCGCGGGCGCGCGAGCGGATTTCGGCCCCAATCAGTGGCTCGTTGACGAGCTCTACCAGCGGTACCTGGCCGATCCCGGCTCAGTAAATCAAGCCTGGTGGAGCTTCTTTGCCGACTACCAGGCGCAGCCGGAGACGGCCGTGCCGCAACGGACTGCTGCCGACCAGGCGGCGCAGAATGTCCTCGCAGCACAGCCCACCGACCGGCCACCCACGCCGTCGCCAGCCGCACCGACCCTGCCAGCCACCAGTCCGCCAGCCGAGGCAGCCAGCCAGGTCCGGGCGGGCGGCGGACAACCTGCCAAGATTTCCGGCGCACCGGCCGCCGCGCCGGGCACCGGTGTCGCGCCTGGTGCAGGCATAGCGCCGGCTGCAGGCGTCGCCGCGCCAGGATCGGCCCGGCCCGGCAGCGCGCCCGTCATCGCGCCGGGCGGCGTGCCAGCGGCAGCAACAAGCACAGGTCAAGCGGCCGGCGGCCCAGGCAGCGCGGCGCCGGACGCAGCCGAGCGCGCCATCGAAGCTCCGGAGCGGTCTGTGCGGCTGCGCGGAGCGGCGGCGAGGACAGCGGCCAACATGGCGGCCAGCCTCACCGTGCCGACCGCCACAAGCGTCCGCGCGGTGCCCGCCAAGCTGCTGGTCGATAACCGCATCGTGATCAACAATCACCTTGCCCGCGGGCGGGGCGGCAAGATCTCGTTCACCCACCTGATCGGCTACGCGATCCTCCGCGCGCTGGCCATCACGCCGGAGATGAACTACTCCTACGCTGAGGTCGATGGCAAGCCCGCGGTGGTTGAGCCAGAGCACGTGAACCTCGGGCTGGCGATCGACGTGCGCAAGGACGACGGATCCAGGCAGTTGCTGGTCCCGAGCATCAAGAACGCGAAGGCTCTGGACTTCCGCCAGTTCTGGATGGCCTATGAGGACATCATCCGGAAGGCGCGGACGGGCAAGCTCACCGTCGACGACTTCGCCGGCACGACGATCAGCCTGACCAACCCCGGCACCATCGGCACCGAGCACTCGGTACCGCGGCTGATGCCCGGCCAGGGCTGCATCGTCGGCGTTGGTGCCATGGAGTACCCGGCCGCCTATCAGGGCGCGTCGGCAGAGACGATGGCGAGGCTGGCGATCAGCAAGACCGTCACCCTGACGTCGACTTACGATCACCGGATCATTCAGGGCGCGCAGTCGGGCGAGTTCCTCCGCATTGTGCATGAGCTGCTCCTGGGCGGCGACGGCTTCTACGACGACGTCTTCCAGTCATTGCGCATCCCGTATGAGCCGGTCCGCTGGGTGCAGGACATCCCGTCCGGCCACGAGGACGACATAACCAAGGCAGCCAGGGTGCATGAGCTCATTCATGCCTACCGGGTACGCGGTCACCTGATGGCCGACACCGACCCGCTGGAGTACCGGCAGCGCAAGCACCCGGATCTGGACATCAACCAGCACGGTCTGACCCTGTGGGACCTGGAGCGAGAATTTGCCACTGGCGGCTTCGGCGGCAAGCCGCGGATGCAGCTCCGGGAGATCCTCGGCGTGCTGCGCGACTCGTACTGCCGCACCGTCGGCGTGGAGTACATGCACATCCAGAACCCGGAGGAGCGGGCCTGGATTCAGGCACGGGTCGAGCGACCGCACGGCCGGGCCGATCATGACGAGCAGCTGCGCATCTTGTCTAGGCTGAACGTGGCCGAAGCCTTCGAGATGTTCCTGCAGACCAAGTTCGTTGGCCAGCGCAGGTTCTCCCTCGAAGGCGCGGAGGCCCTTATCCCGCTGCTTGACGCGGTGCTGACCGCGGCCGCTGGCGAGAGCCTCCACGAGGCCGTGATCGGCATGGCGCACCGGGGGCGTCTCAACGTCCTGGCCAACATCGTCGGCAAGTCGTACGCGCAGATCTTCCAGGAGTTCGAGGGGAACATCGATCCCGCAACCACCCATGGCTCGGGCGACGTTAAGTACCATCTCGGGGCCGAGGGCAAGTACCACGGCGCGGACGGGGTGGAGATCGCCACCTCACTGGTCGCGAACCCGAGCCACCTTGAGGCAGTGGACCCGGTCACCGAGGGCGTGGTACGGGCCAAGCAGGACGTCCTGGATATGGGCGAGCCAGGCTTTACCGTGTTGCCGCTGCTCATCCACGGCGATGCGGCGTTCGCGGGCCAGGGCGTGGTGGCCGAGGTGCTTGAGCTGTCGCAGCTCCGCGGCTACCGCACCGGCGGCACCGTGCACATCGTGGTGAACAACCAGGTCGGCTTCACCACCTCGCCCGCCGAGTCCAGGTCGAGCGTGTACTCCACCGACGTCGCCCGCATGATCCAGGCGCCGATCTTCCATGTGAACGGCGATGACCCCGAGGCAGTGGTCCGGGTCGGCAGGCTCGCGTTTGCCTACCGGCAGGCATTCGCCAAGGACGTCGTTATCGACATGATCTGCTACCGCCGCCGCGGCCACAACGAGACCGACAACCCATCCTTCACACAGCCGATCATGTACGACCTGATCGACGCCAAGCGCTCCACCCGCAAGCTCTACACCGAGGCGCTGATCGGCCGCGGTGACATCACCATGGAAGAGGCCGAGCAGGCGCTCCGCGACTACCAGCTCGAGCTGGAGCGGGCGTTCACTGAGACCAAGGACGCGATCAGCAGGCCGGCTGAGCCCGGCGCGCTCGGAGAGCCCAGGCCAGCGGCGACGGCGCCGACCTACGACTCTTCGGTGCCGACGGCGATCAGTGCCGAGACGATCAAGCAGATCATCGATACCCAGATTTCGCTGCCAGCAGGCTTCACTGTGCACCCCAGGCTGCTGCCGCAGTTGCAGCGCAGGGCCGCGATGGTCGAGCAGGACGAGATCGACTGGGGCACCGGCGAGCTGCTCGCGTTCGGCTCGGTCCTGATCGACGGGCATGCCGTGCGGCTCATCGGCCAGGACTCCCGCCGCGGCACCTTCGGGCAGCGGCACGCCGTCCTCGTCGACCGGAACACGGGTGCGGAGTACACCCCGCTCAAGGCCTTCAACACCCCATCAGCGAAGTTCCACGTCTACGACTCGCTGCTGTCGGAGTACGCGGCTGTCGGATTCGAGTACGGCTATTCGGTCGCCCGGCCGGAGGCGCTGGTGTGCTGGGAGGCGCAGTTCGGTGACTTCGTTAACGGCGCGCAGACCATCGTGGACGAGTTCATAAGCTCCGGCGAGCAGAAGTGGGCCCAGCGTTCCGGCGTCGTGCTGCTGCTGCCGCACGGCTACGAAGGCCAAGGGCCGGACCATTCATCGGCCCGGGTGGAGCGCTTCCTCTCGCTGTGCGCTCAGGACAACATGACCGTGGCCATGCCGAGCACTCCGGCCAGCTACTTCCACCTGCTGCGCTGGCAGGCGCTGTCCAGCCGGATCAAGCCGATGATCGTCTTCACGCCAAAGTCGCTGCTGCGGCTCAAGGCTGCGGTCTCGACGACCGTGGACTTCAGCACAGGGTCGTTCGCTCCGGTGCTGCCGGATCCGGGAGTCGGCGACCCGGCGGCGATCACCAGCGTCGTGATCAGCTCGGGCAAGATTTTCTACGATCTGGCGCAGCGGCGGCGCGCGGCTGGTGCCACGAACACTGCCCTGCTCCGGGTGGAGCGGCTCTACCCGCTGCCCGGTGAGCAGATAGCGGCCGAAGTGGCGAAGTACCCAGCCGACGCCGAGGTGACGTGGGTGCAAGAGGAGCCAGCCAACATGGGCGGCTGGCCCTATATGGCCCTGCACCTGCCCGACTTCGTCGGGAAGCGAGTCACGGTAGTTTCGAGGCACGCGAGCTCCGCCCCGGCATCCGGCTCGGCAAAGGCGCACGCCGCTGAGCAGGCCGCCATCATGGACGCGGTGTTCGGCAGGAACGGCTGACCGGTGTACTTCACTGACCGTGGCATCGAGGAGCTCGAGGAGCGGCGCGGCCAGGACCAAGTGGCCATCGGGTGGCTGGCTGAGCGGCTACGGGCTTTCGTCGACGAGCATCCCGACGCAGAGGCGGTTGTCGACCAGCTGGCCAGCTGGCTAGCCAGGCTCGACGATGACTCGGATGACTAACGCTTCGTTGCGCCATTAGATACTGCGGCGGGCCTGCCAAGCCCGCGGTCCGCGCCTGGCGCCTACGACCTGCTCCGCAGCACGCACCGCGGCCCTCGCGCGCTGGTCCGGCGCGCTGCGGTGCAGCCCTCGCAGACACGATACATCTTGACTTTTGGCGGTCGCGACATATCGTATCTGGTGAGGGACTACGATCTGCTGAACAATGGCCTCGTCTGGCCATGCGATAGTTGGCCAAAGGCTGGCGGTGAGGTGAAGTGAGCCCGGTATTCAGGCACGGCAGGCTCCGGCTGTACTTGCTGAAGCTG
>JBKQTJ010000163.1:0-20127 GCA_052143255.1 Streptosporangiaceae bacterium | reverse complement strand
CGCCCGAAGCCCGGGGCGGACCGCCGACCACGAACCTGACGCCCGAGGACCTACGGGCCGCGGATCTAGCGGATCTAACCGTCAGACACTCGACAGTCGGCGAGCGGCCCGCGCGGCCGGCGATAGCGGTGGCCCCTTGACCGCGGGCCGCCGGGGCGCCGCTCGGGAGCCCGGGCGCAACGCCTATCCCCAAGCGAGTCCGGACCCGGAGGCGGGCCCGGATGCCGATCCGGAGGCCGTGGCCCATCAGATCTGCCTGCGCATGCTGACCGCCGGGCCGCGCACCAAAGCCCAGCTCGCCGCGGCGCTGCGTCGGCGCAGGGTGCCCGAGGCTGCGGCAGAAGCAGCGCTGGCCAGGTTCGCCGAAGTCAAGCTGATCGACGACGCCATGTTCGCCCGGGCGTGGGTCGAGTCCCGCCATCTCGGGCGCGGCCTGGCGGGCCGCGCACTGAGCACCGAATTGCGGCAGCGCGGCGTCGGCCAGGAAGATATCCAGGCTGCGCTCGAGGGCCTGGATCCCGGCCAGGAACTCGCCACAGCGCGCGAGCTGGTAGCCAGGCGCATTCCGGCGACCGCGAATATCCCACCGCCCGCTCGGCTGCGGCGGCTAGTCGGAATGCTGGCACGCAAGGGCTACGCGCCAGGTCTTGCTTACCGAGTCGTGCGCGAGGCACTCGAACACGAGTCAGGCGGCGGAACCATTCCGCTCTATGACCTGGACGATCTTCCTGAACCCGATGCCGACGGGGAACCAGCCGAGTTGTAGCCACGCGAGCGAGGCTCTACCGAAGATCATTCGCAGGTGCTTGCTCAAATCGTTATAAGCGCTTAGCTTTACGGCAGCGAGGTTTTCTGTTCCGTGCAACCTAGTTCGGGTGTGGGAACTCTGAAGATAGCAATTGGAACGACGTCGGCAGGGCTGATCGACCCGGCCGCCGTCGGGCCTTGACAGTAGGGACGAGCGAGCGGGCGAAGCTAGGTCCGGCTGCGACTGACCGTCAGCCGGCCAGCTCTGTGCCCGACGGAAGGAGAGCGTGGCGCTGATCTGGCGCTCGCCGCACGCGGCTTAACCGTAGCGGCCCGAGCGTGCCGAGAAAGGCAGCGACGCGATGCCCGTGCGGCGGCATCCACTTGTTGCCGTCCGGGCTCGTGAGTCTGGCTTCGCCTTCCGGCGCCGGATCGACGCGACAGCATCAGGCTTACTGTTACCGCGCTGTGGCTGCGAGTCCGCGGCCAGCGCCCATACCGAGCAGCCGCTGCTCGGGCGGTATCCCTCGCTGCAGGTGTTCGTGCCTGTGAATGGCTAGCGATGTGCGCGGGCCAGGTGGGAGAGGGGTGGTCTGTGAACAGCGGCGCTGTGCTCGCAGTGGCGATCATCGGATGCCTGGCCGCAATCAGCACCATGACCGTGCTGGTCGTGACGCTTCGGCGGGGCGGGTCGCTGCCCGCGACGCCAGGTCGGCCGAAAGCTAATGCCCAGCTCCTTGAGGCAGACACGGCCCGTCTTCAGGCTGATGCAGCCGGCTACGTGGCCGATCTCAAGGCCAAGGCCGAGCAGGAAGCCGCCGCGATCGTGGGCAAGGCAGCGGCAGCGGCAGCGGAGGCAACGGCGGCGCGCCGAGAGGCTGAGACCGCTCGCCGTGACGCCGAAATTGCCAGCCGGGCCGCCGAGACTGAAGCCAAGGCGGCCAAGGAGGAGGCCCGGCGGCTGCGCACCGACCTTGAGCGCCGCGAGGACCGCCTGACCGAGCGGGAGCAACGCCTTGATGAGCAGGCTCGCAAGGCAGAGGAGCGGACCGGCGAACTCGACGCCCGCAGTGCTGAGCTCGATCGGTCCGATGCGCAGCGGAGGGCCGAGCTGGAGCGAATCGCCGGCCTGACCGCCGACCAGGCGAAGGCCGAGCTAGTGGCCGGCATCGAAAACCAGGCCAAGCGCGAAGCCGCCATCATCGTCCGCGACATCGAGGCAGAAGCTCGGCGCGACGGCGGCAAGCGAGCTCGCAAGATCGTTACCCTGGCGATCCAGCGGGTGGCCAGCGAGCAGACCAGCGAATCGGTAGTCTCCGTGCTCCACCTGCCGGGCGACGATATGAAGGGCAGGATCATCGGCCGGGAGGGCCGCAACATCCGTGCCTTCGAGTCGGTCACCGGCGTCAACCTCATCATCGACGACACGCCGGAGGCGGTCCTGCTGTCGTGCTTCGACCCGGTCCGGCGCGAGGTCGGCAAGCTGACTCTGGAGCGCCTGGTCCTGGACGGCCGGATTCACCCGCAGCGGATCGAGGAGGCCTACGAGCGCAGCAAGGCCGAGATCGAAGCGCTGTGCGTGCGGGCCGGCGAGGACGCGCTGGTCGACGTCGGCATCACCGACATGCACCCGGAACTGACGAACCTGCTGGGCAGGCTGCGTTACCGCACCTCCTATGGCCAGAACGTGCTGAAGCACCTGATCGAGTCCGCCCATATCGCGGGCATGATGGGCAGCGAGATCGGCCTCGACCCGGTGCTGATGAAGCGCTGCACCCTGCTGCACGACATCGGCAAGGCCCTCACGCACGAAGTGCAAGGCAGCCACGCGCTGATCGGCGCCGAAATCGCGCGCAAGTACGGCGAGCCGGAGGACGTGGTGCATGCCATCGAGGCACACCACAACGAGGTGGAGGTCCGCACCGTGGAGGGCGTCCTCACCCAGGCCGCCGACGCGATCAGCGGCAGCCGGCCTGGTGCCAGGCGGGAGTCGCTCGAGGCCTACGTGAAGCGGCTTGAGCGCCTTGAGCACATCGCGATGGCGCAGGAAGGCGTCGAGAAGGTGTTCGCCATGCAGGCGGGCCGCGAGATCAGGGTGATGGTCAAGCCCGGTGATGTCGATGACATCCAGGCCCAGGTCATCGCCCGCGACGTGGCCAAGCAGGTTGAGGACGAGCTGACCTACCCAGGCCAGATCCGGGTGACGGTGATCAGGGAGTCCCGCGCCATCGAGTTCGCCCGTTAGCCAGAGGATGAGGGGAACGAGGCCTTCGGTCGGCTCCCCGCCCGCTTGCGCCTCGGCCCGGGGTTCTGAGTTATCCGGTCGCGGCGATCTCCCGGAGCTGCGCTAGGGCATCCATGGCGATCTGGTGGAACGGCGCCTGGTTCGGGTCGTCGACCCATTGCTCAAAGGCGACGTGCATGATGGTCGTGCCCGTGAGGGCGGCGAGGACGGCGGCGGTGTCGCCGAGTCCCCGTGCGCGCAGTGCCCGTGCCATGGCGGCGGCCAGCGACGCGGCTTTGATCAGCTCGCGTTCCTGCAGCTCGTGACTGGAGGCGATGATCCGGTGCCGCGGGCCGGCGAACTCGCGGACCTCTTCGAACCGGACGGCGGCGGCGTCCAGCGCCGCGCCGATCATGCCGAGAGCCGAGGCGGATGCGGGGGTGGCGTCGATGGCGGCCACCATCTGCTGCTCAAGTAGCTCCGAGCCCCAGAACAGTACCTCGCGCTTGTCCGTGAAGTAGCGGAAGAAGGTTCGCTTCGTCAGCCCCGCGCGTTCCGCGATCTCCGCGACTGTTGTCTCCTCGTACCCGCGCTCGCCGTAGAGGGTCAGGGCCGCCTCCTGCAGCCGCGCTCGCGCATCCGGCTGCCATCTGCCCATGCGACAAGATTAGCTGATGTCACCTGGTGCTATAGGCGTGCTATTGTCATGGCACCAGGTGACATCACTCGCTCCGGGAGGGTTTCCCATGCGTATTTTCGTGACTGGCGCGTCCGGGCACATCGGCTCGGCAGTCGTGCCCGAGCTGCTGCAGGCCGGGCATCAGGTCGTGGGCCTAGCGCGCTCGGACAGCTCGGCCGAGGCCCTCGCGGCCGCCGGCGCCGAGGTCCGGCGCGGCGGCCTGGACGATCTCGACGGGCTGCGCGAGGCCGCCGGGGCGGCCGACGGCGTCATCCACCTCGCCTTCAAGCACGACCTGATGGGAGCCGGCGACTTCGCCGCCGCGATCGCCGCCGACTTCGCCGCCATCGAGGCGCTCGCCTCGGCGCTCGAAGGGACGGGAAAGCCGCTCGTTACCACCTCCGGCACGCTCATGCTCACCTTCGCGGGCATCACCGGACGGCCGGGTACTGAGGCCGACTTTGCTTCCAGCGGACCGCGGGTCGAAACAGAGAACTTCGTGATCGGGCTCGCCGAACGCGGCGTGCGATCGTCCGCCGTCCGGCTACCTCCAATCGTGCACAGCTCGCTCGATCACCACGGCTTCGCCCACATCCTGATCGGCATCGCCCGGCAGGCCGGCGAGTCGGGGTACGTGGGGGACGGGGCTAACCGGTGGCCGTCGGTGCACACGCTCGACGCAGCGCGGGTGTACCAGCTGGCCCTGGAGGGCGCGCCGGCCGGGAGCCGCCTACACGCGGTAGCGGACGAGGGCATCCCCTTCCGTGACATCGCGGCCGCCATCGGGCGCGGCGCCGGCGTGCCTGTGGCCAGCATCTCCGCATCGGACGCTGGTGAGCGCTTCTCCTTCCTCGGCGCGATGGTGGGGGTCGACAACCCGACCTCCAGTGAGTTGACGCGTAAGTTGCTCGGGTGGGAGCCGGCGCATCCGGGGCTCATCGAGGACCTGGAGCACGGGCACTACTTCGGGCAGGGCTGAGCAGATCCGCCGGTCGGCTCGCGCGCGCTTCCGGCTCGGGTCGGCCCGGGGACCCTGCCGGACCTAGGCCGACATGATCGCGATCTTCGGGATGCCTGGCGGAGTGAAGCCGAGAATCTGCCCGTAGAAGGACAGTTCCGCCTCCAGCGCCGTGATGACCGTCTCGGCCTTCCGGAAGCCGTGCGACTCGCCCTGGAACGCAAGGTAGGCATGGCTGATGCCGTGCGCGGCCAAGTCAGCCGCGATGCTCTCCGCCTGCGCGGGCGGCACGACGGGGTCGTCCAGCCCCTGCAGCAGCAGAATCGGGCAGGTCGCATCGTTGACGTGGCCGACCGCGGCCCGTTCCTCGTAAACGACTTCGAAGCCGGGCAGCGGGCCGATCAGGCCGTCCAGGTAACGCGACTCGAAGTCGTGCGTCTGCGTCACGAACGTGCGCAGGTCAGCGATGCCGTAGCAGGACGTGGCAGCGCCGAACACCACGCCCCGCTTGGTCCCCGTGGTGACCGCCGCAAGCGTGGTCCAGCCACCCGCCGATCCGCCGCGGATGGCGATCCTGGCCGGATCCGCTCCCGCGTTTCCGGCGACCCAGCGCGCGGCGGCGATCGCATCCTGGACGTCTACCACGCCCCATTGCCGACGCAGCCGTTCCCGGTACTGGCGGCCGTAACCGCTGGAACCGCCGTAGTTCACATCGATGATGCCGATGCCGCGGCTGGTGAAATATGCCTTCGCCAGGTCAAGAGTGGCCGAGACCCGGGCAGTCGGGCCGCCGTGCACCCAGACCACGTAAGGCGCTAGCTCGCCGTCCGGACCGATGGCGTCCGGGCTGGTCGGCGGGTACAGCAGGGCGTGCACGACCTGGCCATACGGGCCTTCGAAGTCCACGTGCTGTGGGACCGGCAGGTAGGCCTCATCTGGGAGCACAACCGGATCGCGCTGGAGCACCTCGGTCTTGCCGGTAGCGGCGTGGACCTTGATCACGGCCGGGCGGGTGGCAGGGCCGCCGGCCACCGCGCCGATCGTCTCGCCGTCGGCCGACAGCGTCATGACGAACTCGGCAAATGGCGTGTCGAGGTCCTTCAGCTCGCAGGACTCGGGGTCCAGGATGGCCAGCCGGGCAGCGCCGGCGCCGTGGGTGACCGCGAGCCTGCCGTCGCCCAGCAGCGCGAACGGCCGGGCGCCGAGCTGCCAGAGCGGCCCGGCAAATTCCTCATCCGCGGGGAACAGCGCCATCGGCGGCTCGCCGGCCAGGCCAAGCTGGTAGATGTTCCACCAGCCGGGCCAGTCCGTGGCGACGTAAAGCCCGGAGTTGTCCCGCCAGAGCGGCGCCAGCACCGACTCGCGCTGGTTACCCATCAGCAGCCTGCCCTTGCCGGGCATGCCGTTCTTCACCGGCGCAACTCGCAGCTCGGTACCGTCCCAGGGCATATGCGGGTGGTTCCAGCAGATCCAGGCCAGCCACTTGCCGTCCGGAGATGGCGTCGGGTAGGCAAAGAAGTCGGATCCCGTCACCAGACTGCGGATCGCCGCGGGCTCGGCGGCGGCGGAGCCGTCCAAAGGCACGGCCACGATGGAGCGGCTCACCTTGCCGCCATCGTGGCGCTCCTGCACGCACCAGACTTCGCGGCGGCCGGGCGCGAGGACGAAATCGGCGTACCGGAGGTCCGCGGTACCGAGGGTGCCTGAGCCCGAAGCGGCCGGGACCGTGGCCGGATCAGGGGTCAGCGGGACCGGCCCGTCCTCGCCGCTGGCGGTGCCTGATGCGGCCAGGTACAGCCGCTGGTCGGCAAA
Organism: Streptosporangiaceae bacterium; assembly: GCA_052143255.1. Taxonomy (GTDB): domain Bacteria; phylum Actinomycetota; class Actinomycetes; order Streptosporangiales; family Streptosporangiaceae; genus JAJYUU01. The sequence goes on along the minus strand of JBKQTJ010000163.1, from coordinate 13,707 downwards.
GTTGGCGAAAAGGATCTTGTGCCCGCGCGCCGCCTTCCCGCCACGCTGGCCCGCCAGGGCCGACCGGGGGATGGGAAGGTAGGCCAGGCCGCCGTATTCATGCACCCGGGTCCTGGCGTTCCATGGCGCGGGCAGCAGCGCCGTCTGCTTGCCGCCCGAGCTGTGCATAACGGTGGTGCGGCCGCCCTCGTCCGGCAGGCCCTGCTGCCACCAGGCGTCGCTGCCGAGGATCGTCGGGAACGAGCCTGTCACCTGGGCGCTAGCAATCTCGGCGGCCGTGATCGGGGACGGCCACTCCCCAAACGGGACAGCGGGAACCGTGAGCTCTGCAGTGACCTGCCCGTGGGCTGCCGCGCTCTCGGTCACTGCCGGGTCGGTCACGACCTCGCTCCCGCTCTGTGTCATACGCATATCGTGCCCTACCTGCCGACTTTGAGAAGCGGCGAATCTGGACACTCGTGTAATTCTCACTGCCCGCGAAGCGTCCCGCCTGGCGGGGACTGACTTGCTGGTGGCCGCTGCCAGGCCGTCGGCCATCTAACCTAGAGGCATGGCCGGCGTCCTGCAGCGAAGCTTCGAGATCCGCACCTACGGGTGCCAGATGAATATGCACGACTCTGAGCGGCTGGCCGGCCTGCTCGAGGCGGCAGGCTACCAGCGCGCCGCCGCCGGGGCCGCCCCGGACGTCATCGTGTTCAACACCTGCGCAGTCCGGGAGAACGCCGACAACCGGCTGTACGGGAATCTCGGCCATCTGCTGCCGGTGAAGAACTCCCGGCCCGGAATGCAGATCGCCGTCGGGGGCTGCCTCGCGCAGAAGGACCAGGCCGCGATCACCCGCCGGGCGCCCTGGGTCGACGTGGTGTTCGGCACCCACAACATCGGCTCGCTGCCGGTGCTGCTGGAGCGAGCCAGGGTTCAGCAGGAGGCTCAGGTCGAGATCCTGGAATCGCTGGAGCGGTTCCCGTCCGTGCTACCGGCCAGCCGCGAGTCGCCGTACTCGGCGTGGGTAGCGATCTCGGTCGGTTGCAACAACACTTGCACGTTCTGCATCGTGCCGAGCCTGCGCGGCCGGGAGGAGGATCGCCGGCCCGGCGACGTGCTGGCCGAGATCGAGGCGCTGGCTGCCGACGGAGTGCTCGAGATCACGCTGCTCGGCCAGAACGTCAACTCCTACGGCGTCGGGTTCGGCGACCGGCTAGCGTTCGGCAAGCTGCTGCGAGCCTGCGGGAACGTGGCCGGGCTGGAGCGGGTGCGGTTTACCTCGCCCCACCCGCGTGACTTCACCGATGACGTCATCGAGGCGATGGCGCAGACACCGAACGTGATGCCGCAGTTGCATATGCCACTGCAGTCCGGCTCGGACGCCGTGCTGAAGGCGATGCGGCGGGCCTACCGCCGGGACAAGTACCTGGCGATCCTCGGCAAGGTACGAACAGCCATGCCAGCCGCGGCCATCACCACCGACATCATCGTGGGCTTTCCCGGCGAGACCGAGCGGGACTTCACCGACACGATGGATCTCGTCCGCGAGGCCAGGTTCGCCGGAGCGTTCACGTTCCAGTACTCGATCCGGCCTGGCACGCCAGCGGCGGAGATGCCGGACCAGGTCCCGGCTGCCGTGGTCGGGGAGCGCTACGAGCGGCTGGCTGCGCTTGTGGCCGAGGTGTCGTGGCAGGAGAACCAGAAGCTGGTCGGCACCGAGGTCGAGGTGCTCGTCGCCGACGGCGAAGGCCGCAAGGACAGCGTTACCCATCGCATGTCAGGGCGGGCTAAGGACAACCGCCTGGCTCATTTCAGCCCGCCCCATCCCGCCCCGCGGCCGGGAGATGTCATCACCACCGTCGTGACCAGCGCGTCACCGCATTACCTGCTGGCCGACAGCGGCGTCGCCGCGGTGCGCCGCACCAGCGGCGGCGAGAACTGGGCGAGGCGGCAAACGGCCGCCGCCACCACCACCGCTGCTAGCCAGCCAGACGGTTCCGTGCTGCTCGGAATGCCGTCACTCGGAGCCCCCGCTCCGATCGCAAGCTAGCTGCTGCGCTCCTCGTCGCCTTCCCAGACAGCGCCTTCACCCGCCTCGTCACCGAAGCCGTACTCATCGTCATCGAGGTCCAGATCGTCGTCTGTATCGAACTCGTAGTCCCCGCCGGGCGCGGTGATGTCGTCGGCGTATGTCATTGCTTCCCCCCGGACAGCACGGCTACATGGCCACGTCGCGTGTGCAGGGACCTACCCTGCGCTGCCAAACTGATGCAATGCTACGGCCGATGATCGCCGTCGTAGGGCCGACTGCGGTCGGCAAGTCCGAGCTTTCCCTTGCCCTTGCGCACGCGCTCGACGGCGAGGTCGTGAACGCCGACTCGATGCAGCTGTACCGGGGCATGGACATCGGCACCGCCAAGCTCACGATGACCGAGCGGGCTGGCGTGCCACACCATCTGCTGGACATCTGGCCGGTGACCCAGGCGGCCAGCGTGTCGGAATACCAGCTGCTGGCCAGGCGCGCGATCGACGACATCCGCGGCCGCGGCCGAACCCCCATCCTCGTGGGTGGCTCGGGCCTTTACGTCCGGGCCGCGCTCGACAAGCTGCAGTTTCCCGGCACCGACGCTGACCTGCGAGCCCGGCTGGAGCAGGAACTTGACCAGGTTGGCCCGGCCGCGATGCACGCACGGCTGGCCGTCCTGGACCCGCCCGCCGCGAGCGCGATCCTGCCAGGTAACGGCCGCCGGATCGTGCGCGCGCTCGAGGTGATCGAGCTGTCCGGCCGGCCGTTCAGCGCAACCCTGCCGGACTATGAATCGGTCTATCCGGCCATCCAGGTGGGTGTCGAGCTGCCGCGACCGGAACTGGATCAGCGGATATCCGACCGGGTGCACCGGATGCTGGCGCTGGGATTGGTCGACGAGGTACGGCAACTGGAGCTGGCGGGCCTGCGCGACGGCAAGACGGCGAGCCGCGCACTCGGCTACGCAGAGGTGCTGCGGTTCCTGGCCGGGGAGTGGAGCCTGGACGACGCTGCGGCGCGCACGGTCTTGGCGACCCGCAGGTTCGTGCGGCGGCAGGAGTCGTGGTTTAGGCGAGATCCGCGGGTGGCGTGGATTCAGGGCGGACCGGGCGTTGCTGACCGGGCGCTCTCATCGCTAGCGGACAGCATCAAAGACCCTGGTGCCTGAGGATAACGGCACCAGAGTCTCTGATGCCGCCCGCTAGCATCGGGGGTATGCGGTTCGCCAAGGGGCATGGCACGGGGAATGACTTCGTGATCTTGCTGGACCCGGACGGGGATATTGAGCTGAGCCCGGACCTGGTAATGCGGCTGTGTGATCGGCACTTCGGCATCGGGGGAGATGGGGTGCTGAGGGTCGTTCGGTCCGTAGTCGTCGGGGAGCCGGAGGCTGAGTGGTTTATGGATTACCGCAACGCGGATGGGAGCGTTGCGGAGATGTGCGGGAACGGCATCCGGGTATTTGCCAAGTATCTGATTGAGACCGGGCTGGTCAGCGGGCCTACGGTTGAGGTGGCGACGCGGGCGGGCGCGAAGTCAGTCCGGGCCGAAGCTGACGGTCAGTTCACCGTGGATATGGGTCCGGCCACGGTGCTGGGCGAGGGCTCGGCTGAGGTGGCCGGGCAGACGCTCACCGGGTTGGCGATTTCGGTCGGCAATCCGCATCTGGCCTGCATGGTCGACCGGCCGGTAGGAGATATCAACCTGGGCCGACCGACGGTGCTGGCACCGGCCGCGCTGACCGGCGGCGCGAACGTGGAGGTTGTCCGGGCCGTCGGTCCCGCCGAGATCGAGATGCGGGTGTACGAGCGCGGATCGGGCTTGACCCTGTCGTGCGGAACCGGCGCGGTGGCGGCGGCTGTCGCCGCGGCGTCGGATGCGGGAGAGTGGCCGGACGGTCCCGGCAGGACATGGACTGTGCAGGTACCCGGCGGAAGGCTGGCCGTGCTACCCAGTAGCACGGCCAGCCTTCTCACCGGTCCTGCGGACATCGTGGCTGCTGGCGAGCTGACGGCCAGCTGGCTCGCTGGTTGGCGTCGGCCGGCCCGGCTGGGCGCGATCTGAGCACGGTCAGGAGCCGGCCGGGCGCGGCGTGACGTGCGGGCGCCGGGGCTGCGGAACGGCCAGCCGGAGCCCCACGTGTACCAGCGTCCAGCCGGTCCGTACCCGAAGGTTCCGCATTGGTGCGTCCTGCCGTACTTCCTGCTTGCTAGCCGCGGCGCGCAACTCGGCCATTCGCTGACTCGCCAGCTCCTCGAGCAGATGCTGATTCATGATGATCCAGTCCCTTGGGTAGTTGTCGTTGCGGTAGTTGTCGTTGCGGTGGGCTTATTCGCTGCGCAGTCCGGCAGTCTGGGTTTCGTCCGGGGTGGACTCTGGTGCGGCGATGGTGAGGTCGCCAGCCGGCCGCTTGCCCACGGGGGCCTTGCGGATCCTGATGTCGCCGCTCAGCGAACGGCACCTGATCTCAACGGCGGCGTCGGCGGCACCGCCCTCGTCCTCGCCTGGCTCGAGCTCGCTGCGGACATCGCCGCTGGTACTTGCGAGGTCCAGGTAAACACCGAGCCCGGGCACGACGGAAACGTCGATGTCGCCGGAGGTGCTGGCCAGCTCGATCCGTCCGGCGGCCACGGCGCCGACCTCGATGTCGCCGCTGGTGGTGTGGGCGGCCACCGAACCGGAGCAGTAGCCGACGGCAACGTCTCCGCTGGCGCTGTTTATCCGGGCATCGCCGTCGACCAGGGTGGCCTGGACGTCGCCGGAGGCCGTCTGGACGGTCAGAGCGCCGCCGGCCCTGTTCAGCAGCACATCGCCGCTGGCGCTCTGCACCGTGACGTCACCGGTCACCAGGGCGGCGGTGATGTCGCCGCTGGCCGTGTGCGTCACCAGGGCGCTGAGCTCGCCGACGCACGCTACATCAGCAGACGCGGTCTTGGCCGCGCAACTAGAGCCGGCCGGTGCCTTGATGGTCAGGTCGAGGCCCTTGTTACGGCGGAAAGAGCCGAGCCGCGGGCCGCGCACGTACAGCTGCCCGTCCTCGAAGCTGACCTCCACCTGAGAGATCAGGTCGGCGATGTCGTTGCTCCGGTGGCTCGGTAGCACCTCGACGGTGACCTCGCTTGTCGGCTCGCCGGCGACGACGATGCTGCCGGACGCCCACGAGTCGATGCTGATGTCGACCGGGTCAGAGCATGGGAAATCCCAGTTGGTCATGGCGGTGCCCTTCTGTGCGGATAGTGAGTTGAAGAGAAAGTGGTGGAGGCTGGCTAGCTGCGCGCGAATCCGGTAACGCGCTTGCCGACAACGGGCCTGCCGGGTTTGCCCGGCGGGAACGGCGGCCGCGATCTAGCGCCGCGTCCGGCCTGGTCATCGAGGTTGCGGCTAACGGCCCGGCACAGCCAGCTGTTCACTGACAGGCCCGAGGTAGTGGCGGCGGCCTCAACCCTCGCCTTCATGCCTTCCGACATGCGCAGCGTGACACGTGCGGTGCCCGCTTCGTCGGCAGACTCAGCCGGTTCCGGCCCAGCGTCATCGGGCCCATGGTCGACGTTGACGACGAACTCCGGCTCGCTGCCGGAGAGCCTGACGTCGATGGTGGCGCCGTCGATACTCGCGGTGATCTCCTCCGCTGCGGCCGACAGGACATCAAGCAAGGCCAGCCGTACCGACGAGTCCAGCGTCTCCGCCAGCATCTCAGCTGCCCTGGCGATGTCCTCCCCGGCGAACCGGGTGATGGCGGTCAGCTCCCGGCGGAGCGATTCTGCATACGTGCTGAGATCCATGACGCCATCATGACGTCAATTACGACGTCTGTCAACACAAATCCGTGACGTCAGCACGACGCAGATGACGTCAGATCCCGTTTTATATCTGACGTCATAGGTGCCGGTACTACGCAGAACCACTGCTCGGATAAGGCCACCGGCCCCCTGTCGCTGCGCTTGTGCCCTGCGTAAGTTGCTAGCAAGTACACCCACGTTGCGCTGAGTGTTACCGAATCAGACGGAGGGAAAGGGCATGGACCTGACAGCGGGGAAGGTTGCCGTCGTCACCGGGGCTGCGAGCGGTATCGGCTTTGCGCTGGCCGAGCGCTTCGCCCGCGCGGGGCTCGACGTGGTCCTGGCCGACGTCGAGCAAGCTGCCCTCGAGACTGCCGAGCAAAAGATCGCGGATCTGGGGGTCAAGACGCTCGCAGTCCCCACCGATGTCAGTGACGAAGCGGCCCTGCAGGCCTTGGCGGCCGCTGCGGTTGATCGCTTCGGTGCCGTGCACGTGCTGTGCAACAACGCGGGCGTTGAAAGTGACGCCGATCCCTGGTTCGGCCCAATCTCAGGGTGGCAGTGGGTACTCGGAGTCAACCTGTGGGGCGTCATCCACGGGATCCGAGCCTTCCTGCCGGTGATGGCCGGTCAGCCCGAGGGCCACATTGTCAACACGGCGAGCATCGCCGGGCTATATCCCGGATTTGCTCCCTCCTATGACGCGTCGAAGCATGGCGTGGTGGCCATCTCCGAAAACCTCTACCGTGCGATGAAGGTCGCAGGACTGCCCGTGGGGGTCAGCGTCTTGTGCCCCGGCTGGGTTCGCACCGGCATCATGGACGCGGCACGCAATTGGCCTGCCCGTCTTGGGGACGCTCCGCCGCCCTCGTTCGCCGCCGGGGTGACAGGTCCGCACGTCCGACGGGCGATAGCCGAAGCGATCACCCCGGCTGCCGTCGCCGACCTCGTGGCCGACGCGGTGGCCGATGACCGGTTCTGGGTGTTCACCGACCAGCAGTTCGTCGACCTGGTGGTCCGCCGGTGGCGTGTCATCGCCGACGGCGCCAACCCGGAGATCGGCGTGGACGTGCCAGGCCTGCCGCCGTACCAGCAGCTAGCTGACGAGATCCGCGGTTTGCTGGCTGGCCTCGGCGATGGCGGATAGGGGAAGGGCTGGCCATTTGCTGACGGGCCGGCGCCGTTCTCGGCTAGGGCCCGAGCAATGTCCTGGTGTCTCGACCATGTATCGAGGCATCGAGGACCTCGGCCAGATGCGCGACCGGGAGCGGATGGTTAGCCGCGGCCAGGGCCTTCGCGATCTGCAGTGAGCAGCCAGGATTCGCCGAGACGAGCAGGTCGGCGCCGGTCGCCTGCACCGACCTGGCCTTTCTCGCACCCAGCTCGGCCGCGGCCTCGGGTTGCACCAGGTTGTAGATGCCAGCGGAGCCGCAGCATGTGCCACCCTCGGCAATCTCGATCAGGGTGACGCCGGGAATGCCGCGCAGGAGGCTACGCGGCTGCACAGTGATTCGCTGAGCATGCCCGAGGTGGCACGCATCGTGGTAGGCGATCGTCAACTTCAACTCCCGCCGGGGTGCCGCCGGGCCGAGTTCGGCCAGGTACTCGCTGAGGTCGCGAACCCGCCCGCTGAACGCCGCAGCCCGGTCGGCCCAGGCCGGATCGCCGGCGAGCAGATGCCCGTACTCCTTCATCGCCGAACCGCACCCTGCTGCGTTGACGATCACTACGTCGATGCCAGCCTGCTCGAACGTGGCGATGGTCTTCCTGGCGAACGCGGCTGCCTCGGCCCGGCGGCCGCCGTGCAGCGAAAGCGCGCCGCAGCACCCCTGCTGGGAGGGAACGATGACGTCACACCCCTCGGCCGCCAGCACGCGGGCGGTAGCCGCGTTCACCTCGGGGAAGAAGACCCGCTGGACGCAACCGGTCAGCATGCCAACGACGGCCCGCCGAGGACCCTCGGCAGGAGTCCGGGCCGGAACGCGGCCCTCGCGCCGGCGCAGCCGCGCCAGCAAGCCGGACACCGGTCGGCTGGCGCGCCCGTTCGGAGCGGGCGCGACGGCGAGCGCAGCCGTGGCCTCGGGTGCCAGGCGTGCCAGCAGCTTGCTGTGTGCGGCTACCCGGTCCAGGCGCGTGAGCTGGGCAGCACGCAGCGGGCCGAGCAGGGCGCGCAGTCGGCTCGGATACGGGAACGTGGCAAAGATGGCAGCCCGGACGGCCCGATCGCGCCGGGACCGGGCCGGCAGCGGCGCTGGGGCAACCTGCTCGGGCGTCCCCTCGGCGCCCTGAGCAGGAGCAGGCCCAGGTTCCGCCCAGCTCCGAGCCGCTTCGATCAACTGGTCATATTGGACGCCCGACGGGCACGCCGTCATGCAGGCCATGCAGCCCAGGCACCGGTCGAAGTGCTCGGCCGTCGCCGCCGTGCCGTGCCCGCTGTCCAGGATCTGGGTGATCAGGTGGATGCGCCCGCGGGGCGAATCCATCTCCTCGCCCCACAGCTGATACGTCGGGCAAGCCGGCAGGCAGAAGCCGCAGTGCACGCAGTCGCTCGCCAGCTGGCGCAGTTCGCCGTCCGGGTCCAGCGAGCCGCCGTTACCGCCCGCCATCAGATCCCGCCCGCGAACCGGCCAGGTGCCATCCGGCTTTCCGCATCGAACTGCTCCTTTACCGCGCGCATAAGCCCCAGCGAAGGCACCGGCCCCCACACATCAACTGCTGCCCGCACGTCAGCAGGCGCCCGCACCACCACAGCACTCGCCGCCGCCGGTAGCACCCCGCCGCCCCCGCTGCCTCCAGCCAGACCCGCCCTAAGCCCCGCAACGAAACGAGCAACCGCCTCCCCCGGCTCGTCGTCAGCCACCTCGACGTGGAGCACGCCCGCCGCAGCCGACCCGCTGACAACCGGATCCAGGTTCTCAGCGAGCGCCGCAGTCCGGATCGCGGTCAGCACCGAAGCAAGCTGCCCGGCCCAGAACCCGACCCGAAGGACTGTTGGGCCGGGGCTAGTAGAGCTGCCTGGGCCGGTGGTAGAGCTCAGGCTGGTGGTGCTGTTGGTAGTGCTGGGTTGCTTGGGTTCGTCGGCCGGGAGCGCGGGGCGGCCGAGCCGGTGGTCAGCCCGTTTCGGTTGGGCCGACCACCGGTCGACCGTCGCGCGTAGGCCCGGCTGCCGGTCGACCGTCGCGCGCTGCCCAAGCAGGCCGACCATCCGATCCGCCCGCCCACCGACGCTGGCTTCGTCGCCTTCGAGCAGCACGCTAACGATGATCGGAGCAGCAGCCGACGGCCACTTGAGCTCTACCGCCGACGGCGCCAGCGGCGACCTGGCCATGGCATCTACAGCGGCAGCGGCTGCCAGCGCATCGCCGCAGTCGACCGCGATGACTGCTGCAGCGGCCGGAGCTGGATGCAACCGGAACGTTGCCTCGGCGATCAGACCGAGGGTGCCGTACGAACCAGCGAACAGCTTGCCGAGGTCGTAGCCCGCCACGTTCTTCACGACTTTGCCGCCGGAGCGGGCAATGGTCCCGTCGGCCCGGACCACGGTGATCCCGATGAGCAGGTCGCGTGGCGCGCCGTAGCGGAACCGCAGTGGCCCGGCGGCCTGGGTGGCGAGGATTCCGCCGATGGTGCCGCCATCCGGCGGATCGAGCGCCAGCCGCTGGCCAGCCATTGAGACAACCTTGGCGAGGTCTGCTAGCAGGATGCCGGCCTGGACGCTGACGACGAGGTCTCCGGCCGCGTGCTCAAGCACCTGGTCCAGCAGCCGCGTGTCGATAATCAGGTCGCACGAGGCGGGCGCGGCGCCCCAGTCCAGCTTGGTCCCGGCGCCGCGGGCTACCACGGTCAGGCTGAGTCCGGCGGCGGCACGCAGCACCGCGGCCGCTTCGGCGGTGGACGCCGGGGCGGCTACATAGCGGGCCGCCCGGCCCCCGACGACGTCGGCCGGCCCGGCGGGGCTCACCCGGGCGCAGGCGTCGGTGAGCTGCCTTAGAACGCTGCCGGCTGCTATCGCTGCGGCCGTCGTCACCACCCCGTTCCCTCAGAATTGATCGATCTGGCCCGATGCGACGAGAGGGTGCGGGCCGTGACGCACCCCCGGCACCTCACCGCACAGCCTCGGAGTAGGGAACACCTTGCCCGGGTTGCACAGTCCGCGGGGGTCAAAGGCGCAGCGCAGCAGCTGCATCGTGTCCAGGTCGTCGGCGCCGAACATCTTGGGCATGTAGCGGGACTTGTCGACGCCGACGCCGTGCTCCCCGGTGATGGAGCCGCCATGCTCGATGCACAGATCCAGGATCTGCCCGGACAGCTTTTCGGCCGCCTCCTGCTCGCCCGGGACGGCATCGTCGAACAGCACGAGCGGATGCAGGTTCCCGTCGCCGGCGTGGAAGACGTTGGCGACGCGGATGCCGTGCTCGGCCGACAGCTCACCAATCCGGTCGAGTACCTGCTGCAGCGCGGTACGCGGCACGACCCCGTCCTGCACGATGTAGGCCGGGCTGATCCGGCCGACCGCGGCGAACGCTGACTTGCGCCCGGTCCAGATCGCCGCGCGCTCGGTTGCATTCTGAGCAGCCCTGATCTCGTAGGCGCCCTGCGCCGTGCAGATCTCCCTGACCGCAGCGGTCTGCGCTTCGACGTCCGCAGCCGGGCCGTCGAGTTCCACGATGAGGACCGCGCCGGCCCCCTCGGGATACCGGCAGCTCACCGCCGCTTCGGCTGCCTCGATCGCCAGCGCGTCCATCATCTCGATCGCCCCTGGCAGGATGCCTGAGCCGATGATCGCCGAGACTGCGGCGCCGCCCGCGCCCATGGTCGTGAACGCGGCCAGCAAGGTCGTCACCGCTTCCGGAATCGGCGTCAGCTTCACCACGATCTTGGTAACGATGCCCAACGTGCCCTCGGACCCGGTGAACGCGCCGACGAGGTCGTAGCCGGGTGCCGCGCCGGTGCCGTCGCCCAGCCAGGTCAGCTCGCCCTGCGGGGTCACGATCTCCAGGCCGGTCACGTGATGGACGGTGAACCCGTGCTTCAGGCAGTGCGCGCCGCCGGAGTTCTCGGCCACGTTCCCGCCGACAGAGCAGACGACCTGGCTGGACGGGTCCGGAGCGTAGAACAGGCCGTACGGCTCGGCGGCCTTGCTGACGGCCAGGTTCGTCACGCCGGGCTCGACGACGGCGCGGCGGCTTGCCGGGTCGATCGCGATGATGCTGCGCATCTTCGAGGTGACGATCAGCACGCCGTCGGCGCGGGGGAGCGCGCCGCCGGACAGCCCCGTTCCGCTGCCGCGGGCCACGAACGGGATATGCCTCGCGGCGCACTCGGCGACGATCGCGGCCACCTGCGCGGCCGTCTGCGGCAGCACAACCAGGCCGGGGCTGCATCGGTGCGCGGTCAGCCCGTCGCACTCGTAGGTGCGCAGCTGCTGCGGGTCGGTTATGACGTTCTCCCTGCCGCAGATCTGCGCGAGCGTGGCCGCCAGAGCGCTGTCCATGGCTCCAGCATCCCTCGCCCGCGGTTAGCCCGCCACCGCCAGCCAGGCCGGCCGGCAGTTGATGCGCAGGCGACGTACGCGCTTTTTCGATGTGATCTCATTATATGGACAGTTAGTGTCATTATGTGAGCAGCACACCGGGGCCTATGGGCGGCACAAACCCGGCCGGAACCGGCGACCGCCGGCGCTGGCTCATATTGCTGGTCGGCCTGATCGCCATGACGGCGGGGTGCACGTTCCAGTACGGCATCGCCTACCTGATCCCGGCGCTCCGGCACGACGGGTATTCGCTGGTGCGGGCCAGTTTCCTGGTGGCCTGTCCCACCATCGGCCTGCTGCTAACCCTGATCGGGTGGGGTGCCATCGCCGATCGCCGCGGCGAGCGGTCGGTCCTGTCGGCCGGCCTCGGCCTGGCCGGGATCGTGCTGATCGCCGCGAGGTCGGTGCACGGTTACGCCGGGCTCGCTGTCTGCCTCGGACTGGCCGGAGCCGCTGGCGGCTCGGTGTTCGCCGCCAGTGGCCGTCTCATCCTTGGCTGGTTCGCCCGGCACGAGCGGGGCCTGGCAATGGGCATCCGCCAAAGCGCGCAGCCGCTAGGAGTGGCCCTGGCGGCTGCCACGCTGCCGGCCCTTGGCGCCAGCGGGACTGCGGTTCCGCTGACCGCGCTTGGCGGATTCTGCCTCGTGGCCGCGGCGTTGGTCGTGGTGTTCGTGCGTGATCCGGCCCGGCAAGCCGAGCCCGCGCGGGGCACGCCGGCGCCTGGTGCCGCCGGGCCGGCCTCGCCGTACCGGCAGCCCGTGCTGTGGCGCATCCATGCGGCCAGCGCGCTGCTGGTCGTGCCGCAGTTCACCGTGGCCACCTTCGCGCTGGTCTACCTCGTCGATGCACGCGGGTGGGAGGCAGCCTCAGCGGGCCGCTTGCTCGCGGTCGCGCAGGCCTGCGGTGCGATCTCGCGGCTAGCCGCCGGTTACTGGTCAGACCGGGCCGGCAGCCGGATGCGGCCAATGCGCATCCTGGCGCTGTGCACGGCCGCTGCCATGTTCGGCCTCGCGGCGGCGGCCGCTGCCGGATCCGCGGTAGCCGTTCCCATCTTGCTGGCGTGCAGCGTGGTGGCGGTGAGCACCAACGGTCTTGCCTTCACCGCGGTGGCAGAGTACGCCGGCTCGTCGTGGGCCGGCCGGGCGCTCGGCATCCAGAACACCGGGCAGAACGCGCTGGCGGCCGCGACGCCGCCGGTGCTGGCGCTGGCCATCGGTTCGGCCGGATTCGGTGCCTCGTTCGCGGTCGTGGCCGTGTTCCCGCTGGTCGCGGCCCTGTTCGTGCCGGTGTCGGCAGAGCGGGCGACAGCCCTCGGGTGGCCGGACCGGCCGGCCTATGGCATCCGCTCGTAGGCCGGCAGCGTCAGGAACTCGACGTAATCGTCGGCGAGCGCAACCTCGGTGAACAACGAGGTGGCCTGCTCGTACTGCCCCTCGTCAAAGGCTTCGCCCTGCTGGGCTCTGATGGCAGCCAGTTCCTCGCCGATGATCTGCTCCACCAGTTCCTTGGTGACCTTGGGGCCGTCGGCCAGTTCGATGTCGTTGTGCAGCCACTGCCAGACCTGCGAACGGGAGATCTCCGCGGTGGCCGCGTCCTCCATGAGGTTGAAGATGGCAACCGCGCCGGTGCCCGCGAGCCAGTTGGCCAAGTACTGCAGGCCGACGTTGATGTCGTTGCGCAGGCCTGCTTCGGTGATCTGGCCCGGAGTCTTGCTGATGGCCAGCAGTTCGGCTGCGGTCACGTGCACGTCATCACGCTGCTTGCTGACCTGGTTCGGCTTGTCGCCGAGTACGCCGTCGAAGACCTCGCGGCACAGTGGCACCAGGTCCGGGTGGGCCACCCAGGAGCCGTCAAAGCCGTCGTTCGATTCGCGGGTCTTGTCGTCGCGAACTTTGGCCAGCGCGGTGGCGGTGACTTCGGGATCGCGCCGGTTCGGGATGAACGCTGCCATGCCGCCCATCGCGTGCGCGCCGCGTGCATGGCAGGTCTTGACCAGCAACTCGGTGTAGGCCCGCATGAACGGGGCCGTCATGGTGACCGCGTTGCGGTCCGGGAGGAGAAATTCCCGTCCCCTGGTGCGGAACTTCTTGATGATGCTGAACTGGTAGTCCCACCGGCCGGCATTCAGGCCCGCGCTGTGATCGCGCAGCTCATAGAGGATCTCGTCCATCTCGAAGGCCGCCGGGATGGTCTCGATCAGCACGGTCGCGCGGATCGTGCCCTGCGGAATCCCAAGCGCGTCCTGGGCCAGCAGGAAGGCGTCGTTCCACAGCCGCGCCTCGAGATGACTCTCCATCTTGGCCAGGTAAAAATAGGGGCCCTTGCCCTTGGCCAGCTGGCGGCGCGCGCAGTGGGCGAATTACAGAGCGAAGTCGACCTGGCTG
>JBKQTJ010000162.1:0-6652 GCA_052143255.1 Streptosporangiaceae bacterium | reverse complement strand
GTGCCAGCGACGCCACGCTCACCGGGGGCGCGCCGGGCATCATCGCCTACGGCACCGGCTCGGTCGCGAGCTGGTCAGGCGGCAACGCCGGCTTCGAGGTGACCCGAATCGGCACCGCTAGCGGTATAACGTCCTACAACGTGGTATCCGCTGATAACGGATACGGTCCACAGATGTTTCGCGTGCTGCAGCCCACGAACCCGGCGCCTGGCGTAGCCCATAACTTCCTTATCGTGCTTCCGGTCGAGGCAGGGCTGAATAGCACCTTCGGGGACGGGCTGGCCACCATGCAGGCCCTCGACGCACAGGATCAGTACAACCTGACGATAATCGAGCCTACGTTCAACGTCCCGCCCTGGTATGCGAACAGCGCTACCGATGCCTATCGTCAATACGAATCCTTCATGACCGATGAGTTGGTGCCGTGGATAAGGCAGAATCTGTCAACCACGGGCCACGAGCAGATGTGGCTGATCGGATTCTCTAAGTCAGGAGTAGGAGCGGAGGATCTCATACTGAAGCATCCTGATCTTTTTACGCTCGCAGCGGCCTGGGATTTTCCAGCGGATATTTCGTCGTACGACGAATATTCCGATTCATCGGTGTCTTACGGTACCGACGCCAACTTCCAGGCTAACTATCGTTTGACGGAGGCTTTCATCCAGGCCCATGCGGCACCATTCGAGGCCAGCAACCGGATCTGGATCGGCGGGTACTCGCTCTACCAACCCGATGTGTCAGATTACGATGCCGAGCTGACGTCGGCAGGCGTGCTGCACACAATGGGCGCGCCGCAGTACCTAGCTGCCCACACCTGGAACGCCGGCTGGGTCCCTGCTGCCCTGGCGGGGCTATATACCGACAGCCTCAACCTGCCGTCGGAACCATAAGTTTTAGATAGATCTCGGCGGGTGCGTAGTCGGCTAGTCCCGAAGACCCCCGCTGGGATGTATCAGGGCCGGACGGCAGAGTGTCCTGTAACCTGTCGGGCCGGTGCGTAGGTCAGGATCCTTTGCGGCTGCGCGGGGCCGCCACGCGGATGAAAGGACCCGTCGACGTGGTTTTGTCCCACACCCATGTCCCACCAGCTCCGGGAGCTGCTGAGGTGCGCGACGGCGACCTGGCCGTCATGGGCCAAGACCTCGACGCAGATCTCCGACGTATGTCGGGTAAACGCCTCCTCGTCACGGGAGGGGCCGGCTTCCTCGGCTACTACCTCGTCCAGGTACCGCTCGCCTGGAACGACACGCACCCCGACGAGCCTCCCATCGGGGTCACGGTCATGGACAACTACTTCCGCGATGCCCCCGGATGGCTGAAGGAACTTGAGTTCCGGCCGGACGTCGACCTGATGGTGCATGATGTGCGCGGACCTCTGCCCGATCAGATGGGCGAATTCGCCTACGTCATTCATGCGGCGGGAATCGCGTCGCCGACGTACTACCGCGCGCACCCGATCGAGACGATGGACGCGAACATCAACGGGCTGCGGACGCTACTCGATTACGCCAGGCAGCGCCTCGAGGCGGGCCTGGATATGGAAGGCTTCCTTTTCTACTCGTCCAGCGAGATCTACGGCGACCCCGCCGCCGACGCGATTCCTACACCAGAAACGTACCGGGGCTTCGTCTCGTGTACCGGGCCGCGTGCCTGCTACGACGAGTCGAAGCGCTACGGCGAGACGCTCTGCGTGAACTTCGCCAGGCAGCATGGCATCCCTGTCGCCGCCGTGCGCCCCTTCAATAACTATGGCCCTGGGATGAAGATCACCGACGGGCGCGTGATCGCCGACCTCTGCCGCGACGCGCTGGACGGCCGTGACCTGGTGCTGCTGTCCGACGGGGCGCCGACGCGCACGTTCTGCTACGTGTCGGACGCAATCACCGGCTACTATCGTGCGCTCCTGCGAGGTCGCCCAGGCGAGGCCTACAACATCGGCGTCGACGGTCCAGAGATCTCGATGGCCGACCTCGCTGAGATGGTGGCCGGGCTCGCGAACGATCTCTTTGACCACAGCGTGAAAGTGGTCAGGGGACAGAGCGCCGAGATCGATTACCTAGTCGACAACCCGAACCGGCGCTGCCCCGACATCACGAAAGCGAGGCATGAGCTCCATTACGAGCCCAGGGTAACTCTTGAGGAGGGGCTCAGGAGGACGCTGCTGTGGTACACCGGGAACCGCGGCGGGATGGAGAGCTGATGCGGGTCGCGGTAGTTGGCGCGGGATACGTCGGCCTCGTGACCGCGGTGGGGCTGGCCGAGCTGGGGCACACTGTCACGTGCATCGACATCGACGAGCGCAAGGTGGCAGCGCTCAACCGCGGAGAACCGCCGATCTTCGAGAGAGGGCTGCAGCCCCTGCTCCAGCGCAACGTGGGAACCCGGCTCGCCGCCACCACTGACCTCGCCGCGGCGGTCCAGGCCAGCGAAGTGACGTTGGTATGCGTCGGTACTCCCTCGCGGTCTGACGGCAGCATCGATTTGTCCTTCGTTCAGGATGCGGCCGAGCAGATCGGCAGCGCGCTCGCCACCGCGTCCGGGTTCCGCGCCGTGGTGGTCAAGAGCACAGTCGTGCCCGGGACATCCGACCAGGTCGTCCGACCCGCCTGCGAACGCGCCTCGGGTAAGAGGGCCTGGGTGGACTTTGGCGTAGGCGTCAACCCTGAATTCCTCACCGAGGGTCAGGCAGTCGATGACTTCATGCGTCCGGACCGGATCGTCATCGGCGGCGACGCGCGCACCGTGGCCGTGCTGCGCGAGTTGTATGCCGGGTTCGAAGGCGTGCCGATTGTGGAGACCAACGCCTCGACCGCCGAGATGATCAAGTACGCCTCGAACGCCATGTTGGCCACCGCGATCTCATTCACCAATGAGATTGCCAACCTCGGATCGGCCATCAGCGGTATCGACGTGGTCGAGGTCATGCGGGGCGTGCACCTGTCACGTTATCTCACCACGCCGCTGGGCGACGGCACCTCGGTCACGGCACCTCTCAGCTCATTCTACGAGGCGGGCTGCGGCTACGGCGGAAGCTGCCTGCCCAAGGACGTGGCCGCGCTGGTCGCCAGGGGACGGCAAGTGGGATCGCCGTTGCCGCTGCTTGAAGCCGTGGCGGACATCAATGATCGTCAGCCGTTGCGGCTCGGCGACCTGCTGCACCGGGAACTCGGGACACTGCGGGGGCGCCGGATCACAGTTCTGGGACTGGCATTCAAGCCGGACACCGACGATGTGAGGTGCTCGCCCGCGTTCCCGACGCTCCGGATGCTGACCGAGGCCGGGGCCGAGGTCACCGTGCACGACCCGGTAGTCGGCCCGGAGGCACTGAACGGGCTCGGCGAGATCACCTACGTGGACGACCTTGCCGACGCGGTGAAACAAGCCGATGCGATCGTGATCATCACTCGCTGGGATCACTACCATCGACTGCCCGACCTGATCAGCCAGATTGACCCTCCGCCCCTTGTCGTGGATGGCAGGCGGATGCTGGTGAAGACCTCGGTGCCGCGGTATGCCGGGATCGGACTGTGAAGATCTCGGACACGGTGGTACAGGGCGTCCGGCTCGTCGAGATCAACCGCATCGCCGACGACCGGGGGTTCTTCGCGCGGGTCTGGTGTCAGGACGAGTTCGAGCAGCACGGCATCAAGGCTTCCTGGGTCCAGGCTAACGTCGGGTTCAGCGTCCGCGGGGGAACCCTGCGAGGCATGCATTACCAGCGGGACCCGCACGCAGAGGCGAAGTTGGTGCGGTGCACGCGCGGGGCGGTGTACGACGTGGCGCTGGATCTGCGACCAGCCTCGCCCAGCTACCTGCGCTGGGTTGGCGTCACTCTTGACGCCGACGAGCACACCATGCTTTACATCCCCGAGGGTTGCGCCCACGGTTACCAGACGCTGGCCGATGACAGTGAGATCGTTTACTTTACCTCTGCGGCGTACGACCGCGACGCCGCCACCGGTGCCCGATACGATGACGCGGCATTTGGGATTGACTGGCCGCTCGCCGTCGAGGTGATCTCAGAGCAGGATGCCGGCTGGGAGCTGTGGCCGCGATCCGGGCAAACCGAACTCACGAATTCTGAGAGGCAGGCGGAATGATCATCGTGGACACGGCGCTCGAGCGGCGCCAGCAAGAGGGTAACCCCATCAGGATCGGGATGGCCGGGGCCGGCTACATGGGGCAGGGCATGGCCGCGGTGATTGAGCGGAACATGGTCGGGATGCAGGTCGTGGCGATCGCCAATCGCAGCATCGAAACGGCGGAGCGTGCCTTCGCAGACGCGGGCGTGGCGGACTACACCCAGGTGAACAGCCAGGAAGCCCTTGATGACGTGCTGGCCCGCGGCGGGCGAGCGGTGACCTCCGACCCGTTGCTGCTGTGTCGCGCGCCGGAAATTGAGGCCATCATCGAGTGCACCGGCGAGGTGGAGTACGGCGCCCGCACCGCCACCGAGGCGATCGCAAACGGCAAGCATGTCATGCTCATGAACGCGGAGCTGGACGCCACCGTCGGCCCGATCCTGAAGGTCCGCGCCGATCGCGCAGGAGTGGTGATCACCAACGCGGACGGCGATGAGCCGAGCGTGGCAATGAACATGTTCCGCTTCGTCCGCTCGATCGGCTACCGACCCGTGCTAGCCGGCAATGTCAAGGGGTTCCTTGACCATCACCGCAACCCGGACACGCAGAAGGGCTTCGCCGACGCACACGGTCAGCGGCCTTTCATGGTGACCTCGTTCGCCGACGGCACCAAGTTGTCGCTCGAGGCAACCACCCTCGCCAACGCGACCGGCTTCAAGGTCACGAAGCCGGGCATGGAGGGTCGCCCTCTATCTCACGTTAGGGACCTGCTCGACTGCTACGAACCCAAGGAGCTGCTTGACCAGGGAGTCGTCGACTACGTGCTCGGAGCAGAGCCCGGTTCGGGTGCCTTCGTCATCGGCTACAACGACGATCCCCAGCTCATGCCGTACATGTCCTACTTCAAGATGGGCGACGGGCCGCTTTACATGTTCTACCGGCCGTTCCACCTCACCCACTTGGAGGCGCCGCTCAGCGTCGCCAGGGCCGTTCTGTTCGGCGACGCCAGCATCGCGCCAGCTGGCCCGCCGATGTGCGAGGTTGGCACCATCGCTAAGCGTGACATGGAAGCAGGCGAGGAACTGGACGGCATCGGCGGCTACAGCTGCTACGGGCTAATCGACAACATCGAGAACACAAGCCGCGACGACGTGCTGCCCATCGGCTTGGCGGCCGGTGCCCGCCTGACTCGACCGGTCGGTCAGGATCAGCCGATCCGCAACACCGACGTTGTCCTGCCCACGGGACGTCTGGTAGACGACTTGCGCGCCGAGCAGGCCGCGCACTTCCACCCGCAGTAGGCGCAGCGGCAGCGTCTCGTTCCGTTACTGCTGGCACCTTACTGTGGCAGATGCATGCCCAGCCGCGAAGGCGGCCTCTCAGCGGACAGCCTCTGCAGCTGGCTCGGGCGCTGCCTGGATACTGGCAGGGAAGAGCACTGCCGACAATTCGGCGAACTGCTCGACTAGCAGCCGCGCCTTCTCCGCATTGCGCTCCGCCATCGTCTGGGTCAGCTGAGCGGAGTGGCTTCTTAGCTGTGTGAACTGCTCGATGAGCCGATCGATGTCAAGCGTGTTGGCGAACTGGCAGAACTCCGAAAGCCCCATGTCGGCCATCAGCAGATCGTGCTTCCTGGCGTAACTGATCGATAGCGTGGGCTTGCAGAGCTTAAGCGCGCAGAGCACGTTGTGATAACGAATGGCGACAACGGTGCCGACGGATGCCATTTCCTGCATCAGTTCTTCGAGGGAGGTCGCGGGGGCGGCGACGGCGCACATAGGCCCGAGATCGGGCCGATGGGCGCGCAGGTCAGCGAGGATCTCCTGCACCAGGCTGTCATCCCACAGGTTATCGCCCCCGAACAACTTAATCCGGTGACCGCTGTCGGCCAGCCACCGGACGAAGAGCTTCATCTTCTCAACGTAGGCGGCGTGGATCTGGTCCGCCTGCCGTCGGTCGTCATTGGTGCCGTAGTAGTCCATGACACCTACGCCGACGCTCAGTGGGTCGCCAGCACCGACAGCAGGTATTGGGAGGGCGAACGCAAGGTCAGGGTAGACGTGGTCGCGCCTGACATTGATTCCTGCTCGACTCATCGCCTCGTACGACCCGGTGTCGCGATAGGAGCGGTAGAAAGCCAGCTTCGCCGCCCAGGTAAAGAACAACCGAGTCAGCCGTTGGCTGAGCACGCTTGCTCCAACGCTGACCAGCGCGACTTTTGTCCCGAACAGCCTTCCGGATCCGCTGACCAAGAACATCGCGTACGGATACCACCAGGGCCCGATCGGAAGAGTGGCCTCAAGAACCCCCGCTCCAGGCACGATCACCACATCGTGCTTGCGGACCCAGGATGCCACCCGGAACGCGTCGATGCCCTTACCCAGCGTACTGAGCACAATGGCGGTCACTCCGGATACCCTCTGGTTGTAGTGCTGATACCAGTTCATCGAGATGGCGGGTGCCCCATATCGCGCAGTCACTTTCTCTGGTCCCATGCACATGAAGTCCAGGATGGCCTCAGGATGCTCAGCCTTGAGGTAGGCGAGGACGGCTTCCAGCATCCCCTCGTT
>JBKQTJ010000161.1:0-2715 GCA_052143255.1 Streptosporangiaceae bacterium | reverse complement strand
CAATGCTTTACGGTGTCGGGCCGGTAGACGCATCGGGGAGGGTCAAGAATAGTGATATTGTCCGCGCTCTCGGCTGGCAACCTGGGGACAAGCTTGAAGTAATTCCCAGCCTAGGCGGGATCATAATCTTCTCGTCCCCAGATGGTCTTTTCACTGTCCCCTTTAAGCCCTGCATCGTCATCCCAGCTGCAGCGCGGCGGATTCACAATATTCAACCTGGCGATCACGTCCTTCTCGCTGCAGCACCAGAATACAGCGTCGTGATCATCCACACGCGACAAGCAATGAACGAGATGCTCGCTCGCTATCACTCAGCATTCCCGCCACGGAGCCACCGGCATGAATAGCAGCCGTAATCCTGCGCATCGTCCCGACGAAATAGAAGCAGCGCGCGTACTGCTGGAGAAGATGGGCATCAATCCGGCCGATCTCATGCGCGCATCCGCTGACTCCCCCGGAATCCCCACTTTCGCTGATTACATTCCGCGTGTTTCCGATGCGGTCAGCAGCGGAACGCGCCGGGTATACGGTTCCTACTGGAACCGCGTGATCCAGGTATGGGGGCCCAGGCTCATTACCGAAGTGACCGCCTCGGACGTCAGCCAGCTTGCCGAGCACGTCAAGGCGACGGTCGTTAAGAGAAGGAATGCCCGTGGCGGCCGCGGGGCAGCCGAGCACCTGATCGCCGCCCTCAGGTGCATGTACCAGCATGCGGTCGCCGACGGCATCGTGACCGAGAGCGAGAACCCCGCAGCACGCGTACCCAAGCCGCGCCGACTGCACAGCACGCGCCGGGCACTACCGGACAGCCGTCTCGAAGAGATCCAGCGCGTCGCCGCGACGACCGGAAACGATCCAGCCCTCGACGCCCTCCTGGTGCGGCTGCATACCGAGACCGCCTGCCGACGCGGCGGCGCCCTGGCGTTGATGCCCGAAGACCTTGACGCCGAACATTGCCTTATCCAGCTGCACGAGAAAGGCGAGACGGTGCGCTGGCAGCCCGTCTCACCCACCTTGATGTCGCACCTCCTCGCCCAGGGGGAAAGCCGAGGCGGTCTCGCCCCGGGCCGGCCTGTGCTGCGGTACGCAAACGGCAGGCCGATCAGCTCACGGCGCTACGACTACCTGTGGCACCGCTTGGGCCTCCATCTCCCGTGGGTCGAAACCCAGCAAGTCAGCATGCACTGGATCCGCCACACGACCTTGACCTGGGTCGAGCGGAACTTCGGCTTCGCCACCGCCCAGGCCTACGCCGGCCACGAAGACCACGGACGGGGAGGAAAAGCCATGGCAACCTACGTCCGCGCAGGCCTTCCCGAGGTAGCAACCGCACTAGCCGCCCTGACCGGTGAAGATCATCCGCTTGCAACCAGCCCGCCTACCCGAAGCATGCCGATCTCGAGCCCGCCTGAATGACGCAAATATGAAATCGACTACCGAGACCGCCATTCCAGCAGGCCGCCTTCGCCGCCTGCAATCTGGACGCTGCGGCCAGCCTGCGAGATCGCGTCCCTCGAGTAGGCCGCATGACCATGCGTAGGACCGATAACGGCATAGGCAGCCCGGAAGGATCCGCCTACCGGCTGCCCGAACGCGGGCCGCTACCGGACCTGCCCCTTTACGAGCGCCTGATCGACAACGGCATCGCGACCGCTGACAGCCGGGGGACCATCGTCGATCACATCACCGCCCGGCGGCTGGCCATCTGGCTGACCGCCCAGCCACAGGAACCTGACTTTGCTCGAGGTCTGGTTCGCTTCGTCCAGACCGGAGCGATCAGCCACGAGCTCAAGACCCAGCTGCGCATTCACGCACGCTCCGGCAACTACACAGACCAGGCGGAGGCCGCCAGGCTCCTGAAATACTGCGTCAACCGGGGCGCCGACCTCGGCCCGATCGGCGAGAACTTCGCCAGTGCCTGCGACCAGCTCGACCGCGCCGACGCGATGCTCGCCAGACTCCACGACCGCGCTAGAAACGGCCACGCCCTCCCCCAGCAGGCCTGGCCAGAGACCGACGGCCCCCGGATAACCGCCCTGGCTCGCCGCGACCCCGAAACCCAGGCGGTCATCCTCATACTGGACGCCACCACCGCCAACGCCGCCATGTTCGCCATAGCCGCGCACGCCGACGAGCGAGAAGCGCACATCCGCGAGGTCGAACAGTTCGGCCAGAACCTGCCCGAAGGCTCCTACGGCCGACGCAACCGCCAGGCCATCGCCGCCCGTGAGGCGCGGGTGGCCAACCGCCTCCGCGCCGTCGAGCAGGCCTACAGGACGGCGAACGAGCGCGACGCAGCGCCCAGTCCGCCTGACACCCCCAGAGCGTCCCGCTCTCCCGAGCATGTGGCCGACAGAGAGATGGAACTGGAGTAAAGCGCGCAGTCGCGGTGATGGGCGCACGCTTGGTTAGGGGCTTTCTGGACCCGTCGTGCCAGCGCAGCTAGAACGGCTGCGACGACACCACACGGATGTCCGGGTCGAAGTCCGTCGGCATCAGGCGCACAAGGTACGGCAGTGGTACCCGAGCCTGCAGCAGCACAAGGTGATCTGCCGCGGGCGTTCGTCAGGGGCGACATGGCCAAGCCACTGCCCGGGGACGTCGCCCGGGGCCTGGTCAGGTAGGGCGGCCGCCGCTCCCGGCCCGGATTGCCCGAAGTGCCTGCATGGTCACGATCCGTCAGCTTAGGCTGCCTGGCATGGACGAGCCTCTCGC
>JBKQTJ010000160.1:0-5516 GCA_052143255.1 Streptosporangiaceae bacterium | reverse complement strand
GACGCCTTCTACCGCGCCGACGACGAAGCTCTCGATCGTGAAGGCCCACTTGTTGGTGGCGGCGGGCAAGATGAACGCCACGAAGATGCCCGAGAACAACAGCCCGAACACCACCAGGTTCGCGCGGCCGTATCTGTCGGTTAGGCCGGCGAACAGCGAGCCGAAGGCCCCGATCAGGTTCCCGAATGCGACAGTCGCCACGTAGAACTTGAAGGACATGCCCAGGTTGCTCAGGATCAGCGTCGACACCGAGCCACCGACGTACAGCTCGTAGTACAGGGTGATCGTGGCCAGTACGGTGATGGTCAGGTACATGACCCTGCGACCGGTGTCCGGATAGTGATCCAGCTGCCGGTGTATCAGCGAGGAGAGCAATCCCCGTTGCCCCGAGACTGGTTCCGCGGTAGTAGCTGTCATACGGCCCTCCTTGCTATGACCGGATGTTGCGCGTGGGTTAACTACATGCCGACTAGACGGTATCCCCACCCTCACCACGAAATCAACGGTCTGTTTTACGGCTGTGCAGCCGAATCATGGCACCGACGTACGCGGTGCGTCATTGGCCGGTTACTCAGTGTTCAGTTTTGGCGGGCGCGCGCAGCCGGCAGCCTTGCTCGACTTGACCCGCGGCACCTGTTGCACGGCGGTCTGGCACGCGCATGCAACACCAGGACGAAGCCACCGCGAGTCGTGCGACTGCGGCGCGGTCGCGGACTTGGCAGCATGGCGTTATGACAACCAGAGTCCAGATCTCGCTCATGCTCGCCGTTGCCGACGCATCTGGAGCAGCCGACTGGTACAGGCGAGCGCTTGGCGCCACCGAACTGTGGAACCTCGGCAGCGTGGTCGGCCTTGAGATTGACGGGTCGCCGTTCTTCCTGCACGAGGAGACGCACTCTGGTTTTGACAGCCCGGCAGCAATCGGCCGGACCACTGTCCGCGTTGAGGTGTTCGCCGCGAACCCGGACGAGTTCGTGGCCCGGGCGGTGGCGGCTGGCGCCGACGCATCGGCAGACGAGATCCGGGATCACCAGACTCCGTGGGTAGTCCACCGGCAAGGCGGTTTCCGCGATCCGTTCGGTCATGTCTGGCTTGTCGGCGACAGGTCTCCGCTCAGCCGATTCTCCGGGTAGCCAGGCGGCAGCTACCGCCGGAATGCCACAGGCGCTCGAGGCGGCGCAGGCTCCAGGGTCGGCGACGGTCCGACACGTGGCGGCGGGCTCGATCAGATGATGCGCGAGCAGGGCGTGCTGGTGGTGTACCGGTCGACGCCGACGGCCAAGCGCTAGGAGTCCATTGCCGAGGTGGCCGCGGCGAGCGCCGACATCACCGTCCTGGTGGTGCACGGCGGCCGGCCTGCGATCAGGGCCGCGCTGGACACGTTCGGGAAACGGTTCCCCGCCGTGACGGTCGAAGTCAAGGGCGTGGACGCCGAGCCCGACGACGGCGGGTTCCTGGACGACTAGCGGTAGATGTCCTTGCGGTCGTCAATGTCGGCGATGACGACTGTGTTCTCATTGTGGTTGACCTTGTGGACGAGCGGCGACGTGTCGTTCACTGTCCGCGGCGACGACAGCAGGATGGAGACCACGACCCCGGGCGCGGCGCAGCAAAAGATCCTGGATCTCCGCAACGGCAACATGGTGCGGTTCAAATTCAGCCATGACGGGGGCATCGACGAGATCGACGTGGGGCACCCGTCATGGCGGGCCGTGTGCACATCCGTGCAGTTGATCTTGACCGTGCATTGCCTGAAGGCGCAGGCGTTCTGGCTGCGGTGCTGGTCAGGCATGGCTGGTCGGCACGCTCGGAGGGACTCGAACCCCCAACCCTATGATCCGTAGATCAATGCCTTGTGTCCGGCCAGTGCACCAGAATCCGTATCCGCAGGTCAGGATCCACTGTTGTGTGTCTGAGTCCGGCACTGTCCACTCAGTCTGTGAGACGGCTGTGAGACGCGGTTGGCCACTCGCGGCCCAGCGCAGCCGGACATGGCTGTTGCTGCGCCTGCTCACAAGCCACTGATTGAATCAGCTCGTCTGTCCAGCGGAAGATCTGGGAGGCCGTCCGTGGGATACGCGACCGCAATGTGGCTGAGCTTCGGTGAGGCCCTCGGTGCCGTTGCCGGTGCGCTGGTCGGCCTGCTGTTCGTCGCGGTCTCGGTCAAAAGCGACGTGCTGGCCGCATCACGCAGCCTCAGCTCCCGCGCCGCTGAAACCCTGGTGTTGTTCATGACCTCGGTGCTCATCGCGGTCTTGCTGGTGGCTCCCCAGCCAGCGGCCGCCCTGGGTTGGGAGCTGCTGGCTGTGGCCGCGGTTTCGGGCGCAGCCCTGTTTAGCTTGGACCGGCGAGCCGGTCACGGCAGCGATCAGGGCGTGGCCCGCTTCATCGAAAGGTTCTCCCCCAACGCAATCACTGCGGTGCTGGTCGGCATCGCCGGGCTCACCTTCCTGCTGAAGGCTGGTGGTGGCTTGTACTGGCTGATCCCCGCCGCCGTGGCGAGCCTGCTTGGCGGCGTGGTCAACGCGTGGCTGTTCCTTGTCAAGCTGACCAGCTAGTCCTGTTGATCTCCCCTGCTTGCAAATCGCGGTCTCTGTCTGGTGATAGGCCGCTCACCTGGCCGGACGACGACCCGCGTGTGACCGTGGCGTACCGCTGACGACCCCTGCTGATGGCACGGCGAGCTTCCCCGCGGTTCCTTATCCCTCCTGATCGTCAGCCACGGGGCCTGGAGGCGGTGCGACGACGACGGCGAGCTGGTCGCCGCACTGACGGAACTGCGCAAGCGCCAACTGGATGAGAGCGCGGCCGCGGGCGCGGCGTACCGGTCCGGGCTCGCCGGGCTGGCCTGGTACCAGGAGGCGAGTATGTGATCACGGACGAGGCCGGGACTCCTGTCCATCCGGAGGGCCTGTGAGAAATTGTGAGAGATCAGGCTCCCGGAAAGAGAATCATGGCCTCGCCCACTCTCTGTGGCAAGGCCCTGACCTGCGGCTTCGGTGGCGCGCTCGGAGGGACTCGAACCCCCAACCTTCTGATCCGTAGTCAGATGCTCTATCCGTTGAGCTACGAGCGCCTGTCTCTAGTTGTCTGACCTGCGGTTTTGCGGGCGTTGTTACCGCAGGTCGCATGTGCTGCGTCGGCGGGCTAGCGCGAATGGCTGGCCCGCCGACAAGCATATGGCACCGGAGCCGAAGCCTGCGCGCCTATCTCGTCGCCGCGGATGCAGGTCGGCGGCATCCGGCACCTGGACGCCGTCCTGAAGGTGTGGCCTGGTCACACGAGCCGGGACGGCTGCTATGCGGGCGCACGCTCACTGTTGCGGGCTGCGAGTTCGACGGCGGCATCGGCGAAGGCGGTGATGTTCCAGTGCCGGGTGCTGTTGCTCATGACAGCGGCGCCGCCCGCTGCCTGGGGGTTTAGGCGCAGCAGGTTCCAGTAGCCTATGCCGCCGCCGAGGTGCTCTACTTGCGGGCTGTGGTCGTCGTGAGGGCGGAACCAGCCGAGGCCGAGATCGTAGGGTTTGCCGTGCGTCGCGACTGCGGTCATGGCAGCGATCGAGGAGCGGCTGAGCACGCGGGTTCCGTTGACGGTGCCGCCGTTGGCGTGCAGGGCGATCAGTTGCGCTGCCTCGGTCACGGGCCCGATGAGCCCGCCGTAGGCGGCCCCATCGAGTTCGAATCGTTCGAGGCCGACGAACTTGCCGGTGCGGGCTCCCAGGATTCCCTCCGGGAGCAGTCCTTTGACCACCGGGGTCAGCGCGCGGGGCAGCTGGTGATGTGGCGTGGCCCGGGGCAAGCCGGCCACTGCAGGGTTGCTCCACGTGAAGGCTGTGCGCGCCATGCCTAGCGGCATGAGCAGCTCGTCACGCACGAACTCCTCATATGGGCGTCCTGCCGCGGCGCCGATCACTGCCCCGAGCGCGAGGTAGCCGACGTTGCTGTAGGCAGCGCGGGTTCCGGGCGCGAATCGGGGCCGACGCTGCCTGGCGAGGAGCCGGCCAAGGAAAGCGACCGGGTCGGGCCTGGGGTCAGTCGCGCGGTGAACCCACCGGATGGGCACTGGGTTCCGCAGGCCGCTGCTGTGGTTCAGCAGGTGGCGCACCCGGACCCCGGCGAAACGGCTCGGCCACGCCTCGCCGAGGTACCTGGCAACGGGTGCATCGAGATCGATGGCCCCGCCCTCAGCGAGCACCATCGCTGCGGTCGCCGTCGCGATCTTTGTCATCGAGAACCAGCTACATGCGCTGTCGGCGGACATCGGCGTTCGGGTAGCCAGGTCGGCGAACCCTGCGGCGGCTGACGCGATCACCCGGTCGGCCAGGACCACGGCGACCGCGGCGCCGGGCACGCTATTGAGCCGGACAGCTTCCTCGGCCAGGCGGTCAAGTTCAGACACGACCCCTCCTACTACGAACTCGTACTATCTCCAAAATAGTGCGAGATCGCAGTACCGTCAAGGTGCCGCGGGCTGCGAACCGCGGGAACCGGAGCGCCTAGTGCCGTCGGCGGCAGCCCGCACGGCGTCGCGTATCGCGGCGAGCAACGCCCTGGCCCCGGCGACCTCAGCGGCCAGGGCCGACTCGACCTTAGCGAGCACCGGCGCGAAGAGCCGGGCCGCCGCGGCGTGCGCGGCCATCCCGGCAGCGGTCAGCTCGATCCGATACGAGCGCCCGTCACCGGGATTGGGCGCGCGGCGCGCGTGACCCCGCCGCTCCAGCCGGCCCACGATCGAGGAGACAGTCGTCGGGGGGAGGGCCATCAAGGACGCGAGCTCCGTTGGGGTGATGCCGCCGTCTCGTCGAATCGCGCTGTACAGCGCGAATTCCTCCGCACCCAGGCCGCTCGGTCGCAGTGCCTCATCCAGCACCGCCCGCGCCGAGTTCGCCGCCACCCACATGTCGAACAGCAGCGTGTAGCCGTCATCGCCCGCTCCCATGGGAGCATCGTACTGCGATCTCGCACTATGCTCGGGGCACAGGGAGCAGTGCCGCAGTCGTGCGGGGGCGGCGCCTGGTGGTCCGAGCCCCATCGCTTTACAGCAGGCTCCTGGTCTGCTCCGCATGCCAGGAGAGCTGCGTTGCCTCGAATTGCTCCAGCCTGGCTGAGCAGTGCCCGATCGCCGCGGGCAGTGCCGAGAGCCCGGAGCGCGAATGGCTCGGCGAATGTTCCCCGTTGCAGCCACTTGGGTGCCTCCAGCGGCGGGCTGTCTAACCAAGTCAAGCGCCTAAGTGCTACACCGGTAGACGGGGGAGCCGCACCCGGCCGACCAGCGAGCCCTTAGATGCGCGCCATGTCGACGAACCGGCTGTAGTGGCCCTGGAATGCGACCGTTACCGTGGCGGTCGGCCCGTTGCGGTGCTTGGCCACGATGAGGTCTGCCTCGCCGGCGCGTGGTGACTCCCGTTCGTAGGCGTCCTCGCGGTGAAGCAGTATCACGACGTCCGAATCCTGTTCAATGCTGTTGTGGACTGCTATTCCGTCGGCAATGAAGTTGTGTTGGCCCAGGACCGTTGC
>JBKQTJ010000159.1:0-19623 GCA_052143255.1 Streptosporangiaceae bacterium | reverse complement strand
GCCGCCCGGGTAGTCAGCAGGCCAGTTAGCCCTTGCCGGCAACCACTCGGTAAGCGAGCGTTGAGGGAGCAAACCCGGTGACCAACAGGAGGAGCGCATGAGATTCGTGGTGCGCCGCCTTGGCTTCTTCGCGCTGACCTTGTGGGTGGCGCTGACGCTCAACTTCTTGTTGCCGCGGCTGATGCCGGGCAACCCAGCCGAGGCCATGATCGCCAATCACCGGGGCGTGGTC
Organism: Streptosporangiaceae bacterium; assembly: GCA_052143255.1. GTDB lineage: Bacteria > Actinomycetota > Actinomycetes > Streptosporangiales > Streptosporangiaceae > JAJYUU01. The sequence goes on along the minus strand of JBKQTJ010000159.1, from coordinate 19,391 downwards.
GGCCCGGCCGCGCTCAGGGAGCTGGAAGCGCAATTCGGCCTCAACACCCACCAGAACCTGATCTCGCAGTACTTCCGGTACCTGGGCGACGTGGCGACCGGCAAGTTCGGCGTCTCGCTGACCACGCAGCCGGGGAACTCGGTCGGCCGCATCGTGCTGGACGCGATCCCCTGGACGCTCGGCCTGGTGGGCATCACCACCGTGCTCGCCTTCGTGCTCGGCACCGGCATCGGCATTGTCAGCGCCTGGCGGCGCGGCGGACGGCTGGACAGCATCCTGCCGCCCATCTTCGTGGTCATGACAGTGATCCCGTTCTTCTGGCTGGGGCTGGTGCTGATCCTGATATTCGGCGTCCAATTGCACTGGCTGCCGTACTTCTTCGCGTACAACTTCACCCTCACGCCCGGCTTGACCTGGACGTTCATCGGCAACGTGCTCGAGCACGCCATACTGCCGGCCTTCACGCTGCTGATCACGACGATCGGTACCTGGATCTTGACCATGCGCAACACCATGATCACCACGCTGGCCGAGGACTACGTGCGGATGGCCAGGGCTAAGGGCCTGCCAGGCCGGCGCATCATGCTCGACTATGCGGCCCGGAACGCGATCCTGCCGAACCTGACCGGCTTCGCCATCTCGCTTGGCTTCGTAGTCACCGGCGCGATCTTGGTCGAGGAGGTCTTCAACTACCCAGGCGTCGGCTACCTGCTGCTCGAGGCGGTCAACAACGACGACTACCCGCTCATGCAGGCGCTGTTCCTGCTCATCACGGTGGCGGTGCTGGTGGCGATCTTGCTGTCCGACGTCGCGACAGCGATACTCGACCCGCGGACCAGGGAGGCGAGGTAGCCGTGGCGATGTTGCCGCAACCGTGGCCCCAGCAACCAGGTGGGCCTGCGGGCGGTCAGCCCGGCCAGACGCTCCTGCCTCCAGCGCCGTTCGGCGCGCCGGCCCCGAGCGGGATAGCGGGAGCCCGCGCCCTGCGTCGGATGGCCCGCGCGATCACTGCCAACCGCAAAGCCACTGCAGGTGCGGTGCTACTCGCGATCTTCTGCCTGGTCGCGCTGGTCCCCGGGCTGATCGCGCACGACAATCCGAATGCCGAGATCTATCCGCGGAGCCTCGGCCCGTCCGCGCACCATCTGCTCGGTACCACCGCCTTCAGCCAGGACATATTCGCACAGGTCATCTACGGCGCCCGGCCGGTGCTGGAGATCGCGCTCGCGGTCGGACTCGGCGCCACCATCATCGCGATGCTGATCGGCGTCGCCGCCGCCTACCTAGGCGGAGCCTGGGACGGCGGACTCAACCTGTTCACCGACGTGCTGCTGGTCATCCCGCTGTTCCCGCTGCTGATCGTGATCGCCAGCTACCTGCATGGCGCCGGCACCGTGGTGATGATCGCCGTCCTCGTCCTGACCGGCTGGTCCTTTACCGCCCGCCAGCTCAGGTCCCAGGCGCTTTCCCTCCGCAACCGGGACTTCCTTGAGGCCGCCCGCGTCCGGGGCGAGCGCCCGATCTACATCATCGTGGTAGAGATCATCCCCACCATGACGTCGCTGCTGGTGGCGAGTTTCCTGACCAACGCGCTGTACGCGGTACTGTTCTCCTCCAGCCTGCAGTTCCTCGGGCTCGGCGACCCGTCCGTGATCAGCTGGGGCACCATGCTCTACTGGGCCGAGAATGCCGAGGCTTTCCAGTCCGGCCAGGTGCTGTGGATCATCGTGCCGGGCCTGTGCATCGTCGCCCTGGGCGCCGCGTTCGCGCTGCTCAACTACGCCTTTGATGAGATCGGCAACCCGGCCCTGCGGCCGGTCAGGAGCATGCGGGGGAAGCGTGTCAAGCCTGCTAAGTAACGGCATGCCCGTCGAGTCAGCGTCCGGTTGGCGGTCCGGAGCCATCCTCGAGGTCAATGACCTGTCGGTCGACTACATCATGGAGCGCGGCACCGTCCGGGCGGTGCAGGATGTGAGTTTCGAAGTCGCGCCCGGCGAATTCATCGGCATCGTCGGCGAGTCCGGCTGCGGCAAGTCCACCCTGCTGTTCGCCATCGCGCAGCTGCTGGCGCCTCCGGCCAGCATCAGCGGGGGCACCGTTACCTTCAAGGGCACAAGCCTTGTGGGTCTCACCGAGAAGCAGCTGGCCGCGGTCCGGTGGAAGGACATGTCCGTGGTCATGCAGAGCGCGATGAACGCGCTTAACCCGGTGACATCAATCGCAGCCCAGTTCTCCGACGCCATGCGAGCGCACGGCGTTACCTCGAAGGCAGAGATCGCCGACCGCTCGGCCGAAGTACTGCGGATGGTCGGCATCGACCCGGCGCACCTGAAGAGCTACCCGCACCAGCTGTCCGGCGGAATGCGACAGCGCTCGATGATCGCGATGGCCATGCTGTTCACCCCGGACCTGGTGATCATGGACGAGCCGACGTCAGCGCTGGACGTGGTCGCGCAGCGCTCACTGATGGTCCAGATCAAGGAACTGCAAGAGCAGCTTGGTTTCGCTGTCATCTTCGTTACCCACGACATGTCCCTGGTGCGGCACTTCACCGACCGGCTGATGGTGATGTATGCCGGGCAGGTGGCGGAGCTCGGCGAAACCCGGCGGCTGTTCGACAACCCGCTGCATCCTTACAGCATCGGCCTAATGGACGCGTTTCCCTCGATCAAGGGCCCGCGGGTACCGCTAACGGGGATCCCTGGCAGTCCGCCCGATCTCGCCAACCCGCCGGATGGCTGCCGGTTCGCCCCGCGCTGCCCGAAGGTGATGGACCGCTGCACCGAGACCACCATTCCGCTTTTCAGCGTGAACGGCGAGCAGGTCAGGTGCCTGCTGTATGAGAGCAGAAAGGTCTACCAGTGACGGATCAGCAAACGTCGCCGCAGCCCGAAACGGTGGCCAATGCCCCGCTGCTGCGGACCGACAAGCTGACCCGCCATTTCCGGATCGGCGGCGGGCTGCACCGCAAGAACCTGCACGCGGTGGATGACGTAAGCCTGACCATAGGCGAGCGCGAGATCGTCGCGCTGGCCGGCGAGAGCGGCAGTGGCAAATCAACGATCGCGCGCCTGCTAGCCAGGATCTACAAGCCGACCTCCGGAGAGATCTACTTCGAGGGCAGGCCGATATCGAGCATGCGCTCGCGCCGCGATCTGCTCGGCTATCGCAGCGACGTGCCGATGGTCTTCCAGGACCCGTTCGCCTCGATCAACCCGGTGTTCCGGGTATCGCACGGCGTCATGCGCTGTCTGAAGCTGCACCGGCCCGAGCTGTCCGCCCAGCAGCAACACGACGAGGCTGAGCGTGTCTTCTCCGCGGTCGGGCTGACCCCGCCCGGCGAGGTGCTGCAGCGCTTCCCGCACGAGCTGAGCGGCGGCCAGCGGCAGCGGGTCGGCTTCGCGCAGGCGCTGGCAATGCGGCCCAAACTGATCCTCGCCGACGAGCCGGTGTCGATGCTGGATGTGTCCATCCGGATCGGCCTGCTGAACCTGATGGCGGAACTGCGTGACAAGCAGGGCGTTTCCATCCTCTACATCACCCACGACATCGCCAGCGCCCGGTACGTGGCGGACCGGCTGATCGTCATGTACGCCGGGCAAGTCGCCGAGCAGGGCCCGGTCGAGGAGGTGCTGGCTAACCCCAAGCACCCGTATACCCAGCTGCTGCTGTCCGCCGTGCCTGATCCTAAGGCCGACCTGGCTGTCGGCGCCGAAACGGACCGGGGCGAACCGCCAAAGGTCATCGACCCGACCCCGGGCTGCCGGTTCCGCTGGCGCTGCCCGCTTGCCATCGACGTGTGCCACTCGGTTACCCCCGAGCTCCTGGAGCTTGCGCCCAACCACCATGTCGCCTGCCATGTAGCCATGTCAGGCGCGGAAGTGAAGGCCTTCGGATGAAACTCGCTGTCGTAGGCGGCGGCTCCACCTACACCCCGGAGCTGGTCGATGGTATCGCCAGGCTCACCGGCGAGATCAAGATCACCGACCTGGTGCTGGTCGATCCTGACGCGGACCGGCTGTCAGTGGTCGGGCCGTTCTCCGCCCGGATCATGGCCCGCTACGGTCATCCGGCCACTTTGACCTGGACCTCTGACCTGGACGCGGCCGTGGACGGGGCCGGCGCCGTGCTGCTGCAGCTGCGGGTGGGCGGCCAGGCGACCAGGCACCGGGACGAAACCTGGCCGCTCGACTGCGGTTGCATCGGCCAGGAGACCACCGGGGCCGGCGGGTTTGCCAAGGCGCTGCGCACCGTGCCGGTAGTGCTCGACGTGGCCGCTACCGTGCGGGAACGCGCCGCGCCGGACGCCTGGATCATCGACTTTACCAACCCGGTCGGCATCGTCACCAGGGCGCTGCTGGATGCCGGGCATCGTGCGATCGGGCTGTGCAATGTCGCCATCGGTTACCAGCGGCTGTTTGCCTCGATGCTGGGTATCGCGCCGGAGGCCGTCGCGCTGGATCACGTCGGGCTTAATCACCTGACCTGGGAGCGCGCCGCACTCGTCGACGGCGCCGACAGGCTACCGGAGCTGCTGGCCGCCCATGGCGAAGAGATTGCCGGCCATACCGGCCTGCCGCTCGCTGTCACCCAAGCCGTCGGCGCGGTCCCGTCGTACTACCTGCGGTACTTCTGGGCGCACGACGCCGTGGTCGAGGAGGAGCGGGGCCGCAAGACCCGCGCGCAGGCGGTCGCCGAGATCGAGCGGGAATTGCTCGCGATGTATGCCGACCCCGCCCTGGACACCAAGCCCGAGCTGCTGCAGCATCGCGGCGGCGCCTTCTACTCCGAGGCCGCGGTCGCGCTGCTCGCCTCGCTAGTCACCGACGCAGGCGACCGCCAGGTGGTAAACGTCCGCAACCACGGAACGATGCCGTTCCTGTCCGACGAGGCGGTCATCGAGGTGTCCGCGACAGTAGGTGGTGGCGGCGCGGTACCGGTACCGGTCGCGCCGGTCAGCCCGCTGATGAGCGGGCTAATCGCGCACGTGTCGGCCTACGAGGAACTGGCCGTGGCCGCCGCGCTGCACGGCGACCGGGACCGGGTGGCTGCCGCGCTGCTCGCCCACCCGCTGGTCGGCCAGTTCGACCTGGCTAACCGGCTGACTGACCGGCTGCTGGCGGAGAACGCCGCGTTTCTGCCCTGGGCATCTGGTCAGTGAACGGCGCGGCCGGCGGCCTGGCTGCGGTCCTGGCAATTGACGGTGGCAACAGCAAGACGGACGTGGCGTTGGTCGGGCCGGATGGCAGCATCCTCGGCACAGCGCGCGGTGGCGGCTCCAACTACCAGAACGTGGGCACCGATCAGTCCACCGCGGTCCTGAAGGAGCTGGTCAACGACGTCGCGCGGCAGGCTGGCCTGGCCGCCGACGGCCTGGTCGCTGAGCACACCTCGGCCTGCCTGGCCGGGGCCGACCTGCCCCAGGAGGAAGCCGACCTCGGTGCGCTCGTGCAGGCCCAGGGCTGGTCGTCGACCAGCTCGGTGGTGAACGACACATTCGCCGTGCTTCGGGCCGGACTGGCCGACACCACCGAGTCCAGTACCGCAAAACACTGGGGCGTGGGCGTCGTATGCGGGGCCGGGATCAACTGCGTTGGCGTGGCACCCGATGGCCGGACCACCAGGTTCCTGTCCCTCGGACGTACCAGCGGCGACTGGGGCGGCGGTGGTGAGCTGGGCACCGAGGCGCTGTGGTGGGCGGTCAGGGCCGAGGACGGCCGCGGCCCTGAGACCGAGCTGCGCACCGCGGTAGCGGCCAACTTCGGCTTGCAGCGGGTCGAGGATGTCGTCATCGGAATGCACTTCGGCAAGATCTCTTACTTTGGGATTCACGGCCTAGTGCCGGTGCTGTTCGAGGTAGCCAACCGCGGTGATGAGGTAGCCAGGAACGTGCTATTGCGCCAGGCCGACGAGATCTGCGTGATGGCGACAGTGGCGGCCGGCCGGCTCGGGCTGGGCGTGCACGGCGGAGATCCGGTGCCGGTCGTGCTGGGCGGCAGCCTGATGACGGCGCGAGACCCGATCCTGACCGCGGCGATCGGCGCGGGGCTTGGCGCCAAGTTGCCCGGTGCCGACATCCGGATCGTGGACGTTCCCCCGGTAGTCGGCGCCGCGCTGCTCGGTCTCGATGACTTCGGTGCGCCGGCCAGCTCGGCCGCACGGCTGCGCGAGTGCGCTCGCGCGACCTGGTAGCCGCCCTCCGTTACGGGACCGGAACGGTCACCAGGGTTCCGTGCCCGGTGGTGATGACAAAGGCGCGCGCCGCGGACAGCGGAACCGAGGATGACGCGGGATACCAGGCGCCATGGTCGCCGCCGGCCACCGTCCAGCTGCCTGACGCTACCTGCAGGCCGCGCGCATTGGTGACCTTGAGCCAGCATCTGGTCCCGGTCCGGATGCCGCTCACCTGCACGGCGAGCTGGAGGCCCCACGGCCGGGCTTGGTACCTGATGGTCGCGCTGGCCTGCGTGCGCGCATCGGTGCCGTGAACGGCTGTCCCCCATGGCCGCGCTGCCGCCGCCGCTGACGGTGCCTTTGGGCGGGCGATCTCGTGCGCGGCGGCTACCGCGCCAGCGCCGATGACCAGGCCGGCCGCCGCCGCGGCCGCCAGCCGCGGCCAGACGCGGAGCCTGCGCAGTGTCGCGGCACGGTTCAGCAGCGAGGCGAGCGGCGGCCGGGACGCGTCTGGATCCCGGCCGAGGAGGATCGCGGCAGCCTCATCGGCCGGTACCCGGCCCAGCAGTGCGGGCAGGCCTGCCAGCCCGGCCAGCTCGTCCCGACAGACCGCGCAGCCGGCCAGGTGCTCGTCCACGGCGCTACGGTCGGCAGGCGTGATGGCACCGACGACGTACACCCCGAGTGCCCGGCGCATCTCGCCGCAGTCACCGCCTCCTCCGGCCATCACGCCCGCCGGCCAGCCCTGGTCCCCCATACCTGCGTGAACGTTCCGCACCACCTCGCCGGTTCAGCACGCAGGTCACGGCGGCCTAAGGTACTCAGACCAAGCGCGGCGCGGCTAGCCAGCCGGGGGCTGGCCGGATCGCCAGTCCCCTGGCCAGCAGCTGGTCGGCCAGGTCGCCCGGCAACAGCCAGCGCCAGCTGAACCAGCGGATCATGTCCTTGTCCGGGGCTAGCACGGCGGCCCGCAGCGCCGCGCCCATCAGCGCGACGAGGTCCGGCGGGCCGGCCCGGGCCGGCTGCGGGTAGGCCTGGTCCCAGCGGGCTAGCTCACTGCGGTGCACATGCCCGTCGCCTGACTCCGCGGGCAGCACTACTGACCTGGCAACCAGCGCCCCGCACCGCTGCAGCGGCGAGCGCAGTGACCTGAGCTCCTGATGCTTGAGGCCAAGCTCCACCTCAACGTCATCGGCCAGGGCCGGGCCGGCCTCAGCCAAGTGCCGGAGCAGCCTGCCCCAGCCTGGGTCCGCGCGCTCCATCCGAGCCAGTTCGGCCCGGCACACCGGGTCCACCAGCGCGAGCAGCTCATCGGAGAGCAAGATCGTCTTGCCGCGGTGTATGTCGAGCGAGTGCACGTCCGGTCGTTCCGACAGTTCGTGTGCCCACGGCCATTTGGTGGCAGGCCAGCTCGCGAAGCCCCGACCGCCAGCCTGGTACGGCTCCTCGTGACATGCCTCATACAGGCTGGGCAGCGCGCTATCGGCGGTACGGGTGAGCAGGCCACGTTCCCGCAGGAATCCGTGAGCTTCGTCGAGCGATTCCAGCGCGCGGTCCGCAGTCAGCCGGCAGTCGTATTCCCGCCGCCGCCGGAGCTCGTCGAGCGAGGTGATCACGGTTCTCAGCTAAGCAGATAGCAGGCGATGGCAGCTGCCGACGCAACATTGAGCGAGTCGACGCCACGGTTCATCGGGATGCGGACCGCTTCGTCGGCCGCGGCAAGCCAGCGACCCGATAGGCCGCTGCCCTCGCTGCCGATCAGCAGGGCAAGCTTGTCGCCCGCGGCGACGCCGCCGCGGACCGAACCGATAGCAGCCGCGGCCGGGTCCGGGGTCAGCGCCAGCAGCCGGAACCCGGCTGCCTTCAGGCCGGCCAGGCCGCCGCGCCAGTCATCCATCCGGGCATAAGGCACGGCCAGGACAGCACCCATCGACACTTTGACGGCCCGCCGGTACAGCGGATCGGCACATCGTGGTGCCAGCACGACGCCGCCGAACCCGAGCGCCGCCACGCAGCGGAACACCGCGCCGACGTTGGCATGGTCGACGACGTCCTCGAGCACCACTATCCGGCTGGCGCCGGCCAGCACTGCCGCCACCGACGGCAGCGGCAGGCGCTGCATGGACGCCAGTGCGCCGCGGTGCACCCGGTAGCCGGTCAGCTGCTCGGCCGCCGCCGCCGGGAGCAGGTACAGCGGGGCCGGGCAGGATCCGGCCAGGTCGGCGATCGTGGCCAGCTTGTCGTCCGCAACCAGCATGGACCTGACCGGGTATCCGGCCGCGATGGCCTGCCTGATCACCTTCTCGCTCTCGGCGATGAACAGGCCGTGGGCGGCTTCCATGCTCCGTCGCAGCCGCACGTCGGTCAGGCTGACGTAGTCGGCGAGTCGCGGATCGCCCGCGTCCGTGATCAGAAACCGCTCGCCCACGTCCCTCAGTCTGGCCCAGCCATGTCACGGAGTCGCGCACTCCGAGGTCCCATTGCTTCGCCTACCGCGAGCTCGACGCCCCAGGCCCGGTCGCCCACGCGACTGATCCGCGGCAGGTCTCCGGGTCGCCGTGTGCGCTAGTGAGTCTGGGCGGCTGATGCCGCCCTTATGCGACCTTTTGCCGCCCCTCAGGTGGCGTGCTCGAAGTCCATGACGAACGCGTCGCCGGCCTTGTCGATCGGGCCCGCCTTGATGAGCACCGTCTTCCCTCGTACCAGTTCCTCGTCAAGCAAGGGCCCGGCTTCCCTCAGCACTTTGCCGTTGATCTTGACGTCGGTGAACTGGTGGCTGGTGAACTTAGGAATCGGCACCTGGTGCTGACCCTGCGTCAAGGAGTCGTCGCCAAGCTCAGCCGCCGTGACCTTGCCTTTCGGGAGGGACTGGCTGGTCTTCTCCTTCGTCGTAAGGTCCTCGATCTTGACTAGGACAGTCTTCGACCCGATCGTGATGTCGACGCTGATCTTGTCCCGAGCTGCCACGTTGAGGGGATGAGTCTCGGCCCCGTTATGGTTGATGGCAACCATGTAGCTGGACGTGCCGCTCTGGCACTCGGCCTCGGCGCCCGCCCCGACGAAATAGCCGTTGCCCACCAGGATGACGACCGGACCCATCCCCGCGTTCTGGCCGGCCGCGCAGCTCGTGATCTTCGGCACCTCGAAGGTAGTGGACACCGACTTGATGCCGCGCTTCTCCGATATGTAACCTGCCGTCGCCTTGCTCTTGACGACCGGGATGCTGAGGGCCAAGGCAGGGCCCTGCAGCCTGCCGCCGGTTCGGGAGCTGACGGTCGACGCACTTGCCGGGGCCGCCATCGCAGCCAAGGTGATAGATGCACCAACGACGAGAAATGACATCCGGATTCCAGTCACGCACAGCCCTCGCTTCCCTGCTGAGCCGACGGTGGCCGACTCCCCAATCATCGGCCGAGCGCATCCCCGATGCAATCGACCGCTCGAGGCATGACCGCGCGTTACGTTGTGCCACTCCCGCGTGCCCTATGCGCGCCCGGCCGGATCGACCGCGTGCGGCGTCAGGCGCTCGGAAGCACCTGGCGAGGCTCGCGCTCAGCCCGAGCATAAAACCGGGCAAGTCAGCCGATCCGCCGCTGGAAGTTCGATAGAGTCAGGCAATCGACCGGGGTTCGGCCCCGTGTGCAAACCCCGAAAGCCAATCCACCTTCTGCCAGCGGACCAGTTAGCGGTGGGCCTGGCCAACCGAAGGGCGCAGCGTGTCACCACGGGCATCGGGCGTCGGCCGCCGCGGCCGCACCCGCAGGGCCAGCCCCAGGGCGCTAGTGGCGGTCGCGGTGGGCATCTCCGCGGTTCTCATGATCACGATGACCGCCCGGGCGGTTATCTCCCGCGTCACCTGCTCCCGCCAGGCGACCGTGATCAACATCGCGGTGAGCGACGACATCGCGCCGGCCGTTCAGGCGGTAGCACGCACATTCGACAGCCAGAGCCACTCGGCCGACGGACAGTGCTTCGCGGTCCAGATCACCGAGGGTGACTCCGCCGCCGAAGCGGGCCAGATCGACGGCCAGGCCGCCGTTCCCGGCGCTACGCCGATTGACGCCTGGATCCCGGACTCCAGCTTGTGGGTAGATGTCGCCCGCACTTACCCGATCGGCGCGCAGATCGTGCAGCCGACCGGGATGAGCGTGGCCCGTTCGCCGCTGATGATCGTCACCACGAAAGCTGTCGCCAGTCAGACCCATATCTTCGATTCTCCTGTCGGCTGGAACGTACTGCTGCCGCCCTCCTATGGCGGGCCCGCGGCCAGCCTCAACCTGGCCACGTACCTGCCTGATCCGGTCGGCACGTCAGCGGGCCTGGCCACCCTCGTCCAGGTGAGCCGCGTCCTCGGCGCTGGGCCGGCCGCAAGGACAGCGTTCTCCAAGTTCGTCTACGGCGCTGCGGCCACTGAGGACTTTGACTCGGTCACCGGGCTGCAGACCTTCGTGGGCAGCACCCAGCCGCCGTTCGACCGGCGGGTGCTGACGGTTGCCAGCGAGCAGGCCGTCCTCGCCTATGACCGGGCCACCCCTGACGGCACCCTCGCCGCGCGGTACCCCACTGGCGCGACCAAGGCGATGGCAAGCCCGGAACTCGACTATCCGTACGTACTCACGACGACGGCCGCGCTGCCGCTGGCCGCCGCGCAGGAGTTCGGCAAGTTCCTGAAGAGCTCCTACGCCGCGGCCGAGGTCCGCTATTACGGCTTCCGATCGCCCGACGGGAAACCTGACGTGATGCCTAGCTCGGCTGGGCTGACCGCGCTGCCGCTCGAAGTGGCGAACCCCCCGGGCGCCAGCGAGATCGCGGCCAGCCTGCAGGCGTGGGAGAAGCTCGGACTCGGGTCCCGGGACCTGACCCTGGTTGACGTCTCACCGGCGATGAACCAGCCATCGGGAAACGGCACCCAGACGCTGTTTCAGGAGCTCACCCAGACCGCGTACCGGGGCCTGGGTCTGTTCCCCGACAGCACGTACATGGGCCTGTGGGAGATAGGCCAGTCCCGCTCGCTCGCAGCGGCGTACCGGCAGCTTGTCCCGGTCGGCCCGCTACCGGCCAAGCTGGGCCTGATCGACCGGCGCACTCAGCTGGTGGAGATCAACAAGACCCTGACCACCACCAATGGCAAGCTCGCGCTGCGGGAGGCCATCCTGGCCGGTTACAAGTACATGACCAGGACCTACGCGCCCAATTTCGCCAACGCGGAGCTGGTGCTCACCGCCGGGGTGGACAGCCAGCCCGGCGACATCTCGCTTAATGCGCTGCTCGGCCAGCTGGGCGCGCTGTACGACCCGAGCCGCAAGGTGGAGATCGTCGTCATCCAGTTCGGGCAGCAGGGTAATTTCACCGCGCTGAAGAAGATCGCCGACGCAACCGGCGGCATCGCTTACAAGATCACTAACCCGTTGGAAGTGGGCAGAATCTTCATCGAGGCGATCGCGCACCGGATGTGTGACCAGGGCTGCCTTGCGCCGTGACCCGGGCCTGGGCGGGCCTGCCGAATCTCGTTAGTATCCGGCCGAAAATGGCACCCATTCCGTCGCCAGATCGTGTGAACCGTAGGCGGAAGTAGCGCGTCAAACCTAATGAGGCCCGGCGAGAGCGGGGCGCCGGGCCTCGCTTTTGCTTCCCAGGCGGCTACCCGACCTCGTCAAGCATGTGGTGCGCGCGCGCGATCAGCACCGGTACGGCCGGGCCTTCCCGCTCGAATCCTTCGCCCAGCGTCTTACCTTGCAGGAACCTGGCGTGGATCCCTTCCAGCACGACAGCCAGCTTGAAGTAGCCGAAGGCAATGTAGTAACCGATGCCGGAAACGTCCCGGCCGGTCAGCTCGGCATACCTGGCGGCGAACCCGGTCCGGTGATAGAAACCCGGCAGTGCGGTAATGGTCGAGCCGACATTGATATCGGGGAACGCCTCCCCTGCGTCCGCCCAGTACGACAGCGTCAGGCCCAGATCGGCCAGTGGGTCCCCGAGAGTCGACATCTCCCAGTCCACGACCGCGGCGATCGAGGCCGGAGTTCCCAACCGCACCAGCGTGTTGTCCAGCCGGAAGTCGCCATGCACGAGCGTGCCTTCCGCCGATACCGGTAGGCCTTGCGTCAGCCGGGTAACGAGTTCTGAGTAACCCGGCATCTCCCTTGTGTTGGACAGCTCCCACTGCCGTTGCCAGCGGGACAGCTGACGGGCCAGGTAACCGTCCGGCCGGCCGAAGCTATCCAGGCCGACCGCCGCAAGGTCCACGCCGTGGATAGTGGCCAGCATCGAGGCCAGCAACTCGGACAACTCGGTGGCCTGGCCAGGCGTTAGCAGCCGCCCGTCATCCACCGTTCGCAGGACCAGCCCGTCGACGTATTTCATGAGGTAAAACGGCGCGCCTATCACCTCGGCGTCCTGACAGTTCGCTACTGGCTCGGGTACCGGTACCGCGGTGCCGCTCAGCGCGGTAAGCACCCGGTACTCGCGGCTCATGTCATGCGCGGTAGGCAGCACATGTCCAAGCGGCGGCCGGCGCAGCACGAGCTGGCCGCCGTCAAGGTCGAGCCGGTAGGTGAGGTTAGAGCGGCCGCCGGCAATAAGCGCAACCCCGCGTAGCTCGCCTAGGTCGGCGAGGCCGGCCCCGGCCATCCATTTGGCCAGCCCGACCGGATCCTCGACGCCTGGAATGCCGGTAACGCGCTGGATACCGCCCGGTACCTCGACTCCGCCTGTCATCGCCACCTCATCTTGCCGTTGGCCGGACCCGGCAACCGGGAACCGCATGCGGCAATGATCTCTTATAGACGGCCAGAGGCACAGAGGGCCAGGCATGCTGCCGGAGCGGTACGCGTGTCGCCCGCCTGGCTGACCGCCGGTACGGTATCAGCATGAATGCGGATCAGTCGCTCTCGTCCACGCCGAGAACCACGCTGCACCGGTTGAGCGAGCGCGGCCAGACCGAGCGAGCAGCGCTGGATGCGGTGCTCGACGCCGGCCTGGTCTGCCACCTCGGCGTGAATGTCGACGGCGTGCCGGTCGTCTTGCCGACCGGTTACGGCCGGATCGGCCCGACGCTTTACCTGCACGGCTCATCGGCCAACAGGTCCCTGTTGGCCGCGGCCGGCCAGCAGGTCTGCGTCACCATCACGCTGCTGGACGGTCTTGTCTGCGCCAGGGCCGTCTTCCATCACTCGATGAACTACCGCAGCGCCGTGATCTTCGGGGAAGCCCGACTGGTCACCGACGCCGACGAGAAGCTGGCTGCCCTCCGGGCCGTCACCGACCACCTGGTGCCCGGCCGCTGGGAGCACACCCGGCAGCCCAACCGCAAGGAACTGGCCGCCACCGCGGTGGTCGCACTGCCACTGGACGAAGCCTCGGTCAAGGTCAGGTCGGGAGGCCCGAAGGACGATCCGGAGGACTACGACTCGGGCATCTGGGCCGGGGTGCTGCCAGCCGCGCTGACCTTCGGCGCGGCCGAGCCCGACCCGGTGCTGGCAGACGGGGTCGCCGTTCCCGAACACATCGCAGCGCTGGCAGGCCGACAGCGGGGTGCTGCGCCAACGGGCAGATAGCCCGCCCGATCACCTAGGCTGGGCCAATGACTGACCGGCTCGTCTGGATCGACTGCGAGATGACCGGGCTTGATCTCACCAACGACGCACTCGTAGAGATCGCGTGCATAGTCACCGACGGCGAGCTCAACGCCCTAGATGAGGGCATCGACGTGCTGATCAAGCCTCCGGTGGAGGCACTCGACAGCATGCACGAGGTCGTTCGCGACATGCATACCGCCTCTGGCCTGCTGGCCGAGCTAGCTAGCGGGCTGACCCTGGCCGAGGCTCAGGACCTGGTCCTTGGCTACATCCGCGCGCACGTGCCCGAATCGCGCAAGGTCCCGCTCTGCGGCAACTCGATCGCCACTGACCGGACCTTTCTGGCCAGGGATATGCCCGAGCTTGACGCGTTCCTGCACTACCGGATGGTCGACGTTTCCAGCATTAAGGAGCTGGCCAGGCGCTGGTACCCGCGTGCCTACTTCGCCAGTCCGGACAAGCACGGTGGCCATCGTGCCCTCGCCGACATCAGGGAAAGCATCCGCGAACTGCAGTATTACCGGGAAGCCGTCTTCGTGCCGCAACCGGGCCCGGACACCGCGACCGCCCGGGCGCTGGCCGCCAGTCTGACGGCCGCCAGGCTGACGGCCGCCGAGACCGAGCCCGGCGGCGAAGCCAGTTCTGCTCAGTGAGCAAGGACCGGTATGCTTCGTAGGCCGGCCGGGCGTTCCCGCCCTGGCAGACATGGTGGGCGTAGCTCAGTTGGTTAGAGCGCCAGGTTGTGGTCCTGGATGTCGTGGGTTCGAATCCCATCGCTCACCCAAATGTGATCTCTCAGGACATCGGAATGACCTCGAACCCACGGCAGGGTTCGGGGTCTTTCTGTTGGCGGAGGGTTCCTTGGGCGGGTCCGGGTTGCCGGCCGGTGGGCTGGTAGTTGCGGTCCGGGTCGAGGGTCAGGTCGCGCACGAACTCGCCGGTGGCACCAGTGCCTGGTTGGCCAGGACCTGCAGCGCGAGCTGGATGGTGCTTCGTGAAGCGCCGTATTCGCCGGCCATAAGCGCCTCCGTCCAGGTGAGTACATCCCTTAGTGAATCGTCCCATCACTGCCCTCGTCGCCCGGTCGGCGGCAGATCCGCGCGTTCGTTGGACGAGCCGGCTGCGCATAACTGCGCGCACGGGCCACATCGCATCGCAAATGGTGGAACATCGCGGTGCGACCCGCCGGCCGCGCGCCGACCCGCCGGTGGGCGCGGCCAGCCGACCGGAGGCCCGGTGGCCTGATCGGATGCGGACGGGGTTATCTGGCCTCCGGCTCCGCGAGCCGGCTAGCTGCGGCCGGCTGCCATGAGCCGTACTGGCATGTGCTTGATTCCGTTGATGAAATTGGACCGGAGCCTGCTGACCTGGCCGTCGAGCGCGATGGCGGGCATCCGCTCGGCCAGCGCCTGCAGCAGCACCCGCAGCTCGAGCGCGGCCAGGTGCCGGCCGAGGCAGAAGTGCGGGCCGCCGCCGCTGAAGCCGACATGGGGATTCGGGTCGCGTCCGATGTCGAACTGCTGCGGCGCGGCGAAGACGTCCTGGTCCCGGTTGGCTGAGGTGAGGAAAGCCACCACCTTGTCTGCCTCGGCGATCTTCTGGCCGGCCAGCTCGGTGTCGCGGATCGCCGTACGGCGGATCAGGTTCGCCGGGCTGACCCAGCGGACAATCTCCTCGGCCGCTGAGGCCGCCAGAGCCGGGTCGGCGACCAGCCGCTGCCACTGGTCCGGATGCTCGAAGAAGGCGAGCATGCCGCCAGACGCCGCGTTGCGGGTGGTCTCGTTGCCCGCGACTGTCAGCAGCAGGAAGAAGAAATTGAACTCTATGGTGGTCAGTTCCAGGCCCGCGTCGTCGGGCTGCAGCAGCCGAGTAACGATGTCGTCACGCGGCTGCTTCCTGCGGCTTTCGGCCAGCTCGCCCGCGTAGGCGTACATCTCCGCGACGGCTTGCATCTGGTCGGCCGGCGAGGCCACCATCTCCGGGTCATCGAAGCCGGCCACCCGGTTGGACAACGCGAAGATCCGGCCCCGGTCCTCGGCCGGCGCCCCGACCAGCTCGCAGATCACCTGCGTCGGCAGCGGCGCTGCGATCTCGGTGACGAAGTCCGCCTCGCTGCATCCCGCGACGTCGTCTAGCAGGCCGCTGCATATCTGGGTGATGTGCTCCTCCAGCCGGCCGATAATCCGTGGCGTGAATCCCCGGTTGACGAACGCACGCTGCCGGGTGTGCTCCGGCGGGTCCATGTTGATCATCATCAGCCGCAACCGCTCGACCGCCGCATCTGGCCACTCCTTGAACACCGCGGTACGGCGGGCCGAGGAGAAGATCTCGGGATGCCGGGTGACCTGCGCTACGTCCTCGTGCCTGGTCACCGCCCAGAATCCAGGCCAGCCGGCCCCGCCGCCGTCAGCGTGCCAGAACACCGGCGCATGGTCGCGCAGCCAGGCGAACTGCTCATGCGGGGCGCCGGTGCGCTGGTAGATATCGGGGTCAACGAGGTTGATCTCCGGATCCACCGCCATCGCCTGCCACCACCCTTCCGCAGGGGACGATGCGAACGACAATACGGCGATCCCGGCCAAGGCGGCAGCCACCGAACGCCGGGCTGACCAGCCCAGGCCCGTCGCGGGAAGCCGAAGCATCTGCTGAGGCATGCGCGGCAGCGTGTCACAGACCCGACTTGTCCAGCCGCATCGTCACCCGCCGGTAACCTGTTGATCTGCTAGTCAGCGAGCAGAGAACGCCCGACCGCCAGCCGCGGCGATTCGGGGATCAGGACGCTCCAGGGCGGCAAAGTAGTGCGTTCAGCATGCAGAGCGATTGTGAATAAAGGATGCAGTCGCGCCGTGGGAGCGAGGAGAGTCGAACTCCGCCAGATCGGGATCTGGTCCGCGCTGGGTGCCCGAGTCAACCGGCTGCGCTTGCGCTCTCCCCCGAGGGCTGTCGTTGCCGCCATCGTGGCCTTGACAGTCCGGGTGGCGCGACCGGCAAAGTGCGCAGAGTTAACGGCACTGTGTGCTTGGGCAGCTGGTTGGCCATGGTCACGACGGCTTCACAGGTCTCGAGCACGCACCTGGCGAGCCGGCGCAATAGCCGGCACCCGCAGGCCGCCATCTTCGATGCCACCGCCGTCACGTCCGCGGCATGACAGCCCGGTGGCCTCGCCAGCCCGGTCTGGTTCCGGGCGGCACTTAGGCTGATGGAATGGGCGGGCGCGTGGTTGTGCTGCTGCACGGCCAGCCGGGTTCGGGTTCGGACTGGCAGCAGCTTGCTGACCAGCTTCCGGGCTGCTTGCGCGTGGTGGCGCTGGACCGGCCCGGATACGGGGCTAACCGTCTGGCGGCGGGCGGGTTCGCGGTCAACGCCCGCGCCGTCGTCGCGGAGCTGGATGCCAGCGGTATCGACAGGGCCGTCCTGGTTGGTCACTCTTACGGCGGCGGCGTCGCGCTGGCCGCGGCGGCGCTGGCCGCTGACCGCGTCGAGGCGCTGGTGCTGCTGGCCAGCGTCGGGCCGGGCTGCCTGACTGGCTGGGACCGGCTACTGGCCGCGCCGGTCGCCGGTGAGGTGTGCGCGCTGACCGCGTGGTGGCTGACTCCGTGGCTGGCCCGGGTCAGGCTTACCGCTATCGCGCGGCTGCGGCGCCGGCCGGTTGACGCCAACGACCACGTGAACTGGTACATCTGGGGTAACGCGCACCATGACTACGGGCCGGTGTGGCGCAGCTTCCTCACCGAGCAGCGCGCGCTGGTGGCCGAGCTGCCCGGCCTGGCTGCCGTGCTCCCCTACATACGTCAGCCGGTCTTGCTGCTCGCCGACCCGGACGACACCCTCATCCCGGTCCAGGCAAGCTTTCAGCTTGCAGCGGCGCTGCCCGATGCCGAGGTTGAGCTCCTGAGCGGCATTGGTCACCACCTCCCCCGGCGCGGGGCGGCCGAGACGGCGGCGAAGATCGTTCAGTTCCTGACCGCGCTGCAGAGCCGGCCCGCGAAACCATGACTTCGCGTCGCGCTGCACTCGCGATCAGCGGCATTGAGGACGTTCGCCGATCCCGTCGCGCCGGCCTGCGATGATGGCCGGGTGCGTGTGCTGATTCCGCTTCCCGACCGGGACTTCGACGTCACGGAGGTCGCGGTGCCATGGCGGGTACTGCGCGACGCCGGGCATCAGCTGGTCTTCGCCACCGAGCGGGCTGGCACGCTGCCGGCCGCTGACCACCGGCTGCTGGACGGAGTGATCTTCGGGCAGCTCGGCGCCGCTCCCGAGGCCAAGGTCTTCTACTCCGAACTCATCAGGGCCGCGGAGTTCACCTCGACAGTGGCCTGGGCCGGGCTGGACCCGGCTGCCTTCGACGGCCTGCTGCTGCCCGGCGGGCACGCACCGGGAATGCGCCAGTACCTCGGCTCGCCGCTGCTGCGCGAGCAGGTCGCCCGGTTCTGGGCCCTAGGCAGGCCGGTCGGCGCGATTTGCCACGGCGTGCTGGTGCTGGCCCGCACCCGCGACCCCGCCACCAGCCGCAGCGTCCTGGCCGACCGCACGACAACCTGCCTGCCCAAGTACATGGAACGCGCTGCCTACCTGGCGTCAGCGTGGCGGCTCGGCCGCTACTACCGGACTTATCCCGCCTACGTCCAGGACGAGGTCGAAGCCGCCCTGGACGACTCGTGCCGCCAGTTCCAGCGCGGCCCGCTCACCGTCGGTAGGCGCGGCACCGCGACCGACGACACCGCGGCCTTCGCCGTGGCCGACCGCAACTACCTGTCGGCGCGCTGGCCCGGCGACGCCTACCTGTTCGCCCGCCGCTTCTGCGACCTGCTGCAATCCACCGCCCGGCCCGCTCGCTAGCAGCCCCGCCGAGGGCCGGGGGCATCAGGCCATCAACATTGACGCAGTGGGCTTGGGACCCTGGCCAGGCCCGCCCGTTGATGCTCGCCGCACCACTCCGCACCCGAAGGCGCCCTGGTGCCGCCGTTCGTGCGGGGCGGGCGCTTCCCGAACCTGGCGGCATCGGCCAGGCGGCCGGCGGGGAGTCGCGCCGAGGACTGCAGGACACCGCTCATGCTCACCAGCACACTCCAGCGCGCCCGACCACGGCGGACCATCCAGCCACCCTGGGCGGGCAGTCTGATGCCGCTCCAGGTAAGCCCTGACGTGGCGGCGGCCAGAGGACCGCATGCCGCGCCGACCCAGACACTCTCGCGGCACCTGAGCCGCCGATCCGTGACCGCAACATGTTGCGGCCCTATTGGTGCCAGATCTGGTCTTTGTGCGCCAGGCCGCTCGCGCAGAAAGACCAAGTATTAGCTGCGCCGAATCGGCGATATGCGTGCTTTATAACGCGGGTTCGGTGAGCCCGCTGGCTCTCCTCGGGCCTGCGCCTGTGGGGCCAGATCGTGAAAACACATCACGACGGACGCATAAGTATGCGTCTCGGTAAATGTACTAGTTTCGGCATGACCGGCGGCAACCGCTTGGGAGCAGAATGGGAGCGGCGAGACGCCGGCAGATGCCGTCAGGTGACGTCTGAAGCTGCGAACCGCGCTGATGGCACTGCGCCTGACCTGCGATAAGCTGCTGGGGCGGCACAGCAAAAAGTACCGGATCCTAGTTGTGGTCCTGGATGTCGTGGGTTCGAATCCCATC
>JBKQTJ010000158.1:0-4387 GCA_052143255.1 Streptosporangiaceae bacterium | reverse complement strand
TGGCGAGGGCGAGCGCGGGCCTCGATGCGCTAGAGCGAGCCGAGCAAGCCGGAGCCGACCTGGAGACGTTGTGTGCGATGGTCAGCGAAGGTCTCGGGAGCCCAGTCCTGCCCGAAGGGTCAGCCGACGGTATCAATGCCGCCGGGCGGGCGGCCTCCGCGAGTGAGCTGAGTCGGCTCGTGGCGCCGCAAGCCCACGGCGACCTGGCTGTCGCGGCCCGCCTCGTTCTTCGGGCCGCCGCCGATGCAGCGGCGCGGCACGCCGACGAAGACCGAAAGGCGCGCGAACTCCCGATCAGATCCCGCTCGGAACTCCTAGCAGAGCTGTTGATCTCCGAGTCAGCGCTGAACGAGGACATGCTCGAACGCGCGAGGGAACTCGGCATCCCGCTCGCCGGATGGCACGTCGCGATCCTGATCGACGCCGACAATCTCACCGACGTCGCCCCGGACGAGATCGGCCGCTTCGAGTTGCTTGAATCGGCCGGGCAAGTGGCTCTTAGCGCCGCCCAGCTAGGAGGCGGCACTTGGTACCTCTCCCGGATAGCCCGCGCCATCATTTTGGTTTGGATGACCAGTTCCGACCCAGGAGCCCAGGCCGGTCAGCGCGCGTCGCGTTCCGCAGCACGTGCGCTGGAGGCCATCCAGGCGAGGTACGCAGCCTTGCGACTCCGGGCCGGTGTGAGTTCGCCGCACCAGGGTCCGCTCGGCCTGCGCGCCGCAGCAGCCGAAGCTCGCAGTGCCGTTATCGCGGCGCGCGCTGGTGGCCGGCTGCCTGGCGTCACTGCCCACGACGCGACGGGCGTCCAGAGAATGCTGATGGAGTGGTACGCCTCCGACACTGCCCGAGCGTCAGTGCGGGTTCAGCTAGCGCCCCTAGAGAAACTCGGCCCTGACCGCGCCGAGACGGCCCTACGTACCCTGGCTGCCTTCCTCGACGAGCAGGGCTCTATCGGACGGACGGCCCAGCGCCTGCACCTGCACCGGAACGCGGTCACGTACCGGATGCGCCGGATCACCCGCCTCCTGGGAGTCGATCTCAACGATGCCGACCAGCGGCTGGCGCTGCAACTAGCCTGCAGGGCGCGACTGCTGCAGTGATCTGCCACCGGGTTCCGTGATTCGCGTAGTGGTTTGCCACCCGCAGCCTGGTCAGGCAACCTCAAGGTCCAAGGTGCGCTGGAGCTGCTCGGGCACTCCGTCTTCGTCGAGCACCATCTGCACGGCCTCGCGCAGGTCGGCGATGGCCTCGTCGGGGGTGGCGCCGTTGCCATTGGCGCCGCCGCTGGATCCCAGCCAGGCGTGTGCGCACCATATGCCGTCCTCGTCCCGCTCCAGCGTGTACGGCACGTGCATCGTTCGCGGCTGGTTGCGGCCCAGAACGGCACCCGTTGCGCTCGTCTAAGGGAACGCGCGAAGCGACCGCTGTCAAGTCATCCACCGCGGGACCGACAGCAGCGCGCCCTTCAGGCTAGGGACCGGACTGATGTCCGTGCCTGGATGCGGCAAGATGTTGGGAGACTGTACGCGCCAGCCCAACCACGTGGAGGGAGAACCGGTGTCGGTGAGCATGGACCATGCGGAGCGGGAGGCGTTTCTGGCCGACGTGCACGTCGGCGTGCTCAGTGTGGTGGCCAGGGACGGAAGGGGTCCACTGGCCACCCCCGTGTGGTACAGCTACAGCCCCGGCGGCCTAGTCAGTGTGACGACCGGCGGGACCAGCCGGAAGGCCAGGGCCATCGCTGCGGTAGGACGTTTCAGCCTGTGCGCGCAGGATGAGAAACCGCCTTACAAGTACGTGACTGTCGAGGGTCCCGCTGTGATCGAGCCAGCCCAGCTGACCGAGCGGATCGCCATCGCTCGCCGCTACCTTGGAAGCGAGGGCGGCGATGCCTTCATCGCTGCTAACCCCGATGTCGACGACGTGATGCTCCGGATGACGCCTGAGCACTGGCAGACCGCCGACTTCAGCAAGGCCGTCGTCTAACTGACGCATGCGCGCGTAGCGCACCGGCGCCGCACATACGTGGCTGGTGCATGGCAGCTTCCCCGACAAGCGCGCCCCTGACTAACTCGGATCAGCCTGATCTGGTGGGCGACGTCCGGCGAACCGCGGACAACGCGCTTCGCAGATCGTAGGTGGACGTGCGCGGATCGGCGACGGCTGGCATTTGTTAGCCGGGCCGGTCGGGGGCACTGCTGACTGGAATGCGAGGTAGTCCAGTGTCTGCGGCTGAGAGCGAGCGAAGCGCGATAGCCTCGGCATCTCGCGGCGAGTCATCGGAGTATTCATGCAAGCGGTAGAGCGGCATGTCGATCTGGGTGACGTTCAGTTGTCGATCGCGGAAGCGGGTCCCGGCCGCCGCCCGCTGCTGTTGGTGCATGGTTTCACCGGGGCGAAAGAAGACTGCACTCCGTGGCTTGACCGTCTGGCCGACGCCGGCTGGCATGCGGTTGCGCCCGCGCACCGGCGCCTGGTCGCGGAGCAGCCGGGATACGCCGAGTTCGAGGACCGCAAGTTCCGAGCCACCTCACCCGCGCTGTACGCGGCGATGGCCCCGGAGTTCGTCACGACGACGGACCGGCTCGACAGCCGTCGTGACCTGCCCGAGTCGCTGCCGGTGCTGGTCATCGTCGGCGAACAAGATCAGCCGTTCCTCGGCTCGTCGCAGCGAATGGCGGCCGCGGTCGGCCGGGGCGCACTAGAGATCATTCCGGACGCCGGGCATTGTCCCCAGTTCGAGAATTCCGACGCGTGGTGGGAGGCCCTGGCAGGCTCTTCCTCGCCAAGATAGCGACCTGACCGGCTGCCGTACTGGCGGCCGCGGATCGGCCGCTTCGGCGCGGCCATGATCTCCGACGTTTAAGCGCGCAGGACTCGTCGAACGAACGGATACGCGAGCGAGATCACTGCCATCTAGCAGTGCGGGTGGGATTCAATGCCGGTCTCGCGGCGCAGTCGGCAGACCAGATCATGAACCGCCGGGTAGGCCAGCGAATGCGCGTACGGCCGGCCCGACAGGTTCACGAACACGTAGAGGTCGGTCCGGGCCAGGGCAGACAGCAAGATGAGAAGTCACGCCAGTTGATCACCCTGATCACGTTACTGGCCATGGTCAGGACGTGCGCGTCGGGATGGCCAGGTGATTCCACCGGCTGTGAGCAACTGCTGGCGCGGGTGGCCGGATCTTCTTCTGGTCTGCGGCAACTTCGGTTAACGCTCGCCGGGCGTGAGTCACGAGCCGTCCCGCAGTTCGCGCAGGCGCTCGCGGGTGAAGTGGACGTCGTCGAAGGTGACGACGCAGCCGTCACCGGTCGGCGACTGTGCCTCGAAGCCGATGGAAGCGGGCGTGGACGCGTCGTGGATGGCGAAGAAGCGGATCAGCTGCCAGTTCTTGCCATCGAGGGAGGCGTGGTAGGCGAAGGCGTGATCGATTCGGGAGACACGCAGCCACACCGTCCGGCCGTCGACAACGAAGGCGTTGGCGTCGTCTGAGACGCCGCGGGTGACCACGGAGACGATCATGGGTTCGCGGTCGGGGGAGTACTCGAAGCAGAGCTTGCCCCAGTGGCGGTCGTCGATCCACAGCAGCAGCACGCCAGCGTCAAAAGTGGACTCGAAGCTGACGGTGACGCGTGCGCTGAACTGGAAATCACCGTCCGGGGGGACGCCGAGCAGGGTCGCGGCGTTAAGCGTGGACTGGTCGTTGAGCTGGGAGTCCGCTGCCGGGTCGATGAAGAAGTCGCTGTGCGCGGCCGCCGTGGCCGTCACCGCGGCGATCGCTTGGTCGATGGTCCACGCCATGTCGGACGACGGCGAGAGGCTGAAGGGCAGTCCGGGCACGTTGCCGGCGATGGTCATGTCGTTCTCCGGTGATCTGATCATTGGGCTTGTGTCGCCGCGGTGGGTGTGGTGGTTGGTCGTGGCCGTCGCCAGCCGGGGCGGCTCAGGGGTCTGTCGCCATCGGCTCCGCGCTCCTCGTTTGGCTCCCCGAAATTGACGAGGTCGGCCTCGTAAGACCACGCGCGGAACTCACGTTCGAAACGCCACAGGCAGGGGCTCTGTATCTAGCAGGGGCTCTGTATCTAACGGTGACTGTGATGGCCGAAGCGTCGTGGCTCCGCCTCGCCTCGCGGTTACTAGAGCGCGGTCGTTACCTTGCCGATCTGCCGGAACGCTCCCGGCTCCAACCCTTGCCGTTCCGCGAGAAGAACGCTGAGCAGCTGGAATGGGACGATCTCGGCGATCGGACGTACCTGATCTGAGTACGCCACCGGCAGCAGCGGGCCAGCGGCCTGAGTCGCAGGCAGCCTCACCACGGTTGCACCGACGGCGAGCAGGTCAGACACCAGCCGGTCATTGGCCGGCGCGTCGGCCGCCGCGCCGG
>JBKQTJ010000157.1:0-31141 GCA_052143255.1 Streptosporangiaceae bacterium | reverse complement strand
GGCCCTGACGGCAGGCGCCGCGCGGACCGCGTCGCCTGCGCTGCCGCGCCGCGCCGCGCCGGTGCGCCGCCACGCCGCTTGGCATGAGGCAGGCGGCCGACTGCGGATACGATCATCAAGTCGTGATCTCCGTAATTAGGCCGGCTCCGGCAGCCGTAACCGTCACTGCGCCGGCGAAAATCAACCTGCAACTCGCCGTGGGACCAGCCCGGCCCGACGGCTATCACGCACTGGTTACCGTGTTTCACGCTGTGTCACTCCTTGATGAGGTGACAGTGCGGCCCGCCGGCCAGACGTCGATAACCGTGACCGGCGAGGATGCCGCCTTGGTGCCGGTAACTGAGTCCAACCTGGCGTGGCAGGCCGCCACCGCCCTGGCAGCGGCCGCTGGCGTGGCAGACGCTGGCGTGCGGATCGAGATCCGCAAGCGGATACCGGTCGCGGCCGGGCTAGCCGGCGGCAGTGCGGATGCGGCCGCCACCCTGGTGGCCTGCAACGAGATGTGGCAGGCCGGGCTGTCGCCGCGCGAACTGCGCGAGCTTGGCGCGAGCCTTGGCAGTGACGTTCCGTTCGCCCTGGTCGGGGGTATCGCGGTTGGCCGAGGCAGAGGCGAGATGCTGACGCCGGCGCTCGCCGCAGGCAACTACCACTGGGCGCTGGCGTTCGGACAGGCCGGCCTGTCGACCGCGCAGGTCTACGCGACCTGCGACCGGCTGCGCGCCCGTGCGGCGGCTAGCGGCTCGGCCGGCCAGGTCGGCGACCCTGAACTCAGCACGCCGCTGATGGCGGCCCTGCGGTCTGCCGATCCGGCCAAGGTCGGGCCGCTGCTGTCTAATGACCTTCAGCCCGCGGCATTGTCGATGCAGCCGGGCCTCCGCCGGGCGCTGGCCGAAGGCCGCGACCTCGGCGCGCTCGGCGCGATCGTGTCGGGTTCCGGCCCCACCTGCGCGTTCCTGGCCAAGAGCGCCGCGCACGCCCGCGATATCGCGGTCGGCCTCACCAGCTCCGGTGCCTGCCGGGCTGCGGCGCGGGTAAACGGCCCGGTGCCTGGCGCTGCCGTGGTCAGGGCGGGCGCTGTTTCGTGACTGGCGTGAACCTCGTCAATCTTGAACAGGCAGCCAAGGCCTATCACGAGCGTGTCCTGCTGGATCGGGTGTCCCTCGGGGTCTCAGCGGGCCAGCGGATCGGCGTGGTCGGGCGGAACGGGTCCGGCAAGACCACGCTGCTGGCCGCCCTGGCGGGCACTGCCCGACTGGACTCCGGGCGCGCCACCAGGGCGGGCGACGTGACGATCGGTTACCTGCCGCAGGCGGAGGAGCTGGCTGGCCCGGTCGCCGAGCTTGTCTTCGGCTCGCTGGCCGAGCACGAGTGGGCGGCGGAGCCGCGCAGCCGCGCGGTAATCGGGGCTCTGCTCGGCGGGCTGGACGTGACAGCAGACGTCAGGACCCTGTCCGGCGGAGAGCGCCGGCGGACCGCCCTGGCCGCGCTGCTGCGCCACCGTTACGACCTCCTGCTGCTGGATGAGCCGACGAACCACCTCGACATCGAGGCGATCACCTGGCTGGCCAGCTACCTGCGCGAGTTCGCCACCAGCTACGTGGTCGTCACCCACGACCGCTGGTTCCTTGACGCGGTTACCGAGCAGACCTGGGAACTGGCCGACGGCCAGGTTCACAGCTACGACGGCGGATACTCCGCGTACGTGCTGGCCAGGGCCGAGCGCGCCAGGGTGGCCGCCGCAGTCGACCAGCGGCGCCGCAACCTGCTGCGCAAGGAGCTGGCCTGGCTGCGCCGTGGTCCGCCGGCCCGGACCAGCAAGCCCAAGTTCCGGATCGAGGCCGCGTCCGCGCTGATCGCCGACGAGCCGCCGCCGCGCGATGGCGTCGAGCTGGCGAGGCTGGCAACGGCCCGGCTGGGCAAGACGGTAATCGATCTCACGGATGTCACCGTCGCAGTGTGCGGTCGCACGCTGCTTGACGACGTCAGCTGGCAGCTCGGGCCGGGTGACCGGGTCGGCGTGGTCGGCGTCAACGGCACCGGCAAGACGACGCTGCTGCGGCTGCTCGCCGGGACCTTGCCGGTGCCATCTTCTGACGGCGCCATCCAGGTCACTGGTGAGCTGACGACGGGCAGCACGGTGCAGCTCGGCTACCTCACCCAGGAACCGGTGCCGGTCCCTGAGGACCTGCGCGTCCTGGAAGCCGCGGAGCAGATCCGCGGCGCCGCCGTGATCGGCAAGCGCGAGATGTCCGTTAGCCAGCTGCTGGACCGGCTCGGGCTGCGCGGTGACCGGCAATGGACGCGAGTCGGCGAATTGTCCGGCGGCGAGCGCCGCCGGTTGCAGCTGCTGCTCATGTTGCTGGCTGAGCCGAACGTGCTGTTGCTCGATGAGCCGACCAACGACCTGGACATCGAAACGCTCACCGAGCTCGAGGACTTGCTCGACGGCTGGCCTGGTTCGGTCGTAGTGGTCAGCCACGACAGGTATTTCCTGGAGCGCGTCACCGATCATGCCCTCGGCCTCGTTGACGGCAAACTCGCCTACCTGCCGGGCGGCGTCGATGAGTATCTGAGCCGCCGAGCACAGGCGGCCTCCGCCGCGGCTGACCGGCCGGGCGCGCAGCCCGCCCATGCGGCCGGGCCGACGGCGGCGCAGTTGCGTGCCGGGCAGAAGGAGCTGGCCAGGCTGGAGCGGCAGATCGAGCGGCTGGCCGCGGCGGAGGCGCGGCTGGCCGGCGAGCTCGCCGACAGCGGTAGCGATTACGAAAAGCTGCTGGAACTCGGCGCCCAACTGCGCTCGATCGAGCGAGATCGGGCCGGCCTGGAGGAACGCTGGCTCGCGGTAGCCGAGGAGATCGGCTAGCGCGCCTGGTCGGCGCGGCCGTCGGCTGGCCCGGCCGCGTCAAATGGGGCAAGCAGGATTCGCAACAGCCTGGCGAGCTCATCCTGCTGACCGGAGTCGAGCCCGGTGAGCAACGCG
Organism: Streptosporangiaceae bacterium; assembly: GCA_052143255.1. Classification (GTDB taxonomy): domain Bacteria; phylum Actinomycetota; class Actinomycetes; order Streptosporangiales; family Streptosporangiaceae; genus JAJYUU01. Next base: position 28,161 of record JBKQTJ010000157.1, on the reverse strand, counting down.
CGCTCCCGGGTGAGCAGGGCCGACATGGCCGCGTCGACGGTTCGCAGGCCGCTATCGGTGAGCTGCACGAGGACGCCGCGCTTGTCCTGGCTGTCCCGATGCCGGCGCACCAGCCCCGCCTCCTCGAGCCGGTCGATCCGGTTGGTCATGGTGCCCGAGGTGACTAGCGTCGCCCGCAACAGCGCGCCCGGGCTGAGTTGATACGGCGGCCCCTGGCGGCGCAGCGCCGACAGAACGTCGAATTCCCACGTCTCAAGGCCATGTGCGGCAAACGCCGCGCGCCTGGCCCGGTCGAGGTGGCGGGCCAGCCGGGAAACACGGCTCAGCACGTGCAATGGCGTGACATCCAGGTCGGGCCGTTCAGCATGCCAGCGCAGCACGATGTCATCGACCTCGTCGCGCGACGGCTGGCTGGATGGCCCCATAGCCGCGAGCATATCTCTTGACATCGAGACTTCAGACACGGTATCCATGAGCTAGTTATCTCGATGTCGAGAGAAATTGTGAGGCATGAGATGTGGGACCCGGCTCAGTACCTGAACTTCGCGGACCAGCGGTCAAGACCGTTCTTCGACCTGGTGGCGAGAATCAGGGCGACCGCACCTGGCTACGTCGTCGACCTGGGCTGTGGGCCAGGTCAGCTGACTGTCGCGCTGGCCGACCGGTGGCCATCGGCGGAGGTCGTCGGGATCGACTCGTCGGGCGAGATGATCGAGGCAGCGGACAAGCTCCTAGCCGAGCGCGCTGCGAACGGCAGCGGCGGGCAGCTGACCTTCCGGGTCGGTGACGTCTCCGACTGGCAGCCGGCCCGGCCGGCCGACGTGATCGTTTCTAACGCGGTGCTCCAGTGGGTGCCTGGCCACCTGGATTTGCTGCCGCGCTGGGCCGACGATCTGGCGCCAGATGGCTGGCTTGCTTTCCAGCTACCGGGAAACTTCGACCAGCCGAGCCACGCCATCCTCAGGGAGCTGGCGGCGTCAGACCGCTGGCGGGACCAGCTCGCGGGCGTCCAGCTCAATCGGCAGGCCGGGGATCCCGAGGAGTATCTCGCCCTGCTGGCATCGCTGGGTCTTGAGATCGACGCGTGGGAGACCACCTACCTGCACGTGCTCACCGGACCGGATCCGGTAACGGAGTGGTACAAGGGCAGCGGCCTGCGGCCGGTACTCAGCCGTCTCGGCGAGGCGGATGCAGCCGAGTTTCTCCGCGCGTACGGGGCGCGGGCGAGAACGGCATACCCGGCCGCTGGCCACGGGACCGTGCTGCCGTTCCGGCGGGTGTTCGTGGTGGCGCACAAGGTATAGCGATTCCGTTGGTCCGGGTAGCAGGCTCAGCGCCTTCGACTACGGGGCACGCCGCGCGCGCGTGGGCGGAGTCGCCTGGGACGGCGCGCTCGGCTGGGCCGAGCGGGGGAGCCTTCGGGCCTCGCGCAGCCGCTGGACCGCCTCGGCCGACAGCCGCGGCTTGGGATCGAGCTCGCGCAGACCGTTCCAGGCCAGGTTCACCAGGTGCGCAGCCATCTCCTCCAGCTTGGGCTTGCGGGCATCCAGCCACCACTGACCAGCCGAGGCCACCATGCCGACGAGCATCTGCGCGTACACCGGGGCCAGCTTCGGGTCATAGCCCCGCGTCTTGAGCACGTCGCCGAGAATGTACTCGACCTGGCTCGCGACGTCGCTGATCAGGCTGGCGAAGGTACCGGAGCCGGAGGTGGGATTTGAGTCGCGGACCAGGATGCGGAAGCCGTCGGAGTTCTCCTGGATGTACCGGAGCAACTCCACCGCGGCCATCTCGAACTTCGCCATGGTGTCCTCGCCCTCGAGCAGGGCGGTGGCCATCGTCAGGAATCGCTCGACCTCCCGGTCCACGACGACGGCATACAGGCCTTCCTTGCCTCCGAAGTGCTCGTAAACGACCGGCTTGGACACGCCGGCCTGGGCGGCGATTTCCTCAATGGAAGTGCCGTCCAGGCCGCGCTCGGCGAACAGGCGCCGACCTATGTCCAGGAGCTGCTCTCGGCGTTCTTTACCGGTCATGCGCTTACGGCTGCCAGCGGAAGACGGAGTCGTCACCGCTCCATCATGGTGGCTCAGGCTCCCGCAGGGCCAATCGGATCCGGAGCGGTCCTCCGGGTCATCGCGCCCAGCCGCCTGGTTCCGGTGAGCTTGCCGCTCAGCCTGGCCTCGTCCGGCCACCTGACGTCGTAGGCCCAGCCGAGCTTCTCGCAGAACCAGATCATCCGCGCCGCAATGTCAATCTGGCCGCGCAGCGCGCCATGTCGGGCGCAGGTCGGGTCCGAGTGATGGAGGTTATGCCAGGACTCGCCGAAAGACAGCAGAGCCAGCCAGTTCACGTTCCGGGACTTGTCCCTAACCTCGAACTCCTCCTTGCCGAAGGTGTGGCAGATGGAGTTGATTGACCAGGTCACATGGTGCAGGAAGGCGACACGAACAAGGCTGCCCCAGAAGAACGCGGTGATCGCGCCTTGCCACGACATGGACCACAGCCCGCCGATGAGAGCCGGCGTCAGTAGCGAGACGGCGACTAGGGCCGGGAAGCTGCTGGAGATCCGGGTGATCTTCTTGTCAGCCAGCAGATCCGGGCAGAACTTCTCCCGCGAGGTGTGATTGCCGTCGAACAGCCAGCCGATGTGTGCCCAGGCCAGGCCCTTGGTGAGGGCCTTCCAGTCGTCGCCGAACCGCCATGGCGAATGCGGGTCGCCTTCCTTGTCGCTGTACTTGTGGTGCCGCCGGTGGTCGGCGACCCAGGTGAGGACGGGTCCCTCGATCGCGAGCGATCCGGCGATTGCCAACGCGACGCGAAGGCCAGTAACCGCCTTAAACGAGCTGTGCGTGAAGTACCGGTGGAAGCCCATGGCGATGCCAAGGCCGGTGAGGAGGTAGAAGCCGATGGCGATGATCACGTCATGCCAGCCCAGGCCCCAGCCCCAGGCCAGCGGTATCGCGGCGAGCAGCGCCAGCATGGGGATGGCGACGAAGACGCCCACGAGAACCTTCTCGCCCGTGCCCTTCGGCTCAGCCTCCAGATCGCTGAGTGGCGTTCTGGGAGCAGCCGGGGCTAGCGACTCCGCGGTCGTGATCGTGCTGTCAGTGACTGTGGTCATGGATCCTCGCCTAACACTTAGACCGGTTGATTGTGGGTTAGGCGCTCCGCACACCGTGGGCAAGGGCCGATGCAGAATACGCTTACGTAACCGTAACCTACGTGACCGTAAGTTGTACAACTGCTAGGCGAACTTTTCCTGGCGGCGCAATGAATCTGTAACGGCTGGTGATAGCTACGGTACCCGGAGCAATTACCCATTCCAGGCGCCGCCCATCGCGATGCGGGTCGGCCGCGCACAGCCCGGCGTTTTGTCAGTATCTCGTACTAGCATTCGAATATGACACAGAAGCAAGCGTTTCCCCAGTTAAAAGAGCAGGTGATCGCGCTGCGGCGAGCCGGTAAGTCGCGCAGCGAAATCAAGGACATCACTGGCATCCGAAGGAACCAGACACTCGACGAGATGCTGCGCGGCGTGCCACCGCCCGTGTGGACCACCCGACCGAGGGCGAAGGACGAGTTGCGCGCGCGAGCGCGCGACCTGCGCGCCAGCGGGCATACCTATGACGAGATAGCCAGCGAACTCGGCGTCTCTAAGGGCTCAGTCTCGCTCTGGGTGCGGGACCAGCCACGGACCGGTCGGCTGAGTTATGCCGAGTTCCGCAAGCGCAATGCGGATGGCGTGGCCGCCTACTGGGACGCGCAGCGCGAACTGCGCGCAGCCAGGCGCCAGGTCGTATGCGACGAAGCGGCTGCGCAGATCGGCACGCTTACCGACCGCGAGATCCTCATCGCCGGATCTGTCGCCTACTGGTGCGAAGGCTCAAAAAGTAAGTCGTATTGCCCCCGGGATCGGGTCGTCTTCATCAACAGTGATCCCGGGCTGATCTTGTTGTTCCTCCGGTTCCTCGCCGCGGTCGGCGTGGCGCCTGACCGGCTGATCTGTCAGGTACACATCCACGAGAGCGCTGACGTCGAGGCTGCACAGCGCTTCTGGCGGGACGTCACTGGTGTGCCCGCCGACCAGTTCCGCCGCCCGTTGCTGAAACGGCACAATCCGAAGACCGTCAGGAAGAACACTGGCGAGCAGTACCGCGGATGTCTACGCATAGAGGTGCGCAGGGGCGCCTACATCTATAGGCAGATAGAGGGCTGGGCAGCCGCAACAATGGCTGCTACGCAGCAGCCGACACAGGTCGCTTGATGCGCCCCAGAAGCAGCATCCTCGGTCATCCTCGGGGAAGGTTTCGAACCTGAATGTGCTCCCGGGGAAGGATTCGAACCTTCAGCCTCACGGACCAAAACCGCGCGTCCTCGCCAAATTAGACCACCCGGGAAAGTGAGATGCGGGCCTAGCCTACCGGGATCGTCAGCAGCCCGCCGATACCAACTCTGCCCTCGCAGAGGCAACGGCCCGTGGGCGTGTGGCACGATCGGGGAGAGCAACGCCACAGCAGGCACATCCAGACGAGACGGGCGACTGCGGGTAACGGCCCGGTATCCTGCGAATGTCGGGAGAGTTACATGCATCTTGCCTGCGCTGCTGTTGCCTGGACCGGCCAATTCTGTATCGGCTAACGCGGTATCGGCCAGAACTGCAGCGACACGGAGGAGCCAAGCCGAGTGACTGCAAACGGTCCGGCCACCGTCATCATCCTGGCGGCTGGCGAGGGCACCCGAATGGGGACATCCACCCCGAAGATGCTGAACGAGGTGTGCGGCTGGGCCATGCTCGGCCATGTCGTCGCGGCTGCGCGCGAACTCTCGCCACGAGAACTCATCCTGGTCGTCAGCGACGCCAACGGCCAGGTTGCTCAGTACGCCCGCAGCCATTGGCCGGACGCGACGCTCGTGGTGCAGGAGCGCCGCGGGTCGTGGGGCACCGGGCACGCCGTGCGCACCGTCATCGAGACCGTCGGCATCATTCCCGGCACCGTTGTCGTGCTCTTCTCTGACACGCCCATGTTGCGCGGGCAGACCCTGATCAGCCTCGTAGCCGAGCACGAGGCGGCGGGCGCGGCGGTCACCGTGCTGACCGCGGAGGCGCCGGATCCTACGGGCTACGGGCGGATCCTGCGGGACGACTCGGGCCTGGTATCAGGGATCGTCGAGGATGCCGACGCTAGCGAGGAGCAGCGCGCCGTCACCGAGATCAGCTCTGGCATGTTCGCCTTTGATGGCAACCTGCTCGCCGACGCGGTCAAACGAGTGCCGGCCGCCAAGGCAACAGGCGAGGAGTACCTGACGGAGGTACCTGCCATTCTGCGGGCCGACGGGCACCTGGTGGAAAGCGCGTTTTGCCCTGACTTCGACGAGATCCAGGGCGTGAACGATCAGGAACAGCTAGCCATGGCCAGGCGCGTGCTCAACCAGCGCCTGCTGGCACGCTGGATGGCCAGCGGCGTCACTGTCGTTGACCCGGCCACCACCTGGGTGGACGTGGACGTGCACATCGAGCCGGGCGCCAGCATCGGGCCCGGTACTCAGCTAGAGGGCCGCACCACGATCGGGGCGGACGCTAGCGTCGGGCCCTGTTGCATGCTGCGGGACTGCCTGGTCGGGCCGGGTGCGAAGATCCTGCAGGCGGTTTGCGAGTCGGTCGTGATAGAGCCGGGCGCCCTGGTCGGCCCGTTCGCGCACCTCACAGCAGGGCCGGACTCGACTGACGACAGGGAACCCAGCCAGCCAGGTCAGGCACCTTGGCTGGGCAGCCCGGGCACGTGGCAATCCAAGGAGAGTTGACCAAGGTGACCGGCATCACTGCCACGGGCGAGAAGAAGCTGATGCTCTTCTCTGGTCGCGGCTATCCCGAGCTCGGCCAGGAAATCGCGGGCTGCCTCGACATCGAGCCGACGCCAACTACTGCGTACGACTTCGCGAACGGCGAGATCTTCGTGCGCTTCCTGGAGTCTGTCCGCGGATGCGACGCCTTCGTCCTGCAGAGCCACACAGCGCCTATCAATCAGTGGATTATGGAGCAGCTCATCATGGTGGACGCGCTGAAGCGCGCATCGGCTAAGCGGATCACCGTGGTGGCGCCCTTCTTCGGATACGCCAGGCAAGACAAGAAAAGCCGCGGCCGCGAGCCGATCTCGGCCCGGCTGATGGCGGATCTCTTCCAGGCCGCTGGCGCCGACCGGCTGATGGCCGTTGACCTGCACACCGCGCAGATCCAGGGTTTCTTCGACGGACCGGTGGACCATCTGTTCGCGCTGCCCATCCTGGCCTCCTACCTGGAGGACAAGCTCGACGTCTCGCAGGTGACCGTGGTGGCGCCAGACGCGGGCCGGGTCCGGGTCTGTGAGCGGTGGACGGATCGGCTGGACTGCCCGCTGGCCATCATCCACAAGCGCCGCGATCCCGACGTGGCCAACGAAGCGCGCGTGCTTGAGGTCGTCGGGCAGGTGGCCGACCGGACCTGCATCGTCGTTGACGACATGATCGACACCGGGCAGACGATCGTGAAGGCGGCCGACACTCTCTTCGATCAGGGCGCCGCGCAGGTTATAGTCACCGCGACCCATGGCGTGCTGTCCGGAAATGCGGTGGACATGCTCAAGAACTCGAGGGTCAGCGAGGTCGTCGTTACCAATACCTTGCCGATCATGAACGAGAAGCGGTTCGACAAGCTGACGGTTCTGTCGATCGCGCCGCTGATCGCACGCGCGATCCGCGAGGTGTTCAGCGACGGGTCGGTAACGAGCTTGTTCGACGGCCAGTCCTGACAGTCGGGGCTCGGCCCGCCGCCACCGGGTCACCTCGAAACCGCGCGTCAGGTGGAGGCTAACCCACCCCCGGGCCATGGCTGAAGGCCTTTGACCCGGCGCGCGAGCCGACCGGATACACTTCACAGGGATTTTTCTGCCATCTCAAGGAGCGCCACAGTGCCTGAGGTACGTATCGACGCGCAGCCGCGGACGGAGTTCGGCAAGGGTCCGGCTCGCCGCACCAGGCGGGCTGGCCGGGTTCCCGCCGTGCTGTACGGTCACCACGCCGAGCCACGGCACCTGACGCTGCCCGGTCATGAGGTCCTGCTGGCGCTGCGCACCGCCAACGTCCTGATCAGGCTCGAGGGCCTGCCCGGTGGCGCCGAGCTGGCGCTGCCGAAGGCGGTTCAGCGCGATCCGATCAAGGGTTACGTGGAGCACGTCGACCTCCTGCTGGTCCGTCGCGGCGAGAAGGTCACCGTCGACGTGCCGCTGAACCTGGTGGGCGAAATCGGCCCGGACGGCCTGCTTGACCAGCAGCTCGTCCAGATCTCGGTCGAGGCAGAGGCGACCAACATCCCGCCTGGCATCGAGGTCAACGTCGAGGGGATGCGGATCGGCGACTATGTGCACGCCGGTGATCTCACCCTGCCGCGAGGCGTCACGCTCGCTGTTGAGCCTGACACGCTCGTCGTGCATGTCCTCGCCGCGCCGACCGCTGAGCAGCTCGAGGCCGAGCTTGGCGTGCCCGAGGCCGAGGCGGCGGAGCCGACTGCCGTGGCGCCGGCCGCGCCTGAGGCTGCTGCTGAGGCCGCGCCGGCCGAGAGCGCCCCGGCTGAGTCGTCCGGCAACGAGTCCTGAACCGACGCCGCTAACCTGGCACCCGGACGCGCGGAGCTTTGCGCGCCGGTCGCTGCGAGCTGATTTTAGGGGGTTCACGGGGGGCGGAGCCCGCCGTGGGAACCAAGAGTGGCCGAGGATCGCTGGCTGATAGCTGGCCTGGGCAATCCGGGCCCGCACTATGCGGGCAACCGGCACAACGTCGGATTCATGTGCTGCGACGTGCTGGCCGCGGATGCGCGGGCCCGGTTCAAGCGAGACAGGTCACGGGCCATGACGGCCTCGGCGGTGCTGTCGGGCGTAGCTGCGGTGCTGGCAAAGCCGAATAGCTTCATGAACGTCTCGGGCGGTCCGATCGCCGCGGTGCGCGCGTTCTACAAGATCCCGGCGGAGCGCATCGTCGTGCTGCACGACGACCTTGACCTTCCGTTCGGCACCGTGCGACTGAAGCTCGGCGGGGGTGACAACGGCCACAACGGGCTGCGCTCGGTTACCTCTGCCCTCGGCACCAGGAATTACCACCGGATCAGGATCGGCATCGGACGGCCACCCGGCCGGATGGATCCAGCCGACTACGTGCTGCGTGACTTCTCCGCCGCCGAGCGGAAAGAGCTGCAGCACGTGCTGGTCAGGGCGGCTGAGGCGGCCGAAGCGCTGCTCACTCGCGGCCTCGATGCGGCGCAGAATGAATTCCACGCTGCCCAGTGAAAGGCCCGGCCCGCGACCGCCGCTGATTGCCGGCTCGGCAATGAGCGCTGAACTGCGGGTATTATGACCTGTGGCGCGCAGGCGGCTGTCATGTCATGGCAGCGTCGGTTATCGGCGGGCAAGCGGCGCGCACTTACTGAGCTGGCGGCACAGTGCCGTCTCCCGGATGGAGAGTGCGTGGTCTTTCCCGGCGATGATGCGCTGGCCCGTGATCTGGCCACGTCAGCTGGCCAGCTCCTGCTGAGCCTGCGGGCAGCTGCCGGGTACGCGACAGCGGCAGGCAGCGGAGAATCGCCGGGCGGTTCTCCCGTGGCCGCCGCGGACGTTCGCCGGCAAGGCGACCTTCGGTCGCAGGAGTTCCTGGCGGCGGAGTTGCAACGGCTCCGGCCGGCCGACGCGGTGCTCTCGGAGGAAGCCGTCGACAACCTCGGCAGATTGTCTGCCGGGCGCGTGTGGATCATTGATCCGCTAGATGGCACCAGGGAATACGGGGAGCCCGGCCGCTCCGACTGGGCTGTCCACGTAGCCCTCTGGCAGGACGGCGACCTGGTTGCCGGGGCGGTGGCGCTCCCGGCTCAAGGCCGCGTGCTCAGCACAGCACAGCCGCCAAACCGCCAGGCCGACCGTGTTCAGGGCCCCATGCGCGTGCTCGTCAGCAGGTCGCGGCCGCCCGGTTTCGTCCAGAAGATGGCCGGCGAGCTGGGGGCTGAGCTAGTTCCCATGGGCTCGGCCGGGGCGAAGGTTGCCGCCGTCATCACCGGCGAGGCGGACGCTTACGTCCACAGCGGCGGCCAGTACGAATGGGACTCGGCCGCGCCGGTAGCTGTCGCCAGGGCTGCGGGGCTGCACGCGTCCAGGATCGACGGCTCTGCGCTGCGGTATAACCAGCCGGAGCCAGCGGTGCCTGATATCCTCATTTGTCCGGTAGAGTGCGCCGATCAGCTACTGACCGCGATCGGCAGCGCGCAGCACGACAGCCGGTTTGGGTAGCTACGAGGCCGCGAGCCGCCCAGCCGATCCGCACACTAACCAAGCCAGGGATCCGGAGCTTTCCTGATGGCACCAAGCCGCACCGATTACCTGATGTCTCAGCTAGACGTCCTTGAGGCCGAGTCGATCCACGTCATGCGCGAGGTAGCTGCCGAGTTCGAGCGGCCCGTGCTGCTGTTCTCCGGCGGCAAGGACTCTATCGTCATGCTGGCCCTGGCCGAGCGGGCGTTCTGGCCGGCCAGGATCCCGTTCCCGGTCATGCACGTCGATACTGGCCACAACTTCGCCGAAGTGCTCGAGTTCCGGGACCGCCGGGTGACAGAGCTGGGCGCCCGGCTGGTCATTGCGTCGGTGCAGGATGCCATTGACGCTGGGAAGGTCGTGGAGGAGACCGGCAGGTGGGCAAGCCGGAACAGGCTGCAGACCACCGCGCTGCTTGATGCGATCGCCGAGCACAGGTTCGATGCCGCATTCGGCGGGGCGCGCCGCGATGAGGAGCGTGCCAGGGCCAAGGAGCGGGTGTTCTCCTTCCGTGACGAATTCGGCCAGTGGGACCCGAAGAACCAGCGGCCGGAGTTGTGGAACATCTACAACACCCGGATCCGGCGCGGCGAGCACATCCGGGTCTTCCCGCTGTCGAACTGGACTGAGCTCGACATCTGGCACTACATCGCCAGGGAGCAGCTGGAGATCCCGTCCATCTACTTCGCGCACTCGCGCCTGGTCTTCGAGCGGGACGGCATTCTCATTGCCGAAAACGAGTTCGTCAGCAGGTCGGAGGACGAGCCATTGTTCGAGGCCCGGGTCCGGTACCGGACGGTCGGCGACATGACGTGCACCGGCGCGGTGGCCTCGACGGCCATGACGGTGGAACAAGTCATCGCGGAGATCTCCGCCACGCGCATCACCGAGCGCGGCCAGACTCGGGCCGATGACCGGGCCAGTGAGTCCGCGATGGAAGACCGCAAGCGGGAGGGCTACTTCTGATGACGGCCATGCACGCAGATCCCGGCAACCCGGCCGAGGTCACCCGGCACATGGACATCTTGCGGCTAGCCACCGCCGGTTCGGTGGACGACGGCAAGAGCACGCTCATCGGCCGCCTGCTGTTCGACTCCAAGGCGATCTTTGAAGACCAGCTCGCCGCGGTGGAGCGGACCAGCAAGGAGCGCGGCGAGGAGTACACCAACCTCGCGCTGCTAACCGACGGGCTGCGCGCCGAGCGCGAGCAGGGCATCACCATCGACGTCGCGTACCGGTACTTTGCCACCCCCCGCCGCAAGTTCATCATCGCGGACACCCCCGGTCACGTTCAGTACACCCGCAACATGGTGACCGGCGCATCCACGGCCGACCTGGCCGTCGTGCTGGTGGACGCGCGCAACGGCCTGACCGAGCAAAGCCGCAGGCACGCCTTCCTGGCCACCCTGCTCCGCGTCCCGCACCTGGTGCTCGCGGTCAACAAGATGGACCTAGTCGATTACAGCCCTGAGGTCTTCGACCGGATCGTCGAGGAGTTCACCGCGTTCGCCGCCAAGCTGGAGATCGGCGACCTGACCTTCATCCCGATCTCGGCGCTGCACGGTGACAACGTGGTGCAGCGCTCGGCCAACATGCAGTGGTATGACGGGCCGTCGCTGCTTCACCACCTTGAGCACGTGCACATCGCCTCGGACCGCAACCTCATCGACGTCCGGTTCCCGGTCCAGTACGTGATCAGGCCGCACCAGGCGACCGACCCGGAGCTGCACGATTACCGTGGCTACGCGGGCCAGGTAGCGGGTGGCGTGCTCAAGACCGGCGACGAGATCATGCACCTGCCGTCCGGCCTCACCACCACGATCAGCCGCATCGACACCGCGCGCGGACCGGTGACTGAGGCGTTCCCGCCTATGTCGGTCACGCTATTGCTGGCCGACGATCTGGACGTGTCCCGTGGCGACATGTTCTGCCGACCGCACAACAAGCCGGCCGCGACGCAGGATATCGAGGCAATGCTGTGCTGGATGACGGACGCCAAGCCGCTCACGCCCGGCAGCCGCGTGATCGTCAAGCACACTACGCGGACCGTCAAGGCCATGGTCCGGGACCTGCACTACCGGCTGGATGTCAATACGCTGCATCGCGATGAGGATGCCGGGGAGCTCAAGCTCAACGAGATCGGCCGGGTGACGCTCCGGGTTACCCAGCCGCTGTTCTGCGATCCGTACTCGCGAAACCGGCTGACCGGCGGCCTGATCCTGATAGACGAAGGCACCAGCGCCACCGTCGGCGCCGCGATGATCACCGACAACTGAGCGGCTGGCCTCCCGCCTGCCGACGCTGCGGGGCGCGGATGCCGGCCACGCCAGCGCCTGCCCCAGATCCGCATATGCCAGGCTGTCGGCATGACCCGAGCCCAGCTCGACAAGAAACCGGCCGACGTTTCGGCCATGTTCGACCGGGTTGCCGAGCGCTACGACGTGCTTAACGATGCGCTGTCGCTGGGCATGGACAGGCGCTGGCGCCAGGTCGTGGCCAAGGCCGTCGGGGCTGGAGCGGGCCAGCTCGTACTGGATCTTGCCGCCGGTACCGGAACCTCCTCCCGTACCTTCACCGCCCGTGGCGCTCGGTGCGTAGCCTGCGACTTCTCCCTCGGCATGCTGTCGGTCGGGGCGCGCCGCCCGGCCAGCGGGGTGCGCTTCGCGGCCGGCGACGCCCTCGCGCTGCCGTTCCGGGATGCGGTCTTCGACGCCGTGACGATCTCGTTCGGGCTGCGGAACGTCGCCGGCACCGGTCAGGCGCTGGCGGAGATGCTGCGGGTCACCCGGCCGGGCGGCCGCCTGGTTATCTGCGAGTTCAGCCACCTGCCGGTGAAACGGCTCAACGCGCTGTATGAGCAGTACCTGACCAGGGCACTGCCGGCTGTCGCCAGGCGGCTGTCCGGCAACGCAGAGGCCTATGACTACCTAGCCGAATCCATCAAGGACTGGCCACCGCAGCACGTCCTGGCCGGCCAGCTGGCTGCCGCTGGCTGGTCCGAGGTGAGCTGGCGGAACCTGACCCTCGGCGTGGTCGCGCTGCACGAAGCCCGCCGGCCCGGGTAAGGCACGATAAAAGGGAACGGGGTCGCGCCGGGCGGACTCAGGTGCGCACGCGGGGCCCCGTCCTGGCGCCAACCTGCCAGGACTAGACTGCACTTCGAAAGCTCTTGTGAAGAGGTTCACAAGAACAGTCAGGACGGGTCCGTGACCGAGCAATCACCCCCAGCCGGCACGCCAGACTTGGCCCCCCAGGACGGCACTAACACCGCGCACGCCACTGCGGTGCCTGCAGACGCCGAGCCCCCGATCGCGTCGCCGCGGTCCGGGAACGCCGATCCTCGGGACGCCCGGACTCGCGTGCCGCGTTCCGGTGCCAGGCAGGCGAGCCGCACTGGAGTGGCTGCGCAGCCTGCCGACAGCGCAGATGTCATCGTCGTCGGCGGTGGCCCCGCAGGCTCTGCGGTGGCCTACTACCTGGCGAGCGCCGGACTGGACGTCCTGGTACTGGAGAAGACCAGCTACCCGCGGGAGAAGGTCTGCGGCGACGGCCTGACGCCGCGCGCGGTCAAGGCGCTCACGGCGATGGGCGTGCCGATGGCCGAGCGCGACGGCTGGCTCCGGAACAGGGGCCTTCGCATCATCGGCGGCGGCGGCCGCATCGAGCTCGACTGGCCCGACCTGTCCAGCTATCCCGGCTACGGCCTGGTCCGCACCAGAACGGACTTCGACCAGATTCTGGCCAGGCACGCCCAGAAGGCCGGTGCCCGGCTATCCGAGGGCGTCATGATCACCGGACCGGTCCTTGATGACAGGACAGGTCGCATCGCCGGGGTGATCAGCAAATCCGGCCAGCACTACCGTGCTCCGCTGGTCGTTGCCGCTGATGGCAACTCATCCCGCCTGTCGGTGTCGATGGGCCTGCACAAACGCGACGACCGGCCACTGGGCGTAGCTGTCCGCAGCTACTACAAGTCTCCCCGGCACGACGATGACTACCTGGAGGCCTGGCTCGACCTCTGGGACGGTAACTCACTGCTGCCCGGCTACGGCTGGATCTTCGGAATGGGCGACGGCACTTCGAATGTCGGCCTTGGCCTGCTCAACACCTCAACCGGCTTCGGCGAGATCGACTACCGGGCGCTGCTGCGGCGGTGGCTAGCAGCCATGCCCGCGGAGTGGGGATTCACCGAAGAGAACAGGACCCAGCCGGTGCGCGGCGCAGCGCTGCCGATGGGGTTCAACCGGACGCCGCACTACACCAGGGGACTGCTGCTCGCCGGCGACGCCGGCGGCATGGTCAACCCGTTCAATGGTGAGGGCATTGCCTATGCGCTGGAGTCGGGCGAGATCGCTGCCCGGGTGATCACCCAGGCGCTTGCCAGGCCCACGGCGGCCAGCCGGGAGCGGGTGCTGCAGACCTACCCGGCGCAGCTGAAGGATGCCTACGGCGGCTACTACACCCTTGGCCGGGTCTTCGTCGAGCTGATCGGCAAGCCGTCCTTCATGCAGTTCGCGACCAGGCACGGGGTGAAGCGCCCGTGGGTGATGCGGTTCACCATGAAGTTCCTCGGCAACCTGACCGAGGCCAAAGGTGGCGATGCCGTGGATCGCCTGATCAATGCGGTGTCTAAGATGACGCCGGCGGCATAGCCGAGATAGGGGAGTGGCGGGGCGATGAGCCTGTATATACCGATTCTGGTACTCGGCGCGCTGGCGGCCGTGTTCGCCGTCTTCTCGCTGATCCTGGGGGCGGTGACGGGTCCCAAGCGGTGGAACAGGGCGAAGCTAGAGGCCTACGAGTGCGGTATCGAGCCGACCAGGCAGGCCAGCGGGATCCGGTTCCCGGTCAAGTACTACCTCACGGCGATGCTGTTCATCGTCTTCGATATAGAGATCATCTTCCTGTACCCGTGGGCGGTCTACTTCGACAAGCTCGGCGTCTTCGGCCTGGTGGAGATGTTCACCTTTATTGCCACGGTGCTCGTCGCGTACGTCTATGTCTGGCGGCGCGGCGGTCTGGAGTGGGACTAGGGCATGGGACTAGAGGAAAAGCTGCCAAGCGGCGTTCTGCTGACCACGGTCGAGAAGCTGGCCGGGTACGCGAGGAAGAGCTCGGTGTGGCCTGCCACGTTCGGGCTTGCGTGCTGCGCCATCGAGCTGATGGCGACCGGTGGCCCGCGGCATGACCTGGCCAGGTTCGGCATGGAGCGGGCCTCGAATACGCCGCGTCAGGCCGACCTGATGATCGTGGCAGGCCGGGTCAGCCAGAAGATGGCCCCGGTGCTGCGCCAGATCTACGACCAGATGGCCGACCCGAAGTGGGTCATCTCGATGGGCGTCTGCGCGTCCAGTGGCGGCATGTTCAACAACTACGCGATCGTGCAGGGCGTGGATCACGTCGTCCCGGTCGACATCTACTTGCCGGGCTGCCCGCCGCGGCCGGAAATGCTGCTGGACGCCATCGTCAAGCTGCACGACAAGATCCAGAATATGAAGCTGGGCGTCAACCGCGAGCGCGAGGTCACTGAGCTCGAACAGGCACGGCTACGCCGGCTGCCGTTGCTGCACGACTCCGCCCTCGCCCAGCATCCGGGGACGGGTCAGTGACCGGCCAAGACGAGGCAGGGCAGGGGTCCGGCGCCGATCCGGCTGCGGTGGCCGGCCGCGAGCGGCTGGCCGAGCAGGTGTCCCGCACGGGCATGTTCGGCGCCCGCACAACCGGTGACACCTCGGGCTACGGCGGCCTTCAGGTCCGCAGGGCGCCGCGGCTGGCCAGTCCGCGGCCCTACGGGTCCTATTTCGATGACGTAGCCGATGCGCTGGCCACCGGGCTGGCTGCGGCCGGGGCCAGCTTCGACGACGCAGTAGAGCAGGTCATTGTCGCCAGCGGTGAACTGAGCTTTTACGTCCGCAGGGAGCACTTGCTGGCCGTGGCGTCCCGGCTGCGGGATGACCCGAAGCTGGCTTTCGAGCTATGCCTCGGCGTCTGCGGGGTGCACTATCCGGCCGAGCATGGCGCGGAGCTCCACGCGGTGTATCACCTGCTGTCGATCACGCATAACCGACGGCTGCGCGTTGAGGTCACCGCACCCGACGCCGACCCGCATGTGCCGTCGCTGACCGGCATTTATCCGACGTGCGACTGGCACGAGCGCGAGACCTGGGACTTCTTCGGCCTGATCTTCGACGGTCACCCGGCGCTGACCAGGATCGAGATGCCCGATGACTGGCGCGGCCACCCGCAGCGCAAGGACTACCCGCTTGGCGGCATCCCAGTTGAGTACCGCGGCGCGACCATACCGCCGCCCGAGGAGCGGAGGTCTTACGAATGACCGCCCCGGCTGACCATCAGGCCCGCGGCGCCACCGCGACGGGCACAGAGGACGACTATGACGAGGGCCGGGTCTATCACGTCGGCGGTGAGGACTGGGACGAGGTCATCGCGGCGGCCGCTGGCACCGGCGAGCAGTCCAGCGACGAGCGCCTGGTCGTCAACATGGGCCCGCAGCACCCCTCGACTCACGGCGTGCTCCGGCTGATCCTCACTCTCGACGGCGAGACCGTCACCGAACTGCGGCCGGTGATCGGGTATCTGCACACCGGCATCGAGAAGAACATGGAGTTCCGTACCTGGACGCAGGGGACGACGTTCTGCACCCGGATGGATTACCTGTCCCCGCTGTTCAACGAGACTGCCTACTGCCTCGCGGTGGAGAAGCTGCTGGGCATCGAAGACGAGATCCCGGAGCGGGCCACCATCATCCGGGTGCTGATGATGGAGCTGAACCGGATCTCCTCGCACCTGACCGCAGTCGGCACGATGGGCCTGGAACTCGGCGCGACGAGCGTCTTCCTGTACGGGATGCGCGAGCGGGAGAAGACGCTCGACTTGTTCGAGCTGATCACCGGCTTGCGGATGAATCACGCCTACATCCGGCCCGGCGGCGTTTCAATGGACCTGCCGTCCGGCGCGATCGAGCGGCTGCGCGATTACCTGCGAGTGCTGCCCGGTCTGCTAGGCGAGATCCGGGCCCTGTTCGATGCCGCACCCATCTTCCTGGCCCGGACCAAGAAGATCGCCTACCTGGACATGACAGGTTGCATGTCGCTCGGCGTCACCGGGCCGGTATTGCGCGCCACCGGGCTGCCCTGGGACCTGCGCAAGAGCCAGCCGTACTGCGGATATGAGACCTATGAGTTCGACGTGCCGGTGCAGACCAGCGCGGACGCTTACGGCAGGTACCTGGTCCGGATGGACGAGATGGACCAGTCGCTGCGCATCATCGGGCAGTGCGTGGACCGCCTCGCCGGACCCGGCCGGGTGGACCAGCCGGTCATGATCGGCGACGCCAAGATCGGCTGGCCGGCGAAGCTGGCACTGGGGCCGGACGGAATGGGCAACTCGCCCGACCACATCGCGCACATCATGAGCCAGTCCATGGAAGCGCTGATCCACCACTTCAAGCTCGTCACCGAGGGCTTCCGGGTACCGGCCGGGCAGACCTACACTGCCGTGGAATCGCCCCGCGGCGAGCTTGGCTGCCACGCCGTCAGCGACGGTGGCACCCGGCCGTACCGGGTCCACTTCCGTGACCCTTCCTTTACCAACCTGCAGTCGGTGTCCGTGATGTGCGAAGGCGGCCTGGTGGCCGACATCATCGCGGCGGTCGCCAGCATCGATCCCGTGATGGGGGGCGTAGACAGGTAATGGCGCTGAGTGAGGAAGCACGCGCCCGGCTTGTACCGCAGGCCGCCGAGATCATCGGCAGGTATCCCAAGGCGCGCTCGGCCCTGCTGCCGCTGCTGCACCTGGTGCAGGCTGACGAAGGCTATGTGTCGGAAGACGGAATCGAGTTCTGCGCCAGGCAGCTTGGCCTCACCGAGGCGGACGTCACCGGGGTCGTGTCTTTCTACACCATGTTCAAACGCCGGCCTGTCGGCGAGTATCACGTCGGCGTCTGTACCAACGCGTTGTGCGCGGTGATGGGCGGCGACGCTATCTTTGCCGATCTCCAGGAGCACCTGGGCGTCGGCAACGACGAGACAACCGCCGACGGCAAGATCACTCTTGAGCACCTGGAATGCAACGCCGCCTGCGATTACGCGCCGGTCGTCATGGTCAACTGGGAGTTCTTCGACAACATGACTCCGGCTGCGGCCAGGGACCTGGTGGACGGCTTGCGCGCCGGGACCGATGTGGCGCCAACTCGCGGCGCGCCGCGGCTGTGCACCTGGAAGCAGGCCGGGTGGATCCTGGCTGGGTTCCCCGACGATCTGGCCGCGAGCGGTCACACCGCCGGCCCGGCTTCGCTGGCTGGCCTGCGGATCGCCAGGGAACACGGCTGGACCCCCGATGGCAGCGGTCCGAGCAACGGGAGCACGCGATGACCACGATCTTGACCCCGGAGCTGACCGCGCATTGGGACGAGCCCGACTCGTTCACGCTGGCCGCCTACCGGCGCGACGGCGGTTACCAGGCACTGCCTAAGGCCCTGGCCACCGAACCGGACCAGGTCATTCAGGTGATGAAGGACTCCGTGCTACGCGGTCGCGGCGGGGCCGGCTTCCCGACCGGGCTCAAATGGGGCTTCATCCCCCAAGGTGACGGCAAGCCGCATTACCTGGTCGTGAATGCAGACGAGTCGGAACCGGGCGCCTGTAAGGACATGCCGACCCTGCTGGCCAATCCGCAGGCACTCATTGAGGGCATGGTCATCGCCGCGTATGCGATCCGGGCCGAGCGAGCCTTCATCTACGTGCGCGGCGAGGTCCTGCACGTCATCAGAAGGCTGCACTTTGCCGTGGCCGAGGCCTATGCGGCCGGTTATCTTGGCCGGGACATCCTGGGCTCTGGCTTCAGCCTCGACGTCATCGTGCACGCGGGGGCCGGCGCCTACATCTGCGGTGAGGAGACCGCAATGCTCGAGTCGCTGGAGGGATACCGCGGTCAGCCCAGGCTGAAGCCGCCGTTCCCGGCGATCGCCGGCTTGTACGCCTGCCCCACGGTGGTCAACAATGTCGAGTCGATCGCCACGGTGCCCTACATCATCAACAATGGCGCTGCGGATTTTGCGGCTTTCGGCACGGAGAAGTCCAAGGGGTTCGGCATCTTCTCGTTGTCCGGTCACGTCACGACACCTGGCCAGTACGAGGCACCGCTAGGCACTACCCTGCGCGAGCTGCTTGACCTGGCTGGCGGCATCCGCGCCGGTCACCGGCTGAAGTTCTGGACCCCCGGCGGCTCCTCCACGCCGCTGTTCACCGACGCGCACCTGGACGTGCCGCTGGATTACGAGTCGGTGGCGGCCGCCGGGTCCATGCTCGGCACCCGGTCGATCCAGCTCTTCGACGAAACAACCTGCGTGGTACGCGTGACCCTGCGCTGGATCCAGTTCTACGAGCATGAGTCCTGCGGGAAGTGCACGCCGTGCCGCGAGGGAAGCTACTGGGTAGTCCAGCTCCTCGACCAGCTGGAGCGCGGCGAGGGCAGCCAGGGCGACCTGGACAAGCTGCTGGACATCTGCGACAACATCACCGGCCGGTCGTTCTGCGCACTGGGCGATTCGATTCAGTCGCCGGTCGGGTCGTCGATCAAGTACTTCCGGGATGAGTATCTCGAGCACCTGCGGCAGGGCGGCTGCCCGTTCGACCCGGCCGCGTCAACGCTATTTGCCATGGAGTCCGCCCGATGACAGTGCAGACGCCATCAAGTGCTCCCGACCCGACGCCGCAGCATGCTGGGCCGATGGCGACGGGTGCAGCTCAGGGTGAGCTGGTGAAGCCGGCCGACGGTGTCGCCGTCACTATCGACGGATTCGAGATCACCGTGCCCAAGGGCATGCTGGTGATCCGCGCGGCCGAACTGCTCGGCATTCAGATCCCCAGGTTCTGCGACCATCCGCTGCTCGATGCCGTCGGTGCCTGCCGTCAGTGCCTGGTACACGTCGAGGGGCAGCCGAAGCCGCCGGCGTCCTGCACCACTACGGTCACCGACGGCATGGTGGTGCGCACCCAGCTGACCTCCCCAGTAGCGGAGAAGGCACAGCGCGGCATGATGGAGCTGCTGCTGGTGAATCACCCGCTTGACTGCCCGATGTGCGACAAGGGCGGCGAATGCCCGCTGCAGAACCAGGCCATGTCCACCGGCCAGGGCGAGACCAGGTTCACTGGCGCCAAGCGAACATTCGCTAAGCCGATCGCGCTGTCTGCTCAGGTGCTGCTCGACCGGGAGCGGTGCATTCAGTGCGCCCGGTGCACCCGCTTCGCCGACCAGATTGCCGGCGACCCGCAGATCGAGCTCATCAAGCGGGGTCCGCAGGAGCAGGTCGGAGTCGCCGACGGCGTGCCGTTTGACTCCTACTTCTCTGGCAACACCGTGCAGATCTGTCCGGTCGGGGCGCTCACCGGAGCGTCGTACCGGTTCCGGGCCAGGCCGTTCGATCTTGTTTCCACGCCCGGCGTCTGCGAGCACTGCGCGGCCGGCTGCCGGCAGCGGACCGACCACCGCAGGGGTGTGGTCACCCGGCGGCTGGCGGGCAACGAGCCCGCGGTCAACGAGGAGTGGAACTGCGACAAGGGCAGGTGGGCGTTCAGCTACGCCACCGAGCCGGACCGGCTGGTCTCGCCGCTGGTCCGCGACGCCGGCGGTGTGCTACAGCCGGCTTCCTGGCCGGAAGCCTTGCTAGCCGCCGCGCGCGGACTGCTCGCCGCGCGCGGCCGGGCTGGCGTGCTGCCCGGCGGCCGCCTCACGCTGGAGGACGCTTACGCCTACGCCAAGTTTGCCAGGGTGGCCCTGGCCAGCAACGACGTCGACATGCGGGCCAGGCCGCACTCGGCTGAGGAACTGCAGTTCCTGGCCGAGCACGTGGCCGGGCGCCGCGGGCTCAGCTACGTCGCGCTCGAGAAGGCGCCGACTGTGCTGCTGGCTGGGTTCGAGCCGGAGGAGGAGTGCCCGATCGTGTTCCTCCGGCTGCGCAAGGCAACGCGCTCCGGCACCACCACTGTCTACTCCCTGGCCGCGCTCGCCAGTCACGGCCTGCAGAAGCTGTCAGGGGTGTTGCTGCCGACCGTGCCGGGCGCCGAGGCGGCCGCGCTTGCGGCACTGGCCGACCAGGATGACGACGGCGTCGCGGCGGCACGTAGTCTGCGACAGCCTGGCGCCGTGATACTCGCCGGCGAACGGCTGGCCGAGGTTCCCGGCGCCCTGTCCGCCGCGGCGAGACTGGCCGCCCGGACCGGGGCCACGCTTGCCTGGATCCCGCGCCGGGCCGGCGAACGCGGCGCGATTGAGGCAGGGGCGCTGCCGAACTTGCTGCCCGGCGGCCGCCAGATCGGCGAATCGGCGGTCACCGGCGAAGTTGCCAGGGCCTGGGGTATCGGCTCGCTCCCGGCCGATCCCGGCTTCAGCACTGGCGAGATCCTGGCCGCGGCGGCTCGCGGCGACATCGAAGCGCTGCTGATCGGCGCGGTCGACCCGTACGACCTGCCCGATCCGGCCGCGGCCCTGGCTGCGATCGAGGCGGCCGGCTTCGTCGTCAGCCTCGAACTGCGCGTGAGCGCCGTCACCGACCGCGCGGACGTGGTGTTCCCGGTCGCGGCGGTGGCGGAGAAGCAGGGCACGTTCGTGAACTGGGAGGGCAGGCCGGGCTCGTTCACTGCCGCACTGTCGGTTCCGGCCGCCCGCACGGACCTTGACGTACTGGCTGCGCTCGCTGATGAGATGGACGTGCACCTGGGCCTGCCCGACGCCGCGTCCGCCCGGCGCGAGCTGACCATGCTGAGGCAGTCTGTTGCCCTGTCGCCGGCTACCGCCAGCCCGGAACGGGTATCCGAGGCGTCCGGCGTCGGGAGCGCGAAATCGCTGCGGCATCCGGGCGCGGGCAGCGCGCTGCTGGCTACCTGGCATAATCTGCTCGACGCCGGCCGCATGCAGGACGGCGAGCCCAATCTCGCGGGCACGGCGCGCGCCGCCGTCGCGCGGATGTCGGCGGCTACCGCGGCCGAGGCCGGCACGGCAGACGGTGGCAAGGTAACCGTGGCAACCGGCCACGGCGCAATAACCGTTCCCGTGGAGATCGCCGACATGCCTGACCGGGTCGTCTGGCTGCCTGCCAACGCAGCGGGCAGCGCTGTCCGCCGACAGCTCGGCGCCGGACACGGCACCGTGGTATCGCTGAGGAGCGCGGAATGACTGGCCTAGCGTCGTCTCGGAGCCCCGCGGCGGTTTCGAACGTGCCCACCCTGGCCAGCTTCGGTCACGATCCCTGGTGGCTGGTTATCCTCAAGGTCCTCATCATCTTCGTCTTCCTGATGCTCGGCACGCTGATAGCTATCTGGGCTGAGCGCCGCGTCATCGGCCGTATGCAACAGCGGCCCGGCCCGAACCGGGCCGGGAAGTTCGGCCTGCTGCAGTCCCTGATGGACGGCATCAAGCTAGCGCTGAAAGAGGACATCTTCCCGCGCGGCGTGGACAAGGTGCTGTTCTTTATGGCGCCGGCCGTCTCGGCCATCCCGGCCTTCATCGCCTTCGCGGTCATCCCGTGGGGGCCGATCGTCTCGATTGCCGGCGTTCGCACGCCACTCCAGCTCACCGATCTGCCGGTGGCGGTGCTGCTGATCCTGGCGATGAGCTCGCTGGGCGTGTACGGAATCGTGCTGGCCGGTTGGTCGGCCCAGTCGCCGTACTCGCTGCTCGGCGGCCTGCGCTCGTCCGCGCAGGTGATCAGCTACGAGATCGCGATGGGCCTGGCCTTCGTGCCGGTGTTCTTGTATGCAAGCTCACTGTCGACGTCTCAGATCGTGGCGGCGCAGATCCACGGACCGGAATTTCATCTGTTCGGCGTCATCTTGCACTGGCCGTCCTGGTTCGCGATCCTGCTGCTTCCCTCGTTCCTCATCTACATCGTCACGATGGTCGGCGAGACCAACCGCCTCCCCTTCGACCTGCCCGAGGGGGAAGGCGAGATCGTCGGCGGCTACCACACCGAGTATTCGTCGCTGAAGTTCGCGATCGGCCAGCTCGCTGAGTATGTCAACATGATCACCGTGTCCGCGCTGGCCACGACGTTGTTCCTCGGCGGCTGGCGGGCGCCCTGGCCGCTTTCGGTGTGGTCTGGCTCCAACAGCGGCTGGTGGCCGGTGCTGTGGTTCCTCGGCAAGCTGACAGCATTCATTTTCTTCTTCTTCTGGCTGCGCGGCTCGCTGCCGCGGATCCGCTACGACCAGCTGATGAAGCTGGGGTGGAAGGTGCTTATCCCGGTCGCGCTCGGCTGGACACTGGTGGTCGCGACCGCCAGGGTGTACCGGCGTCAGGGCGGCAGCACCGGTATCTACCTGGTGGCTGGCGCGATCGTGGTGGTAATCCTGTTGCTGCTGTGGCGCTGGGAATCGGCGGGCCAGCGAGCGGAGCGCGAAGCGGAACTCGCGGCGGAAGCCGGCGCAGCCGACCTCGGCCAGGCTGCCGGGGCGGCTGCCCGGTTCCCGACCCCGCCCCTGGATCTGCCGCACTACCACGGTGTCGGCCTGGGCGGCCCGGCTGAGCCCGTGCTCACGAAGGGGGGCACCGGTGCCTGAGTTCCTCAACTCGGTCAAGGGTTTCGGCGTCACTTTCCGGCAGATGTTCAAGAAGGTAGACACCGTCGAGTACCCCGAGGAGAAGCGGCCGACGGCGCCCCGGTTCCACGGCAGGCACCAGCTCAACAGGTGGCCGGACGGGCTGGAGAAGTGCATCGGCTGTGAGCTATGCGCATGGGCCTGCCCGGCAGACGCGATCTATGTCGAGGGCGCGGACAACACGCCAGAGGAGCGGTATTCTCCCGGCGAGCGGTACGGGCGCGTCTACCAGATCAACTACCTGCGCTGCATCCTGTGCGGGCTATGCATTGAGGCATGCCCGACCAGGGCGCTGACCATGACCAACGACTATGAGCTGGCCGATGACAGCAGGGAAAGCCTGATTTGGACCAAGGAGCAGCTCGTGGCTCCCCTGCAGGCGAGCATGGAAGCGCCCCCGCACCCGATGCGCCTGGGTGAGACCGAAGAGGACTATTACCGGCTCGGCGCCATGCTCGCCGCCAGCGAGCCCGACCCCAGCCCGCGCAACCCAGTCCAGGAGGGGCCAGTGCAGGACTGGCCACCACAGCAGGAGCCAGCGCAGGACCGGCCAGCGGCGGACGGGCCCGCGCAGGCGGGAGATGTGCAG
The DNA here is from genome assembly GCA_052143255.1 of Streptosporangiaceae bacterium. Classification (GTDB taxonomy): domain Bacteria; phylum Actinomycetota; class Actinomycetes; order Streptosporangiales; family Streptosporangiaceae; genus JAJYUU01. The sequence goes on along the minus strand of JBKQTJ010000157.1, from coordinate 4,630 downwards.
TGATCCATCCCATTGTGCTGGCAGGGCCGGCGGCCGAGACGACGAGGCTGGTCGCCTACTGGGTGCTAGCGATCATCTCGGTTGCGGCCGCTCTCGGCATGGTGCTCGCCCGCAAGGCAGTGCACTGCGCGATGCTGCTGGCCGTCGTGATGCTCTCCCTGGCCGTGCTGTATGCGATGCTCGGCGCGCCGTTCCTCGCCTTTGTCCAGGTCATCGTCTACACCGGTGCCGTGCTCATGCTGTTCCTGTTCGTGCTGATGATCGTCGGTATTAGCGCGGCTGACTCGGTGATCGAGACGATCAGGGGCCAGCGACTGTGGGCGGCCATAGGCGGGATCGCGTTGCTAGTGCTCCTGGCCCTGGTGGTCGGTCACGCGGCCATCGGCCCAGCGAAGCCGGTCTCGGCCAAATTCGGCGACGGGAACGTGACCGCGCTGGCCAACCTGATCTTCACCAGGTACCTGTACCCGTTCGAGATCACCAGCGCCCTGCTGATCACCGCCGCGGTTGGCGCGATGGTACTCGCGCACCGTGAGCGAATCGGCCCCAAACCGACTCAGCGCAGTCTGGCCGCCCGAAGGGTTGCCAGCGGGCGGCCCACTCCGCTTCCCGGGCCCGGTACCTACGCCCGGCACAATGCGGTGCACATGCCCGCGTTGCTCCCTGACGGCAGCCAGTCCGAACTGTCGGTGAGTCCGGTGCTGTCGGGCGTGACAGTTCCCGCCGATCAGCCGGCCGTCGGGGGCGCCAGGCTGCCGACCGCTAGCGGCCAGCCCAGGACCGCGCCAGAAGACGCCCTGCCTCCCGGTCAGGAAGCAGGTGATCAGTAATGGTCAGCCCGGCCCATTTCATAGCGCTGTCGGTGATCTTGTTCGTGATCGGCGCCGTCGGCGTGCTGGTCCGGCGGAACGCGATCGTGGTCTTCATGTGCGTCGAGCTCATGCTCAACGCCGCTAACCTCGCGTTCGTCACGTTCGCCCGGATGCATAACGCGCTCGACGGGCAGGTCATCGCCTTCTTCGTAATGGTGGTGGCCGCCGCCGAGGTCGTGGTCGGCCTGGCGATCCTGACCACCATTTTCCGCGCCCGCAGGTCCGCGTCGGTGGACGACGCGAACCTGATGAAGTACTGACCGAAAGGGAGCCATGACCGGCTCAGTCCACAGCGCCATGCCGCTGCTCGCGGCCGCGAGCAGCGGCCAGGCGCTGCATGCATCAGCGAGCCGGGCGCTCGTGCCGTCGGCGGCCCTGGCCAGCTTGCACGCGACCGGGATCCAGGACGCCGCGTGGCTGCTCCTATTGCTGCCGCTGGCCGGCGCGGCAATCCTGCTGCTGGGCGGCAAGCGGACTAACTCTTTCGGGCACCTGATCGGCGTCGCCATGCCGGTGCTGGCGTTCTGCTATGCGGTGGCGGCATTCGTTCAGATGCTCGGCTACCCCGCTGCGCAGCGGTCCCGTGAGCTGGTCGTTTACCAGTTCATCAACGTCGGCCGCTTCCAGATTCCGCTGGGCTTGCGGCTCGACCAGTTGTCCATCTGCTTCGTCCTGCTCATCACCGGCGTCGGGTCGCTCATCCACATCTTCGCCGTCGGCTACATGTCGCACGACCCGGAGCGGCGCCGGTTCTTCGGCTACATGAACCTGTTCCTGGCGGCGATGCTGCTGCTTGTACTGGGCAGCAACTATCTCGTCCTGTATGTGGGCTGGGAAGGCGTGGGCCTCGCCTCTTACCTGCTGATCGGCTTCTGGCAGTACAAGCCGGCCGCGGCCGTGGCGGCCAAGAAAGCATTCATCGCGAACAGGGTCGGGGACGTCGGCCTCTCGCTGGCCATCATGCTGATGTTCGCCCAGTTCGGCACTGTCACGTTCACCGGGGTCTTCAGGGCTGTGCCGGCCGCGAGCCACGGCGTCGTGCTGGCGATCGGACTGCTGCTGCTGCTCGGAGCTTGCGGGAAGTCGGCCCAGGTGCCGCTGCAGTCCTGGCTGCTGGACGCGATGGAGGGCCCGACCCCGGTGTCCGCGCTGATCCACGCGGCCACCATGGTCACGGCCGGGGTCTACCTGATCGTCAGGTCGGCCCCGATCTTCAACTTGTCCGCCGACGCCAGGCTCGCCGTTGCGATCGTCGGGGCGGTGACGCTGCTTTGGGGCGCGATTATCGGGTGCGCCAAGGACGACGTCAAGAAGGCACTGGCCGGCTCCACCATGAGCCAGATCGGCTACATGATGCTCGCGGCCGGCCTCGGCCCGGCTGGCTATGTATTCGCGATCGCGCACCTGCTCGCGCACGGCTTCTTCAAGGCCGGATTGTTCCTCGGCGCGGGCTCGGTGAAGCACGAGATGGACGACGAGGTCGACATGCGCCGCTTCGGCGGCCTGGCGAAGGTCATGCCGATCACCTTTGTGACTTTCGCGCTCGGGTACCTGGCGATCATCGGCGTGCCGCCGCTGTCCGGCTTCTTCACTAAGGACCCCATCATCGACGCTGCCTTTGCTCAGGGCGGCACGCAGGGCGCCCTGCTCGGTACCGCGGCCCTCATCGGCGCTGGTATCACCGCGTTCTACATGACGCGGGTGATGTTCATGACCTTCCTGGGTGAGCGGCGCTGGGACGAGAAGGTGCATCCACACGAGGCGCCCCCGATCATGACCTCGCCCATGATCGTGCTCGCCATCGGCTCGGTGGCGGCCGGCGGCTTCCTGATCCTCGGAAACCGGCTGCTGAACTTCCTCGGCCCGGTGACGGGCGTGCCGCCGACAACGCATGGCATCTGGACAAGGGCTGGTGTCGCGACGCTGGTGCTGGTGGCGATCGGGGTGGCAATCGCGTGGGCGCTGTACGGGCGGCGCGAGGTGCCGGTTGCCGCGCCGGCCGGCAACCTGGTCACCGTGGCTGCGCGGAAGGACCTGTACGGCGACGCGATCAACGAAGGGCTGCTGATGCGTCCGGGCCAGTGGCTGACCCGGCTGTCGGTGTACTTCGACAACCGGGGCGTGGATGGCCTGGTCAACACGGTGGCAGCGACCTTCGGCGGGTCTTCCGGACGGCTGCGCAAGATCCAGTCCGGGTTCGTCCGTTCGTACGCGCTATCCATGCTGGTCGGAGCCGTGCTGCTGATCGGCGCGCTCCTGCTGGTGAGACTCTAGAGCTGGTGAGGCTGCGGATCTGATGAGCACTTTTCCCTGGCTGACCGTGGCGGGCGCGATCCCGCTGGTTGGCGCGGTCGCGGTCGCGCTGACACCGGGCAGGTCAGCGCCCGGCAGCCTGGCTGAGCGGCGTGCCCGCGACCTGCTGGTGAAGCGGATCGCCCTGGTCGCCACCATCGCTACCCTGGCCGTCACCATCGCGATGGCCGTCCAGTTCAAGCCCGGCGGACCCAGATTCCAGTTCCAGCAGGTCTATCAGTGGATCCCGCAGTTCGGCGTGCACTACGCGGTCGGGGCGGACGGCATCGCGCTCGTGCTGATCGTGATGACGGCCATCTTGATGCCTGTGGTCGTGCTGGCTTCGTGGAATGACGTCGAGGATGGCGCCGCGGCCGCCGTTTCCGCCACCGGCGCCGCCGTCGGCGACGACCCGGCGGACAGTAGTGAGCCAGTTCGCCGCACGGCACCGCGCACGCGCAGCGCGAAGACCTACTTCGAGCTGATGCTGATACTCGAGACCATGATGATCGGCGTATTCGCCGCCACCGACGTATTCCTGTTCTACGTCTTCTTCGAGGCCATGCTGGTGCCGATGTACTTCATGATCGGCAGCTTCGGCGTCGGCCAGCGGCAGTACGCGGCGGTCAAGTTCCTGCTGTACAGCTTGCTGGGCGGCCTGCTCATGCTCGTCGCCGTGATCGCGCTGTACGTCTACTCGCTTCACGGCGGCAGCCACGGCACGTTCCTGTTCAGCCAGCTCACCCACCTGGCGCTGAGCCCGACTTCGCAGAAGTGGCTGTTCCTGGGCTTCTTCATCGCCTTCGCGATCAAGGCGCCGTTGTGGCCTTTCCACACGTGGCTGCCGGATGCGGCAACGTCTGCCCAGCCAGGCGCGGCGGTGCTCCTTGTTGGCGTGCTTGACAAGGTCGGCACGTTCGGCATGCTCAGGTACTGCCTGGACCTGTTCCCGGCCGCATCGCACTACTTCACGCCCCTGATCATTGTGCTGGCCGTGATCGGCGTGCTCTACGGAGCGATCGTCGCGATCGGCCAGGCGGACATCAAGCGGCTGATCGCGTACACGTCCGTTTCCCACATGGGCCTGATCACGCTGGGCATCTTCGCCATGACCAGCCAGGGCCAGACCGGCGCCACGCTCTACATGGTCAACCATGGCTTCGCCACCGGCGCCCTGTTCATCCTGGCCGGGTTCCTGGTGTCCAGGCGCGGCTCGCACCTGATCGCAGACTACGGCGGCGTGCAGAAGGTGGCGCCGGTTCTGGCCGGACTGTTCCTGGTCGCCGGCCTGGCCGGCCTGGCGCTGCCAGGCCTGTCCACCTTCGTCAGCGAGTTCCTGGTGCTCGTCGGTACCTTCACCCGGTATGAGGCGGCAGCGATTTTCGCAACGGCGGGCATCATCCTGGCGGCGATCTACATCCTGTGGATGTACCAGCGGACCATGACCGGCCCGGTGCGCCCGGAAC
>JBKQTJ010000156.1:0-29731 GCA_052143255.1 Streptosporangiaceae bacterium | reverse complement strand
CCCCAGGCGGAACTTCTGATACCGCGCGACAAGCAATTTGTCGATTACGCGTTGCGGCTGATGGCGCACCAGTTCACCGAGGAGCAGGTCCGCGCCACCGTGCACGCGCTGGACGCGGCCGGCGTGGAGGTCATCGAGGTCACCCACGGCGACGGCCTGGGCGGGTCCTCGTTCAACTACGGGTTCTCCCGCGTGGACGAGATCGCCCTGATCGCGGCCGGGGTGCAGGAGGCCACCCACGGCGACGCGCAGGAGCGGATCCAGGCCATGTACGCGGAGATCGGCGACCAGGCCGAGATCGGCTTCCACGGCCACCAGAACCTCTCCCTGGGCGTGGCCAACTCGGTGCTGGCCTACCAGCACGGCGCCCGGCAGGTCGACGGCGCGCTCTGCGCGCTGGGTGCCGGGGCCGGCAACTCCCCTACCGAGGTGCTCGCGGCGACCTTCGATCACCTCGGCGTGCAGACCGGCGTCGACGTCGGCGGCGTGCTCGCGGCCGCGGAGGAGGTTGTCAGGCCGTTCCTGCCACGGTGGCCGAAGATGGACCGGCCCGCGATCGTGCAGGGCTGGGCCGGCGTCTACAGCAGCTTCCTGCTGCACGCCGAACGGGCCGCCGAGCGCTACGGCGTGCCCGCGCACGAGATCCTGCAGCGGGTCGGTGAACTCGGCTACGTCGGGGGCCAGGAGGACATGATCATCGACGTCGCGCTAGGGCTCGCTCAGGAACGGGACCTGGCGGCAGCCGGCGCGCGTTAGGCGCGCGCGAGCCAGGGCCGGGATACTGTCCCCATGGTTGACGACGCGGGCCGGGAACTGGCCATCTACCACGCACTCAAGGCGGTCGACGAGGTCGCTGCGGCTATTCAGGCGCACCTCATCGAGGAACACGGCGCTGATCCAGAGCGAGCCGCGGCCATGAGCCCCGCTACGAACTCGCTGAAGCTGCTGCGGCAGGCGCGGGAGCGCATCGGCGAAGGGCTGCGAGCCGTGGCAGCCGACAACATCGCCGAATCCGACGCGATCTCGCTGCGTAACCATTGACCCGGAGGCTCCGGATTCCTGTGCCAGTCCAGGGCTAGGGTCGTGCCACTGCGTGCAGTTCGATGATCTCTTGCTGGACATCGGGTACGTTCGGCAGGACCATCTCGTTGAACCACTTCTCGAAGTGATCTCGGCTCTGCCAGACCTCTTCGACATAGAAACCAGCGGAGCCCGGATAGGCCACGTGCATCATGAAGCCGGGCTGCTTCGTCAGCTGGGTGACTAGATAGGCCGAAACCCGGTCATAAGACGCCGCGTCCATTCCGTCGTTGATCAACTTCGCCAGTATGGCCATTACGTCCCCCGTCTCACTCGCCTTCCCCGGCCTGCGATGTTACAGCTCGGAGTCTGGCCTGGACCCTCGGGCCGGGTCAGGTAAAGACCGTGCGCCGACGGTAGACAACCTGCAGCGCCCCGACCGCGATCATGTCCGCGAAGAGGGCCGATCCGCCGTAGGACACGAACGGCAGCGGCAAGCCCGTTACCGGCATGATGCCAATGGTCATGCCGATGTTGATGAAGGACTGCACGCCAAACCAAATGGCCACGCCTGCCGCCACGAGCATGCCGAACTGGTCGTCCGCGCGGGCGGCGATCCGGATCGCGCGCAACAGCACAATCGCTAGCAGGCCGATGATCACGATGGCCCCGACGAAGCCGAGCTCCTCGCCAGCCACCGAGAAGATTAAGTCTTTGTGCTGCTCGGGCACGAAGTTGCCGGCTACCAGCTGCCCGTGAAATAGCCCCTGGCCGAACACGCCGCCCGAGCCAATAGCGATCTTGGACTGGTAGGCGCTGTAGCCAGTCCCCAATGGGTCCTGGCTCGGGTGCAGGAACGAGGTGAGCCTGCTGACCTGGTAGGCCTTGAGCAGATGCGACTTCACCACGGCGAGCACGCCCAGCGTGCCGCCGCCGACCAGCAAGAGCAGCCAGCGGAGCTTGACTCCCGACAGGGCGATCAGGCCGACAAACATCGCGACCATCAGCATCGAGACGCCGAGGTCCGGTTCAGCCACGACGAGCACTAGCGGCACCGCCGCCAGCGCCATCGTCAGCGCGACGGCGCGCGGCCGCGGCCGGGTCTGGCCGGGCCGCAGCTCGCTCAAGATGATCGCGGCGACCAGGATGATGGACAGTTTGGCGTACTCGGAGGGCTCGATCTGGAATCCGCCGGGCAGCGTGATCCACGACTTGGCGCCGTTCACGACACTGCCAAGCGGCGTCAGCACCGCCAGCAGCCCGAGGCAGGATGCCACCAGCACCACCGGAGACAGCAGTTTCAGCTGCCGGTAGTCCAGCATGGAAACGCCAGCCATCAGGGCCAGCCCGATAGCGATATTCAGCAGCTGCTTGAGCAGGTACGGATCCGACGCTGACGGCGCGGGCGCGGTCGCCGACCAGACGAGCAGCGTGCCAATGAGGCTCAGCGCCAGCACTGCGATCAGCAGTATCCAGTCCAGGTGGCGCAGCGGCGAGCCGCGGCCGAAGATCTGGCGGAGCAGCCGGAGCAGCTTGCGGCCGGGCCCGCCGCCGACACTCATGCCCAGGGGGGAGCCGGCCCGGCGGCCCTTGCCGCCGTCCAGCCGGACTGGCGCCAGGCTGCGGTATTCCGCTGGAGCCGGCCGGCTCGCCCGTCCGGTCAGGCCACCCGCGCCACGCCAGGAGCTCATTGCGCTACCCCCTGGCCCCGTGGTTCGGCTTCGACCTTGACCCGGCCGGACTAGGGCGCCCGGACCCGGACGGCACGATCTGGCCTGCGCTGTTGATGCGCGGCGGGGCTGGCAGGTTACCGCCAGGCAGCGCGGCGGGATGCCCCTCGAGCCCGTAGATCGCGTCCCAGATTTGCCGGACCGCCGGACCGGAAGCGTCCGCGCCGTATCCGGCGTCGGGGATCATCATGACCACCACGAACTTGGGGTTGTCGCAGGGTGCGAACGACGCGAAGTTAGACGTCGAGTTCCGGCCGAACACCTGCGCTGTGCCGGTCTTGCCGGCCACGCAGACCTTGCCGAGCGGGAAGCCCGCGAAGGTGCCAGCCGCGGTGCCCTGGGTGACCACGCCCTGCAGTGCGCTCCTGATGTAGGCAAGGGTCGTCTTGTTAGCCGGCAAGTGACCCATGACCGGCGGCTTGATCTTCTTGACCAGCCGGCCGGCCGGGCTCAGCAGTTCCTCGCCGATCCGCGGGCGGTACAGCGTGCCGCCGTTGGCCAGCGCCGCATAAGCACTGGCGAGCTGGAGCGGCGTCACCGAGACGTAGCCCTGCCCGATGGAAGCGATGATCGCCTGGCCGGGCTCCCAGACGTTGCCGTAGTGGCAGTCGTCCCATTCGATCTGCTGTACGTAGTTGCCGTTAGCCCGGCCGTACTTGCACCAGTTCTGGCCGGTGTGCGCGTTGTCCTTCCAGAAGTAGTAGAGCCACTCCCTGGTCGGGATCGAGCCGCTGTTCTCCCCCGGCAGGTCCACTCCGGTGGGCTTGCCGAAGCCCCAGCGCAGTTCGGTCTTCTGCTCCTCCTGGATCGGCGCCTTCGGGCTGGTGACAGTGTTGTACTTACGGTTGTCGCGTTGCCAGATGTCGTAGCCGATGTTGTAGAAGACGCTGTCGCAGGACAGCACGAGCGCGGTATGCAGCGACATCATGCCGCCGTTGCCGAAGTCGTTATTGAAAACGTGGCCGCCGACGTCCACCGAGCCCGGGCAGTCGTAGCTGCCGTACAGCGGGTCGCCCGCGTTGATCCCGGCGGTCAGGGTGGTCACCTTCCAGGTGGAGCCGGGCGGGTACTCGCCCTGCGTGGCCCGCTCCAGAATCGGTTCGCCATCCCCGGTACCGAACAGCCTCTTGAACTCGCGCTCTGATATCCCGCCCGACCAGACGCTCGGGTCGTACGTCGGATAGCTCGCCATCGCGATGACCCGGCCGGTGGTGGTCATGACGACGGCCGCGCCGGATGTGGCGCCCGCGTTGCCCTCGGCCTGCGCTTTCAGGATCGCGGCCCGGAGCGCGTTCTCGGTGGCGATCTGGAGGTTCGCGTTGATGCTTGTCACCAGGTCATCGCCGGCCTGCGGCTTGGTCTGCTTGATCGTGCCGGTGACCAGGCCTCCGGCGTTGACCGATACTTCGTCGACGCCTGCCTTGCCTCGCAGCTGGTTGTCGTACTGAAGTTCAAGCCCGGACTGGCCGACAAGATCGACGCCGGAGAACCCGGTGACAGGGATCTTCAGCTTCTGCAGTTCCTGCGCCGTGATGGGCTGCAGGTAGCCCAGGACCTGGGCGGCGGCCGTGCTGATGGGCTGCGCGTAATGCACGGTCGGCTGCACGTCGGCGGTCACGCCAGGCAGCTGCTTCTTGTCTTCCAGGACCTGCAGGGCGATCTTCTCCGGGACATGCGCCGCAACCGGGATCGGCTGGTACGGGGACCCCTGCCAGCACGGCTGACTGACCCCCACCGTGCACAGCCGGACCCGTTCCTGCATCGTCTTCTCGGTCACGCCGAGCAGCCGGGCCAGTCGGCCCAGCTCGGCCTTACCGCCATCGGCTTGCTGCCCGACCTGCGCCATATCGACCGAGACGGTGAGAGCTGCGGCGTTATCTACCAGCGGCTGGCCCGAGTCGTCCAGGATCTGACCCCGCACCGGTGGCTCGATGATGTACCTCACCTGGTCCTGGCTGGCCAGCGCGACATACGTGCGGTGCGTCTGGACTTGCAAGTACCACAGGCGCAGGCCCAGTATCACCAGCAGCCCGGCCGTGATCACCGCGACGGCGGCGAGGCGGCTCCTGGACGCCGGGATCAACGCGCTGCCCCTGTACTCCTGCCGAGCAGCGAGGCTCCAGACCGGCTGCCCGCCCGGCGGGCAGCCAGCCAGCGCCCGCCGAGGTGGCTTCTGGTCAGCCTCGTCACCACCGACCGCCGCCGGTAACCGAACCTCGGCGCCTTAGCTGGCCGACCGGGGCTGCGACGCCGCAGCAAGCCGAACCGCGACGGCCGGGGCGCCAGCGCGGGCCCGCGGCCGGACCCGCCCAGCATGACCGCGCGCCTGCCGGGCCGCAGCCTCGGCGTGGCCGCGTTCCGCCGCCGCATGGACCGGAACGCGTGCTCGTCAAGCGCGCCGCCAGCCTGCACGCCGAAGGTGAGCGCGGATATCCGGATCCGGTCCGACCTGCTGCGGAATCGCGGTGCCGACGCCGGACGGCGGCTGACCGGCGCCCTTTCCGCGGAAAAGCGCAGCCTGGGCACCGATGCTGTCCGGCTGCCAGCCGGATGGATACGCCCGGCGGCCGTTCCGGCCAGCACACCGCCGCTGGCCATCATTGAGCTGCCAAGCAACCGCCCGACACTGGCATCGCGCCGGTGCCCGCTGAAGCGGATGGAAGTCCGGCCCGATGACCGGGTCGGCCCGAGCGCCGGCTGGGCGGCAGCCGAGCCGCCCCGGACCCCGGCGTGCGGGCGGAACTCCCGCCGTGCGCCGGCCAGCAGGCCGGGGTGACGCCCGGCCTGGCGCGAATGCCCGGCCAGGCCGATCCCGATGGAATTACCGATTGCCGCGTCGCCCCGGCGACGTCCGGCCAGCCGCAGGTTCACCGCAACCGCCGGGCTCGTCCGCGAGCGGACCAGGCCGGAGGCGGATCCGGGCACTCCCCCCGCCGCGTGCAACCGCGGGATACGACGCGCCGTCGCCGCCCGCTCCTGCTGGCGGCGAGTGCTGTTGCCCAGCCAGCCATCACCCGGCCGGCCGGCGGCATGCACCAGGCGCGGCTGCCGCGGGCGGGCGGCACGCTTGGCCTTCGCAGGCGGAGCCAGCAAGCTCGCGCTCTCAGGCTGGCCGGCTGGCCAGCGCTCGAGCAAGGAGGTCAGCAGGAGTACTGCGGACAGCACGAACGGGCCGAGGAGGAGGTCATAAGCGACCGTCGACGGCAGCACGAGGCGGACCTGCGCCACCGTCACCTGGGCCGGCTCGAGCACCAGCCCCACCGCCGCGGTCAGCGCCTCGCCAGCCGCCACCGCCAGGCTGAGAATCACCACGGAGCTGACCGCGGAGCGCGCCGCCACCCGGCTGGCTCGCCCGGCCGCCCAACCCACCAGGCAGAACACAAGCGCATACTGGCCGATCAGCTGGCTGGCTGGCGGCGCGAGGTCGATGCACAGGCCCGCCGCGAAGCCCGCCACCATGCCGTACAGCGGTCCCTGCGTCAGCGCCAGGGCTGCCACCGCGACCAGCACCAGGTCGGGTACTCCGCCGCCGGGCAGCCGGAGCCCGTTGAGCATGGTGAGCTGGACGACGACCGCCAGCGCCAGCAGGCAGGCAGCTAGCCACGCTTTGCGCATATCAGCCCCTCGCGCTGGGACTCGGCGACGAGCTCGCGGCCGGCGCGGGCCGGGCCCGCACGGTGATGGTCACCGCCGGAGCTGGCCGCGGCAGCGGCGGCAGCACGGAGAAGCGCGGATTGCGGGCCGGCGGCTGGATCACCACGCCGACCACGCCGAGCGCGGAGTAATCCACGAACGGCCGGACTTCGGCGACCTCAGTCAGCGAGCCCGCCTGGTTGAGCAGCTTCGTGATCATCCCGACGGGTACGCCCGGCACGAACGGGCGATCCTTCACCGAGGCCGAGGTAACCAGCGCCGCGCCGGGCTTAAGCCTGGCCGCCGAGCTCAGCATCTGCAGGTGCAGCGACCACCCCGGGCCCGCGGTCTTGCCCGGGCCGGTGACATAGCCAAGCTCGCCGCTCGGCGCGATCGCGACACCGACAACCGAGGATGAGTCAATGGCAAGCAGCACGGTGGCGGTAGTGGCGGTCACCGAGGTGACCTGCCCGACCAGGCCCTGACCATTCAGGACGGTCTCGTTCGCGCGGACACCATCCCTGCTGCCGACATTCAGCGTGACTGTCTGCTGATAGCCCTGGCCGACCGCGATCACCGTCGCCGGGACTATCCGGTACCGGCCGGTTCCGGCCACCAGCAGCAGCTTGTGCAGCTGGGCGTATTCAGCCTTGCTCAGCTGCGCGCCGCTGAGCTGAGCGCGCAGCTGCACAACCTCCTGCTGCAGCTTCTGGACCTGGCTGGACGACGATCTCGATCCGCTGAAAAACCCGGCTACCGAGCTGGCCGCGTGCTCGGCTCCGCCGAACACTGATCCGGCAACCCTCCGCATGGCCCGTAGCACCGACGACGAGCCGTCGGTGTAGTCGAACGCGATCAGCGACAGCGCAGCCACCAGCAACACGATCAGGACGAGGCGGGTCCGCCGCGTGTCCCGCACTCCGATCACCTCGCCTGCCGCCCGTCATTCGCTGTCTCCGCTCTCGCCCGGTGCTGGGGCATGCGCGCCCCAGGACGGGCTAGCGCCTGGCTTCGGGTACGAGGACCTGCTGCAGGGTGTCGAAGTCCTCGACGCATTTGCCGGTACCCAGCGCGACCGAGTCCAGTGGGTTGTCGGCCAGGTGGATCGGCATGCCAGTCTCCTCGCGGAGCCGCTCGTCGAGCCCGCGCAGCAGCGCGCCGCCGCCGGTCAGCGCGATACCACGGTCCATGACGTCGCCGGCAAGCTCAGGCGGGCACTTGTCCAGCGTGGTCTTGACGGCATCAATGATCACGCTCAGTGGTTCCTCGATGGCGCGCCTGATCTCCTCCGCTGAGATCACGATGGTCTTCGGCAGCCCGCTGACCAGGTCGCGGCCGCGTATCTCGGCATTCGGCTCGTCGTTCGACGGGTAAGCCGAGCCGAGCGAGATCTTGATCTCCTCGGCGGTACGCTCGCCGAGCATCAGCGAGTACTCCTTCTTGCCGAAACTGATGATGGCCTGGTCGAGCTCATCGCCGCCCACGCGGATGGACTGCGAAGTCACGATGCCGCCCAGGGAAATGACCGCAACCTCGGTGGTGCCGCCGCCGATGTCGACGACCATGTTGCCGGTGGGCTCATTCACCGGCAGGCCCGCGCCGATCGCCGCCGCCATCGGCTCCTCGATGATGTACACCCGCCGCGCGCCCGCCTGGTGCCCGGCCTCCTTGACCGCGCTCTGCTCGACGCCGGTGATACCGCTCGGCACCGCCACGACGATCCGCGGCTTGGCAAGGTGGCTGCGCTTGTGCACCTTCTGGATGAAGTAGCGCAGCATTCGCTCGGTGACGTCGAAGTCCGCGATAACCCCATCCTTCAGCGGGCGGACTGCGACAATGTTGCCGGGCGTGCGGCCGATCATCCGCTTGGCCTCGACGCCGACGGCGACGATCTGGCCAGTGTTGGTATTAAGAGCAACGACAGACGGCTCATTGAGCACGATCCCCTTGCCTCGCACGTAGACCAGGGTGTTGGCGGTGCCAAGGTCGACGGCCATGTCACGACCCAGAAACCCCATCGCGTTGCTCATAGAGAACGAGAACCTTCCAGCCAGATCTGCCAGGTATATCTGTTTTTCGCACTGCACGCGGCTGGCGCTGCCGTTCGCGCCATACTGCTGCAGCGAACCTGTACGGCACATGCTTGGCAGGAGAACAATCGCCTGCCGAGCCGACACCGGCTCGCACCGAGCCCGGCGGACGACCCGTCCCGCAACGTCCAACGCGCTCGCGCGACCGATAGTGCCAACGACAGGTAAGCCGATTAGGCATTTCCCCGCGATTGCCACCATCAGCGACCGGCTACATGCGTCCAGTAATGCCCAAAGCACGCAGCGTAGCCCGCGAAAACACAGCCTACATGTCGGTCCTGCGCCTGTTGCGGCGGGGCAGGCCGGTTGGTACGCGCTTTCCCAGCTAGTGACCTACAGCGTGCTCTGCGCGATAGCCGAGCCAGATTCCGGTTACCCACAGCGCAGCGAAAATGCCACCGAGAAAATACATAACAGGCACTATTGCCCCGAGTGCAATGACGTATGCCTGTAGCAAGCTTCCCGCCACAAGTGTGAACCGGATCAGCCTGCGCGCCGTCGCTGCGAGTACCACGGCCGCGGCGGCGGCGATGCCGCCGGCCAGCCCGGCCGATGACAGTGACGCATGGCTGATCTGCACCGCGACCGGGATCGTCAGGGCCAGGACTATTACCTCCATGACCAGCACTGTCGCGCACAGCCTCTTCATGCGCTGGTCCGGCCCGCGCTCGCGTCAAGCAGTGCACGCGAATCGCCCGCGGTGATCACCGAACCGGTGATCAGTACCCCGGCACTACCCGGCCCGCCCGGCGCGCCAGCATCGGCGTCATCAGCAAGCGAGACACCTGTCTCGATCGCGTCGTCCAGCCTGGCCGCTACCGTGACCCGGTCCGGTCCGAAGGTGGCGACGGCAAGCTCGCCTAGCGCGGCCGCCGGCATCGAGCGCGGTGAGGAATTGGCGGTGACCACCAGATGGGTGACAACGGGTTCCAGTTCGTCCAGGATGCCCGACACGTCCTTGTCCTCGCTGACCGCCAGGATCGCGATCAGTTCGGTGAAGGTGAATGCCTCGGTCAGGGCAGCCACCGATGCGGCCATCCCGGCCGGGTTGTGCGCCGCGTCCACGATGACGACCGGGCTGCGCCTGACGATTTCCAGCCGTCCTGGTGAGGTCATCGAGGCGACAGCCCGGCGCACGATGGCACTGTCCAAGGCGGCTGGCTGCTCGTCGCCGGCGCCCGGGGTGCGGGCGAATGCCTCCACCGCCGCCAGCGCGCAGGCTAGGTTGCCAGCCTGGTACCCGCCGAACAGCGGCAGGTACAGGTCCTCATAGTCGCCGAGCAGGCCGCGTACCGCCACCTGCTGACCACCGACGGCGAGCTCACGGCTGATCACGCCGAATTCCAGCCCTTCCCTGGCGACGCTCGCGCCGACTTCCAGGGCACGGCGCAGCAGCGCCTCGGCGGCCGCCGGCGGCTGCTGGGCGAGTACGGCCACGGCTCCCGCCTTGATGATGCCGGCCTTGTCGGCGGCGATCTCGGCAACCGTGCTGCCCAGGTACCGAGCGTGGTCGATGGAGACGGGCGTCACGACCGCGACGGCGCCATCGGCGACGTTGGTGTTGTCCCAGGTCCCGCCCATGCCTACTTCGAGCACGCATACGTCGACAGGTGCGTCGGCGAAGACCGAGAAGGCCATGCCCACCAGTACCTCGAAAAACGACAGCGGAACTTCGTGGGCTGCATCGACCAGGTCCAGGTAGGGCCGGATCTCCTCGTACGCGCTCACGAACCGCTCTGCATCCAGCGGCTGCCCATCGACGCTGACCCGCTCGCGCACCGACGACAGGTGGGGGCTGGTGAACAGGCCGGTCCGCAACCCGCGCGCCCGCAGCAGCGCCTCTGTCATCCGCGAGGTTGAGGTCTTGCCGTTGGTACCGGTGATGTGGATGACCGGGTAGGCCCGCTGCGGGTCCCCGAGCAGCGTGACCAGTGCACGGATCCGGTCAAGCGAGGGGTTGATCGAATGCTCCGGCCGACGCGCGAAGATCTCCTTCTCGACGTCGCGCAGCCGGGCGGCGTAATTGTCTGTCATCGGCGTCGTTCGCCAATCGCCGGGCTGCCCGCCGTGATCATGGCGCGTCCCCTGCTGGCAGCGAGGCCAGCCGCTCGGTGAGCCTGCGGACCTCGTCCTGCGCGCTGGCCAGCCGGTCGCGGTTCTTCTGCACGATCGCGGCGGGAGCGCGCTGGACAAACGACGGGCTGGCGAGCTTCTGCTCGGCCGCCTCGATGTCGGCTTGCGCCGCCACCAGGTCCTTGGCCAGCCGCTTGCGCTCAGCCGCCACGTCCAGCCCGGCCGCGGTATCCAGCAGCACGGTCATCCCCTCCGCCTGCACGGACCCGGTGGGAGCGAAGCCGTCGCCTGGGTCGGTTAGCCGCAGCAGCGCCCTGATGTGCGCCTCGTGCCCGGCCAGTGCGGTCGATCCGATGCCCGCCAGCTCCGCAGGCACCTGCTGGCCCGGCCGCAACCCCTGATCGGACCGGAACCTGCGGACCTCGGTCACCAGCCGCATTAGCGCGGAGATCTCAGTCTCCGCTGCCGGGTCGGCGGCCAGTTCCGGCCCGGCCTGGCTGCCATCAGCCAGCTGACCGGGCCAGGTTGCGATGACGATGGACTCGCCACCGGTCAGCGCGGTCCATAGTTCCTCGGTCACGAAGGGCAGCAGCGGGTGAATCAGCCGGAGCAGCCGGTCGAGCAGCTCGCCGAGCACCCGCCGGGTCGCGGCGGCGGCCGTGGCATCGGCACCGGTGAGCGCGGCCTTGGCGAGTTCGAGATACCAGTCGCAGACCTCATCCCAGGCGAAGTGGTACAGGGCGTCGCATACCTTCGCGAACTCGAACTCCTCGAAAAGCGCGTCGACTTCGGCAGTTACGGCCGCAAGCCGGGACAGGATCCACCGGTCGGCAGCCGACAGTTCGCTGGCGGGCGGCAAGTCGCCGCCTGCGACCGCACCGTTCAGCTGAGCGAACCTGGCGGCGTTCCAGAGCTTGTTGCAGAAGTTGCGAGATCCCGCGACCCATTCCTCGCTGATTGCCACGTCGCCGCCAGGCGAGGCGCCGCGGGCGAGGGTGAACCTGGTCGCGTCCGCGCCGAACCTGTCGATCCAGTCCAGCGGGTCGACGGTGTTACCCCGCGACTTAGACATCTTCTTGCCGAACTGGTCGCGAACCAGGCCGTGCAGGGCGACCTGCCGGAACGGCACCGCATTGTCCGGACCGGCCGCGCTCATCGCGTACAGGCCGAACAGCATCATCCTGGCCACCCAGAAGAACAGGATGTCGTAGCCGGTGACCAGCACGCTAGTCGGATAGAAGGTGCGCAGGTCGGGGGTGTCCTCGGGCCAGCCCAGGGTGGAGAACGGCCACAGCGCCGAAGAGAACCACGTGTCCAGCACGTCGGGGTCCTGCTGCCAGCCCGGCCCAGACGGCGGTTCCTGATCGGGGCCGACGCAGGCCACCTGGCCGTCTGGCCCGTACCAGACCGGGATCCGGTGCCCCCACCACAGCTGACGGCTAATGCACCAGTCGTGCATGTCATCGACCCAGTCGAAGTACCGCGCTGCCAGTTCGGGCGGGTGGATCCGCACCCGGCCGTCGCGGACGGCGTCGCCGGCCGCCTTGGCCAGCGGCTCGACCTTGACGAACCACTGCAACGACAGCCGCGGCTCGACGGTGGTGCCGCAGCGGGAGCAGTGCCCAACCGCGTGCACGTAGGGGCGGCGCTCGGCTACCACGCGTCCCTGCGCGCGCAGCGCCGCGAGCACCGCCGGGCGCGCCTCGAATCGGTCCAGTTGCTGGAACGGGCCGGGCGCGGTGATCACGCCTCGCTCGTCCATGATCACCATGCTGGGCAGGTCATGCCGCCTGCCGATCTCGAAGTCATCCGGGTCGTGCGCCGGGGTGACCTTGACCGCGCCCGTGCCGAACTCGGGGTCGACGTGCGGGTCGGCCACGACCGGAATGGAACGCCCCGTGAGCGGCAGGTCGATCCGCCGCCCCACCAGGTGCACGTAGCGCGGGTCGTCGGGGTGCACGGCGACGGCCGTGTCGCCGAGCATGGTCTCCACCCTGGTGGTGGCGACCACTACCTGATCGTCGCCATCGCCGTACCTGATGGAAACGAGTTCCCCTTCGTCCTCGGAGTGCTCGACCTCGATGTCCGACAGGGCAGTGAGGCACCGAGGGCACCAGTTGATGATCCGCTCGGCCCGGTAGATCAGCCCGTCGTCGAACAGCCGCTTGAAGATGGTCTGCACGGAGCGGGAGAGCCCGGGGTCCATGGTGAACCGCTGCCGGCTCCAGTCCACCCCGTCGCCGAGCCTGCGCATCTGGCCGAGGATCCGGCCGCCCGACTCGGCCTTCCATTGCCATACTCGCTCGATGAACGCCTCGCGGCCCAGGTCGTGCCGGGATAGCCCGTCGCTGGCCAGCTCGCGCTCGACCACGTTCTGGGTCGCGATGCCCGCGTGGTCCATGCCAGGCACCCACAGCGCGTTATAACCCTGCATCCGCCGCCGCCTGACCAGCGCATCGATCAGGGTGTGGTCCAGGGCATGGCCGATATGCAGCGAGCCGGTGACGTTCGGCGGCGGGATCACGATGCAGAACGCAGGCGCCGGGCTACCGGCATCCGCGGTGAAGTAGCCAGCTTTTACCCAGTGCTCGTACCGGCGCGCCTCGACCTCGCCGGGGCTGTACTGAGCAGGCAACTGAGCTGGATCGGTGACAGTCACGTCAGCAGAGTCTAGTGCCGGGCGTCGCACCACCCGGACGCTGGCGTTCGGGGGTGCGGAAGCGGGCGTAAGCGTGGCTCGCGGTCATTTTGAGCACACCGCGCCTCGGGCCGGACAGACCCTGGCTGTGACGAGGACTGCCAAGCCCGCGGAGCACGCCGTGAATGCCGGCGTCCGCCCCGGGCGAGGGACGGCTAAGCGGACTTCTCGCGCGGGGGACGGCGGTCGACGTCGCGGCGCGGCACCAGGGTCGGCAGCACGTTCTCCAGCACGACCTCGGCGCTGATCACTACCTTCTCGACGTCCTTACGGCTCGGCACCTCGTACATGACAGAGAGCAGAACCTCTTCCAGGATGGCCCGCAGGCCGCGCGCGCCCGTGCCGCGCAGGATTGCCTGGTCTGCAACGGCTTCCAGGGAGTCCTCGGTGAATTCCAGGTCCACGCCGTCTAGCTCGAACAGGCGCCGGTACTGGCGGACCAGCGCATTGCGCGGCTCGGTGAGGATCCTGATCAGCGCCTCGCGGTCGAGGTTGTGCACGCTGGTGATGACCGGTAGCCGGCCGACGAACTCGGGGATCATGCCGAACTTCAGCAGGTCCTCCGGCATCACGTCGGCGAACCGGTCGGAAACGGTCTTGTCCGTTTTGACGCGGAGCACGGCACCGAAGCCCATGCCGCTCTTGCCCACCCGCTGCTCGATGATCTTCTCCAGCCCGGCGAACGCACCGCCGCAGATGAACAGCACGTTGGTGGTGTCGATCTGGATGAACTCCTGGTGCGGGTGCTTGCGGCCGCCCTGCGGCGGCACTGACGCGGTAGTGCCCTCAAGGATCTTGAGCAGCGCCTGCTGCACGCCCTCGCCGGACACATCCCTGGTGATCGACGGGTTCTCGCTCTTGCGGGCGATCTTGTCGATCTCGTCGATGTAGATGATGCCGGTCTCGGCCTTCTTCACGTCGTAGTCAGCCGCCTGGATGAGCTTGAGCAGGATGTTCTCGACGTCCTCGCCGACATACCCTGCCTCGGTCAGCGCGGTTGCGTCCGCGATGGCGAACGGCACGTTCAGCAGCCGGGCGAGCGTCTGGGCCAGCAGGGTCTTGCCCGAGCCGGTGGGGCCCAGCAGCAAGATGTTCGACTTAGCCAGCTCGACGCCGTCCTCGCCAGACCTCTCGCCGCCTGACTGTATCCGCTTGTAGTGGTTGTAGACCGCGACAGACAGGCCCTTCTTGGCCTTCTCCTGCCCGATGACGTAGGAGTCGAGGAACTCGTAGATCTCCCGGGGCTTGGGCAGGCTGTCCCACTTAAGCTCAGCCGGCTCGGCCAGCTCCTCCTCGATGATCTCATTGCACAAGTCGATGCACTCGTCGCAGATGTACACGCCAGGGCCAGCGATGAGCTTCTTGACCTGCTTCTGGCTCTTTCCGCAGAATGAGCACTTCAGCAGGTCACCGCCATCACCGATGCGTGCCACCCGGTTACTCCCTCTAGCCGCTGGCCGCTCGGGGCGACCAGGTTTGACTTGGCGTCGCTACCAGCCATTGTGGTTCGTGCCGGTTGCGACGGTCAGACCTGCCGTGCGAGTCATCGAACTCGTAGAACCTGACGGTACCGCGTTCGCGGCCCTTAGCGCGTCGTATGCGACATAGCGCCGGCGCGCCGCTTAGCGCAGCAACGCCAAATCCTGCTTAGGACGACCCTACCTCGCTCCTGCGCTTTAGCATCGTGAGAACTTCATCGACCAGACCGTACTCTTGCGCCTCCTGGGCAGTGAAAAACTTGTCCCGCTCGATGTCCTTACGCACCCGGTCCTCGTCCTGACCGGTATGCCTGGCCAGGATCTGCTCCATGGCCTCGCGCATCCGCAAGATCTCCCTGGCCTGGATCTCCAGGTCGCTCGATTGCCCGTAGCCCTGCTCCACGGCTGGCTGGTGGATCAGGATCCTGGCGTTCGGCAGCGCGAAGCGCTTGCCCTTGGTACCTGCCGCCAGCAGCACCGCTGCCGCCGAAGCCGCCTGGCCGAGGCAGTAGGTGTGGATGTCGGGCTGGATGTACTGCATGGTGTCGTAGATGGCCATCATCGAGGTCATCGACCCACCGGGCGAGTTGATGTAGATCAGGATGTCACGGCCCGGGTCTATCGACTCAAGCGTGATCAGCTGGGCCATCACGTCGTTGGCTGAGGCGTCGTCGATCTGCACGCCCAGGAAGATGATCCGCTCCTCAAACAGCTTGTTGTACGGGTTCATCTCCTTGATGCCGTAGGACGTCCGCTCGACGAAGGAGGGCAGCACGTAGCGCGCCTGCTCAACGCCTGGTGCCCCGCCACAACTGTCGAGTCCGTTTCGCGCGCTCACTGTCCGCCCTCCTGCGTATGCGCTTGGTCCCTGGAGAACCTGATGTCTCATCGCGTCCGGTCCGGGCGCCCGGCTCATGTCACTACGCCCGCCGCGGTGATCTCGGTCGCGCTCTGGACCACGTGGTCAACGATCCCGTAGTCGCGCGCCTCCGCCGCCGTGAACCAGCGGTCCCGGTCGGAGTCGGCCTCGATCTGCTCGATGGGCTTGCCGGTGTGCGACGCGATCCGCTCGGCCATGAGGCGCTTGATGTACAGGCTCTGCTCAGCCTGAATCCTGATGTCGGTCGCCGTGCCGCCGATTCCGCCGTGCGGCTGGTGCATCAGGATGGCCGCGTGCGGCATCGCGTAGCGCTTGCCGTTGGCACCGGCACAGAGCAGGAACTGGCCCATTGAGGCGGCCATGCCCATCGCGTACGTAGCTACGTCATTTGGTACGTATTGCATGACGTCATAAATCGCCATTCCAGCATAAACCGAACCGCCGGGCGAGTTGATGAACAGGCTAATGTCCCGCTTGTCATCCTCGGCCGCCAGCAGGATCAGCTCAGCGCAGATGCGGTTCGCCAGATCGTCATCGACCTGCTGGCCGAGGAAGATGATCCGGTGCCGGAGCAGGCGCTGGAACAGCATCTCGCTCAGCGGCTGCACCTGGCTTTCTCCGGCCCTAGCCAGCAAGCGGGAAAGCTGCTGCTGGTCGTCGGGAGGCGTGCTCACTATGACCTCCTGCTGTGGTCGTTCTCGCTGTGGTCGGCCTGCGCCTGTCGTTGACTGTGACCATAACGCGCCGACTGGAGCGGCTAAGCCGCCGATCCCCGCTGTTCGCTAACGGCGCAGGCTGGCGGGCCATTTTCCGCTGGTAGCGGTATGGCCGGCCGCGATAACCAAGGGAACGTGGCCCAGCGAACGGCCCGGTAGCGAGCCAGGCGGTCCGGGCACGACGTAGCCAGTCATTGATCGCGCTAGGACTCGTCTTCGCCGGCGGCAGGCGCCTCTTCTTCTTCTTCCTCCTCCTCCTCCTCCTCTTGGTCCGCTGCCGCGGCAAGCTGGTCCTCTTCCGCGGCAAGCTGGACCGGCCGGCCGTCCTCGTCGACCACCGTGGCCCGCTGGGCCAGCAGCGTGAGCGCGTTAGCCCGCAGTACATCGGCCGCGACCGCGCCCAGCTGGCCGTTGTCGCTCAGCTGCTTGGCTAGCCGGTCCGGCGCTACACCCATCCGGTAGGCCTGCTCGGACACATACGCGCTCAGCTGCTCGGCCGACACCTGCAGCTCTTCCTCGGTGGCCAGCTTGTCCAGGATGAATCCGGCCTTGACCGAGCGCTTGGCGTCGGCGGCGAAGTCGTCCTCAAGCCTGGCGGCGGTGAGGTCGCTGCCTTCCAGGTAGGCCTGGAACGTCAGGCCGGCTCGCTCGAGCTGGTCGTTAAGGCTCTTCCTGCGGTGCTCAACCTCGGCCTCGATGATGCGCTCGGGCAGCGGGATGTCCAGCTGGTCGATCAGCGTCTCCAGCAGCCGCTCCCTGGCCTGCCCGGCCTGGCCGGCCTTGCGCATGGCCGACAGCTGCTGGCGAGTCGAGGACCGGAGCTCACCAACAGTGTCGAACTCACTTGCGGACTGGGCGAATTCGTCGTCTAGCTCCGGCAGTTCCTTGACCTTGACGGAGTTAACCGTGACGAGCACGTCCGCAGCCAGGCCAGCTTGCTTGCCGCCCGCCAGCGTCGCGGTGAACGTCTTCGACTCGCCCGCCGTCATACCCTGCAGTGCCTCGTCCAGGCCCTCCAGCATCGACTCGGTCCCCACCTCATAGGAGACGCCGGTCGCCTGCGCGTCCTCAACCGGCGAGCCGTCGACCGAGGCGGCAAGGTCGATGGAGACGAAGTCACCGTCCCGGACCGAGCGGTCCACCGTCTTCAGCGACGCAAACCGTTCGCGGAGCCCGCTGAGGTACTCCTCCACCTGGTCGGGAGAAACCTCGGCGTTATCGACAGTTACCGACAGGCTGTCAAGGCTGGGCAGGTCGAAGTTCGGCCGGACATCGACCTCAGCCGTGAAGGCAAGTTCCTTCCCGTCGTCCAGCTTGGTGATCTCCAGGTCGGGCTGACCGAGGGGGTGAACCTCGTGCTCGGCCACAGCCTTGCTGTACAGCTGCGGGACGGCTTCGTTGACCGCCTGCTCGAGCACCGCGCCACGGCCGAAGCGCTGGTCGATGACGCGCGGCGGGACCCGGCCGGGCCGGAAACCCGGCACCCTGACCTGGCGAGCCACCTCCCGGTAAGCCTGGTCGAGGTTCGGCTTCAGTTCCTCGAACGGAACTTCGATGGTCAGCTTGACCCTGGTCGGGCTGAGCTCTTCGACGTCGGTCTTCACCTGGCGGTCGCTCCTGGGAAAGGTGTCATGCCGCGTAGCCAACGTCCGTCGGGATCAAACAGCGCGCGCTGGCCATGGCGAGTCACTTGCGGCTACTGCGCGCCAAGTCTAGGACAGCCAGCAGGTGTTCACCCGCGACGGGTGATGATCACGGGAACTCGCTGGCCGCACGATTGCCGCGTGGGAGTACTCGGGGCAACGCCCGAGTGCCAGGTTCCGGCCGCGCCAAGAGCGGCCGCCAGGCCTATCGGGTAGTCGACTCTCAGGAGGCGAGTATGACCGAACCAGGGACGAGCCCGACCAGCCCAGCAGGTGAGCCGGGCGGGATGACGCCAGCTGGCGGCTCGGAATCCGGCGTGACCGGACCAGGCACGACCGGCAGCGGACCGGCAATCGGGGGCGCCAGCGGCACCGGCAGCGGGCCTACCGGAGCGAGCACCATGGGCACTCAAGGACCGGGTTCCGGCGGCACCGCGACGGAGACTCGCGCCACGACCAGCCAGGCAACAGTGCCCCAGCAAGGAGGCCAGCGCCCGGCGGCGGACACGATGACCGGGTCCGAGACGGAGCGGGACCGGTACGCCTACGGAACTGGCGCGAACATCATCGCGGCATCGGCCGGGAGGGCATGGGGAGCCGTGCTCTTCGGATCGCTGGCCTTGATCGCGGTGGGAGTCATGCTGCTGGTGTGGCCGAGCGCCTCGCTGAACGTGATTGCCGTCCTCATCGGCGCAGCCATCGTCGTGTCCGGCGTTGTCAAGCTCTACGAGGGCTTCACTGCGCGGGCTGAAAGCGGTGGAATGCGGGCAGCGTACATCGTGATCGGGCTGATCGCCGTCATCGTCGGCATCTACTGCATCCGCAATCACGCGCTCACCTTGTTCTTGGTCGCGTTCGTGACCGGCGTGTACTTCATCATGCACGGCATCGCCGACATCGCCGTGGCAGTCTCGGCGCCGATTCCCAATCGTGGCCTGCGCGGCGTGCTCGGCGTCTTCAGCCTCGCGGCCGGCATCCTCATGGTGGTGTGGCCGTCCATCACTCTGGTGATCCTGTTCACGCTGGTCGCCGCGTGGCTGCTTTTCTACGGCGTCATCCTCGGGGTGATGGCTTTCAACCTCCGCCGAATTTCCAAGCGCACCGTCAGCAGCCAGCAGGCGATGCCGGCACTCGCAGCCCAGTAGTAACGCGCAGCCCAGTAGTAAGTAGTAACCGCAGACGGCGAGAGGCAGCCGCTGCGACAGGGTGGCTCCGCCCGGCAGCACGGCCGGGCGGAGCCATCTGTCTGCCGCCGGCCTGTCGCCTCCGGTGGCCTAACAGCAACTCGAGCCGGCGGCCCTGGGCTATCGCCTGACGTCGGTTGACCACCCCGAGCTTCCGGTAAACGGAGCTGAGGTGAGTCTTGATCGTGTTGATCGACAAGAACAGCGATTCCGCTATCTCCTGATTTGTCATATGTGACGGCAAGAACCTGAGCACCGCCAGTTCGCTTTCGGTCAGTGCCGCACTGGGCAACGGCGCGGTCCGGCGTGCTGTCCTGCCATCGAACCGGTCCAGGATCCGGGCTGCCAGGGCTGCGCACCGGCTGGCAGGCGAGATCAGCACCGTAAGGGCTGACCGGACAGCCGGCCCCGCAGCCACGAACGGCCCGCAAGCGTCATCCGGCTCGGCCAGCGCCAGCGCTTCTTCCAGCAGTTCGGCCGCGTCGCCAGCCTGGCCGAGGCGGCGATGCGCCACGGCTGCGGTGAGTAGCGCGCTGATCCGGTCAGCGATCGAGCAGGCGCCGACCGGGTCAGTCAGCAGCGGATTGATCATGTTCAGCGCGGTCTTGTCGTCCTCAGCCGCGATCAGGAGCCTGGCCTGGCAGATCGTCGCGGCAGCGGACGCCGCAGCCGGCTGCCCGGCGGCCGGTTCCCCCCCGCGCGACCGTACCGCGCCGGGCCGGGCCGACTCCCCCGAACCCGACCGGACCGCGCCGGACTGCGCCCGGATTGATCGCGGCCCGCCAGATCGGGCCACGGCGGCGGGCCGCGCGGCAACCGATCCCCCGGGCGGCGATCCCGTGGTCAGGCCGGCCAGCGTTGCCCGGGCGCGCTCCCGCTCCCCCGCAGCCAGGCTGATCTCGGCATCCAGCACCGCGATAGCCTGCCTGACGCCGTGCCCCGTGGTGCCAGCAGTCCCGGCGGCCGCATCGGTAAGCCATCTAACTAGTCCGCGTGCTCCGGCCAGGTTGCCGTCCACGATCGCCAGCCTGGTCCGCAAGATCCCGCTGAACACCGCGATCGACGGCTCGCCGGCGGGCCGCGCCGACGCGGCCGCGAGGTCTGCCTCGTCCAGCTGGGCTGCGGCGGTGGCCGGCTCGTCACGAGCCAGGCTCACCAGCGCTCCGGCCAGGGCGAGCACGGGAGCCAGTTCGCGGTCGCGGCCGTGCGGTCCCTCGGCGACATTGGCGGCAAGCCTCGTCGCCGCCGCCAGATCGCCGAACAGCGCAGAGGCGACCGATTCCCAGCACCTTGCCCGTTCCCGCAGGAACTGGACGCCGCCTGCGGACAGCTGGGAACCGGCGTGCAGCAGAGCGGACCTGGCCTGCTGACCGTCGAGCTCGCGCAGCGCAGCGAAGCCGATGGCCAGCCAGAGCATCCCAAGCGCCCGGTGGCCCGGGCCGCCGCCGGGATCGTCATGCGCGGTGCCGGCCAATGACCACATCTGGTCCAGCAAGCCGGGCCAGGCGTCGTCGACGCCCGCCTGGTAGAGCGTGCGCAGGGCGGCCAGCCACAGCGCGGTGGTCTTACGTTCGGCTTCGGCCAGGCGCGACAGCCCGTTTTCGGCGCTCTCCAGGTGTGGCAGTGCGCCGTCAGCGTCCCCTTGCCACAGCCGCGACGCCGCCATCGCGACCGCCAGCGCCGTGTCGCCTGCCAGCCGGTCCGGCGGAAAGGCGGCGAGAGCCCGCTCCAGTTCAGGTCCGTCCGCGGACAGCATGACCGAAGGCCCCGCTTCGCGGAGGACCTCGGCGGCGAAGTCCCAGTCACTGGCTCCCGCGGCCGCCTGGATCGCCGGCAGCACCTCACCATGGCTGGCATGCCAGCAGGCGACCCGGTGCTGCAGGCCAGGCAGCTCGTCCGGTAGCTCACGCCGGAGGGCGGCCGCCAGGACCTCCCTGAGCATCGGGTGATAGCGGTACAGCCCGGCGTCCGGGCTGATCGCCTGCACGAGGCCGTTTTCTCGGCTCAGCTGCTCGAGCAGCCGCTCTGCTGCCGGATTCCCGGTCAGGTCGTGGGCCAGGTCGGCCGGGAGCCTCTCGGTCAGGCTGGAGCGCAGCAAGAAGCTCCTGATCTGCGGCCCGGGCCTGCCAAGCACCTCATCCTCGATGTAGTCGGCGAGCATGACTTGCGCATCGGCCTCGCTGGTCCCGGCACCGAGCACGGCTAGCCGCAAGCCTGCCAGCCAGCCTTCGGTCCGGCCCGACAGCGCAGCCCGCTCTGCCGGGCCAACGGGCACATTCAGCATCGACAGGTAAGCCGCCGTCTCCTCGGCCGTACAGGCGAGGTCGGCCGCAGCGACGTCGGCCAATTCGCCGGCCACCCGAAGCCGCGCCAGGGAGAGCCCGGCCCCGTGCCGGCCAACCAGCAGGATCCGCAGGCTGGGTGGCGCGTGCCGGATCAGCTCGTCCAGGCCCGCCACTGCCTTGCTCCCGGCCAGCACGTGCAGATCATCAAGAATCAGGACGGCAGGCTCGGCCGCCATGCCGACCATCGCGGACACCCGTTGCGCTACATCAGGCGCCGGATCTCCCTCGCCGGCCAGCGCCGCGTCGGCCAGTGCCCCGTCGACCCCGGCTGCGTTGGCCCACGCATCGTCAGCCCAGGCACCGCCGGCCCCGGCCCTGGCCAGGGCGGCCAACGCGTAGCGCCAGAACTGGCCTGGCTCACGGTCGGCCGGATCCAGTGTGAGCCACGCGATCCGGCGGCTGGCCGCTCCCGACCTAGCCCAGATGGCGGTGGCCACGGTCTTGCCCGCGCCCGCCGGACCGGTTATGAGCGCAACCCGCCGCGTCGCGGCGGTCTCGATCAGCTCGGTCACCCGGCTGCGGCGCAGCACGGCCAGGCCAGGCCGCGGGATCCGCAGCTTGTCCTCGAGCAGCGTGACGCCAGGCTGCGCCGGGAACGCCCCGCCGTCCGTGCGACTGCCCGGTACGCGATGCCTTCTTGCGGTCACCGGCCCGCTTGCCGTTGTCGTCATTGCCCCCAGACCTATCCGACGTGGGCACCGGACCCGGCTCGGGTAGGTGCCATCGTGCGCTTCCCGCGGTGCTAGCGGCGTGCCTATCACGCCCACCGCAGCACCCCTCACCCGCTGCGGTGAAATTGCAGCTCAAACCCCGGTGACACGCATACCCGCAGGGGCGAGCAGCCAATCGGACCGACCGTTATGTAGTGGTATGCGGGTCCAGCCCGCCCGACCACCGCCACCGCCGGATCACCCACGAAGGGTGATGCCCGGCCCGGCGGGCGTCCGTAACGTCCCGAGTAGAGCAACCCGGACAACCGGTCTGCACGTGGGCAGCCGCTGCCCTGCATTCGGGGCAGCCCGGTCCGCCGACCGGCCAGGTCAGAGGGGAGTGGCGAGATGAGCAGAGCAGAGGATCGGTCTCCGGACCTCCCGCAGAGTGGTCAGGCCAGCCAAGGCACACCAGGCACACCAGGCACCGGCACGACAGCGGGCGCTGCCGCGACGGGCATGCCCGGCGACACCATGACGACCACGGGATCGGGCATGCAGGAGCGCCAGTCCACGACCCCTGGCTACGCACGCGGCACAGCGGCTGGTTACCAGCCAGAGGCAGCGGCCTACGACACGACAACTGGTAGCGGTGCGCTCGGCGGCACGTTCTTGATCATCGCCGGCCTGCTCGCCTTCTTTGCGGGCTTGGCCGCCGTCGTCCGGACGAGCTACTTCCACGCCGTGACGTCCGTATATCCCTATGCCTGGAGCGTCAAGTCATGGGGCTGGGCGATTCTCATCCTCGGCGCCGTGATGTTCGCCATCGGCGCATGCGCCCTGCTCGGCATGGCCTGGGCCAAGCCGGTAGGCGTATTCGTGGCGGTACTCGCAACCATCGGCTCCTTCATGTGGCTGGTGTACTCGCCGTTCTGGGGGATTACCCTGCTGGCCCTGAGCGTCCTGGCCATCTGGGGCCTGCTCCGCCGTGACCCGGTGTAACACGCGGAGTAACAGCACAGCGGAGTAACAGAACAACAGCCCCGGCCGGGAACGCCCCGGTCGGGGCTTGTTCATGAGCTGGCGGCTCTCTCGGCGCGGATCACCCGCAAGACCGCGTCGATCAGGGCCATGTGGGTGAAGGCCTGCGGGAAGTTCCCCAGGTGGTGACCGCTTTCGGCGTCGATCTGCTCGGCGTAGAGGTGCAGCGGACTGGCCAGGCCGAGCAGCTTGTCGCACAGGGCAGCAGCACGCTCGGTCTCCCCGATCATGGCCAGTGCCCGACACCAGCCAGAACGGGACAGGCCGCCGGTCAGCCCGTCAGCCGGGCTGGGTAGGTCCGCCGGGCTGAGTCGGCCCGCCCTCCTGGGTTCACCCGCCCGGCCGCGTCGGCCCGCCCGGCCGCGTTGGGCCTGCGGCCTGGCGTGGCCCGCCGGGCTGCGTCGGCCCGCCGGCCTGGCTGCTGCCGGACGCTTGCGCGCGCTGATTCGCCTTGGCCCGCAGCATGCCGGAGATCATTGCGATCGCCGCGCCGAGGAACACCAGGTTGAACACGATCTGAATGGTGACAGCCGCCCGGGCCAGCTGGCCGGCGGCGTGCACGTCGCCGAAACCGACGGTGGCCACCGTGCTCACATTGAAATAAAGCGCGTCGGTCTTGGTCTGCAGGCCGGCGAACTGGCCCGGCAGCTCGGCCAGCGTGCGGTCGGCGTAGGCAAAGAACAGCACCGCCAGGCACAGCAGGAGGATCAACCCGCGCACTCTGGCACCCGAACCGGCCCTCAGCAACCTCTGGATGGCCAGCAAGATCAAGCCGCCGAGCACGGCAACCCCGCACCAGAAGGCGATCTCCCAGGGCTCCTTCTGCACCCGGGCGGGAACGGGCAGCAGGTAGTAGGCAGTCGTCATGACCGCAATCAGCAGCACCGCAACCACGGCGTCCCGTCTCTGCGACGGCCGTGCCCTCACTGCGGGGCCATCGACGAGTCCTGCCCGTCGGCCGGAACGGGGCCCAGCAGCTTGATGATCTCGGTCGCGACCTGCCCGGCCGGCCGCCGGCCGACCGCTATCTTGTGCACGCGCTCGTCCGGTCCCGGCAGCTCTAGGTCGGCGTACTGGCTGGCCAGCAGCGGCTCGGCGAAGAAATGACCGGTCCGGCGGGAGACGCGCGCCTCGTCGTCGGCGCGACTGATGATGAGGAACACCATCTCTGCCTGGTCCCGGCCGGACAGCAGCTCGTCGCGATAGCCGCGCTTGAGGGCCGAGCAGGCCAGCACGGCGGACTGGCCACTGGAGATGACGTCATCCATCCACGAACCGATCGCGGCCAGCCAGGGCGCGCGGTCCTCGTCGGTCAGCGGCAGGCCGGCTCGCATCCTCGCCACATTGGCCGCCGGATGGAAAGAGTCGCCGTCGGCGAACATCCAGCCCAGCCGTCCGGCCACCAGCTGCCCGACGGTGGTTTTCCCGCTGCCGGCCACGCCGGCTACCACCACGATCATCGGTCGTGAGCTTAACGTGCCATTGTTTTGTCGGTGAGCCGCCGGGGGGGTCCCCGGACTATTGGTGCCGAGCAGGCAGGCCAGTGCTAAGGAGCAACTGCATGTCGAACGACCAAGTCGATGCACTAGTGATATTTGGGGCGACTGGCGACCTCGCGAAGCTGGAGACCTTCCCGGCGCTGGTCGGCCTCGTGCAGCGGGGCGTACTCAACGTCCCGGTGGTAGGCGTGGCCAACAGCGGCTGGCAACTGGACCAATTCCGCGATTATGCCGTGGCCTCGCTCAAGCTCAACAGCATGGATCCGGCCAGCCCGGCCGCGGCCACGATGCTGAGCCTGCTGCGCTACGTAGACGGTGACCTGGACGACCCGGCTACCTATGAGGCGATGTCCAAGGCCATGGGCGACGGCGAGCGTGCCTTGTATTACCTGGAAGTGCCGCCCTCCCTATTCGGCCGGATCGCCGAGGGCATCGCCGCCGCGGGCCGGGCGGCGAACGCACGGGTGATGGTGGAAAAGCCGTTCGGGACTGACCTGGCCAGCGCGCAGCAGCTCAACCAGATCATGCACAGGCATTTCCCGGAGGAGTCGATCTACCGGGTCGATCACTGGCTCGGCCTCGAGCCGGTGGAGAACTTGCTGTTCGTCCGCTTTGCCAACTCGATCGTCGAGCCATTGCTGAATCGGGGCCATGTGGCCAGCATTCAGATCACCATGGCCGAGGCGTTCGACGTCGCCGATCGTGGCAGCTTCTACGACAAGACCGGCGCGATCCGGGACGTGATCCAGAATCACATGCTCCAGGTTCTGGCCACCGTGCTGGCCGATGCACCCGACGGCAACGGCCTCAGTAGCTGGCGAGACGGCAAGTCGCAGATCATCGGGGCGCTAACCCCGTTAAGCCCGCAGACCACCGTGCGCGGTCAGTACGAGGGTTATCGGGACGTGCCCGGCGTTGCTGCGGGCAGTACCACCGAGACCTTTGCCGGGATCAGGCTGGTTGCTCAGTCCTGGCGCTGGGCGGACGTGCCGATCCTGATCCGGGCGGGCAAGTGCCTGCCCGTGACCGCCACCGAGGTCCTCTTCCGGTTCCGACGGCCGCCGCACGACGTGTTCGGCCTCGGCGAGCAGGCGTCCGCGAACCAGCTGCGGGTGCGCATTTATCCTGACGACCAGGTAGGCGTCACCGTGGTAGGCAAGAAGCCGGGGCCGGAGCTCGCGCCGCAGCTCCGGGAACTGGAGTACGCCGGGCAGGCCGCGGACCAGATGATGCGGCCCTACGACCGGCTCATCGGCGCCGCACTGGGCGGCGAGCGTTACCTGTTCGCCCGGCAGGACACCGTTGAGGCCGCCTGGCGCGTGGTGCAGCCGGTGCTGGGCGACGTCGTTCCGGTCCAGCAATATACGCGCGCGAGCTGGGGGCCGGCCCAGGCCGACGCCCTGCTGCCAGCCGGCGACACCTGGCACGATCCGGTCGGCTGACCGGGGAAGGCGAGCCTAAACCTCGCCAGCCCAGGCCGGCCGCGCTTCGTGCCCTTATGCCTGGTCGCGGTACCCGGCCGCCACCGCCGCCGCCGGGCTAGCGATGGCATCGGCGAGCTGCGTCACGAAAGCCCGGATGGTGGCGGTCGCTACCCGGTGCAAGATGGCCCGGTCGAGGCCCGCTCCCGCCGCACCGAAGGGCGGCCGGTAGACGCCGTCGAGCCGCAACTCGGTCCACTCCGGAGCCGCCACTGTAGGGGCCGCCACCGTCGGAGCCACCGCGTCCGGCGCCAACACTGCCTCGGACCCGTTGACGTCCGACCCGCTGGCCTCGGACCGTCTGGGCTCGGATCGGGTAGTACCTGCGCCCGCCGGGGTGAGGGTGATATCGGCGTCGAGCACGGGGAACAGCCCGCCCCCGGCTCCGGCCGCCTTCCACCGCAAGGTGAGGACCGTCTGGTCGCCGCGGCTGACCAGGTCCCGGAAGCTCACCTCGACGAGCCGGGACAGCACCGGGGCTGAGCCGAGCGGGCCGACTCGGAGCTTGCCGGTGATGCCATCGGTGTAGGTCTGCTGCGCCGCGGCGATGAGCGTTCCGCCGCCGATCAGGTTGGCAAGCCGGGTCCTGGCAGCATCAATCCCCAGCGGCAGCCGGGCTACCTCGCGGACGAACATTGGGCCAGTGAACGCTGCCGCGGGCGCTGGCAACAGGGGACCTAGGTCCTGATCAGGGCGCCGGAAGTCGCATACCTGGACGTGTTGCCTGATGGAAACTGGGCACTAACGCGCAGTTCGTGATTGGCTGTCAGACAGGGTCATGCCGTCACGATCCCTTCATGTTCCCTGGGTAGACCTGTCGCCTGGGACCCAGCGAGCAACCCAACCGCCCGAACCGCGATGGAGGACGCCGAGTGCCGAGGTCGACGCCAGGCGCGCATGCCATGACTTCCGCCCGGAACTATCCACCGGGCCAGCCTGGTCGCGACGGCCGCGGCAGCAAGCTGAGACGGCGCCGGAACTGGCTTCCGCACCTGCCACGGCGGCGGTGGTCGCGGCTTACCGCGGCGATTGTCATCGCGTTCATGATCCCCGTGTGCTGGTCAGTCGGCAACGCCCTGACGGTGCCGGGCGGCGGGACGTTCTCCGAGCGTCTCGCTGAGTGGGCGCGCTCGCACTACCTCGGCCCGGTGGTGACGTTCGGCGAGTGGCTGACCTACTCGCCGCCGAAGGCTGGCGGCAAGCCCGCCTTCGCGCTGGGCGGGCCCAGCGCGGCCGCGCTGCAGAAGGCCGACCATGCCAAGCACGGGAAGGTCGTGTCGTATGCTCCGCCGCCGCGGCTGAAGTCCTTCGCCGGTCGCCCGTTGCCGAACGAGGGCATCTGGCGGGTCCTCGCCACAGTGAACGGCAAGCCGGCCATATACGGCACCGAGCTGCGGGCCAGCAGGGTCTACTCGTCCTATGTTTCAGGCATAGTGGATATGAACCAGGCCCTGGTGAAGTTCTATCTGCATCCTGGCGCCGAGGACCCCGGTCCTGGCAACTGGAAGTCGCTGCCGTACATCCCGCCAGGGGCGCGGCGCGGCCTGCTGGCCACCTTCAACGGTGGGTTCCGGATCAACGTATCCGGCGGCGGCTTCTACCTGAACGGCGCGACCTTCGGAACGCTGACTGCGGGCACGGCATCGATCGTCTATTACTGTGATGGCCGGCTGAAGATCGGCGTATGGGACAAGAATGTCCGGATGACCAAGCAGGTCTGCGGCGTCCGCCAGAACCTGCACTTGATCGTGTCCCATGGCAACGTGCCAAGTTCGGTTGACAGCAACGTCACGACCGCCTGGGGTGCCACGCTGGGCGGCGGCTATTACGTCTGGCGCTCGGGTATCGGCATCACCAAGGACGGACACGTGATCTTCGTGTACGGTCCGGAACTGAACGTGCGCGAGCTCGCCGAACTGCTGAAGCGGGCCGGGGCGGTCACTGCCATGCAGCTCGACATCAACCCGGACTGGATGTCGTTCATGTACTACCTGCACGACGAGAGCGCCCGCCCCAGGCCCGTCAACCTGCTGCCCAATCAGCTGCAACCACCGACCCGGTATTACTCGCCAACTAACCGCGACTTCACCGCGGTCTACGCCCGATGACGACCCGCACCCAGGTACCCGGCGAGGGCGGGCCGGTGCCGGCGGCCGCCGCCGTGCTCCCGGAGGTGGCCAGGCGGGCCGGCCCGGCAGGCTTGCTGGCCGCGGCCATTCAGTCGGCCCGTCCGCGCCAGTGGCCGAAAAACCTCTTGGTCTTCGCCGCCCCGCTGGCCGGCGCCACGCTGGGCCGGGATAACGGCTTCGCCTACGCACTTGTCGCGTTCGCCGCGTTCACCGCGGCGTCGGCGGCGGTCTATCTGGTCAACGACGTGATGGACGCCGAGCGCGATCGCAGCCATCCGACCAAACGGCTGCGGCCGGTCGCATCGGGCCGGCTCCCGCGCCCGCTGGCCCTGGCGCTGGCGGCTGCAGGCCTGGCCACGGCTGCAGGCGCCAGCCTGGCGATCGGCGAGCCGAAGCTCGCCACCGTCATCGGCATCTACGTCGTGCTGTCGTTCCTCTACAGCCTCGGCCTGAAGCACGTGCCCTGGCTGGAGCTCTGCTTCGTGGCGTTTGGCTTCGTACTGCGGGCCCTGGGCGGAGCGGTGGCGACCCACATCCCGCCCTCGGCCTGGTTCCTGACCGTGTGCAGCCTCGGCGCGCTGATGGTGGCAGTCGGCAAGCGGTACACCGAGCTGTCCGTGCTTGGTCCAGACGCGGCCGCGCATCGCCCGGTGATGCGCTGGTACCGGCTGCCCGTACTGCGGGCCGGCCAGCGGACGATCTCGGTGCTGATGCTAATCGCCTACCTGGCCTGGGCGCTGTCGGCGCGCGACGACTGGATGCGCGGCTGGCACCTGGCGAGCGTGGCCCCGCTGGCGCTCGCCCTCATGCGCTTCGACGGACTGACCGGGCTGGCCGAAGGCCGGCCGGTCGAGGACCTGATCATCAGGGACCCGATGATGATCTGCTGCGAGCTGGCCTGGCTGGCGCTGTTCGCAATCGGCCTGTGACGTGATCCTCTCCACCGCTGCGGTAGGGATGCGCGCTCACCAGCGTGGACCTGCACGTAAGCTCGGGCCATGCTGAGAACTCGGCCGCGTGATCGGTCCGCCCGGTCGTCGGAACAGGCGGTGGCGCCCGCCGCAACGCCGAAGCGGGTGCTGATGCTCGGCGGAACCAGCGAGATTGGACTGGCGATCCTGGCCGCGATCAGCCTGCCGGCGGACGCGGAAGTGCTGTTGGCCGGGCGCGACGAGGCGCGGCTGGCGGCCGCGGCAAAGGCGCTGCCCTGCCGGGTCACCACGCTGACTTACGACGCCACCGAGCTGGCTGCGCATCAGGCGATTGTCAACTCCGCATTCGACGGCGGCCCCGTAGATCTGGTGATTTCCGCGGCCGGGGTACTCATCAGCCAGGATGAGCTGGACGCGGACCCGCGGCTAGCCGGCCAGCTGGTAGAGACCAACTTCACCGGCCACGTGACCACGGTGCTGGCCGCGGCGGCCCGGATGCGGGCCGCCGG
>JBKQTJ010000155.1:0-3265 GCA_052143255.1 Streptosporangiaceae bacterium | reverse complement strand
GTCAAGCGCCGCCAAGCATCGGTAGTACTTCGATGCGTCGCGGCGCTTGACACAATTCCGCGCGCGCCATAACGTGCTCGAACGGAGCCACCGTGAATAAACGCGGCATGCTTGTTCCCGTTGCGGGACTCATCATTCTGGCCTCTTCGGCGTTGTTTCTCGCCGGAAAAACAGCGGTGCCAGCCGCGGACGAGACTGCCTGGCCAAGCAGAGGCTGGGCAACCGCCAGCCCTGCCAGTGTCGGGTTGGATGAGCAGGTTCTCCTCAAACTGAATAAGGACATGGCCTCAGGGAAATACTCGCAGATGATGGACAGCTTTGCGGTCTTTCGCTGTGGCAAGAAAGTTTTCGAGCGTACCTACCCGCACGATTACGCAAAGATCTACGGCAAGGAAGCCGGGGAACCCGGGCCGCTCAACGCTCGTCTTATCGGCCGTTACAACTATTTCGATCCGCAGTGGCACCCCTACTATCACGGCACAGACCTGCACACGATGCAATCGGTCAGCAAGACGGTCACTTCTGTCATCATCGGAGCGGCCATGCAACGCGGCGATTTCAAGGCCGGCCTGGATACACCGATCTTGAAATACTTCGACGTCTCCAAAGTGAAAAATGTGGACGACCGCAAACACCGGATCACCTTGCGCGATGTGCTGACCATGACACCCGGCCTGGAATGGCACGAAGAAGACGTGCCATACGCCGACCCGCGCAGCGATTCCAGCCTGATGGAAGCCACCGACGATTGGGTGCAGTACGTGATCGACAAGCCCATGGCCGCCGAACCCGGCAAAGTGTGGAATTACAGCAGCGGCGCAACGGAACTTCTCGCCTACATCTTTCAGAAAGAAACCGGTCAGGACATTGACGACTACGGCCAGAAATATCTGTTCGCACCGCTGGGGATCAGGCATGAATGGAAGCGGACGTATTTGGGAGTCGTGGACACCGAGGGCGGCTTGTATCTAAACGGCAGCGATCTGGCGAAGATCGGTTACTTGTATCTGCACAACGGCGTGTGGGATGGCGAGCGGATCGTGTCCAGTGAATGGGTGAAAGAGTCGCTGACGCCCTACTATCAAACCGACGAGGCGCGGTTCATGTATGGCTTCAAGTGGTGGTTGGCCAAGCTGCCGGATTCCTCCGAGTACGTCTGGACGTGCCGCGGATTCGGCGGGCAGAACTTACAGGTGTTTCCAAAGGAAGGTCTGATTGTGACCTTCACGGCCTGGGACATTCTCCCCGATTCGACGGGCAAGGAGCCGGTCCCGTCCGACTTTCTGGCTGCCGTGAAAGCCAAAACCTGCACAAGCGGTGCCCATTGATGCTGCTGCCAAAGGAATGATTAACGCCGTTCTCGTAGACTTGAAATCCTCGCGAATCCGGGGTGGTCTAATTGACGAGGACGCCACTTATAGGGACCTACGAGTGGATTGCCTCTTCACAAGCGGCACTTTTGTACACGCTTAGGATGCAGCGCCGCTTTCATCGACGATGGCAGCCAGAGAAGAGTATCGTTCTTCCGTTGGCTAACGGAGGAGAGAAATGGATCGTCGAGAGTTTGTGGCCGGGTCGCTGGCCGCAGTTGGTGCAACGGTTTTGGGGAGCGGTTCACAGGCCGCGAGAGCGCAGATCTCCGGTGCGGTTCCTGCTTCGGTGGTACAGCAGGCCCGTTTTCCGGAAGGGTTCCTGTGGGGAGCGGCAACGGCGGCGTATCAGGTCGAAGGCGCGTGGGACGAAGGCGGTAAAGGCGAATCGATCTGGGATAAGTTCACGCACACAGTCGGCAAAGTAAAAGGCGGGACGACGGGCGACGTGGCCTGCGACGGATTCCATCTCTATCCGCAGGACATGGCGCTGGCCAAACGGCTGAATCTGAAGAGCTATCGCTTCTCGATTTCATGGCCACGCATTCAGCCAACCGGAACGGGCGCGCCGAACATGAAGGGAATCGACTACTACAGCCGACTGGTCGATACGATGCTCGCAAACGGCATGCGGCCCTTCTGCACGATCTATCACTGGGATCTGCCGCAAGGGCTGGAAGAACTCGGGGGCTGGCCGAACCGCGACCTGGCGAACTACTATGCGGATCTCGAGTCACTCGACCACCTGGCCGCCATGGTTGAAGGATATGCGGCCGGTTCACCGGTTCCCGGCTCGGGGGACCTCAGCCAGAGACTTAGTGACCTGCTCCGCGTGACGCCTGCAGGGCCGGCGCCTGCTCCGTCAAGGCCAGCGCCCGAGGCCGGCGGACCCAGCCGGCCAGAACCAGGCTTGGTGACCGGACGTCCCGCGCCGGCAATTCCCGCCCAGACCGAGTTGCCCTTGGGCCCGCCCCAGCCGGCCGCTCCCGCGGCAACTCCCAACGAGGCGACCGCAGCGCGGGGAGACGTCGCCTGGTCACCGTCATCGTCAGCGTCAGCGTCGGAGTCGCGAGCTCCGGGTACCGGGCCGATCAAACCGCGGCCGCGTGCTTCCAGAGCCAAGAAGAAGGAGAGAGGAGAGCCAAAGGCCAGGCCGCGTCAAAGCAAATCGCGAGCCATGGACAAGGCCGACCCGACCAGTCCGGCCGGGGCTGGACCCTCGGCGGCCGCGTCCGAGAGAAACCTCAGACCGGATTCCCCATCGTCCTCCTACCAGATCAAACTGTCTCCGGGACCGGATACCCTCCGCCGGGGCGTCAATCCGCTGGGCGTGCTGGACGAACTTCGCGAGCTGGGCGAGTCGATCGTGACTACCGATCCGCAGGCCGTCCCCTTGCTGGACGAGCTCGACCCGGAACGCTGTTACCTGAGCTGGACCATTACGGTCCGGACCGACGCAGAGCCGGAACGACTGAGGGATGTTTTCCTCTTCGTCTCCGAGGACAGCAACGTGCACGTCGAGCGCCGGCTGGTTGATGGGACTTCCGTGCCGGTGCCACTGGATTCCGGCGATCAGCAGCCAAGCATCATCCCGACAGCGGCCGGTTTCCTGGCCCCGAGCCTTGCGTCCGGGGCGGGATCGATCGCGGCCCCGGCGCTCGCCGGAGGGTTGGCGGCGGCCGACCCATCGACTTTCAACGGTGCGCGGACGGTTGCCGGAGGGCCCGCGGCAGCGGCCGGTCCATCGCGCCCGGGCACCCAGGTGGGTGGGCTTTCGCCTTTTCCGGGTGCCAGGCCGCACGCCCGTGTCCGGGTCGATGCCTTGCAGCTCGACGACCTGGTCGGCCTGGCCGGCGAGCTGGCTGTGCTTTCCGACAACCTCCAGGGCCTGCGCG
>JBKQTJ010000154.1:0-4397 GCA_052143255.1 Streptosporangiaceae bacterium | reverse complement strand
AAAATTCAATTCTTGAGCTTACCGCCTCCAAACGCTTTGATTTTTAGAATGTTAAACAGATATTGCCGACGAGCCACCCATTTGCATTTTCCGTTTTCAGATGCGCGCTTTACGTCAGTTACGCCAGGGAAGTTTTCGGCCTTCCAGCGGAGGGACGTCCACGGACCGTAGTGCAGTTCACCCTCTTGGATGTGAAGTCTCTTAGCCATTTTGAGCATGGCCCAAGTGCTTAGAAACCCCACAACCGCCCTGAAAGCAATGAGGGCAGCTACCAGTACGAAGAATTCCACCGCCTGCAAGCCGTTTACGCCGGCAGGCATACTTCGGTTCTCGCTCCATCTTCATGCGAAGGGTGACTACGCTGGGAGTAACGCAGTCATTTTGGAATGTATAACTCTCGCTCATACTATAAAGTCCTCGATAACTAGTTTGGCTAATTCTCGGCGCCTGGCGCTGATTCGAAAACCAGAAACAGCGCCGCCCCTTCCATCGGTTCGAATATAGGCACCGTGCGTCCCGTAAACCTCAGTCGTCGCGCTTAGAGCGCCGGTTTTCGCTCTTGCGTAACGTATGTACCCCGTTGCAGGACAGTGTAGACAGGTCCCCTTTCACGCAAGACTCGAACTGCGGGTCTGGGCCCCGGGTGCGCTACCTGCGGCGAGTGCACGTCCGAGGGGCTCACTTGTCAATACAACAGGGGGAGATAGGCTTCCCACGCGCGCGAGACGGGCCCATCGCGTTAAGTCAGGGAGACTAGTCGCCTCAAGGCGTCAAAACGTGACAAAACACGTGTGATCAGCTCATCATCTATACGTTCGATAATAGTTAGTTCAGCTTCATATAGGCTGATCATCGACGTATCGTCTGAACGTCAGCTCGACTTGTTTGACAAATCCGCAGAAACGCCTCGCGCAATTGCGTGGGACGTCTCCGCGGGAACGCGCCGCCAATCTGGCGGCGAGCGGCCCGTCGGCTAGCGTCCCGGTTCCGGCGGCTGGTGCCGACTCCGGCTCGCCAATCACGATCCGACGTGCGGCTACCGTGATCGCGGCCGCGCCGCTGCGCCGGCCAGACAGCCGGTGTAGGAAAGCACGTCCTCGCGGTCGATCCCGGCCAGCTTGCGACGTGCGGCTGCGCCCGAGAAGATCGCCACCTGTCACGGCGCCGCGCCGGCCCACCGCGCCACGGCGCGGATCACCGCCGCGTTGGCCCGCCCGTCGGCTGGCGGCTCGCGGACCCACAGCTGCAGCGCCGGGCTGTCCCACTCCAGCCGCTCGGTGCGTGCCCTCGGGTGGACGCGTAAGGTGACCCGGGTCCGCCCGCTCACCGGGGGCCGACCGCGGCATGCCGCAGGGTGCGGAACGTCATCGACCACCGCTCCTGCGTGACCGCAGGGATGTGGTGCTGCCATTGTGTCTGCGCCGTACCGGACAGGACGTAGGCGGAGCGGGCCTGCAGGGTGAGTTCGGCCGTCTGCCGGGCACGGGGCCGGCCGCGGCGGAACCGCATCCGGCACGCGGCCAGAAGCGAGATGCCGCCGACCGGAGCGACACCCTGACACAGTAGCGCTTTTGAACGGACTCGGGCTGGACCTCGGCCGCGGCGGGTGGTGAGCTTCCAGCCGCATCGTCGTTCTGCTCGGCTACCCTGGGCGGACCATACCGCCGGGACGTGATCACGGGAGGTGCCGATGACCCTCGCGACGCAGGACCTGGAGTACACGGACGACGGCACGACGCTCGACGGTGTCGTGGTGCTCGATGAAGGACGGAGCGACCAGCGCCCCGGCGTCCTCCTCATCCACGGTGGTGCCGGATTGGACGACCATGCCCGAGGCCAGGCCTATCGGTACGCCGAGCTCGGGTACGTCGTCTTGGCCTGTGATATGTACGGACGCGGCATTGCGGGCGATCGGGAGCGCGTCATGGCCACGCTCATGGGTC
This sequence comes from Streptosporangiaceae bacterium, assembly GCA_052143255.1. Lineage (GTDB taxonomy): Bacteria > Actinomycetota > Actinomycetes > Streptosporangiales > Streptosporangiaceae > JAJYUU01. Next base: position 2,454 of record JBKQTJ010000154.1, on the reverse strand, counting down.
TCCGCGACGCCCCCGATCGGCTGGCCCAGCGCGCGGCCGCTGGGCTGGTCGCGCTCGGCGCGCGGGCCGAGGTCAATGGGCGCCTGGCCGCGGTCGGGTTCTGTTTCGGCGGCATGGCGGCGCTGACGCTGGCGCGCTCCGGTGCCAGCCTCGCCGCGGTGGTCAGCATGCACGGCAGTCTCGCGACCACGGACCGCGCCGGGCCCGGAGCGGTGACCGCGAAGGTGCTCGTCTGTCACGGGGCGCTCGATCCCCACGTTCCCATGGCCGACGTGGTCGCGTTCACCGGGGAGATGACCAAGGCCGGCGCGGACTGGCAGGTGAACGTGTACGGGGGTGCGATGCACGGCTTCACGCACGCCCACGCCGTGGACGGGGCGACGCCGGGTGTCGCGTACCACGCCGAAACCGACCGCCGCTCGTTCGCGGCTGCACGGGCCTTCCTGGACGAGGCGCTCGCGGCGCGCGGTGCCGGTCAGGTGTGAGCTGACCCGGCACACCGACGAGGGGCGGCAGCAGTACGTTCGTGAACGCTGTCCGTGCGGCATAGACGTCGCGGCGCAAACGTTCCTCACCGTAAATCGGCTCGTCGTGGATATCCTCATAGGCCCTCGGCGGCGGCTACGTCCGGCGGGTTCGCGGGAGGCCGGTAGCCCAATTGGGAGCCTTACCTGGCAGCCAACGGCCACCGTCGCCCAGCCTCACCAAACCATATAATTCCAACTCAAACGGCACATCTAGCCACGTCCGGCGATATCCAGCCACCCTGTGCGATCGCCTGACCGTCAAACAGGTCCAGAGGGAGGCCGGTCCTAGATTTCTCCGACCCCGGCGGCATCGGCGGCACCACCACCGGCAGCTCCTTGCCCCGATCACCGGGACCCCGGCGCCCTTGAGCTGGCGACGCCTGCGCGGCCGCCGCCGCGGGGCGGCCGTCCGAGTCTGCGTCTCGGCCGGTCCCCTTCCCGCGGTGGCAGGCGTCCGGATGTCATCTATAAGGAGCCAGGCTGGGCGCCGGGTGACTGGCTGGCCGTGCTATCGCCGTGGTGGCCAGGCCCGATAGCGGTGAACCGCGCCTGGGCGTGGTTGAGCTGGGCGGCGATCATGTCCTTGACGTCGGCCGCCAGCGGGGTGTCCGCATGCCAGGCCTGAGACAGGTTACGTAGCCGAGGTCAGGTAATTGAGACGCTCGACGACTTGGGTTTTCAGGCGTTCGAGCCCTTCCCCGTTGTTTAGGTAGGTCTGTGACCGAATTCCGCGAAGGTCGAAGGGGATGTCTTCCATGGACTGGGCGATCTGAATCACCTCGCGTCCGAGTGTGTGGGCGATGCCCGTCTCGTAGAAGACGTTGGGATTTTTCGAGCTCAGGTCAGCGATCACAACTCGGGCTCGCCAGATCAAGTTGATGATGTCATCCACTATGTGGTTGTTTACCCAGATATCGTCAGCTCGTTGGCATCGCATCCCGGACTCGGTGACCGCCTGCTGCAGCGTTGCGTAAACGTTGTCGAATCGGGCGTCGAACGGCATCATGACCGCCACGAGGTCATGTTCGGAGGGGATCTCTACAGGAAGTCGAAAGACCTTGGGCGCCAAGGCCGGCTCGAGGATCGACTCCTGAAGCACTCGGTAGAGATCGACGTTCTTGACCGCCCAGTGGTGGCGGTTGAACTCCCAGTCGTCGATCTGCAGCCACCGCGATGCTCTCTCGATCCGATCGGAGGCAATCGCAGGTACTGCCGGGTTGGGAACGAATCGGAACCGGTAGTCGCGTCCTACAAGCGCCAGATCTGCGACGTCGCCAACGCGCGCCACTTGCGGCGATCGCCTGTCCTGCAGCTCCGGCATCACCAGCGTCGGGAAACTGGCGAGTCGGAATACGTCCACCGCACCGGACGGAGCGACGTACTGCCGCACGGCGCCGTCCGTGTGCTCAAGCAGGCGACTTCCGGAAGCCACGCCATCAATGAAGCCAACGATCAAGTTGTACATCAGCATCCCTCCCGGGAGGTCATCACCTCTGACGACAGCCCGATGCTAAAGCGTGCTCGAAGGAACGGGAGGCGAGTCACTCGGTTCCAGCGAGTTTGCTTGCCTCCTGAGCCGTCGGCCCTTGCGCTCCTTCCGGAGCAATTCCCGCTCCCACTGCCGCCTTCGCCAACGCGGCTCCACGTACTCGCGGTCCAGCTTGAACACCAGTAGCGGCAAGGCGAAGGTGGTGAACGAGCCGCCCAGCTGGGAGACGGCCTGCCCGCTGAAGTAGACCCAGAAGTCCCCGCCCCAGCCGAGCCCGCCCGCCTGCCGGGGCTTTGTGGCTACGACGCTCGGTAAACAATCAGCCCATGCACGCGTGGTGATGGGTAGCGCGGGTTGCGATTGCCGGTTACGGGGAGAATGCCGGCGCGGGCGGTCGCCAGGGCCTGCCGAGCATGAGGTCGTGCAGGATGTCCATGG
>JBKQTJ010000153.1:0-7891 GCA_052143255.1 Streptosporangiaceae bacterium | reverse complement strand
CTCCGAAGCTCATCCCGGCGATCGTGATCGGGATCGCGAGCTCCAGCGGGCGGCTGGCGAACCTGGTGCCAAGCACCGTGGTGGTATCGCAGAGCTCCCGGTAGCCCTCTAGCGGATAGCGCGTGAGCGACGCGGTCAGGAACACCAGGTCGTCAAAGGTCGGCATGTACCGCTTGGCACCCCACCCGCGAATTTCGTACCTGCCTGTTTCCGCCATCTCGTGGATCTGGCCGATCACCTCAGGCGGGAAGCTGCGGCTCGGCTCGGTGCCCGTCCAGGGCAGGCGGCGGGCCGCGGGCCCGGCGACCTCTGGTCGCTCGCCGTTCTCAGGTCTGCCGCTGCCAGGAAGGCCAGGTTCCATCAGTACCTCTGGTCCTTCAGGGCATCGAACCGGTAAAGATTCCTGGCGGATGCGACCCTGGTCACGTCCTCGGCGCTGATATGCGCGAAACCCGCTGCCGACGCAAGCTCACTGACCCGCCGGACGTCGTCGCTCGTGAGCTCCTCGACTCGCGCATCGGCCCCGAGCGACCGGATCTTCCCGCCGACGTAGATAACGGTCTCGTAGAGAGAGTCACCCAGCGATGCCGCCGCGTCGCCGCCGATGAGGATTGTTCCCGCCTGCGCCATGAACCCGCTCATGTGCCCGGCGTCGCCGGCGATCGCGACCGTGCCGCCCTTAAGTGAGATGCCGGCCCGGGATGACGCGTCGCCCTCGATCACGATCAGCCCGCCCCGCGCTGACGCGCCCGCGCACTCGGAGGCGTTGCCTCGCACCCGGATCGTGCCGGACATGAGGTTCTCGCCGACCGACCAGCCGACAAAACCGTCGACGACGATATCCGGCCCGTCGCATAGCCCGCCGATGAAGTACCCGGCGTTGCCGCCGATCGTGATGTCAATTCGGTTGGAAAGCCCGACGGCGATATTGTGGCGACCCCTCGGCTCGGTAATGCGGACTCCAGTGCCGTCCGGCAGATCGCGCAGGGCGGCGTTCACCTCGCGGACCGAAAGCGCGGCGCAGCTGAGCTCGACCGCCGTCACGCCTGCCAAATGTAGATCTCCTCGGGCATCGGCTCGAATACCATCGCCTTTTCCACACCGGGGAGATCGGCAAGCGCGACATACTCCGAGGCCACTGCTACGTAGTCCGCGGTCTCTGCCACCACCATCGGCTTGCAGGCGAAGGAGTCTCGCACCACGGCGAACGCATTCTCGGTGGTCACCAGCAGCGTGAAGAACCCGTCGAACGCCTTCAGCACGCCGCGCAGGGCGTCGGCCAGGTCTGCGCCGGCGTCCATCTCGCGCGCAACGTAGCGCGCCGCCACCTCGGAGTCGTTGTCGGTATCGAACCGCACTCCCTGGCCGGCCAGTTCCCTGCGGACGCTTGCGTAATTCGAGAAGGACCCGTTGTGCACCAGCGCCAGATCGGCCGCCACGGCGAACGGATGCGAGTGCTCGGTGGTCACAGCCGACTCGGTCGCCATCCGGGTGTGGCCGATCGCCTGATAGCCGGCCATGCCAGCCACGCCGTAGCGAGCGCATACCTCCGCCGCCGGGCCTGTGTCCTTGTACACCTCGATCGCCGCGCCATAGCCGAAAAGGCGGACGGACCGGTCAGTCTCCATCAGCAGGCGCTGGCAGCGCTGCTGGTCGAGGCCTGTCACCAGAACCGCATCGCGGCCCCTCCTCCTCAGCTCGGCGGACGCCCCGCCCGCAGCCCGGAGAGCCGTTAAGAAACTATCCCAGTCATAATTGTCTGACTGGGTTGACAGCGAGTATTTCATCGCTCCGGGCGGCGCGTCGTGATTGTAGATCGCCACGCCAGTCGAGTCCGGCCCGCGCGAGGCGAGCACATCGAGCATCGGGACCGTTAGCTCGCCCAGGATCGGCTGGAGGTCCGGGTTCTTGAGCCGAAGACCGGTGATCCCGCACATATCTGCACGTCCTTCGCCGCGCTGGCCGAAACTGGCATGGCCAATCTGTGAGGAGGCTAACACGATCGAGCAGTCGGGGAAGGTGCCAAAGCGGGCCATTGACCGCATGCTCTCAGGAACCCGCGCTACTCGCCCGCCCCGTGCGTCGGCTCAACAGCCGCGCCACGAGGGCACCCCATGCCATGACAAGAACCCCGTACAGGCCAAGCGGTGCGGCCGCTGCGGGGCCGAAGGCCGCGGCCGCGATCCCGCTTGCCACCGCGAAGTCGCGCATCGAGACGGTCAGCACGACACTCGTTCTGGCCCGCTGTTCTGCGCGCCAGCCGAGGAGCAGGCCGAGCGCGGCCGACGCTAGGATCAGCGCGACAAGTACGGCGAGCAGAGTCCCATACGCGGCTGAGACGCGAACTTGCCCCGAGACGAGCCACACAAGGACGATCACGGCGACGATGGCGGCGGCCTGGGAGCCGAGATCAACCCGCTCCCCCACTGCAGCGAGCCGTTTGACTGCCAGGCCCGCAACCAACGGGACGCCGACCACGATAATCAGGCTGATCAGCACATGCACTGAGGACACGCCATGCCCGCCGACCAGCGCCAGGATAGGCCCGGCCACCGCAACGCAGATCAGGGTGGATGACACAAGCAGGACGGCCGCCGCGCCCACTTCGCCGCCCGCGATGCCAGTGATCGCGACCGACGCCACCTCGGCCGGCGCAACGCCCACTGCCAGCACGCCGTCGCGCAGCGCGCCTGCGCTAAGCAGCCGGCTCAGAGCGAATGCCAGCACCGGCAGCGCAACCGCGGTGGCGATCACCACCAGGCCAAGCCGCGGAGCCAGTGCGCGGACCCGGTGCAGGACACCGGCCGGAACGGTCATTGCGCTGGCAAAGACAAGGATCGCCAGCACGACGCTGATGGCCTGGTGGCGGTCCAGCAGCCTTGGCACCGCCGGTACTCGCCACCCGAGCGCAGCTGCGGCGATGACCAGGGCGAGAATGGCCCGCTCGAGAAGGTCGGTTGTCCGGCGAATCGGTGGCTCCGTTCAGGATGCGGGCGTGAAGGCAAATGGCAGCCATGCTAGGCCGGTTTGCCGCTGTACGGCTGCCAGACCGGCTTGCCCGCGTCCCGCAGATCGCGCAGCCGCCGAGCCAGCACCGTCTGGGCAACGGCCATATCCTCTCGCGCCACAAGGTGGCCCAGGCAGTAATGAGCGCCCCCGCTGTACTCATTACGCACCTGCAGGCAGGAAACTCCTACGGGGTCTGGCTCAAGCGCAAGCATGCCAAATTCCCCCAGCCCGAACTGGGCCCGCAGACTCGCCAACAGTCGGCGAGCACTGGCGGCCCCCTGAGCTGGAGGACTGGCAGCCGGCGGCCGACCACTAACCCGGGCCGCGCCGCCAAATCTTCCATTCAAGGCGTCACCTGGTTATCGTGCTGGACACATGCAGTTCCCGGCAGGGACTCCTCCGACGGCAGGAGATTCGCGATGAGGCGCACGTTCCTGTTCCTCGGAGCTCTCATTCTGGCAATTGCCGGCGCGCCCTACCTCGCGCCCAGCCAGGCAGGTGCCGCAACCGGTGTGGTCGGCTCGTATTCGGCGGCGGCGCATCACAAACCGCGGGTGCTGTTCGTCTGCAACGGAAGCACCGTGCCGTGCCCGCCAGTTTCGCGCTCAGCGGGGCCGGTCTTCAGCACCGTGCAGGCAGCGGTGAACGCCGCGCGGCCAGGCGACTGGATCCTCATATGGCCCGGCGTCTATCACGAGAAGAGCACGCAGTGGCCGACCGCCGGCGTCTGGATCAGCAAGCCAGACCTGCACATCCGCGGGATGAACAGGAACACGGTCATCATCGACGGCAGCAACGGGACCGCGGCGCACCCGTGCCCCTCGGCCGCTGCCGCGCAGGATTTCACGCCGCGCGACGGCATTGTGGTGTGGAAGGCGAGCGGGGTCACGATCCAGAACCTGACCGTCTGTGACTACCTCTCCGGGCCAAGTGGCCACGGCAACGAGATCTGGTGGAACGGCGGCGACGGCAGCGGCAAGATCGGCATGGGCGCCTACTCCGGCTCGTACCTGACCGCGACCTCGATGTACGGGCCGAAGGACGTGCACAGCCCCAACCTGGCGCAGTACGGGATCTTCGTCAGCAACGCGCGCGGCCCGGGCAGTATCACGCACTCCTACGGGAGCAACATGGCCGACGCCGCCTACTACGTGGGCGCCTGCCAGCGGGAGTGCAACACGATCCTGGCCCGTGATATCGGAGTCAACTCCTCGCTCGGTTACTCCGGCACGAACGCCGGCGGCCGGCTGGTCATCACCGAGTCATTGTTCGCGCTCAACCGCACCGGCCTGGCGCCAAACTCCCTCAACAACGATGACGCACCCCCGCCGCAGGACGGCCGCTGCCCGCACTCCGCGACCAGGTCCTGCATGATCATCGTGAACAACCTGATCGAGGACAACAACAACGCGAACGCACCCACCAGCGGCCTCACGCCGGCTGTCGGGGCGGGTATCGAGCTATCCGGCGGCTCGTTCGACACTGTGGCCGGCAACCTCATCAAGGACCAGGGCTCGTGGGGAGTCGTCGCGCACGACTATCCAGACCCGGAGAAGCCCCCGCCCGGTACGCACTGCCAGGGCGGCATCAAGAACGACCCGCTACCGGGATTCTGCTTGTTCCCCGCCCGTGGCAACAAGATCTTCGGCAACTCGTTCTGGCACGTCGGCTTCTTCGGCAACAAGACCAACTCCGACCTGGCTACCGAGACCCTGGCGGCGCGCACACCGCGGAACTGCTTCTACCGCAACGTTGCCCTGACTGGCGCGCTCACCTCAGCGCCCGCGCACATCCAGCGCGCAAGCGTCAACGGCCCGCCATGCGGACGGCGGGGCACCGGCAATGACCCGATGCTGTTCGATCAGCTCATCTGCGCGACCGGTTTCACCACCTGCCCGCTGCCAGCAAAAGACGCCCGCTACCCCAAGCAGACTCGCATCGCGATCCTGCCCCTGCCCCAGCTTCCGACGATGCCCAACTTCTGCACGGCAATGCCGGGTAATGTCTTCTGCCCCGACAACCAAATGCGGCTGCCGGAACGGTAGCGCTCGTCCCATGACCGCGTTTCAGGAAGCGAACGGGGTCTGGGTGGCGCCCGGCGTTGCGGCACTGGACCTGGGCAACGACGCTGAAGTCAACTCGGTGTCGTGCCCGCCTGCAACGAACTGCGTCGCCGCCGGAACCCACACCGACGCCAACGGCCACACCCAGGTCTTCGTTGGCGGCACAAAATGACCGCTGGCGTTCCGGCCATGGATGTCTTCCTGGAAACCGTGCGGCTGGTGCTGCGCCGGCTCACCATGGCGGACGCGGACAACCTGGTTGAGCTTGACAGCGATGCCGATGTCATGCATTTCGTCACCGGCGGCAGGCCGACCTCGCGAGATGAGATCCTGCACGACGTCCTTCCCGCGTTGCTCGGCTATTACGACCGTTACCAGGGATACGGCTTCTGGGCGGCGATCGAGCAGGCCACCGGGGAGTTCCTGGGCTGGTTCCATTTCCGGCCCGAGGAGGGAAGTCCGCCGGGAGAGGCCGAGCTCGGGTACCGGCTGCGCACGTCAGCGTGGGGCAAGGGCTACGGCACCGAAGGTTCGCGCGCGCTGATCCGCAAGGGCTTCACCGAGCTCGGCACGCAGCGCGTGCTGGCCACGACGATGGCGGTCCACATCGCGTCGCGGCGCGTGATGGAAAAGGCCGGCCTCTCGCTGGCGCGGGCCTTCCATCAGCCCTGGCCGTACGCGATCGAGGGTGATGAGCACGGCGATGTCGAGTACGCGCTGACTAGGGCCGACTGGGAACACCAGGAAGCGACTGGGCATGGCGGCACAGCGGACGCCGGAACAGCCTCATAATCGCTTGCCTGGCATGGAAGGCGTGTGGTTGCCTGGTCCGCGCTGTTGCTGGTAGTGAGGAAGGTTGTCATGTCTGCTCGTGGGACGGTGGTGCTGACCGGCGTCGGACGACGACGGTCAATTGGCGCTGGTCTCGCGCTGGGCCTCGCCGACGATGGCTGGGACCTTGTCCTCAACTACTGGGCACCGTATGACGAGCGGCTGGCGTATGAGCGAGGCGAGCACGACGCCGATGACGTAGCGGCTGAGTGCCGGCGCCGGGGTAGCAGGGTCGAGGTCGTGCCCGCGGACCTGGCTGCTATCGGCACGCCGACGCGTCTTGTTGAGGCCGGATCGGCGCTCGGCGACCTCCGGGGACTGGTCATGTCGCACTGCGAGAGCGTCGACAGTTCGGTGCTCGACACGACCATCGAGAGCTGGGACCGGCACTTCGCGGTCAACGCTCGGGCCGTGTGGCTGTTGATCAAGGCATTTGCCGAGCATCTGCCCGCCGGTCCGACGACGGACGTCCGAGGCCGGATTGTCGCGCTCACCAGTGACCACACGGCGCACAACCTGCCCTACGGGGCAAGCAAGGGAGCTCTGGACCGGGTCGTGGTAGCCGCGGCTGTGGAGCTCGCAGGTCGCGGTATCCGTGCCAATGTCATCAACCCCGGCCCGGTTGATACCGGCTGGATGAACCCGCAGATTCGCCAGGCGGCCGTGGCGCAGACTCCGGCCGGACGGCTCGGGACGCCGAGCGATACTGCCGATCTCGTGCGCTTCCTGATGTCCGATGCCGGAGGCTGGATCAACGGACAGGTCCTTTACAGTAACGGCGGGTTCAAGACATCCTCCTGACCCGACATCTGGTTTGCGCATGCCCGATCTGGTGGCTGGCCAGCGCTGAGTACAGAGTAGCTATACTTATAGCCATGTCAGTCTCGGAGCAGATGCCGCTCGCCGAAGTGAAGAACCGGCTATCGGAAGTCGTCGACCGGCTGGAGCGAGAGCACGGCCGCGTCGTTATCACCAAGCACGGGCATCCGGCCGCCGTCGTGATGAGCGTCGAGGACCTGGAGTCGCTGGAGGAGACGCTCGACGTCATGGACAGCGCTGAGCTGCTGGCCGGTATCCGGGAGAGCCTGGCCGACATCGCTTCCGGCAGCGCGGAAGTCCTCAGCAAGGATCAGGCTCTGCGGCTGATCTCGCGTCGGTGAACAATGACGCTGGGTTCGCCGTTGCCTGGACGCCTGCTTCGCGCCGGACGCTGGCCAGGCTGCCGGAGAAGGTCGCGACCGCAGCGGTCGAATTCAGCTACGGATCTCTAACAGACAACCCGCACCGGGTAGGCAAGCAACTAAGGCTCGGTCTCGCCGGATTGCACAGCGCCGGGCGCGGCGACTACCGGGTGATCTACGTCATCGACGACGATCTGCGCACCGTCACTGTCATGGCCATCGAGCACCGCTCCGACGCCTGCCGACCGCGTCAGCTCTGAACCGCCCCTAGTCGTCGCCGACCCGGCGGCAGGTCTGGTGTGGCCGGGTGGCTCCTCGGGGCTGCTGCGCTCACCCCAGTGCCGAGGCTGACGGGAAGTTCTTCCAGGACCTGCCGTTCCAGCGCAGAATCACGACCTCGCCGCCGACATTGAGCGTGCCGACCGCCCATGCATTGCGAGCGGAGCTAGCGACCACACCGTAGAGGCTGTCACAGGTAGCACAGAAAGGATTCGGGCTGGGCACCTGCTTCCACGCCTTGCCGTTCCAGTGCAAGATCATGGTCTTGGAGCCCTTGAGGGCCTCCTCGCTGTAACCGACCGCCCACGCACTGCCCGCGGACACGGCGGACACGCTTTGGACGATGTTCCAGGTGAGCTTGCTGCTGCTGACTTTAACGGGATTCGGACTGGGCACCTGCTTCCACACTTTGCCGTTCCAGTGCTCAATCAGGGTTTTCCAGCCTTCGGAGTACACCGCGGTGTAGCCGACGGCCCAGGCGTTTGTCGCGGAGGTTGCGGTGACGCCGTAGAGCTCGGGAGCCACGGT
>JBKQTJ010000152.1:0-8075 GCA_052143255.1 Streptosporangiaceae bacterium | reverse complement strand
AAGGTGGCGGTGCAGCGAGCGGAGGCGATCGGGGAGGGCGCGACCGTCGAGGTGGTCTTGCGTCTCAACGTCGCGCGCAGGGAATGACGAGCGGATGAGGCCGGTCGCGGACGTCATGAGCGCACTGTCCGCGAAGCTGGACGCCGCACTCAGCCGTGAGAACGCCCGATCTAACTGCATCCTGCGGACCTGCTGCCGCTTGAAGAGTTCCGGCTATCAGGACTGGCTGTCGTGCGGCTGGCGCGCCTTCCGGTTGGTGACAATCCTGCGTTTGCGCAAAGACTCGAGCCATTCCTGCCCGCTGAGCAGTCGCGTGGTCTTGCCCGACCTGATCTCGCCAGCCGCGGCGACTGCCATCGCGACGCTGGCAGCGGTCATATCATCAGGTGCCTCATACACGACGACCACGTCATACTCGCCAAACGGAAAGCCTGCCACCACGATCGTGGCTCCCAGCTCCTCCAGGGCCGGCCCGATCACTTCCACCGGGTCTTGCGGCTCCTTAAGCTGATCCGCCATTGACTTGGCGGTATAAGAGGCCTGGTACATGTAGAGCGGCATCGAGTTTCCCCTTGAGCCGGAACAGGCGAACAGATCACCAGCCAGTCCCCGCGACTCGCGGCAGCTTCTGCCGACGGGTGCACGGCAACGGACTGAAGACCGCTGCCGTCCAAAGATCGTAGACCCGCCCCAGTCGGGCACACCAGCCTCCGCCTCGCCGACCAGCCCTTTTCCTCAAACATGCCCGGGCCCTAGAACCCGGCTAGCTGGCTAAACTCCGGCCCGGCAGCTGCCGGGGAGTGTGCGGTCGGCGGAGCCAGATGAGGACGTCGTCACGAGGCTGGTCCGGACGAGCTGGCAACGGACGGAGGTCACTCGCTCGACTCAACGCGAGGTTGTTAAGTAAGGAAAAACTAGGTACTATTCTGTAGTCGGATCTGTAGGGACGGGGCGATGACAACAGTTGAGGCGGAGGCTGAGCGCGCCAAGGAGCTGCTGTCTGTTGTCGATGATGTGGCCGAGGTTGCTGAGACGCTGCCATCGGGCGATCCGCGGCGCAGCAAGCTTATGGCTGCGGTTGCCAGGACGCTGGACGCAGCCCCTCCCGTGCGGACCATTGTGGCTGCTGAGTTGCTGGGAGTCTCGGACAAAACTGTGCGGGCATGGGCCAAGGAGGGAGTTCTTCTCCTCCAGCAAGAGGAGCCAAGAGTCTTGCTTGATGCCCGCAGGCTCTATGAGGTCGTGGCGCTCGTCCAAGATCTGCGCGAGGCTGGACAGACGCGTGGTCTGCTGGATGAGGTGTGGCGCCGGCTATCTGACCGCGCTTTGCTGGATCGTGATGACTTGATTGAGTCACTCGGACAAATGCAGAGGGGCGAAGGCAGGACGGTACGCGCACGGGCAGCGGACTTAGGCCTCCGAGTTGTCCGTAGAGGTGCGCGAAACGGTACTAGGCGCGCCAAAGCGATGGTCTGCGTAGGCGTCGAGTGCCCGGCTCCCGCGCGAGTGACTGGCATGAGCATAAGGCGGACGCTCCCCGCCGCAGGCGCTTGACCCTTCCCTTAAATGGGTGATATCTTCCATCTATGCGTGCTGAGGCACCAGCTCTCATGCCGATTCTGCGATCCCAGGCACAGGCTGAGCTCCTGACGCTGCTCCTTCTACATCCTGACACTGAGTACAGCATCACTGAGCTGTCGGTGAAACTGGGCGTCCCGCTGACCACCGTCCAGCGCGAGGTAAATCGTTTCTCACAGGCTGGCCTGATCACCGAGCGGCGCGTCGGCCGGACCAGGGTCGTGTCCGCTAATCCGGCGGGTCGATATACGCGGCCGCTGACCGAGCTGCTGACCGTAGCGTTCGGGCCGCACGTGGTTATCAGGGAGGAGTTCGCCGACATTTCCGCCGTCGGCGTCGCGATCTACGGATCGTGGGCGGCGCGCTACCACGGCGTCGCCGGCCCGCCTCCGGCAGACGTCGATGTCCTGGTCGTCGGACAGCCGTCCCGGGCGGAAATCTACGATGCCGCGGAGCAAGCCGAGCAGCGGATCGGCTTCCCGGTCAACGCGACTCTTTCCAGCCCCGGCCGCTGGGCTGCCGCCTCGGATGCGCTCATCCAGCAGATCCGGTCTGGCCCCGTGGTCTGGGTCATCGGACAGCCTGCGGGCGGTGCGACATGACCGGCTGGACGCCGGGAGCCCCGGTCATCGAGCGACTCCTGGAGGAGCGACGCCTAGAACGTGTCCTGGGTGCCCAAGCCGACGGCTCGCCCTGGCTCGACCGGGCCCGCCAAACCATAGCTGCCGCACGCGCCATTGAGCAGCCGGCTCCGGACAGCGCATTCGTGCTCGCCTACGACGCGGCACGCCAAGCATGCACAGCCCTGCTCGCCCAGCAGGGCCTCCGTCCTACGACATCCGGCGGCCACTACGCAGTCGAGGAGTCCGTAAGGGCTCAGTTCGGAACCATCCTGCGGCCGCTCGGCGCCCTACGACGGCGACGGCAACGAGCTGGAGTACCCGCTGGACCCAGCCGACAGAGCCAGTGCCGCTGAGACTGCCTACGGGATCCGGGCCGCCGCCGACCTGATCGACGCCGCCGCGAAGATACTTCCCAACCTCGGCCTGTTCTGATCACATGACCGGCCAGACCCGACGTACCGAACTGTCTTCAGCCTGACCCCGCCGCCGCGGGCCACCGACGCCGCCGCGGGCCACCGACGCCGCCGCGGGCCAGCGGCGCACGGCACGGCCAACAGCATGACCTAGCCGGCGGTTGACGCATATCCCCAAAGCGGCATGAGCGAGCATTGCCGACGTCCACCTATGGTGCATATTCATGCAGGCTGACGCGGGAGTAGGGAGTCGATAGCGACCGGCCAGACGCCCTCGCGGACGGGCGTAGCCGCCGTTATCTCAACTCCCTGCTTGCGTGTCTACGACGTAGCCGGTGGATGGTTGTCGGCTGGGTCGTGGACGCGTTCTCTGGAGCGGTGGCGGTTGTAGCTGACGTGGCCGTCGGTCGCTATGGCCGGACGTCAGTTGGGCCGGTCGGGGGAATGGTTCCGGGGGTTCAAGTGTGTGTTGTTCAGCGTCATCCGCACGCCGGCGCACCGTGACCTCGAGCACGCCCTTGCTCATCACCGCCGTGCAGGTCCCGTAGGCGCGGAGCGGCCGCACGATCCATTCCTGCTCGGCCAGCAAGGTTGCCCTCAGCGTCCAAAGGCCGCTTCGGTCGGCATGCTCGATGAGCCTCTTCAGGAGGCGGGCGCCAATTCCCTGCCGCTGGCGGGCGTCCTCGACCAGGACCGCCAGCTCGGCGGTGCCGCCAGCCACGGCGCGGCAGCTCCCCAGCGCGACGACGGCGGCGGGCGTGGCGGCGACCAGCGCGAAGTGCTCCGGGTGCCCGGACAGGGCCTCGGTGAGGTAGGGCTCGGGGAAGGATCGCAAGGGCGCGAGAAACCGCCGCCACCGGGTCGAGACCGTGCAGCGGGACAGCATCTCGGCCAGCGCAGGCCGGTCGGCCGCGCAGGCCGGCCTGATCCGCGCCGGCTGCGTGGCTGAAGCCGCGGGCCCGGGCATCGGGTGCCGCCCGCGTGGCGTGCCGGGCCGGTCCGGCGGTCGCTCATCCCCGTCTGGCTGTGCCCGCGTGATGGTCACCAGCGGGTCTCCAGCTCCGGGCGGATACGAGCCTCGCGGCCGGGGCGAGCCGAGGCGGCCCGGGTGTCGTCCCATCGAGCGGCCTTCTGCGGTGACAGCGTGGCGTGGAGGCGCCCGCTGGCGGCCAGATCGGCTAGTTCGGGGGTGCAGCGGCGTGAGCCGACTCCCGACAGGTACACGGTGACTCCCTTCGCGTCCGAGGACGGCCGCTGGCGCAGAACATCGCCGTAAGCCGATCCTCGTCAATCGTATCTTTGTTTCGTAACGATGATATGATATGTTGCTGGCCAGTAGCCGGGCGCGGCGAGCCCGCGGCCGGGCTGGGTGCCGACGGGCTGCCGGACCTGTCCCGCGGTAGTTCCGAGTCGGCCTGCCAGAGACGGAGGTCGTCATGGGCACGCTAGTCACCTACCGGCCGCACGATGCGGTCGCGGCTATCACAATGGACGACGGCAAGGTGAACGTGCTGTCCCTGGCGATGCTCACCGAGCTTGACGCCGCCCTCGATCGGGCGGAGGCCGACCGGGCTGTGGTCGTCTTGACCGGCCGGGACGGGGTGTTCTCGGCGGGCTTCGACCTGCCAGTCCTTCGGGCGGGCGGAACGGAGGCCGCTGATCTGCTGCGCGCCGGATTCGAGCTGGCGGCGCGGCTGCTGGCATTCCCGACCCCAGTCCTGGTCGCCTGCCCGGGCCACGCCGTGGCGATGGGGGTGTTCCTGGTGCTGTCCGGCGACTACCGCATCGGGGCCAGCGGCCCCTACAAGATCACAGCCAACGAGGTCGCCATCGGCATTACCATGCCGCACGCGGCAGTGGAGATCTGCCGCCAGCGCCTAACCCCGGCTGGCTTTAACCGGGCCGTCGTCATCGCCGACGTCTTCCCGCCCGAGGACGCGGTCACCGCAGGATTCCTGGACCGGGTGGTACCGGCCGCTGAGCTAGCCGAGGCCGCCGCGGCAGCCGCCGCTGAACTGGCCAGGCTCGACCTGGACGCGCACGCGGCCACCAAGCTGCGCGCACGGCGGCTGGCGGGGACCGCGCTCCGGGAAGCCATTGACGCCGACGACGCAGCATACCGGGCACAGCTTGCCGCGCAGCCCGCAGGCGGCCCCGGGCGGGTTCCGCCCGACAGGCCGTGATCGGCATGTCAATCCGATTCCCGGCCGCGGACGAGACTCAGGTGAGGAAATAAATTAGCTGGTAGCCCACGTAGGATTCGGCTGTGCCCAGAGCCAAGCAGCGGACCGGGCAGCTGCGCGAGCACATCGTGCAGGTGGCGGTCGCGATGCTGGCCGCTGACGGGGTCGGGGGATTCACCACCCGGAAGGTCGCCGAACGGGCCCGGACGTCGCCGCCCGCCGTTTACGAGCTGTTCGGCGACAAGGCCGGCCTGGTCCGGGAGGTTTTCTTCGAGGGCTTCCGGCTCCTCGGGGACCGCTTCGGCAGGCTGCCGGAATCCGATGACCCCCGCGCCGACCTGCTCCGCGCGGTCCAGGCGCTCCGGACCTTCGTCCGGGACAACCCGGTCCTGGCACAGGTCATGTTCTCCCGGCCGTTCGCCGACTTCGATCCCGGCCCGGCCGAGCTGGAGGCCGGGGCGGCCACCCGGGAGTTCATCGTGCACCGGGTCCAGCGCTGCATCGACGCCGGGATCATCGACGGCGACCAGGTGGACATCGCCCACGGGCTCCTCGCCCTCGCCCAGGGGCTGGCCGCGCAGGAAGCCGCCGGATGGCTCGGTTCCACCAGGGCGTCGGTGAACCGCCGGTGGGATCTGGCAGTCCACGCCCTCCTCGCCGGCCTCTCAGCGGAGCGATCGCCGTGATGGCTCCTGAGCGGCACCCCGCAGGCCGTGACCAGGGTGCTGTAACGGTCGCCATAACGCTCAACGCGGTTGGCACCGTTCCCTCATCGTTAGGGACGGTCTGGGAACGGCATATGCGGATGTCGGTCCGGACGTCTTCCGCCACAAGTTAGGCGAGTCTCACAGGGCGCCTGAACGCGATTGGCGCACGTGCCCGCGACGGGACTCGAACCCGTATTCGGCGGTGTTTAAGACCGATGTCTCTGCCGTTTGGACTACACGGGCGTCAGAATGTTGCGCGCACCCGCGTGTCTAACTTCGGCGCTGCCGGATCCGGCCTAGGGCACTCCGGCATGACCATACGCTGATTGGCCTCGCCCAATCCCATGAACGGACACTACATCGCGGCAGGCCATTCTGCCCTGTGATTGCCGGAATGTCCTGGGCGGCCTGGCGGGGCCATTCCATGGCGCGCGTGCCCGGCTCAAGGGCGGCACGCGGAGCACAGGACGTCGGCGACACCCGAACGCCGGTCTTCCCGCCGGCGGCAGATGAGGATGGCGCAGTATGCAACGATCCGATGATGGAGATGACGCTACGGGCTGAGATCGTTCCCGACGATCTTGACGCCACGGTCGACTTCTACACGAACGTTCTCCGTTTCAGCGTGACGGCGGATCAGCGTGCCGAGCCGAGCGGCTATGTCGCGCTCAAGCGGGGCAGTGTCCGCATCGGGGCCGCCAGAAGGTCAGCTCCCGGGACTCGCGCGGGGCGGTTGCCGCCTTCAGGGTCGAGCTGGTGCTCGAGGTTGACGATGTCACTGATGAGCGGGATCGGGTGGCAGCGGCAGGATGGCCGCTCGAGGATGACCTTCAGAGTCGTCCCTGGGCCTGAGGGATTTCCGGATTCTTGATCCCGCCGGTTATTACCTCCGGATCACAAGCCGTGCTCGATGATCACGCCCGCAGTATCCGAACGCAAACAGCAATCATCGCGGCAATAGCGGAAGTGCCGGCATGTCGACTGGATCGCATAACCATGCATAGCTGCAGGTAGCTGGCCTGCGTGGCCGCCGAGCCTGGGCCTCAGCGAACCCATTATGCCCTTGCGGAATGCACCAACTTGCCGACAGACAGGCTTCATCCCGGCCCTGCCCTTCGGGCGCCGCCGATCCTCCCGAACCGTCTTCTGTGTGGTCCCAGACGAGCCCGCCGCGCCCGCGCTGCCGCAGCAGCACAGCTCCAGCCTGCCCGTGCGGAGAAGGTGAGACAGCCACTACAGGCCAGCCACCCTGGCCGGCCGCACGCTTGCCTCTCCGAGGTTGCCTGGCAGGCCCGCCGCACACTTGAGGATTGCGTCTCCGGTACGTACGGTTCCGCAGACGACGACGCGGGCATTCAGGCCGCGCAGCCGCAGCTCGCGGCCGACTCGGGAGTTGACGAACCGCAAGGCGCCCTGACCGAATCGGGCGGCGAATTTGGCGCAGCCCAGGTGCGGCTGATCGGTGACCTCGAGGACTGCCGAGCCCACCGCCAGCCGCGCGCCTGGCGGCAGGTTAGCAAGACTCAGGTCGAGATCGGCGTAGAGCTGATCACCGGCTAGCACGCGCCGGTCGAGGTCGTGCGCGATGAGCAGGGCAGCACGGGAGTTCATCATCGTCACCTGCATTCCCGGATGCGGCGACCCGTCGGCAGTCCGCGAGCTTGCTCGCATCGGCCAGGTGTCACCCGCCAGGCCGGCTTCTACATCCAGGGTGGCCTCAGTGAGCACCTCCCGCTCGTCAACGGCGGGACGGCGAGCAATCAAGACGACCGCACCGCCGTCCGACGGGGAGTCTCGCACGTAGCTGAGGCCGACCTCCAGCTCGGCGGCGCTGAGATGCTTCACCAGGACATCCTGGCACCCACGGGTCCTCAGCCACGACCCGATTTCTGGGTGGCGACCTGGCGAGCCACGCTCGAAGCGTCGGACAAGAAGCTGCGGCCACAGCCCGCACCAGTGGCCGTATCGGCCTGCTGTCATCGCGGCAAGAGAGTGCCTTCACGTGAGTGCCAGATCCGCTGATATGCGCTATACCGGCAGCGTGTCGAACGCGTTTGTGCAGAGCATGGCCCATAACTTCGAAGAGGCGCTGCGGTTGATGGAGGCGGCGCTGACCGACTGCCCCGACGAGCTGTGGCAGGCGGACTTGTGGCCGGACGAGGCGCCTACGGGTCCCGGACCGCACGGGGGCCTGCACGGCTCGGCTCCCTGGTTCCTCGCCTACCACGGGCTCTGTTGCCTGGACTACGACCTGACTGGAGAGTTCGAGCCGTGGGCACCGCCACAACCGTTTGACGACAATACCTACTCCTTCCCCAACCGCATGTTCACCAAGCCGGAGCTTCTCGGGTACGTCGATTGGTGCCGCGGCCGCGTCCGCTTGACCATTGACGCCCTCACCGAGGAGCTGGCCGCCCGGCCACTGCCTAGCGCCCATCGATACCGCGGCATGCTGTTCGGGGTGCTTGTCGGCAGCGTGCCGCTGCATGTCGTTGAGCATGCCTCCCAGATCCGTCAGTTCCTCACCGCAGCGGGCATCAGAGTGCAACCCATGCCCGGTGACCGTGGGTA
>JBKQTJ010000151.1:0-5089 GCA_052143255.1 Streptosporangiaceae bacterium | reverse complement strand
ACCGTTGAAATGGCGGGCCGGGAAATCTCGCAGGTCCCGCCGTATTTCAGGGACGTCAATACCGTTTTCCAGGATTATGCGCTGTTCCCGCACATGAACGTGATCGAGAACGTTGAGTACGGCCTTCGGGTGCGGCGCGTCGGCAAGGCCGAGCGGCGTCAGCGGGCGAGCCGGGCACTGGAGATGGTGCGGCTCGGCGAGTACGGCGGGCGGAAGATCACGCAGTTGTCCGGCGGCCAGCGGCAGCGGGTCGCGCTGGCACGGGCCATCGTGAACCAGCCGCAGGTCCTGCTGCTGGACGAGCCGCTCGGCGCCCTCGACCTGAAGCTGCGGCAGGAAATGCAGCTTGAGCTGCAGCACGTGCAGCGCGAGGTCGGCATCACCTTCGTGTACGTGACGCATGATCAGGAAGAGGCGCTCTCGATGAGCGACCGGATCGCGGTCCTCAGCCAGGGCCGGATCGAGCAGGTCGGAACGCCGCTGGAGGTGTACGAGCGGCCGGAGACCGACTTTGTGGCCGGCTTCATCGGCATCTCGAACCTGATCGAGCGCGACGGCAGGCACATGACGGTCCGCCCGGAGAAGATCCGCCTGCTCGCGCCCGACGAGCCGGAGCCAGTAGGCGCGCACGTCGAGACAGGCCGGATCCAGGACGTCGTCTACGTCGGAGTGATGACGAGGTACACCGTCGCCCTCGATGCGGGCGGCGAGCTTGTCGTCGCCCGCCAGAACGAGCACGCGCCGCTGCCGGGGCGCGACCTCAACGGGACGCCGGCCCGGATCGCCTGGCTGCCCGAGCAGACCATCGCAATTTCGCAAGGGGAGGACGCCCGCCTGTAACGGGCGGGCACGAAAGGTGGCACGAGATGCAGGGTCGACGAGGAACGCCCGGCCGGATCGGGAGCGCGGTGGCACTGCTGGCAGCTGTCAGCCTGCTCGCCGCGTGTGGCAGTAGCGGCAGCTCTTCTGGCAGCACCACCTCGGCACTGGGCAAGGTGCCGACGGCTAACCTGCCGGTGCTGCAGAAGATCGGCAAGGGCGAGGGCCAGCTCAACCTGATCGCCTGGGCCGGGTACCTGCAGCCGGAGTGGGTCAAGCCGTTCGAGACTCAGACCGGGTGCCAGGTGAACGCCAAGTACGCGAACACCTCGGACGAGATGGTCGCCCTGATGAACAACGGCGGCGGCGGCCAGTACGACATGGTGTCCTCCTCTGGCGACGCTGACCTGCGGATCATCTACGCCGGCGACGCGCATCCGGTCAACATCAGCTTGATCCCGTCCTGGAAGAACTTCTTCCCGGCCTTCCAGTCACCGCCCTTCAACACCGTGGGCGGCGTGCATTACGGCGTGTCGCTGCAGTGGGGGCCGAACGTCCTGATGTACACCAAGTCAGCGTTCCCGGCTCCGCCCGCCTCCTGGAGCGTGATCTACAGCCCGAAGTACAAGGGGAAGATCACCGTCCCGGACAACCCCATCCAGATCGCCGACGCGGCGCTCTACCTCAAGACGCACAACCCCAAGCTCGGCATCACCGATCCGTACGAGCTGACGCAGCCGCAGTTCCAGGCGTCGGTGAGCCTGCTCGCATCCCAGCGCCCGCTGCTGAAGTCGTACTGGGACCTGGCCTCCTCGGAGATCTCGGCGTTCAAGGACGGTGACGTCGTCGTCGGCGCCGGCTGGCCGTACCAGGTCAGCACGCTGAAGGCGGCAAAGTTCCCGATCGGCTCGGTCATCCCGAGCGAGGGGGCTACCGGCTGGGCAGATACCTGGATGCTGGCGGCCAAGGCACCGCACCCGAACTGCGCCTACATGTGGATGCGCTACATCAGCACGCCCCAGGTGCAGGCCGAGCAGGCGGTCAGCTACGGCGAGACGCCGGACAACAGCCTCGCCTGCCCGTACATGGACAAGCTCCAGGCGGGATCCTGCGAGGAATACCACGCGAACGCGCCCGCGTCCTACCTGAAGTCCATCGAGCTGTGGAAGACGCCGGTCACGACCTGCGATAACGGCAAGCCAGACTGCGTGCCGTACGCGGACTGGGTGAACGCGTGGAACACGCAGATCCGATAGGCCAGGTCGGCGGCTTCGACGGAGCGTGGTCCCGGGTCTCGGCGGCGCTATGGCGCCGGCCGTGGGCACGGGCCACGCTCCTGCTCACGCCGCCGCTGGCGTGGTTCCTGCTGATCTACATCGCCGCGCTCGTGGTGATGCTGATCACTGCGTTCTTTCAGACCAATGCGTTCACCGGAAACCTGGTACACACCTGGACCTTCAGCAACTTCACCGAGATCTTCACAACGTCGGCATACCGGACGATCATTGCCAGAACGGTGGGGATGGCCGCCGGGGTGACGGCAGTCGATGCGATCATCGCATTCCCGTTCGCTTACTACATGGCGCGCGTCGCCAGCAGCCGGACGCGGACTGTCCTGTTCGTGGCGATCTTGCTGCCACTGTGGGCCAGTTACCTGGCCAAGGTCTACTCCTGGCAGCTCATCCTCAATCACAGCGGCTTGCTGGACTGGACGCTCGGCCATGTCTCGCTGGGGCCGCTGAACCTGATCGACAGCAACACGGCCGTCTTCATCGTCTTCTGCTACATCTGGCTGCCGTACATGGTGATCCCGACTTACGCGGCGCTGGACCGAATTCCGCCGTCGATGATCGAGGCATCGCAGGATCTGGGCGGGCAGACCTGGCGGACGACCCGGTCAGTGATCTGGCCGCTGGCCCTGCCCGGCATCGTGGCCGGGTCGATCTTCACCTTCTCCCTGACGCTGGGCGACTACATCACGCCGCTGCTGATCGGCGGCACCAACTCGGTGTTCATCGGCACGGTTATCTACTCCAACATCGGAACGGCGAACAACCTGCCGTTCGCGGCCGCGATGGCGTTCGTCCCGATCGTGATCATGGCGTGCTACCTGCTATTCGCGCGGTCACTCGGCGCCTTCAGGGAGCTGTAGATGGAACCGGCCGGTCTCCGCATCGCGCTTCGCGTCTGGGTAGCCGTGGTGCTGGCGTTCCTGTTCGTGCCGATCATCCTGATCGTGCTGTATTCCTTTGACTCCTCCACCATAGAAAGCTGGCCGATCGCCGGCTTCACCGTGCACTGGTTCTCGGTCGCCTGGCACGATCAGCAGGTCCGGGCCGCGTTCCTGCTCTCGGTCAAGGTCGGGCTGGTAGCCACCGGTGCCGCGTTGATCCTGGGGTCGGCTGTCGCGTATTGCCTGCGCCAGTTCACCTTCTTCGGCCGAGAGGCGATCTCATTCCTGCTGGTCCTTCCGATAGCGCTGCCAGGCATCATCACGGGCATCGCGCTGAACTCATTCATCACTTTCAGCGGCATAGAGTTCTCGATCTGGACCATCGTGATCGGCCATACGACGTTCTGCATCGTGGTCGTCTTCAACAACCTCATCGCGCGCTTGCGCCGGATGCCGAACTCACTCGCTGAGGCATCGATGGACCTCGGTGCCCGAGGCTGGCAAACCCAGCTCTACGTGACGTTTCCGGCAGTCGCCACCGCGCTGGTCTCCGGTGCGCTGCTGGCATTTGCCCTGTCCTTCGACGAGGTCATCGTCACGGTCTTCACCGCAGGTGCGCAGAACACCCTGCCGATCTGGATATTCGGGGCGATCCGGCTAGGTCAGCAGCTTCCCGAGGTGAATGCCGTCGTCACGATCGTGATACTGCTGACCATCATCCCGGTGCTGATTGCCGCCAGGATCGCCGGAACGGGCGCGGCCCTCAGGTCAGGCACGGCCGCGGCGGCGGCACAGCAAACCCGGTGATACCCGCGGTGCCCGAGCTAGCGGACCACAGGCCGCAATGGCAGCCGGGCTATGACGTCCGGCTGGAGTGGGGCCTGCAGGGCGGGCTGGCGATCAGCCAGGGCGCGGACATCGCGGTGATCGTGGACGTCCTCAGCTTCACCACCGCGGTCAGCGTCGCCGTCGACCGCGGCGCTGAGGTCTTCCCGTACCGCTGGCAGGACCCGTCGGCAAGGGAATTCGCCCGGCGCCACGACGCCGTCCTTGCCGTCGGCAGATCGGCGGCGGCAGCCGCGGGCACCGACGCAGTCAGCCTCTCGCCTGTCAGCATCAGGGACGCTGCCCGCCTGGCTCGCCTGGTCCTGCCGTCTCCGAACGGATCCGCGCTGGCAGCGGACCTGGCCGCGGCGGGCGTCACGGTCGTGGCCGCCTGCCTGCGCAACCGCGCGGCCGTGGCACGCTGGCTGGCCGGACAACGTACCCTGGCCGGCACGGCACCTGTCATAGCGGTGATCGCGGCCGGTGAGCGCTGGCCCGACGGCTCGCTCAGGCCGGCGGTCGAGGACCTGTGGGGTGCGGGCGCGCTCATAGCAGCCCTGGCTGCCTGCAGCCCAACCCTTCCAGCGGGCTCTCACCTCGCGGTCAGCCCGGAGGCACGCGCCGCGGCCGGGGCCTTCAACGCCGCCCAGGCGGACTTGCCGGCTGCGCTGCTTGCCTGTGCGAGCGGACGTGAACTAGCCGGTCTCGGTTTCGCCGAAGACGTCTGGATAGCTGGTGAGCTGGACGCCAGCACCTCGGTACCGCTGCTAGCCGGAGGGCGCTTCGCCGACGCCAGGCACGCCCGGCCCGGCGGCTGATCGCACCAAGGCAGTCCGGATTCAGGACGCACCAGGCGGGTAGCTCTCACGGATGAGAGAGCTAGCCTACTAATAACATATGTCTAGTAGGTATATCGCTAGGAGGATCCGTGTCGCTGCCGGACTTCTTCATCGCGGGCGCCCCTAAGGCCGGCACCACGGCCTTGCACTCGGCGCTGGCGCGGCACCCTTCGCTGTTCATGTCCGCAGTCAAGGAGCCGAAGTTCTTCCTCACCGACGGCCCGCCACCGGCCAAGGGCGGCGGCCCGGGCGATGCCAAGACCTACCGGGAGCATGTCTGGCGGCGGGCTCAGTACGAGGCGCTATTCGCGCCTGCGCCGGCGGGCGCGCTGCGAGGCGAGTCGACGCCGTTCTACCTCTACCGGCACGACGCGCAAGTCCGGATCCGCGCCCTGGTCCCCGATGCCCGGCTGATCCTGGTACTCCGCGACCC
>JBKQTJ010000150.1:0-3299 GCA_052143255.1 Streptosporangiaceae bacterium | reverse complement strand
TAACCGGCAGGATCAAGCGCACGCACGTCGTCCACGGCTTGATCAGCGAGTACCGGAGAGCAGCCTGACGGCACAGAGAACACCAGCTCAAGCCAGTGTGTGAGTTTTGGCACGGCACAGGGTAGTCGTGGTCGTCGACCAGTTCGAGGAGCTGTTCGCCGAGGGTGCGGAGCCGGCCGCCCAGCAGGCGTTCATCCGGGCATTGTGCATTGCGGCGCGCGGCGCCGGCGCGGCGCCGACGGCGCTCGTCGTGTTCGGTGTCCGCGCGGACTTCTTCGGACGGTGCGCCGCTTCCCCGAACTGGCGCCGGCCCTGCAACGTGGCCAGGTCCTGGTCGGCCCGATGAACATCGCCGAACTGCGGGCGGCTATCGAGCAGCCCGCGGTGGCCGCCGGGCTGGTGCCCCAACTCGGCTTGACCAACCTTCTGCTGCGCGACCTGGGCGCGAGCGATGCCGCCGGGAACGAACAAGCATATAAGCCAGGCCGGTTGCCGTTGCTCTCGCACGCGCTGCTCGCCACGTGGCAGCACAGGTACGGCACGACCTTGACCGTGACGCGATACGAGGCAAGCGGAGGCATCCGCGGGGCGATAGCCACGACGGCGGACACCGTGTTCGGCCGACTCGGCCAGGCCGGTCAGGCCACCGCCCGGCAACTCATGCTACGCCTGGTCCGGCTCGGCGACGGCACCGACGACACGCGCCGCGCCATTGGCCGGAGCCAGCTCATCCAGGAGATGCCAGATCCGGACCTCGCTGGCGCCGGTGCTGGAGCAGGTGACCGGCTCGGTCGGGGCCGCGGCGATCGGCCGCTCCGGCATCGACGTGTCCCAGCTGCACTGGGACATGACCTCGATCAGCCTGCACGGCCACTACCCGGCCGCAGACGACAGCTACGCCCAGCCCAAGTTCGGCCACCCCAAGGACCGCCGCCCCGACCTGAAGCAGATCCAGGCCGGCATCGCCACCGCCGCCGACGGGGCGGTGCCGGCGTTCTTCAAGCCCTACAGCGGCGGCGCAGGCGAGGTCAGCCAGGTGACCGCGGCGATGGAAGCGCTGCGGCGGCTGGCCGGGCCGCGCCGGTTCTTGCTGGCCGACGACTCCAAGCTGCTGTCATATGCCAACCTCGCCGCGATGATCGAAGCCAAGGTCACGTTCCCGGCGCCAGCGTCGAAGTCTTTCGTGCCCGCCGAGGTGCTGGCCGGCTGCGACTATGCGCGGCCGCCCCGGCGGCGTTCATCGCCGAGCGCGACCGCGGCCTGCCGCCCGGCAAACGCAGCTGCTACCGCCTCACCGAGGACACCATGACAATCGCCGGGCCGCGCAAGAAAGACCCGTCCTGCACAGTGCGGCGGGTGTTCGTCTTCTCCTCCGCGCGCGCCGAGGCCGCCGAGCACGCCCGGGCCAGGAAACTCGACCGCGCCCGCGCCGACCTGGGTCGGGTAGAGCGCGGGCTGGGCTCACGCCACTACAACACCGCCGCGAAGGTCACCGCCAGGATCAACGCCATCGCCCGCGACCGCCGCGTCGGCGATTACCTGCGCGCCACGGCCGGCTCTGGCCAAGACGGGCCACCGACACTGGACTGGCACTTCGACCAGGCCGCCATCGACGCCGAGACCGCCGCCGACGGCTGGTACGCTCTGCTGACCAACCTGCCCCGAACCGTCACCGCCGAGCAAGTACTGACCCGCTACAAGAACCAGCCCGGCATCAGCGAACGCCGCTACCACGATTTCAAAGGCCCGCTGGCGGTCGCGCCGATGTTCTTGCACGCCAACCTGGTTAGGACGGCTCCGTCTGGCCCCACTGGGACGGGGCGCGCCGGGGTCAGTATTCAGCTTCCGTCGACAAAGGTCTCCTCTCAGCCACGATCCCGCCGACGGCGCTGCCGCCATGGCCGCCTTCGCCCGGCCGGTCATCATCCGGGCCGGCCCTCTAGATCGTTGACCGGGGATTAGCGGCCGGTGGCACTGTCGTGCCGCGACACGCGGTACAGGGTTCGTGACTTGTAAGTGAAGAGTGTCCAGGATCGGCGTGTTCACACACGTCCGGACCCTGGAGCCCGTCATGATCGCCGACCTGGACACCCTCCTGACCGCACTGTACGTGGAACTGACCGACCGGATCATCCCCTCGCGCGGGTTCACCCGGTCCGGGCCGGGGGGCCCGCCGGAGGTGACCGACGCCGAGCTGGTATGCATCGCGGTGGCCCAGGTGCTGCTGCGGTCCGACGACGAGCGGCACTGGCTGCGCGCTGCGCCGAAGCTGATCGGGCACCTGTTCCCGCGGCTGCTGCGCCAGTCGGAGTACGACACCCGGCTCAAGGCGGCTGCGCCGCTGATGGAAGCCGCGCTGCGCTGGCTGGCTGATGCCACCCCGGGAGCCGCGGAGCTGCTGCGGCTGATGGACGCCACCCCGGTCCCGTGCCGGCAGTCCGTCATCACCGCCAGGCGCTCGGACCTGTACGGATACGCCGGGTACGGGTACTCTCCCAGCCATTCCCGCTGGTTCTGGGGCGCCAAGCTGCTGCTGATCTGCACCTGCGACGGCACCGTGACCGGCTTCGGCCTGGCCAACCCCAAGCTGTATGGCGAGCGGAAGGCCACCCGGCAGATCCTGGAAAACCAGCCCGCGAACCGGCCCGTGCCCGGTACCGCCGTCGTCACTGACAAGGGCCTGGCAGGCGAGGAAACCGAGGAGTTCTTCGCCGGCCCGGACCTGGGCCTGATCCTGATCCGCCCGGCCCGCAAGGATGAGACGGCACCCCGGCCCTTCCCGAACTGGCTGCGGCAGCGCGTTGAGGCCATCATCTGGACGCTGAAGAACCAGCTCGGCCTCGAACGCCACGGCGGCCGCGTCCCGGCCGGGCTGTGGGCCCGGATCGTCCAGCGCCTCCTGGCACTCAACGCCGCGATCTGGCACAACTGGCTCATCGACGCACCCGTCAAGCGTTCCCTGATCGCCTACGACCACGTAAGCCCCTGACCTCAACAGAAACCCCGGTCAACGATCTAGCTGGGACGCAGCGACCCAGGTGGCTATCTGGGCGCGGGAGGTGAAGCCGAGCTTGGCGAGGATGTGCTCCACATGGTTTTCGGCGGTCCGCTGCGAGATCACCAGGCCGGCGGCGATATCCTTGTTGCTGCGGCCTGTGGGTGCCGAATACTGTGTCACCTCATGCGGCCTGGGAGTATTCGTGGATCAGGCCGCCGAGCCGGTCCCGCCGCAGAACCCGGATACCTATGCCTACTGTGGGCGGATCCTGGCGTCTGGCGGGCGGGTTCTGGTCCAGCGG
>JBKQTJ010000149.1:0-102267 GCA_052143255.1 Streptosporangiaceae bacterium | reverse complement strand
CGGCGCACTCCACCAGCTCGTCACGCGTTGTCGGATACAGGAGCCCGGCCGGGACCCCGTTACGCGTGTGATTGGACCGGCCAACTCGCTGCAGGAACGTCGCGAAGCTGCGGGGCGAGCCGATCTGGCACACCAGTTCTACCGGCCCGATGTCGATGCCCAGCTCCAGCGACGCGGTCGCCACCAGCGCCCGCAGGTCACCGTTGCGCAGCCGCGCCTCGACCCGCTGCCTGCGCTCCCTGGACAGGCTCCCGTGATGTGCCGCCACCAGGCCGTCGCCCAGGATCTCGCCGAGCTGGTGGGCGAGCTTCTCGGCCAGCCGCCGGGTATTGACGAACACCAGCGTGGTCCGGTGCTGCAGTACGTGGCCGGCGATCAGGTCATTGATCTCTGCCATCTGCTCAGTGGTGGCGACTGCGCCGAGCTCGTCACCCGGCAGCTCCAGACCAAGGTCGAGCTCGCGCCGGTGGCCCGCGTTGACGATCGCGCAGCGCGGCCCGCCATCGGCGGCGGACCGGTCCGGGCCCGCGCCGACGAGTAGCCGCGCCACTGCCTGGATCGGTCGCTGCGTCGCGGACAGGCCGATCCGCTGCAGTGGCTGCTCGGTCACATGCTGCAGTCGCTCGAGCGTCAGCGCCAGGTGGGACCCTCGCTTGTTGCCCGCGACGGCGTGAATCTCATCAACGATGACGGTGGTCACGGTGGTCAGCATCGACCGGCTCCGCTCGGCGGTGAGCAAGAGGTACAGCGACTCAGGCGTAGTAATCAGGAAGTCCGGCGGCCGCTTCAGCATCGCCGCACGCTCGGCTGCCGCCGTGTCGCCGGTCCGTACCGCCACCCTTATCGCGGGCGCGGTCAGGCCAAGTTCGGCGGCCACGTCGGCGATCTCGGCCAGCGGCCGCTCAAGGTTCTGCCAGATGTCCACCGCCAGCGCCTTCAGCGGTGACACATAGACGACCTGCGGGCCGTCACCTGGCTCCGCGCCGGCCTCGTGCGCCCGGTATATCCGGTCGATGCAGACCAGGAAGCCTGCGAGCGTCTTTCCGGACCCCGTGGGGGCCGCGATCAGGGTGTGCTGTCCCGCGGCGATCTGAGCCCAGCCGTCAGCCTGCGGCGCCGTCGGCCCGGCCGGGAACCGCCGCGCGAACCAGGCCCGGACCGCCGGGTGGAACTTCTCCAGCACCCAGTCACATTAACCCAGACCGCTGACAGCGCGATCCTAGCGGAAAAACTAGGGCAAACCGCGCGCAGCACTGGCCGAACCTTCGGCTGCAACGAATCCTATGGAAGTTACCTGTTCGCCGGCGAACAGCGAACTTCCTCACGTCGGCCGGATCGGCGGTGGCTTCCGGCCCGAGGCGTCTCATAACCTCGATTCGTGATCGTCCACGAGCTGTCCCGCCGCGACGCGCGCCGCATTGCGGTCCGCGCGCAGCTCCTCGATGGCTCGCGGCCGACCGACCTGTTTGACGTCGTGCGCCGGCTAACTCTGCTCCAGATTGATGCGACGGCCGCGATTGCGCCGAGCGCCGATCTTGTGGCCTAGAGCCGTCTCGGGTCGACCTACTCCCCGGCAGAGCTGGCTGATGCGCTGCAAGGCCGGGCGCTGCTCGAGTTCCTCGCGATGGTAAGGCCTAGCGAAGACCTTGCCCTCTACCGCGCCGAGATGGCCGAGTACCGGCAAGGGTTGCGCGGCTGGCCGGAAACCATCGCCTGGATGCGGGCCAACGACGCATGCCGCCGGGACATCCTCGACCGGCTTAGCTCCTCGGGGCCGCTGGCAGCCCGCGATCTGCCTGATACCTGCAAGGTGCCGTGGCAGTCGACGGGGTGGACCAACAACCGCAACGTCACGCAAATGCTGGAGCACATGGAACGGCGCGGCGAGGTGGCGGTCGCCGGGCGGCAAGGACGTGACCGGCTGTGGCACCGGGCGGACCGGGTCTACCCTGATGACCCTGCGGTCCCCGCGGACGAGGCGCGGCGCATCCGCAACGAGTGGCGGCTGCGGGCGCTGGGCATTGCGCGGGCCCGGGGACCGCAGTGCCCGGTCGAGCCGACGGATGTGGGCGAGGCGGGCGAGGCGGCCGTGGTTGAGGGCGTCAAGGGCACCTGGCGCGTCGATCCATCGCTGCTCGCCCAGCCGTTCTCCGGACGTGCGGCGCTGTTGTCCCCCATCGACCGGCTGGTGTTCGACCGCAAGCGCATGGCCGAGCTCTTCGAGTTCGACTACCAGCTGGAGATGTACAAGCCAGCTGCCAAACGACGCTGGGGGTACTTCGCGCCGCCGATCCTGTGCGGCGACAGGCTGGTAGGCAAGCTCGATGCTGCCGCCGACCGCAAGGCCGGGGTGCTGCGGGTTAAGGCGATCCATCAGGACGTGACCTTCGATGCGGCCATGACCGCCGCGGTGGAGGATGAGATCAGCGATCTGGCTCGATGGCTCGAGCTGGACCTGACGCACGCTGGCTGACCGCCAAGACCTCAGCAACCGCTGCTAGGCCGGGCCGGTGAACGTGTCGATGCTCTCGATTCTCCACTTGCCGTGCAGGTTCACCGCAGTGACGGCGAACATCGCACCGCCATAGCTTGTCTTGCCCGTCCCCGCGACCGTGTCCTGCTGATTGGCGAAGACCAGCACCCTGGCCCGGTCGCCGGTCAGCAGCTCAACCCCGACATTGCTGACCCTGGTGGTGACGGTCAGCTTCTCTGTCGGCGCCTGCTTCTCGACGATCGCGAAGAGCTGGTCGTACTGGCGGATCGCGGCGCCGGTCAGCAGGCCCTGGGCAGCCGCCCTAGTCCGCGCGCTGTCGGCGTAGCTATAGGAGAAGATCGTGTTGACCGCCGCGGCGACCTGCTGGTCAACGGCCCTGGTGGCGGCCGGATCGGTAAACGCCAGGTTGGCGTCAGCGGCCGAGGTCCGCAGGTCGTGCGCGGCTACCGCGGCCCAGATCCCGAGGCTGCCAATGACAACGGTCGCCGCGCCGATCGCCGCCAGCGCGACCCGGCGTCGTCGTCCAGCCGCCGGGCCGGGCTGAGTTGCCGCGGCAAGGGCAGCGCCCACGGCTGGACCGTCCCCGGCTGAGCTGTCCCCGGCCCGAGCTGTCTCGGCTGAGCTGTCTGCAGCGCGTCTGGCCACCGCCGCCGCGTCCGCGTCGTCGTCGATGCGGGCGGCTGCGAGGTCCGCGCCCCCGCCGGCCAGGCCGACGCTGGTGCCGGCCGCCTCGCCGCCACGGGCCACCTCGCCACGGGCCACCTCGCCACGGGCCACCTCGGCGGCCCGAGTCATCTCTGCGATGGCGCGCGCCCAGTCCTCGCCTGGGTCGGTTGGCGCCGGCGGGCTGCTAGGGCTGCTCGTCATGTCAGCCTCCACCGCCAGATCCCGTGCCGCCGCTGGCCGCGGTCCCGACAGGTACCTGACCGAGCGTGCTGAGCTTCCAGCCCGAGGACGTCCGGGCGAGCTGGCCAGCCAGCCGGCTCTGCTTGGTCGCGGCCGGACCGCTTGCCGGTGTCACGGTTATCTGGAGGGCGACAATCACGCTCGCCGTCCCGGTCCGGCCGTTGAAGCCGGTGAGCGCGCCGTCCAGGATCTTTGCCGTGGTGATCGTCTTGGCTTGCGTTATCTGCTTCTCGAAAGCGGCCTGACCAGTCACTACCTCGTTGTGAAGCGATCCGGTCGAGGACTGTTCCCAGAGCTCCACGCCTTGGCCAACCGTGTGGTAGTCGAGGGTGTTGAAGTTCAGTACGGCTTGCTCGCCAGCTCGCAGCGCCTGGTCACGCAGCTGCGCGTCGCCCGATACTCGCGGTGCACTGAGCCACGACCAGCCCGACCAGGCCGCGAACACTACCGCGGCGGCCAGCAGCACGCTGGCCGTGGCCAGCAGCGGATCCCGCTGCCAGCGACGGCCAACCAGCCGACCTGCGGCGTCTTCCATCGGCCTACCTCCCTGACGTGCGCTCATGGTAGCCGCTGGTCATAGTCATCCGGACACACCAAGAAGCTGGGCGAATCCCGGCTGCGCCGCAGGGGGCACGCCGCCGCCGGCCGGCGCGTGGGCGGAACCCCGGACATCGATGCCGCTGCTTGCCGGTTCGGTGCACCTGGCTGAGGTGTTCAACGCCGGGGCCGGACTGGTGTCCAGACCGTTCCGGTACACCGTGCCGCCGTAGCCGGCCGTACACGGCAGCGGGCTGAAGAACGTGAGCGCCACCCCGAAACGAGCGCCCTTGCCGTTGATCACCGTCGAGCCGATCGCGATATCCGCGGGCAGCGCGGACAGCAGCTCGTCGAGCGCCTTGCCGCGGCTGAGCGTGACCTCCGATGTGGTCAGCAGGTTGGCAATCAGCACGCCCAGGCTGGGGTTGCTGTCGGCGAGCAGGTTGGCCACCTGGGCAGCCGCTTGTGGCGCCTGGATGATGAGAGATCGCAGGTTTGCGTTGGACTTGTCCAGCTGGCTAGCCAGCTGCAGCGCGGTCTTGCCGAACGAGTCCAGCTCGCCGGATTCCGCGATCTGGGTCGTCAGCACGGTCCGGCCGTCCCGCAGCAGCGTGATGGTCTGCGGAAGCGTCGCGTCCGCTGCCCTGGCGAGAGCGCTGTTGCCGTCGATCACGGCCTGCAGATTCGCGCCCTGGCCGGCGAACCCAGTGGCGAGCTCGTCAGTCAGCGTGCGCAGCGACCCAAGCGGCAGCGAGGTCGCCAGGCCATTGATGCTGGTCAGCAGGCTAGTGACGGGCAGCGGCAGCTGGGTGTCACGGGCCGGTATCAGGCTCCCGCCGGCGAGATACGGCCCGGCGGAGGTGTCCGGGCGAAGGTCCAGGTACTGCTCGCCGACAGCGGACAGGTCGGCTACGGCGGCGTGCAGCCGGGCCGGGATCGGCGGCGCTGCGGCGCTGATGTCCAGGTCCACCTCGATGCCAGTGGCAGTGAGGCGCATCGCCCCGACCCGGCCGACCGAGACGCCCCGGTAGGTGACGTCGGCACCTGGGTAAAGGCCGCCGCCATCGGCAAGATCAAGCCGGACCACGTAGTAGCCGCGCAGTCCCAGGTACCGGCCCAGATTCGCATAATGGAACGCGGCAAAGCCCAGAACGAGGATGCCGATCACCGCGAAGGCGGCGAGCTTCAGCTTGGTGGACCTGGTCAGCATCAGCGCCTGCCCTTCCGGTGCTTCGGCACGACCGGCGGGATGATCGTGGTGCCCTTGGCCGCCCGCAGGGACAGGTAGGTGTTCAGGTAATCGCCCTTGACGTCGTTCAGCACCTGGTTAGTGAACGGATAGGTCAGCAGCACCTGGAGCGCCAGCGGCAGGCTCTGCCCCGCGTCCGCCAGCTCGCGCAAGGTCGGCGCCAGGGCGCGCAGGTCATTAACGAGGTCGGCCTGACTGGCATGGATGGTGCTGACCGCCACGCCGGTCAGCCGGTGCAGCGAGTCGAGCATGTCCACCAGCGCAATCCGCTGATCGGCCAGCACCTTCAGGCCGGGAGCGAGGTCGGTGAGGACGTGCCCGATCTGGCGGTCGCGGGCGGCGAGCGTGGCTGACAGCGAGTTCAGCCCGTCCAGAGCTGTCTCGATGTCACGCCGGTGGACGTTCAGGTTGACCAGCAGCGTGTGCATCTGCACCAGCAGCGACCGGATCTGGGGCTCGTTCCCGGACAAGGCAGCGTCGAGCTGGGTTGTGATCGTATGGAGCTGGCTGATGCCGCCGCCGTTAAGCAGCAGTGAAAGGGCCCCGAGGACTTCCTCGACCGTCGCGTTCGCGGTCGTGCGGGACACCGGGATGACCGCCCCGCCGGCCATCTTGCCGACCGGCGCTACGCCAGGCGGCGCAGAGAGGGCGATGAACTGCTCGCCCAGCAGGCTTGCCTGCTGCAGCTCGGCTATCGCGTTCGCGGGCAGGTGCACGCTGCCGTTCACCAGCATCGTGACGTTCGCCGTCCAGCTGCCGGGCGGCAGGAAAATCCTGGTCACCCGGCCGACCGCGACGTCGTTGACCATCACTGCGGACTGCGGTACCAGGTCGCCGACGTTGGAGAATTGCGCCGTCACCTGGAAGGGGTGACTACCGAGGCTTGCGCCGCCCGGCAGCGGGATGCTGTAGATGCCGTTGAAGCCACCCGAACTGCACCCAGCTAGCGCCGTGATCACGGCGGTTGCCGTCGCGAGCCAGCCGGCTCGCGCCAGCGCCCGGCTGCGCCGGCCTGCTAGCTGCCGCCTCGGTGCCTGCCGGCTCACGGGCTGCCGCCTCGGTGCCTGCCGCCTCGGCGGCCGCCGTGCTACCTGCCTGCTCATCGACCACCACCTCGCAGCAACGCTTGCGGCGTGGCGTACTCGGTGCCCACCACCGGCAGCGGCAGCGGCGGCAGCGAGCCGGCCACGGATGATGGCACCGGTACCGAGCCAGGCGGGACGGCCGGGACGCCGGGCTGGGTGTCGGCGGTGGTGATCGCCTGAGTCGCTGCCCCGGGGATGGCGCCGCGGCCCATGCTCAGCTCGTTGAGGTCGCCGCGGCCGACCAGTGTGTGGGACGCGGCATCGTAGGCGTTGACGAGGTTGTCCGCCGCCAGCGGCGCGACGTCCAGCGTCTCGGCCAGCGAGGCCCGCTCACGCACCAGGATCGAGGTGATCGCGGCCAGCTTGCTGACATTAGCCGTAATCAGGCCCCGGTTGCTGCCGATGAAACTCTTAATCTGGCCCAGCGCCACGGCCAGGTCGCTGATTGCTGCGGACAGGTCCTGGCGGTCGCCGGCCAGGAAAGCCGACACCTGGGCGAGTTGCTGCTCGGCCAGCTTCACCTGACCGTTGTTGTTCTTCAGCATGCTGGTGAACTGCTGCAGGTTCGCGAGCGTGGCGAACAAGTTGTCCGCCGAACCGCCCAGTGCCTTGGACAGCCCGCCGAACTGGGTGATCATGTCGTGCAGGTACCGGCCGTTGCCGGTCAGGTTTGCCGATCCGGTCTTGATCAGGTTGCTGAGCGCGCCATGGGCGTTGGCGCCGTTAGGACCGAGCGCGGTAGCGAGCTTGGCTAGGCTCGCGTAGATCTGGTCAATCTCTATCGGGACCGCGGTTCTGGTCACTGGCAGCACCGCGCCGGCGGCGAGTTGCGGCCCGCCGGTGTAGGCCGGCATGAGCTGGATGTACCGATCCGATACCACGCTCGGCGCGACCACGACCGCATCGGCACGGGCCGGGACCGCGATGCCGGCGTTAATCGTCATGGTGACCTTGACCTGCGTGCCGTCTGGCGCGACCGTGTCCACCGTGCCCACCGGCACCCCGAGGATCCGGACGGTCGAGCCCGGGTACACGCCGATCGACTCGGTGAAATAGGCGGTGATCTGCTTGCCGGGGTGCGCGGCCTGGTAGAGCACGACACCGCCGGCCACCAGGCCTGCTGCGGCGACAACGGCAGCTGCGGTGACGACCAGCCGCTCCCGTCTGGTCCGCGCGACCCTAGTCCGGGCCAGCTCACGCAGCCTGGAGCCGCGCGGCTGGCGGGTCGTGATGGTCATCGAGATAGCACCTCAGGGCTTCGGGGGCTGGCAGCCGCGGTCGGGAGTGTTGCCGGGCGCGTACGACCTCGGGATCAGGCCGCACAGGTAGACGTCGAACCAGCGGCCGGTGCCGATAGAGTTGCCGAGCAGCCGGTAGTACGGGCCGGCCAGCGCCAGCGCCTGCTGCAGGTCGGCCTGGTTAGCCTGCAGCACGCTGGTCACCTGGTTGAGCGCTTGCAGTGCCGGGCCGAGCCTGGCCTGGTCGTCGTTGACCAGGCCGGATAGCTGGACCGCCAGTGCCTGGGTATCGATCAACATCGCGTGGATCGCTTGCTGGCGCTGCCGCAACTCGGCGAGCAGCAGGTTGCCGTCGCCCAGTAGCGCCTGGAACCTGGCGTCCTCGGCTGCCAGCGTCCCGGTGACGCTCCTGGCGCCCGAGAGCAAGCTGGTCACCTCCGCGTCACGCGATGCCACCGACGACGACAGGGCGGCCAGTCCTCGTAGCGCATTGCGGACATACGGCGGCGTGGTGGCGAAGGCGGCCGACAGCGTCTGCAGGCTCTGCGCGAGCTGGCCGGTGTTGATCTGGCTGATCTGCTGGCCGACTCCGCTGAACGCCTGCGTCACGTCGTAGGGGGAACTAGTACGGGACAGCGGAATCGGCCGGGACGGATCCTGCGGGTCGCTGCCCAGCGGATCGAGTGCCAGGTACTTGTCCCCTAGCAGCGTCTTGATCTCGATGGCCGCGGTGGTCCGGTTGCCGACCCACTCCCCCTTTACCCGGAACGTCACCGCCACCTTGTCGCCGTCCAGGCTCACGCCGGTCACCTGGCCTACCGTGACGCCCGCGATCCGGACCTCGTTGCCGGCCTGCAGGCCGGCCGCCTCGGCGAAGTACGCGGTGTACCCGGTGCCGCCGCCGATGATCGGCAGGCTGCCGGAGAAGTAGACCAAGAGGACTATGACGGCCACGATCGCCAGCCCGACGCCGGCAACCGAGATCGGGTTCCGCTCGCGTATCGGCTTGATGCTGATCCGCCTCACGATGAGCACCTCGCAGCCGTCACCGGCACGCCGCGCGGCGGCGGCCCGCCGAGGGCGTTGCGCACGCCGGTCACCGTGGCGTCGCAGAGGAAGAAGTTCAGCCAGGACCCGTAGGACGCTATCCGGGCGATATCCGCCATCTTGACCGGCAGGTCCTGCAGGAACGCGCTGACCGTCGGCGAGTTGGCCGCCAGGTTCGAGGCGAGGCGTTGCAGCTGGGTAATGCCCGCTTTCAGCGGCGCACGGCCAACCTGCAGCAGCCCGGCTGTTGCGCTGGTGAGGCTGGCGATCGCCGATATCGCGGTGCCGACCGATTGCCGGTCCGCGGCCAGCCCGGACACCAGCTCTTGCAGTGAGGTGACCAGGGTGGCCAATGCGTTGCCGCGGGAGGTGATGGTCCGCAGCACCGCGTTGAGGTTGCCGATCACATCGTCGATTACCTGGTCCTTGCTGGCCAGCGCGCTCGTCAGCGAGCCGACAGTAGCCACCAGTGCGGTGATATTCGGGCTCTCGCCCTGGAACACCTGGATGATGTCGCTGGTCAGCTGGTTGACGTCGCCCGGCGACAGGGCACGGAAGAGCGGCTGGAAGCCGTTAAACAGCACCGTGAGGTTCAGCGCGGGGGTTGTGCGCGACAGCGGGATCGTCCCGCCTGGCGGGAGCGTCCTGTCGGCCGGCCCAGTGCCCTGGCCAAGCTCAACGTAGCGCTGCCCGACGAGGTTGAGATACATCATCGTCGCTGTCACTGAGGCCGGCAGCGGCCTGCCTGACTGCACCGAGAACCCGACCAGAGCGCGGTTGCGATCGTAGACGCTGATCGAGGTCACCTCACCAACCCGCACCCCGGCGATGTCGACATCATCGCCCACGGTCAGCCCGGTCACGTCGGAGAACACGGCCCGGTAGCCCACCGTGGCCGAGACGCCGGTGTACGCGATGCTGATGCCGAGAACCGCAGTGATCAGCACCGTGACCACGACGAAGATGATCGACTTGACCAGCGGCGCCGCTAGGCCCCTGCGTTTCATGGCCGTCTCACCGCAGCATCACCTCCGCGCCGCGGAACAGCGGCGCGGTAAGCAGGCTGCCCCAGGCGGGCAGCGATGCGGGCGGACGGCCGAGCCACAGCCCGTTCAGTTCGGCGACCAGTTCGCTTTCCGCCGGCGAGCCGACCAGGCCGCCTGGCCCGAAGTCGGCCAGCAGCGTGCCTGCGGGAGTTGCGCCGCTGCCGGTGCCGTTGGTCGCCGTTCCCTTCCGGCCAGCGGGCACGCTGACGTGCGCGCGGGTGGCGGCCGGTACCGATGCGGAGGCCGGCCCGGTGCCATCGTTCAGATGGATGCCACGGAAGGGAACGGGGTAGCAGCGCGGGCCGGTGTTGTCGCCGTAGCGCGGTGTGTCCCGGCCAGCCACGTACTTACCGGGCGAGGGCACCACGACAACCTGGACGTGCAGGCCCGGCTGGCTCGTGCCAGCGCCGAGCACCTTGTTGACCTCGGGCACGAAGTTGGCCAGGTCGCGGAGCGTGCAGGGGAACTCGGGCGCGTACCGCTGGAGGATCTGCAGCGTCGGCAGGCTGTCGACGGTCAGCCTGATCATGTTCGCCGCGTTCGCGTCCAGGAAGGCATGCAGGTCATCGGAGGCGGTCGTGACGTTCGCGAGCAGCGCGACGAAGTTTGCCCGCTGCGTCGCGATCGTCTTGCCGGTGACGCTGAAGTCGTTCAGCGCCTGCAGGATCGCCGGGGCCGCAGCCGTGTACTTCCTGGCCAGGCCGTTGAGCAGCTTGATGTCGGCATCCAGCGTCGGCAGCTGCGGGTTGAACTGGCGCAGGTAGGAATTAAGGGTCACCAGCGCCTGGCCGAGTTCCTTGCCGCGGCCGCGCAGCCCGTCGGCGATCGCGGTCAGGGTGAGCGAGAGCTTTTGCGGCTGAACCGCTGACAGCATCGGCAGCAGGTTGTTCAGTACCCGCTCGAGTTCCAGCCCGTCGGCCGACCGGTTTTCGCTGATCACGCTGCCGCCCGCCAAGACGGCGCGGGACGGGCGGGCAGGCACGATGAGGGCCACGTACCGCTCGCCAAAAAGCGTGGTGGGCAGCATCTCCGCAGTCACGTTGGCCGGCAGCGCCGGGAGGGAGCCAGGCTGGATGGCGAGTTCCAGCCTGGCCCCGGTCCCGTCCGAACTGATCTGCCGTACCTCGCCGACTTGCACGCCGCGCGCCAGTACCTGCGCGCCCGGATGCATCTCATTCCCCGCACTGCCGGTGTAGAGCGTCACCATCGCGACGGAGGTGAACTTCTTCTGGTAGATCGCCACCGAGAGCCAGGCCAGCAGGGCCAGTACGACCAGGAACGCGGTCCCGGCCACCCGGCGCCGCGCTTTGGCCCAGCCCGGTGACGAGTTCATCCCGCTACCCGCACCGTTGTCGTGGCACCCCAGATAGCCAGGCTCATCAGGAAGTCGATGATGTTGATCATGACGATCGCGGTGCGCACGCCGCGGCCAACCGCGACGCCGACGCCCGCCGGCCCGCCGCTTGCCCGGTACCCGTAGTAGCAATGCACCAGGATGACCACGACACTGAAGATCAGCACTTTCAGGAACGACCAGAGCACGTCCACCGGCGACAGGAACAGCCCGAAGTAGTGGTCGTAGGTGCCCGCCGACTGCCCCTCGAAGTACACGGTCACCAGGCGTGAGCCCCAATATGAGCTGACCAGGCCGATGGCGTACAACGGGATGACCGCGACTGCCCCGGCCACGATGCGGGTGGTGACCAGGTAGGGCAGGCTGGGCACGCCCATGCCCTCCAGCGCGTCGACTTCCTCGTTGATCCGCATCGAGCCGAGTTGGGCGGTGAAGCCTGCGCCCACGGTCGCCGACAGAGCCAGCCCGGCCACCAGCGGCGCGATCTCCCGGGTGTTGAAGTAGGCCGAGACGAAGCCGGTGAACGCCGACGCGCCGATCTGGTTCAGCGCGGCATAGCCCTGAAGCCCGACCACCGTTCCGGTAAACAGTGTCATGCCGATCATGACGCCGACCGTGCCGCCGATCAGGGCCAGGGCGCCGCTACCGAAGCTCAGCTCGGCCAGCAGTCGCAGGATCTCCCGGTAGTAGTGCCGGATGGCGCGCGGCGTCCAGGCCAGCGCGTGCGCGTAGAAGGACAGCTGGTCGCCCAGCAAGTCGAGCCAGCCGAGCCAGCGGTCCAGCTGCGCGCCGCGGTTTGGCTCGGCTGCAGTCGTTGCTGGCCCGCCGGTTACGGCCGGGCCGCCGGACGCGGCGGGCTCGCCGGTAACTGCACCCATCTCGTCAGCCTCCCTTCGGGGGGACGATCTTCAGGTAGATCGCGGTTAGCACCAGGTTGACGAAGAACAGCAGCAAGAATGAGATCACCACGGATTGGTTGACCGCGTCGCCGACTCCCTTGGGCCCGGGCCGGGGGTTCAGCCCTCGGTACGCCGCGACCGTGCCCGCGAGGAAGCCGAAGATCAGTGCCTTGATCTCGCTGATGTACAGGTCGGGCAGCTGCGCGAGGGACGAGAAGCTAGACAGGAACGAGCCAGGCGTGCCGTGCTGGAGTGTCACGTAGAAGAAGTAGCCGCCGAGCACGCCGACCACCGATACCAGGCCGTTCAGCAGCACCGCGACGCCCGAGGCGGCCAGGACTCGCGGCACGATGAGGCGGTGGATCGGCGAGACGCCCATCACCTCCATGGCGTCCATCTCTTCCCGGATGGTGCGGGCGCCGATGTCCGCGCAGATCGCCGATCCGCCTGCCCCGGCGATCAGCAGCGCCACGATGAGCGGGCTGGCCTGCTGAACCACCGCGAGCACGCTGGCCGCGCCGGTGAACGACTCAGCCCCCAGCTGCTGGGTCAGCGAGCCGACCTGCAAAGTGATTACGGCGCCGAACGGGATGGACACCAGCATGCAGGGCAGGATCGTGACGCTGGCGATGAACCAGAATTGCTCGATCAGCTCGCGTACCTGGAACGGGCGCTTGAAAGATAGCCAGAGCACGCTGGCCGCGAGCGCGAACAGCCGGCCTGTCTGCCGTAGTGCGCCAGCGCCGGGAACGCGGCTTTCCTGGCTGGTCATGCCCCGCCGCCCCCCGGCCAGTGCCGCGGCCAGCCGCCCTCGCGTTCTGGCGGCTCGTCAGTCCCGTCATCGATGAGGGGCTCTGACTCGCCTTCGGCTTGCAGTGCCTGCGCCGGCCCGGACTGATCCTGCGCGGACTGGTCAGCCCCGGGCTCGCCCTGCGCAGGGCGGTCTTGCCTGGGCTGGTCCGGCGGCAGGCTGGCAAGGATCGCTTGCTGCGCCTCCGCCGGCAGCGTGTGCAACAGACCGAGCACCCGGTCCTTGCGGCGCTGCACCGCCAGCCGTTCCGGTATGCCCGGGCTCGGGGTGAGCTGGGGCACCAGCGCCGGCAGGCCTTCCGGCCCTTGGCCGTTCCTGGCCTCGGCGGCCTGCTCGAGTGCCACGGTGGCTTCGTCCTTTTCTTCTGACATTCCGATAGGCCCGGCCCTGCGCCCGTTGACGAACTGAGTGATGACAGCGTCGTTGCTGGTCAGCAGCACCTCCCTGGGTCCGAACATGACGAGGTTGCCGCGGAACAGCATCCCAATGTTGTCCGGTACCGTGCGGGCAATCTGGATGTCGTGGGTGACGATAAGAATTGTCGCGTCGATCTCGGCGTTGAGATCGATCAGCAGCTGCGATAGGTAGGCGGTCCGCACTGGGTCGAGCCCTGAATCCGGCTCGTCGCACAAGATGATCTGGGGATCGAGCACGAGCGCCCGGGCGAGACCGGCCCGCTTGCGCATCCCGCCGGAGATCTGGCCAGGGAACTTATGACCCTCATCGGCGAGCCCGACCATGTCCATTTTCTCTAGTACCACCCGGCGGATGTCGGCCTCGGTGAGCTTGGTGTGCTCACGGAGCGGGAACGCGACGTTTTCAAACAGGTTCATCGAGCCGAACAGCGCGCCGTCCTGGAACATCACCCCGAACAGCTTGCGCGCCTGGTACAGCTGACGCTCGGAGCAGGACACTGTGTCAATGCCATTCACCACGACACGGCCCCGATCGGGCCGGACGAGGCCGACGAGCGACTTGAGGAACACCGTCTTGCCCGTGCCCGAAGGACCGAGCATGACGCTCACCTCACCGGCAGGCAGGGACAGCGAGACGTCGCGCCAGACCACATGGCGCCCGAAGGACTTGGTCAGCCCCTCGACGACGACTTCGATGCCCATCTCACCTCCAGGTCCAGCACCGGCCCGCCGTGGACATCGAGCGGCTTGCAGCCCGCCGCACCGGGCATACGGATTATCCGAAGACGCATCACGCCATCACCAACGCTGGCGCCCCGGGCCGCAGCAGTCTTGCGTGATCCGTCAGCGCAAAAGGCACGATTTACCATGCTACTGGCCGGTAGACTAACCAAGTCCGACATTTGCGTCAAGCGCGCCGCCGCGGTAGAGACAAGCCCGCAGTCCGCGTATCGCCATAAAAAGTGCAATACGGGCGAGCCATGCGGTGCGCGGCCGCTTGTTGACGCAGCGTCATCAGCCGATCTTCGCCTTGCCGAGCTTGAACGTGATCGTGTTCCCCGAGCCAGGAATAGTGACGTTGATCAGGGCGGTAGCCAGCCCGCAATTGCTGAAGTTCGGAATCGTGTAGGTGCCGGCCATCTTCCCGCCCTTGAGAATATTGAACTTGGGCTGGCTCGCGAGGCGCACCACGACCAGAGTCGAGGTTTCGCAGGAGCTGCCGACCGGGAC
The DNA here is from genome assembly GCA_052143255.1 of Streptosporangiaceae bacterium. Taxonomy (GTDB): domain Bacteria; phylum Actinomycetota; class Actinomycetes; order Streptosporangiales; family Streptosporangiaceae; genus JAJYUU01. The sequence continues at coordinate 87,955 of JBKQTJ010000149.1, read as the reverse complement.
ACCGAGCCCGGCGACCGTCAGGCTGACAATCCGCATGGTGATCTTGGAGGTGGTCTTGACGGTGCCGGTTGTCGTGTTCACCTTGCCAGTGGTCGGGCCATCGTTAATGAGCTTCGTGGTCGCCGTCACCGGGATGATGCCAAATTGCTTGAATGAGCCGGTGGCGTTGGGGAGGGACAGGTTCGCGGTCAGCCTGCCAGTCGCGGCGTTAACGGTCGCGGAAAGCGTGCCCGGACCCAGCGCGAGCGTGAAATTCGGGCTCTTCAGGAACGTGCTACCGGAGACCTTGTATTTGGCGTGTACCAGCGTGGCCGCCGAGGCCACCCCTGGGTAGACGGCCAGCACGGCGGTTCCAGCCAAGGCGCCGGCGGTCACCGCCGCTGCCAGCCTGGCCATCGTTCTGCGCAGAGGGCGTGACATCTGACATCTCCTTCGTCGAATGCGCGCGGCTCCGTCGCGGCAACAGAAAAGGCGATCAATGAATTGGCTTGGGAACAGGCGGCGGGCACGTCCAATTCTGCGGCTGCGCCGGTCCGCAGAGCTTGCCCTGCGTCATTTCCACGAAGTTGCGCGGACCTGATATCGAGCCAGTGAGCAGGGCGTCGAGATTCTCCGTCACGCCGCAGCCGGTAAACGGCGGAATGGTCAGCATCCCGGTCAGCGGTCCTCCGCTCTCCACCGTGAAGCCCGTTTGCGGCACGGTGTTGTGGCCAGTACCCAGCAGCGCAAGCCGAACCGAGCGCGCAGGCCTGCAGTGCGGTCCTACTGCGAGCGGCACACCGTTCACGTCAACCTTGGAAATGCTGATGGACACGGTGCTAGTTGCGTGGACGGTGATGGGATAGGGGGGCGCCGTGGTGCCCGAGACAGAGACGATCCTGATGGGCGTCAGTTCGGTGATGCCCAGGGTGGCGGTAACCGGCACGAACCCGAATGCCAGGAAAGTCGCGCGGATCGGCGGCAGCTCGTGGCGCCCCCGGTAGTAAAGCTCGGCGACTGAGTACTCGATGAGTTTGCCGGGCTTGAACACGGCCCGCTCGCCAAAGGCAACGTTCACCAGGGCCGGCAGCCCGCGCTTGGGTTGTAGGAGCGCCGCGCCGTAGAGCTTCCGAACGTCCGAGTAGCCAGTTATGTAGCCGCAGGTGGCGGCCCCGGTACCAACCACCTTAATGTGGCCGCAGCCCTTGGGCAGCTTCAGCCGGTGCCGCGCCGGGCGCTTGGATGCCGCCGCTGGGTTCACCCGGACCGAGGCAAGCCGTTTGCTCGCCCCGCTGGCAGGCGTGCACGCGACTGGCACGGTGGCCGGGCTGGTCGTGGCGCCGCCCGCCGTGCGCGGGGCTAGCTCCAGGACAAGGCGGCCGACAGAGAAGGTGACCGTGCCCTGGGTCGCTGTAGCCACAGCCGGTGCCGTCCCTGCGGCCGCCAGCTGCAGGCTGCCGGTGGCTGGCAGCGCGGCTGCCGCTGGCGTGCTGGCCTGCCAGTCGGCCGGTGCGGACGTCGCCAGGTACGTCTCAGTCATGGCGAGTGTCGCCGAGCCACCCACCGTTGCGGCGCTGAGCTTGCGCAGATCGCTGACAGCGGGCTCGGGCAGGACGGCCGTGATCTGCACACCTGACGGCTGGATATGCTGGCCGGCCGTGGCCGTCACCGGGAGGGCGGCGGCTACCACGACATTGACCCGGTTGTTGCCGGACGGAAACTGGCAGGCATAGGCGAGGGCAAGCCGGACGGACTGGTTCGCTGTAACGCGCGTCAAAGTCGCGCTCGTCGACGCGGCAACCGTCGACGCGGCACCCGTCGCACCCACGGCACCGCTTGCCGTGCCCGCGAGCAGGCCCGTGGCCAGGAAGATCACGCTGGCGACAGCCGTCCGGCCGACGCCGCGGAGTCTGCTGTTGCACATGCTGCTCATGTCGACTTCGATCTCCTTGCTAGCGGGGCGCCGACAGATCAGCTATCCGGGCGCTTGCCAATGCAAGTGCCGGTGACCGTGCCGCGGTCACCGGCACTTGCCCGGAGGGATCAGCTCGACTTGATCGTGATCTTGCGGTTGAGGGTGTAGGTAGACGTGTATGTCGGGTGGTCGCCGTTCTTAACCGCACCCGCGCAGCTGCCCTTCGCAACGCCCGAGACAGTTAGCTGGGCCTTCTTCACTAGCGGCGTGATGGGCAGTTTCGGCGTCATCGTGAGGGTGTGAGATTTGTTGGTGTAGTAGCCCGTCGTCGAGCCAGTCACCATGAACGAGCAGCCGGTGGTACTCACGCTGACTTTAATGCCCGTGATGATGCCGTCGGTCTGACCCTTGCTGTTGGTCTTGGAGTCGACCGTGACAGCGTACGGAAGCGACTTGACGGTCGTGTTGACCGGGCCCAGCAGGCTGGTGCAGTTGTTGAAGGTCAGCTTGGCGGCAGTGCCGACCTTGACCGGCACGGCCTTCGTGGTAGTCCCGTTGGCGATCTTGCCAGATGCCGTCGAGGAAGGCTTGGACTTGGTGCTCGTGCAGGTGACATTTACGCCGTGGTCGCTCAGAATAGTCGATTTGGCGGTGGCCACGTATGAGCCGCCGCCGGAGACCTTCACGGTGAGGGTCGTCGCCGCGAGCGCCGTTCCGGCGCTGAGACTGACCACGGCGGCCGCCGCGGCAGCCGCAAAGAGGACGCTGCCCGCACGTTTCCTTATCGTCATAAATCCACTCCTTGATCGAGGTCGCTGGCACGCAGTGGCAGGCCGCTGCTCTGGTCACGCACAGTTCTGGTCACGCACAGTTCTGGTCACGGACAGTTCTGGTCACGCACAGCACGCTTGCTACTCGCGAGTACGTTACGTCTACGTAAAGTGGCGTGCAAGGGCAAGCCCGAAAGGCCCAGGGAGTTCTCAGCAAAGCGCCCTGGTTTCTTGTCACAGTTGTGCCACCCATCGCAGGCTTCTTGTCACAAGGTGAGCAATTAGCACGCGAGCCGGCGGCAAGACGGGCCCCGACGGCGAACCTTTGTCGACCCAGGAGTTAATCCGAGTGGCTGCATTAGCCCGCCTCGGGCGTTATCGTAGCAACTGTGCCGGATCGAGCGATAACGGATCGTGCCGTCGCGGCCACGACGGCCCCGGCGCTGGGCACGCCCGGCAAAATGCCGGTCATGCGCCCGTCGCAGCTGGCCGCCATCATGCGGCCGGAGCTTCCTGACCTGGCACATGACATCATCGCCGAGATCCGTCGCAAGATCCCGGAGTACGCCCGGCCGATGGACGGGCCGTACGGGCACGCGTTGCGGGTGGGCGTTCAGCGGGCGCTGACCTCGTTCTTCGATTCCGTCGCTGATCCCTCGGCGCCGCATGAGCAGCGCGATCACACGTGCCGCACGCTCGGCCAGTTCGAGGCCCACGAGGGCCGCAGCCTGGACAGCCTGCAGGCGGCCTACCGGATCGGCGTGCACGTCGGCTGGCGTCGGGTGATGGAGGTCGGCCGACGTTGTGCCGCCCCCTCCTCGGTGATGTCCTGGCTCGCCGACGCCATGCTCGCCTACATGGACGAGCTGGCCTCGCTGTCGCTTGAGGGCTACCTGGAGGCGAAGGCCCGATCCGCCCAGTCCCGGCAAGAGTGGCGCCGACGGCTGCTCCGGCTCATCCTGGAGCGGCCGCCCGCCCCGGCCCGGGCGATCGCCGAGCTGGCCGAGCTGATCGGATGGCCGGTGCCTGAGGACGTGACGCTGATCGCGTTCGAGCCGGGTTGCGACGCCGCGATGGACCTGCCGGAGGAGGCGCTCGCCGACCTCGGCGAGCCGCAGCCCCATCTGCTACTCCCTGGCCGGGTCGACCGGTCCCGCCGGGCAGCGCTCGAGCGGTCGCTGTCCGGGCGACGAGGCGCGGCCGGGCTCAGCGTGCCGCTGGCGGACGCGGCAGACTCGCTGCGATGGGCGAGGCGGGCGCTGGCATTGAGCCGGGACGGGATCATCGGTGATGATCCGCTGACGTTCTGTGAGGACTACCTGGTAGAGCTGTGGCTGCTCGCCGACGATGCACTGATCGATCAGCTCGGCGAGCGCTGGCTTGGCGCCCTCGGCCCGTTGAGCCCACTGCAGCGGCAGCGGCTGACCGAGACGTTCGGCGCGTGGCTGGAGACAAGGGGTACAGCGCCGGCGATGGCCGAGCGCCTTCAGGTTCATCCGCAGACTGTCCGCTACCGCATGCGCAAATTGCAGGGCATTTTCGGCAGCCAGCTAGCCGATCCGAATGCGCGCTTCGCGATCGAGGTCGTGCTGCGCGCCCGGAGACTTCGGCAGCGGGGCTCGCTGGCTGGGCGTGACCAAGCTGCGGCGAAGCAGCACGCGAGGTGACCTGGCGGTGTCGTGGAGTTCCAAGCTGGTCGCGGCGGCGGCCGCTACCGGCTGCGTCGCTGGCGTCACGGCCGCCGCCGCATCAGCAGTCGGACAGCACGCAGCTGCGCATGCCGCCGCGGCGGACGTCAGGCTGACGGCAGGCCAGTCACGCCCCGCAAAATTGACGCCGATCCGGCTGGGTGCCGACCGCAAGCCAGCCGCGGCGCAAGACGCCAAGAAGGGCGTCAGTGCGTGGGCCTTCAACGGCGTCAAGAAGGCGCTGGCAGAGTCAGGCGCGTCCTGGTTCTACACCTGGGGGCCCGACCACGCGGGTCTCGCCAGCCCGCGGCAAGTCCGGTTCGTGCCCATGATCTGGGGCGCGGGCAGCGTTACGACACCGACGTTGCGCGAGGTCAAGCGCGAAGGTCATTACCTTCTCGGTTTCAATGAGCCGGACATGAGCTCTCAGTCCAACATGACGGTGTCGCAGGCACTGGCCCTCTGGCCAAAGCTGATGGCCACCGGCATGAAGCTGGGCAGTCCTGCCGTGGCCACCGGCGCGGCCACGCCCGGCGGCTGGCTCGACCGGTTCATGCATGGCGCGAAGGCCAGCGGTTACCGGGTCAACTTCATCGCTGTGCACTGGTACGGCGCGGACTTCGCAACCAGGGCCGCGGTCGGGCAACTGGGGTCGTACCTGCGGGCCATCCACGCTCGTTACCACCTGCCCATCTGGCTCACTGAATTCGCCCTGATCAGGTTCGGCGCCACCACTACCTTCCCGTCACCGCGTCAGCAGGCAGCCTTCGTCACGGCTGCGGCCAGGATGCTGCAGAGCCTGAGCTTCGTGCAGCGCTACGCCTGGTTCGCGCTCCCCGCTACGCCAGGTGACGGCACCGCCGGGTTGTTCCGCAGCGGTCCGGTAGCCACGACCGCAGGCCACGCGTTCGAGGCGATCCACGGCTAGGCAACCGAAGCCGTCGCCGAACGTGCAAGAACTACGAGCCAACCGGGGTCGACGGCCACTACTGGTTGGATGTCTTCGTGCGGGAGACGCTTGAGTGGATCGACCAGCGGGTGGCCGATGATGGCGTGGTCGAGCGGTCGTTTCAGCTCGGCCGGGCCGCGAGCACTGTTCCGGGGATGTTGTGGTTGCCGTCTTCTCCCGTGTCCCCGCCTCCTCTGGTGCTGCTCGGGCACGGGGGCAGCGGGCATAAGAGAAGCGAGCGGATCGTCAGCCTGGCCCGGTGGTTCGCGGCGCAGGCCGGCCTGGCCGCGGTAGCGATCGACGGGCCGTACCACGGGGACCGGGTTTTCCCGCCGCTCACGGTCGCGGGGTATCAGTCGCACATCGCGGCCGAGGGGATCGAGGTCGTCCTCGATCGGATGGCAGCCGACTGGCGGGCAGCCGTGGCCGCCCTCGGGGCCCTGGGCCTAGCGGACTCTGGCAACCTGGCCTATCTGGGCATGTCCATGGGGACACGGTTTGGCCTGCCCTTCGCGGCGGATACGGGCGACCAGCTCCGTTGCGTGGTCTTCGGCAAGTTCGGTCTTCGGCAGGGCCCGGCCCTGGATAAGGGCCTCGACGCACCCGACCGCGTCGCCAGCGATGCCCGCCGGGTCACTGCCCCAGCCATGTTCCACATTCACTGGGACGATGAGATCTTCCCGAGGGACGGCCAGCTGGCCCTGTTCGACTTACTGGCATCCGGGGACAAGGAATTGGCTGGCTACCCCGGCCCGCATGCTGACACCAAGCCCACGGCCATAAGCCGCTGGCCGGATTTCATCGTTCGATACTTGAGCCCTGCCGTGGCGCCGGCCGTGGTGCGGCGGATTAACGCTCCTGGCCGAGCAGGAAGCGGACGAACTCGGCGCGCAAGAGCGCGGAGGGTCAGGCGACCGCGAAGAAGTCGCTCATAACTGAGGCCTGCGCGTCGTTGGCGGTCAGCGGCGCCAGTCCCCACCCGACTTCGATCGTGCGCAGCAGGCAGTAGTGGTTATAGGCCACCGCGGAGCGGAACCCGGGGGGTACCTGGTCGGCGATGACGAGCGTGGCTACCTGGTTGCCCGGAGCGTTGTCGTCCTCGTCCCAGGTGATAAACAGCAAGGACTGCTGCTCGATCCAGGCAGGGGCGGCTAGCAATGCCGGGATCTGCTCGGACAGCCACGCGTCACCCTGTGCGACGGTTCCATCGTGCATGTCGTTCAGCATGTTCGGCGTGATCCAGCCGAACGCCGGCGTCGTTTGAGCCGCGGCTAGGTCGGCCGCGAGCTGGCTGGCCGGGACGACGTTTGCGAGCTGCGCAGGGTCAGTGCGCAGGTCGTCGTAATAGACGAAAGGATCGTGCTTTTGCATATAGGGGTAAGCGTCGCCGAGGTAGCCCGGTGATGGCATCGACTCCATGTAGGCCCGCCAGCTCCGCCCTGACGGGGCGACCCGGTCCACCACGAGGTTGGGGGCCTGCTGGAAGCAGTCGGTGCAGTCGGTCGTTACGCCGAAAGTGTCGCCGCCGGTGAGTGCTAAGTAATTCGGCAGGCTCGGGTGCGCGACCGAGACGTAGTTAGTCGCAACACCGTAGCTGTCGGCGAGCTGATTGATGAAGGGCGCGTCAGGACTGCCGATGATCTCGTCGTAGCCGTGGTTCTCCATGATTACGACGAAAATGTGGTCGAAAACTGGCACCGTCGGCTGGGGCATTGCGTCACTCTAGCGGTCTTCTTTACCTGGCGGCAGGCCGACAGGCTGCCCTTGCTAACGAGATCGGGGGCGCCGACCGCGCTGGCCCGAGCTGAGAAGTCAAGATAGCGAAGGTCACGCAGGCCGGCGGGTAGGCATGCTCGTAGCGGGGTATCGGCCTGTTCTGGGGCGACAGCAAGGGGGCGCCGACCATGGAGTACCTCGTCACCATGACGACTCATGTTCCGGCCGGAACGTCACCGAAGAGCGTCGATGATGTCCGCGCCCGCGAGGCCGCGCACTCAAAGGAACTCGCGGCGCAGGGTTATCTGCTTCGCCTGTGGCGCCCGCCGCTGCAGCCCGGCGAGTGGCGGACGATCGGGCTGTTCGCGGCCGATGATGATCGCCAGTTGGAGGAGGTTCTCGGGTCGATGCCGTTGCGCATCTGGCGCACCGACGAGGTCACGCCACTGTCGGCACACCCGAACGACCCGGGGATGAGCGCTGGCTGACAATACCTGCATGATCGGAACGGGCATGAGCGGAACGGAGCGCCGCGTTGCGCTCATCACAGGAGGCTCTCAGGGCATTGGCGCTGGCCTGGTCGCCGCCTACCGCCAGCTGGGCTGGGCTGTCGCGGCCAGTTCCCGCACGATCAAGGCGTCACCGGCCCGGGACGTGCTCGCGGTCGCAGCTGACATCTCTGACCCGGCCGCTGCCGACCGGATCGTCGGCGCGGCAGTGCAGCGCTTCGGGCGCATCGACACCCTCGTCAACAACGCTGGCGTGTTCATCTCCAAGCCGTTCACCGACTACACGGCTGAGGACTACGCCGTGATGGTCGGCGTCAATCTCACCGGCTTCTTCTCAATCACGCAGCGTGCTATCGCCGAGTTCCTGAAGGGGAACGGCGGCCACGTCGTCAACATCACCACGACCCTGGTGGACTACGCCGACTCCGGCGTTCCGTCCGTGCTGACCGCGCTCACCAAGGGCGGCGTGGCCGCTGCCACCAGGTCACTGGCCATCGAGTACGCCGCTCACGGCATCCGTGTCAACGCTGTCGCACCTGGCGTCATCCAGACGCCGGTGCATGACCCGCAGAGCTACGAGGCGTCTGCCAGGCGCGTCCCCATGGGCCGGGTGGGCCAGATCAGCGACATCGTCAACGGCGTCCTGTTCCTGGAATCGTCGCCCTTCATAACCGGCGAGATCGTGCACATTGACGGCGGTCAGGCCGCGGGTCACTGACCGGGGTCGATGTCGGCCGACACCGGGCTGCCGCGCAGATCAGATCGCGGTGCGGCCGCCGTCGGCCGCGATGATCGCTCCGGTGACGTAGCTTGCCCCGGGCGAGGCGAGGAATGCTACGACGTCGGCGATCTCGTCGGCCTGTGCGGCGCGTTGCATCGGCGTGGTAGCGCCCAGCGCGCTGGTGCGCTCGGGCAGTGCACCGTCGGTGTAGACCGGGCCGGCCGCGACGGCGTTCACCCGCACCCCGCTCGGGCTGTACTCCGCTGCCCACGCCCTGGTCATGGATTCCAGGGCAGCCTTCGTGGCGCCGTAGACCGCGCCGCCAGATATTCCCACGCTGGCAGCCATGCTGCTTATGCTGATAATGCTGCCGCCGCCCCGTGCTGCCATCGCCGGGGCCAGCGCGGCAACCAGGAAGTACGGAGCCCGCACGTTGCTGGCAACCAGGGCGTCGAATGTCTCGGCAGTCAGATCTGCGGTCGGGCCGAACCACGAGAAACCAGCGTTGTTGACCAGTACCTCCACATCGGCCGCTATCTCAGCCAGGTGCCGGACGTCAGCGGGATCGGAAAGATCCGCGGCAGCGAAGCGTGCCTGGCCGCCCGCCGCCGTGATGGCCTGTACCGTATCGTCACCGCGAGCGGCGCTGCGGCCATGGACGATCACCCGGACACCGTCGCGAGCCAAGCGAGAGGCAATGGCCCTCCCAAGGCCGGATGTTGCACCGGTCACTAGCGCCTCTGCCGGGCGTCGGCTGGCGTCGCCGTGCTGATTAGGCATTACTACTTCGCCGGATCGCCACGGCTGCCATCCGACAGCTGAGGGCGGCCGTCCGGGCCGGTCGTGGCCAGCATCGCGACCGTCCCGTCGAGCAGGTCACGGTGGGACTCAGGGATCGCTGGCATCATTCTCCTTTCGTTGCCCGCAGGCTACGGCAACCCGCCTGCGCGACCCCCGCCGGCCCGCAGCGTTACCAGGCTCTGCGAGGCGGGGAACGTAGCCGTACGGCTGCGGTTGACGCAGCGGACATGCGACTCACCCGAAACTTGGTGAAACATGCGGTTTGGGCTACACGCCATGGGAATCGGAACCGGTGCGCGTCCGGAGATAATCCGTGCTGTCAGCGCAGCTGCCGACGCGTCCGGCTTCGCCACCTTGTGGTCCGGAGAGCACGTGGCAATGATGGACCGCCCAGTGTCTCGTTACCCCTACTCGCACGATGGCCAGATCGCCGTCCCCGCGGACGCAGACTGGCTGGACCCGCTGCTGGGCCTGACGTACGCGGCCGCCGTCACGAGCCGCATTGGTCTCGCCACCGGAATCTTGCTGCTGCCAGAGCACAACCCCGTACTCGCGGCGAAGCAGGCAGCGACGCTGGACGTGCTGAGCGCGGGGCGGCTGACGCTCGGGATCGGCATCGGCTGGTCAGCGGAGGAGTTCGCCGCCCTCGGCATCCCGTTCGCACGCCGGGCGCAGCGTACAGCCGAGTACGTCGCGGCGATCCGGACGCTATGGTCGGCCGACCGGGCGTCCTTCAGTGGCGAGTTCATTCAGTTCGATGCGGTGCGTGTCTATCCCAAGCCGGTCCGTGACCGCCGCATCCCGGTGGTGGTCGGCGGCAACTCCGACGCCGCGCTCAAGCGCGTCGCGGCGTTCGGAGACGGCTGGTACGGCTTCAACCTCACCACCGAAGAGGCGGCGCAGCGAATCGATGTTCTCGCTCGATATTGCCGGGAAAGAAGTCGCCGCGTGGGTGATCTGGCGGTGGCCGTCGCGCTCACCGATGGCAGCCCCGATGTCCTGCCGGAGCTGGCTCAGATCGGCATGACGGAACTGGTCCTGGTGGCGGCACCGCCAGAGTCTGCGTCGGCGGCCTCCGCGTGGGTGGCAGAACTGGCGGCGCAGTGGGATGTCCGATCCGGGTAGGCGTCCGGCCCGGGCACTGTCAGCGGCGGGACAGGAACTTGATGATGGCGGCGGCCAGAGCGCGGGCGATCCGCTGCTGGACAGCCGGTCGTGTCAGCAGCCGGGCGTCGGCCGCGTTGTTCATGTTCCCGCACTCGATCAGGACCTTCGGCATGGTGGTGAGATTCAGCCCGGCCAGGTCGTTGCGGAAGATATAGCCGTCGTGGCCGTAGTAGTCGCTGACCGGCATCGGCGTATAGCGGCGCATCGCGGCGTGCACGTCGCGGGCGAACCGGATCGAGGACTTGATGACCTTGTTGTTGGGGCCATCGGCTACCGGCTCGAGGATGGTGAAGCCGCGCCCGCCGGCCGGAGCCCAGTCGGCGTGAATGTCGATCGAGACGTTGGCGTGCGCGCGGTCCAGGATCCTGGCCCGCGTAGTCACGCACGGCCCGATTCCGTGGTTGTTACGGCGGGTCATCACGACCCGCGCCCCGGCCCTGATCAGGTCCGCGCGCAAGTACGTCGCGACGTTGAAGTTGAACCTGGCCTCGGTGTAGCCGCTCGCGGTCTGGGTCCCGGTCGTGTCGCAGTCCTCCCACTCGCGCCCGTTCCAGACCTTGTGGTCGAGGTAGTGCGGGTCGGTCCAGTTCCGGCCGTTGTGACCGGGATCGATGCCGATAATCTTGCCGGCCAAGGGCTTAGGGACCGCCGCGTAGCCTGGACGGCTGATGCCTGCCGAGGCCGCGCTTGCCGCCAATACCAGTGGTACCAACGCGACCGGCAGCAGCCATGCCAGTGTCCGGCTCGCCCGCCGATAACGGTCCCGGTTCACAGCGTGCATGACTGCCTGTCCTCCAGCGCCGAACGACGGTAAGCCGGGTTCGGACTCCGGCGTGGAACAAGCTACCCCGGGCGCTCGCCAGCGCGAGGACGTTTACCTCACAATCCCGTGTCGAAATGGGACAACTCGCTTTCGCATGTCCGGCGGCACACCGAGGATTCGAGCTGCCGGATTCCAAGGCAGGCGCGCCGATCATCCTTCTGGGCGCCGCATGCGCCCCACGTCAGCCATTCACCGGTTAGCATCAGGCGCCGGGTAAGCCACATGTTGGCACGCCATCCGCGCTCGCAGCCCAGCCTTCCGCCTGCGGCCCGGCGACGCTACGATTCGGCTGTCGGCATCCCCGGATATTGGGACAGTTCGCCGCACTAGTCGCTCGCGAGCATCTGGGAGGGGCAGACCTGTGAGTAGTGGGCTGCAGCGATGACGGTTGGCCAGGATCGGACAAGTGCCGACGCCGCCGACACAGTGATCGAAGTCTCGGGCTTGCAGATGCGGTACGGCACCGTCGAGGCCGTCCGTGGCATTGACCTGCGCGTTACCCGCGGCGAGGTGTTCGCCTTCCTCGGCCCTAACGGCGCCGGGAAGACCACCACAGTAGAGATCCTTGAGGGCTACCGGCGGCGCACTGCGGGGGCGGTCACGGTCCTTGGCCAGGATCCCGTGCATGGCGGGCCGTCGTGGCGGGCCCGGATCGGCGTCGTCCTGCAAGAGTCTGAACCGGAGCGGGACCTGACGGCATTTGAGTGCCTGGAGATGTACGCGGGCTACTATCCGGCGCCAAGGGACGTCGGGGAAACACTCGAGCTGGTCGGACTGTCCGATCAGGCAGGCGCCATCGCCACCCGGCTATCGGGCGGGCAGCGGCGGCGCCTGGACGTGGCATTGGCTCTGATCGGCAACCCGGAGCTGCTGTTCCTCGATGAGCCCACGACCGGATTTGACCCATCAGCCCGGCGGGCTGCGTGGGAAATGATCTCCGGCCTGCGCGCGCTTGGCGTTACCGTCTTCCTGACCACCCACTACATGGATGAAGCCGAGCATCTTGCGGATCGGGTAGCCGTGATCGCCCATGGCCAGATCGTGGCGGAGGGGCCGCCGGGCACGCTGGCCGGCCGCGAGCACGCGGCAGCCGAGATTCGGTTCAGCCTGCCGCCTGGCGTCACCATCACGCAGTTGCCCGAACCAGTTCGCTGCGCGCTGGCGGATACCGACGGCGACCGCGTGCTGCTCCGGGCCGACTCCACCGTCCCGGTGCTCGGGCCGCTGCTCCGCTGGGCCGAGTCCTGCGGCGCTGACCTTGACGACCTCGACGTGCGGAAGCCCAGCCTCGAAGACATTTACCTGGCGCTCACCGACGCGAAGGCGCAGGGCAGCCGATGACAGCGCAGGCTCGTTCCGCCGGCCCGGTCCAGAAGGCCGGGTTGAGCCAGGCCGTCCGGCTGTCCGTCCACCAGTTCCGCTACGACCTGCGCGCGTTTCTCCGCAACCGCCAGGCGCGCTTCTTCACGCTGGTGCTGCCGGTGCTGTTCCTGGTGATCTTCGCGTCCTTGTTCCATCGCAGCACGGTCAAGGTCGCTGGCGGGACGATCAACACCTCGGTCTACTACGTCCCTGGCATCATCGCGCTCGGGATAATCTCCGCCGCGTTCGTGAACCTGGTGATCTCGGTAACCGCGCAGCGTGAGTCCGGCGCGCTCAAGCGGAGGCGGGCAACGCCGGTGCCGGCCTCGGCCATCATCGCGGGGCGAGCTCTCACCTCGGTGATCGTCGCGCTCGGCATCACCGCGTTGCTGCTGATAATCGGCTGGCTGTTCTACCACGCCAGCGTTCCTGGGCGCACTGCTCCGGCCCTGGTGGTGACGGTTATTGTCGGTGCGCTGTCGTTCTGCTGCCTGGGTTTCGCGCTGGCGTCGGTGATTCGCAGCGAGGACTCGGCGCAGCCGATCACTCAGGCCACCATGCTGCCGCTCTATTTCATCTCCGGGATATTCGTGGCCATCTCGATACTGCCGCACTGGCTGGTCGACATCGCCAACGTGTTTCCAGTCCGGCACCTGGCCGCCGCGTTGCTGACCGCTTATAACCCGCACACGACTGGTGCTGGCTTCGCCGGCACCGACCTGCTAGTGGTCGCGCTGTGGGGCGTCGGGGGCCTGGCCTTTGCGCTGTGGAGATTCAGCTGGCTGCCCCGGAGCAGATGAGCAGCGCAGCCTCCTGTGTCAGTAAGGGAAGGGCGTCATGGCGAAGGAAGTAGAAACCAAGACCGGACACTGTCCGGAACACGGAACTGTGCAGGCTACCAGGGAGATCCCGAAAATGAATTTCCCGTTCGTCTATTTCGCGATTGCCCGGGCGATGGGCAGGCGGCGGCCGTTGCGCTGTCCGACATGCGGAGCGCCGGTCACGGTGTGATGCGACAGCCGCGCGGCTCTGGCAGATTCGCCCTATTCCCGGCTAAACTGCGTGATGTCCATAGTTAAGGGCGCGGCTGGACGGGGTCACGGCGTGGATGACCACTCCCTTGATCCGCACGAGCTGGGTGCGGAGATCGAGGTGCTGATCCAGCCCGATGAGCTACCGGACGGTGAGCCGTCCCTCATGCTGGGCAACGCAGCAGCCTACGCGGCGCTCAATCATCGCCAGGGCGACAATCCCGAGCACTTCCAGCTTGATTGCGGCCTGACCTCGGTTCAGGACGTGCTACGGCAGTTCGGCGCGGACGTAACCGAGGGTGACATAGTGGAGCACGCCGTGCAGCGCGGTGAGTGCTCCGTTGATCCCGCCGCCCCTGGGCAATCGGGCGGGACCACGCCCAGCCAGGACGCCAGGGTCCTGACCGAGTACGGCGTGCCGTCCAGCGCCGAATCGGGCCTGACGATCGCCGAGCTAGCCGCGCTGGTCGAGCACGGCCGCGGAGTGATCATCGGCGTGAACTGCGGTGTCCTCTGGCAGGTCCCGGAGGACGTCGGTAACGGCGGTGTCAATCACGCCGTGACCGTCACGGGCGTCGCTCTCGATCCGCGCAGCAGGTGTATCCAGGGTTTCTACATCAATGACAGCGGCAACGGAAAGTCCGCCGAGTTCGTCCGCACGGTCCTGATACGGGTCGCCTGGCAGGACACCGGTGGCTGGACCATTGCCACCAACGATGCGGCCGTTCCTAGGAGCTGATCGCGTCGAGCTTGCGGGCCAGCATTTCGAGCACCTTGTCCTGAGCCATCAGGTGCTCCTGGATCTTGACCGCTTCGTGCAACACGGCATCGGAGTCCTTGTACGTGGCCTCCGACCGCCTGTCAGACGCCGCTGCTAGCACGTTCTGGCCGACCATGATGACGCTCAGCAAGACCAGCTGGAGGAACGTCTGTGAGATCCAGGACTCCAACGTCACCGCGCTGCCGGAACTGATAGCCGAGGGCAGGCTCACCAGCGCCAGCGCCGCGAAAGCGTAAGCGCACCACATCGTGCCCACGCCATCGGTGACCCTGACCGCAAGCCAGGCGTTGAACCGCTCCGCCACATTCGCCTGCGGCAGCTGGTCTGAAGTCCTGGCTGGGCCTGGCACGTGCCCGCTGAGCTTCTCCATGGTGCGGCTATGCGGCACGTAGTGATAGATCGGCACATCAGTCATCTGTGCGCTCCTTTGCAGTCCGCCGACTGGCCGCGGCCGCCCGCCGGGGGCCGGGCACCGCTGCGCCCGTGGCGGGCCGATGCGGCACGCACCAAGTTGATCACGCCGTTAAAGGCGCTCCGGATAGGCGCCGGCCGAAGCTGGCGGCGCTCTCAGGCCGGGCTGCTCAGCAACTCAGCAACCGCCCGCCGGGCCCGGCACGCCCTCGCCAAGGGACGGCTGATCGACCATGCCGGCAACCACGGCGCGCAGCACGGCGCCGAAGTGCACTACGTACCATCGGCCCCGCCAGGAGATCAGCGATGCGATCCCGATGGACCGGTCCTGGCCGCGCACCTTATAGACGATCCTGGCACCGCCCACGTGCCAGTAGCCGATCGAGTTGTAGCAGACCCCCGGCGGGACCCACCGGGCGTCGAACTCGGGCACCACGACGCGGATTAGCCGGGCATGCCGGGCAGCGCGGCCAAGGAACTGGTGGGCCGCGTGGACGTCGAGCCGGAAGTCGTAGACAAGCCTGTTGCGCCAATCCGCGGCCGGATCACTGATGGCCTTGACCTGCTTGTAGGCAAATACCGGAAAGAACGCGGGCATGGCCAGCGCCGGCTTGCCAGTCACCACCCCCGCCCACAAGTCCGTCATCTCCGCACGCAGGACCGGGCTGTGCGCTGGCGGCCGGGCATGTGTCTGGTGCAGGCCCGGTGCCACGGCCGGGACCGGAAGGACCACTGGCCACGTTGGCCGCGGCGTGGCCGATGCCAGCGGCGTCCCGACGGGCGAGGAGTTGACGCTGGGCGTCAGGCTAGCGCCCGGGCGGGCCGACGGGCTGGCTGCAGGGCCGCAGCCCGCCACGAGCGCCATCGTCCCCAGTAGTACAAAACCGCTCATTGTCCGCGCAAGCCCTCGCCTCATGCGGAGAATAGTAAGCCGGACTGGTCGATCCGGCCTGACGTCAGCCCAATGCGTCACTGGACCAGCCGACGGCCGCTCGGGTTAGCCCGGACGGCGGCCGATGAACAGCAGCTGCGGCAATCGGACATCGTTGCCCGTGCCGGCCCCGGCAGATACATCGGCGGTGAACCCGGCATCGGCTAGCAGCCTGAGCCACGTCTGCCGGCGGAAACAGCCGAGCCGGTGCGCCTCCCGCACCACCCGCACCGGCCCGTCGGCCTCACTCAGCGTGAACTCATATTCGGCCAGGATCCAGTCGTCGCCACCGTCCGGATCGGACGTGCGCTCCCGGAAGCTCGCCTGCCGGCCGCCAGCGTGACTGTTGCCGCCGCCTCCCCCGGCGCCCGGCCGGAACGTCTCCGCGGTATGGTCGGGGGCGAACACGGCCACGCCGCCGGGACGGCAATGCGCGAACGCAGTGTCGATCACCAGCCGCAGGTCGTGCTCGGTCGTCACGTAGTCGATCGCGTCGTGCACGAGGACTGCGTCGAACGACTCCCGCAGCCGGACGGTCCGCATGTCGCCCTGAACGTGGGCGCAGTCCGGGTTCAGTTTCCTGGACACCTCGAGCATCTGCCTGGACAGGTCGACGAGCGTCAGCGACAGGCCGTCTTTGAGGTGCCAGGCGACGTGACCGCCGCCACTACCCAGGTCGAGCACCGTCCGGACAGGGACGTCGGCCGACTCGAACACGGCCGCGATCGCCGCTGCGTCCGTTTCGTACTCAGCGGGCGGCGAGATAACCGGCCACCAGGAGGCGAGTTCCCGATAGAGGCTGTACTCACCGTCAGCGCCGGTCACCTTTGCAGGCTAGTCTCCCGTCGCGCCGTCGATCGGCTCGCGGTTCTGTTGGGCGACCCAGCGACCGAATAGCCTTACTGCGGGTCAACCTAATGCCAGGAGGACGCGAAGTGGCGAAGATACCCGACGTCGGCCAAGCCGCCCCCGACTTCATCTTGCCCGGGGTGGTGCTCGCCGACGGCCAGGCAACCCAAGGCGACTACGCGCTGTCGCAGCAGCGCGGTAAGCCGGTCGTACTCGCGTTCTACCCGGGCGACAACACCGCGGTCTGCACGCGTCAGCTGTGCTCCTACACTTCGGGCCTGGAGAGCTTCACCGGCTTCGGCGCCACCGTGTGGGCCATCAGCCCGCAGGGCCTGGCCAGCCACGAGCAATTTGCCCGCAAGTACAAGCTGGCCTTTCCCCTGCTCGCGGACGAGGGGCTGACTGTCAGCAGGCAATACGGGATCACGCTCGGCGGCGCGGGACTGCGCCGGTCGGTATTCGTCGTCGATGCGGACGGCGTCGTTCGCTGGAAGCACGTGACGCTTGTCGGGCTCACATTCCCCAGTGCCGACACCATCTCAGCCCAGCTGTCAGCCATCGGAGCGCGGTGAGAGCATGCGAATCCTGATCATCGGCGGCACAGCATTCGTGGGCCGGCACATCACGCAGTCCGCGCTCGACGGCGGCCACCATGTCGCGCTCTTCAACCGCGGGCGGACCGGCGCAGCGCTGTTCCCGCAGGCACAGCACCTCGCCGGGGACCGGAACGGGGACCTGTCGGCGCTCGCCGGCGGCAGCTGGGACGCGACCATCGACGTCTGCGCTTACTTCCCCCGGCAGGTCAGGTCGCTCGCTGCGGCGCTCGGCGGACGTGGCGGAAGGTATGTCTTCATCTCCAGCGTCTCTGCCTACAGTCCGGCCGTGCCGCCGAACTACGACGAGAGCGCGCCCCTGGCCGAGGTCGGCGACATAGCGGCGACGCAGGTCACGAACGAGAATTACGGTGGCCTGAAGGTGGCCTGCGAGCAGGTGAGCACCGAGTTGTTCGGCCCTGGCATCACGATAGTCCGGCCGACGTACGTGATCGGGCCCTACGACCGCTCGTACCGGTTCACCTGGTGGGTGCAGCGGCTGGCCAGCGGCGGCAACGTGCTGGCGCCCGGCGACCCGGACGATCCCATCCAGCTCATTGACGCGCGAGACATGGCGGCGTGGATCGTCTCACTGCTGGAGCACGGTATAGCTGGCACCTTCCACGCCGTGAGCCCGGCGCCGCCGTTCGGGTTTGGCCAGATGCTCGCGGCGATCGCCGACGCGGTCGCGCCACGGGGCACGCAGCTGACCTGGGTGCCAAGCGACTTCCTGCTCGGTCAGGGAGTCGACGGCGAGGCCTTGCCGCTGTGGCCCGAGGGCGAGGGCGATGACGCGAACATGAGCCGGGCCAACCCGGCGGCTGCCGAAGCCACCGGGCTCGCGCCCAGGCCGTTGCAGGCGACGGTGGCCGACATCGCGGCCGAGCTTCGCGCGAACGGCGGCGGTCCCCCCGGCATCGGCCTCACGCCCGAGCGCGAGGCGGAGCTGCTGGCGCGCTGGCAGGTTGCGTCCCGCTGATTCGCATCGGCCCAAATGAGGACGCGACCGCGTCCAACGCCGTCCGCGGCCCGTTGCATCAGCGGGCCGCGGCGGTAGTGCGTCAGGCGTGCACCTCCTGCGGTGCACCGGGCCGGCGCCCGCCGAAGCCGTCACGACGCCGGCGGACCGCGGTGAAAGAGTCGTACACGATCGGCGCCGGGTTCAGGTTGCTCCTCGTCGCCGCGGGCGCGTGGTAATACGAGGTGTCCACCTCGGTGGTGTCGAGGGCTACTACGGCCGGCCGCAGGGTGGCTTCCTGGTCCACTCCGCGCACCGGGTAGCTGCGCTCGTAGTCGTGGTCGTGTCCGCAGAGCGACGGGCCGGCCACCGGCGCCATCGTGCAGCGCGCAGTGGTCGGCCCGGATGCCGACGTGAGCGGAGGGATCAGGCCTTGACGGCCTCGATCTCGAAATGCAGCGAGATCTTGTCGCCCACCACGGCTCCGCCGTTGGCCATCGGGGCGCTGAAGTTGACGTTGAAGTCGCGCCTGTTGATCTCGCCGGTGGCGGTGAATCCGGCCCTGGTGCCGCCGAACGGGTCCGGCCCGAAGCCGTTGAGCTCGAGGTGCAGCGGGACGCTCTTGGTCACGCCCTTAAGAGTCAGGTCACCATCGAGGATGTACTCGCCGTTCTCTGCCCGGATGCCCGTGGACTTGTACGTCATCGTGGGGTAGGTCTCGACTTCGAAGAAGTCGGCGGACTGGATGTGCGCGTCGCGCTGCTCCTGGCCGGTGTTGATCGACTTGAGGTCGATCTCGGCCGTCACGCTGGAGGCTGTCGGGTCCGCACCGGTCACGATCTCACCGCTGAAGGTGTTGAACCGGCCGCGGACCTTGCTGACCATCATGTGCCGGACCGAGAAGCCAACCTCGGAGTGGACCGGGTCGATGGTCCACGTGGCTGCCTCATAGCCCGGGATGGCGGTCTCGGTGTTCGTTGCGGTCACTGGCATTCACTCCCGTGGGCAAGTAGTTGAAAGCGATCTAGTTGAGTACTCAATGATTATCATACCGGCGCCACGGTTGTCAAACGCTCAACTACCTGGGTATCCTGAAGGCGTGGCCGATACCCAGACGCAGTGGCTGAGCACCGACGAGCAGCAGGCGTGGCGTGCCTTCCTGACGGCAACGCACACGCTGTTCTCGGCTGTCGAGGGTCAGCTGCAGCGGGAGTCCGGCATCCCGCACGGCTACTACGAGATCCTGGTGCGGCTATCTGAGTCGCCCGGCCGCGAGCTGCGGATGAGCCAGCTTGCCGACGCGTCTACCTCCAGTAAGAGCAGGTTGTCCCATGCGGTCGCGCGGCTCGAGGAACGCGGCTGGGTGCAGCGGCTGGACTGCGAGACCGACCGGCGGGGCCAGGTGGCTCGGCTCACCGAGGCTGGCTTCGCCGCCCTTGAGGCAGCAGCACCTTCGCATGTGATGCAGGTCCGGCGACTGCTATTCGACCGGCTTTCCGGCGAGCAGGTGGCGCAGTTGATGGCTATCAGCACGGCGATCACTTCCGGTTGCGAAGCCGCCGGCCCGCCACCGGAGGGCTGCCTGACCGCTTGCGACGGCGAAGACGAGGACGACGAACTACTCGAGCCCGGCTCCCCCGCCTGCGCGGGTTAACCGGAGGGCCAGCTTCTCGCCGAACCTCAGCGCTCAGTGCGCGCGATCGCTGCCACCCGGTCCGCGATGGCGGCCATCCGGTCCGCGATGGCGGCCGGACCGGGCCCGCGTTCCGCGCGGAGCCCGGCGATAACGCCGACGCGGTCCAGCTCGCTGCGATTCTGGCTGAGCTTCTGCTTGGCCTCCACCGAAGTGATCGTGAGCTCGACACCGACGATCGCGCGCAATTGACCGTCGATGTAGTCCGGCGGGGCATCGGTCACTGCCCACGGGTGCTCGCGGCCGTCCTCGTGCAGCCGGGTCAGCTTGGTCACCAGCTCCCGCAGCCACTCCACGTCCTGGTGGAACGTCACCGTTCCGGTCAGGTGGACAGCCTCGTAATTCCAGGTAGGCACGACGCGGCCGTGCTGCGCCTTAGCCTCGTACCAAGCTGGGGAGATATATGCCTGCGGTCCGTGCACGATGGCGAGCGCCTGCGCACCCGGCAGCGCCGTGCGCCACTGCTCGTTCGCGATCGCGATATGACCGAGTAGCCGCCCGTAGCTCGCTCGCACCGCGACGGCGTCCATCTCGGCCTGTGCCCCGGCGTCCACAGCCCCGGCGGGTCGGTCCCAGACCACCGGCAGCAGCGTTGAGACCGGCTTGGTGCCATCGAAAGTCACCAGGTCGGCTGCCTGCGCTGCGTCAACCAATAAGGCAATCTGGACTAGGTCGGTTACCGTGAAATGCCGGGGCATGTACATGGGCTAAGCCTAACTTCCGGGTTGAAACCGGCGGCACTTCATGATCACGAAGACAAAGCGTCGCCGGTTCCTTTTCGTGATCATGAAGTGCTGGCGCGCCACAGGCCCGCAGGCCCGGCTATCCTGGTTGGCAACGTGCTGACGGAGACAAGTAGCGCCGGTTGACGCGAGCAGCCCGCCGGCGACCGGGTTCGGTTGCTGGCTACGTAGAGAGCCGCCGGAAGCTGAGAAGGCGGCCTCGCGCCCGGTAGCGAAGACACTCCTGAGCGCGGGGAGGAACGGTAGCCGCAGCCAGCGGCCGCCCAATGCCCCGCCGGCCTGCCCCCGTCACCGGGCCTAACGAGGTCGTTCCCGGCGAGCTGCCGTTGGCAGCCGGCAGCGGCGAAAGTGCGGTGGCACCGCGAGTTCCCTTATCGCCCGCACTCCCAAGGGGTCGCACATATCCCCTGAGGGAGCTGTGATGATCTCACGAATCCTGGCCGCCGAGCTGCCTGAGCACATCGGCGAGCACGTCACTGTGGCCGGCTGGCTGCATCGCCGCCGTGAACTGAAATCGGTCACCTTTCTCATCATCAGGGACCGGACCGGGCTTGCTCAGGTGGTCCTGCCGCCAGATTCCGCCTGTATCGCCCCGGAGGAGACGGTTCTTCAAGTGGCGGGCGCCGTGGTCGCTAACGCGCAGGCCCCCGGCGGAGCCGAGATCACCCAGCCGGTGCTGACGCAGCTATCCGGGCCGGCCGTCCCGCCCCCGTTCGACCTGTACCGGCCCGCGCTCACCGCCACGCTGCCAACGATCCTGGATCACGCCCCGACCAGCCTCCGGCACCCGCAGCTGCGCGCCGGGTTCGAGGTAGCTGCCGCCAGCGCAGCCGGGTTCCGCACCGCGCTGGACCAGCGCGGCTTCACCGAGGTCTTCACGCCGAAGATCGTCGAGTCGGCCACTGAGTCCGGGGCGAACGTCTTCGGCCTCGACTACTTCGGCCGGCCTGCCTACCTGGCCCAGTCACCTCAGTTCTACAAGCAGGCCATGGTCGGGGTGTTCGAGCGCGTCTACGAGGTTGGGCCGGCCTTCCGGGCAGAGCCGCACGACACTGCCAGGCACCTAGCCCAGTACGCGAGCCTCGACGCCGAGCTCGGCTTCATCACTGACCATTTCGATGTGATGTCGGTATGCCGGGCCGCGGTGGCGGGAATGGTCGCATCAGTAGGGGAACGGGGCCCGCAAGCAATGCGGCAGCTCGGCGCTGCGCTGCCGTCGGTGCCGGAGCAGATCCCGCACATCCATTTCGCCGACGCGATGGAGCTGATCTCCCGCGCGACCGGCGAGGACGTGCGACACGAGCCGGACCTGGCGCCGGCGCACGAGCGGTGGCTGGGCGACTGGGCACAGCGCGAGCACGGCAGCGAACTGGTCTTCGTGACTGGCTACCCGCTGGCCAGCAAGCCGTTCTACACGTACCCCGACCCGAATCGTCCGGCTTACAGCTACGGCTTCGACCTGCTGTTCCGCGGGATGGAGATCGTCACCGGCGGACAGCGACTGCACCGGCACGAGGACTACCTGAAGGCCCTCGCTGCGCGCGGCATGGATGCTGCCCCGCTGGCCGGCTACCTCCAGGTGTTCGAGCACGGGATGCCGCCGCACGGCGGGTTCGCGATCGGGCTGGAACGCTGGACAGCCCGGCTAACTGGCGCGGCTAACGTCCGGCAGGTGACGCTCTTCCCGCGTGACCTGCACAGGCTCAGCCCGTGACGCCCGGGCGGCTGCACGCCCGGCGACCGCAGCCGCCCGGCAAACTCTGGCCGGATCAAGGCGTCTCGGACTGAAGGATCTCCGCCACAGGCAGGCGGCTGCCGGCGCGTGCCGGAATCACGGTCAGTACCGCGAGCGCGGCCAGCATGCCGACTGCCATGGCGGCCAGCCACCAGGCAGGCGGGACGGTGATGGTGGCGCCGTGGCTCACTGACTCCACCAGCGCGATCCCGGCCGGTATCCCGAGCAGGACGGCCGGCACCGCGGGGATGAGCTGTGCCAGGCACAATGCACCGGCTATCTGATCGGCCGTGGCGCCAAGGGCACGGGTCAGCGCCGAGGAGTGCCTGGCGTCCGCCGCCGTCGCTTGCGTGACGAAGATCGCGTTCACCGCGGCCAGCGCCGCCAGCGTGATCGTCAGTACCAGCAGCACCTGATCGAGACGTTCCTCGCGCGGGTTGGCCAGTGCGGAGAACCCGAGGACTTTCTGCTGGGCTTGATGGGCGTGCACGGTCAGCACGGCCACCACCGTTGTCGCGGTGACGAGGACACTAGCTCCGCTCAGCAGGCTGCGGCGCGGCCTGCGAGCGGCTAGCCGCACGCCGAGCAGCACCGCAGGCGGTAGCCGCCGCGAGAACGCCACCAGCACGCGCTGCCGCCGCGGCGCGCGCGGAGCGTCCGCCAGCGCGCTGACCGTACTGGTACGGGCCGCCCGTACGGCCGGCACCAGGGTGGCAAGCATCGCGACCGCTATCGCGAGCACAACGTCCCACCCGACGGTGGCCGGGGCCAGCGAGGGAGCGCCAGGAGTTCCGACGAGCCCGGCGCCCGAACTGGTCAGCAAAGGTGCGGCCAGCCAGCCGGCCAGCAGCCCAGCCGCAGCCGCGGCCAGCGCCAGCAGCAGGTTCTCGGCCAGCAGCACGGCGGCGACCAGACCAGGCGTGCCGCCAACCGCCTTAAGCAGGCCGACGCGGCGGGTCTGCTCGGCCATCCGGCCGCCGACCAGGACAGCCACAGTGGCGACCGCGAGCAGGCTCAGCAGCCAGCTGCCAATCAGCAGCACGCGCTCAGCGTTCTTAACCAGGTTGCCGTCCTCTTGCGCGATCTGCTGCCACGGCGTCAGGTCCAGCACGCCGGACTTGTAGGCTGCGCGGGCCTGCGCGAAGGATGGTGCGCTCGCCGGGTTCGCCAGCCTCAGGTTCAGCAGGTAGGACAGCGGCAAGACTCGGGCGGCCAGGCTCCGGGCGACAGCGTCGCTGACCCAGACCATACCGCAATCGTTGCTCGGATACGGCGTGCCCGCGATGACGAAGTCGGCACCGGGGTAGGGGGCATTTGCGGCCGAGACGGCAATGCCTGCGACCCGGAACGGTCTGTTGTCGACCGTGACGCGCTCGCCCACGCGCAGCCGGAGCGCGTCAGCGAAGCTGCGCTCGAACACCACGCCATCCGAGCTGATCCAGCTCCCCTGAATGAGCTTTGGCTGGTCAATCGCGGCTCTGCCGGGGTCACGGCCTTCGGCCATGACCCCGGCGGTCAATTTCCCGGTACGCAGCGTGGCCCAGCCGACCGGATACGGCCCGCCGTGGCCGGTGACGCCCGGAGCGCGGGCGAGCGCGGTCATCGCCGCAAGCGCCGATGCCGGCGTGGCCCCGCGCGGCATTGGCGGCAGGTCAAGGTAGCTGGCCACAACGTCCGGGCCGGACGTCGCGGTTCTCGTCTGTTGGTACGGCTGGCTCGTTACTCCAGCCAGGGCGAGGCCCATCGTCAAGGTGGTGGTCGCCGCCATGATCGCTACCAGCAGGAGCGCGGCTTGCCACGGCCGGCGTCGCAGATCACGCGCGACCAGGCGCAGGAGCAAGCGCATCTTGCTCATCGTCAGCCGTCCAGGTCCACGAGCGCGGAAAGCTGCCTGGTGGTGCCGCCGCTCAGCCTGGTCTCGTCGACGAAGGCGCCATCGCGCATGGTGATCATCCGGTCCGCGGTGGCTGCGATCCGAGAATCGTGGGTAACGATGACCAGCGTCTGCCCGGCCGAGTGCAGCTGCTCGAAGAGCCGGAGCACGTCCAGCGTCGCCTCGCTATCGAGATTCCCGGTCGGCTCGTCTGCCAGGACGACCAGCGGCTCGTTGGCCAGCGCCCTGGCGATCGCGACGCGCTGTCGCTGACCGCCAGACAGCTCCGACGGCAGATGGCGGGCGCGGTCAGTGAGCCCGACTTGCTCGAGCAGCTCCGTGGCCCGGCACCGCGCGGCCCGCGGCGTCCGCCCGGCGAGCAGCGCGGGCAACTCGACGTTCTCCACCGCAGTGAGCTCGTCCATCAGGTGGAAGGCCTGGAACACGAAACCGACGGCATCTCGGCGCAGCCCTGCCAGCCCGCGCTCGCTCATCTGGTCAATGCGCTGGCCGGCCAGCCAGAGCTCGCCTGCCGAGGGCCGGTCCAGGCCGCCGAGCAGATGCAGCAGCGTTGACTTGCCGCAGCCGCTGGGCCCCATCACCGCAAGAGTCTCGCCAGCGGCGACATCGACGTCGACATGGTCAACGGCGCGGATAAGTCCTGCATCCTTGCCGTAGCGCTTGCAAAGCCCGCGCCCGCGCAGCATCGATGCGTTAGCGTCCTGGTTGCTCATCTGCGTCATCGTTGTCCTCGCGCCGGCTCTGACTGAACTGTCCTGACTGAACTCTCGTTACCTGCTTGCAGCGTCAGCTACCTGTGCCGTCATCTGCGTTGCGGCGGGTCCAGGCTCGCTCGCATGCCTCCAGCCAGTGCAGGTCGGCCTGCAGCCTGAGAACGATGCCCTCCAGCAGCAGAGCGGCTGCTGACTCGGCCGGCTCGGCCATCGCCGCGCGCTGAGCGTCCCGCAAGCGGCGCAGCAGCTCGCGGCGCTGAGCGTCGACGATCGCTATCGGGTCGGCGAGCCCGGCTGCCGCGGCAGCCAGCAGCTTGAGGTGGAACTCGGCCAGGTCCGGCCGTGGCCAGCTAACGTCGGCGAACCACTCCGCGACGCGCTGCTGTCCTTCTGCCGTCAGCGCGTAGATCTTGCGATCCGGCCGGTCTGGTCCGCCGGCGGCTCGCTCGCATACCACCTGGCCCGTCCTTTCCAGCCTGGCAAGCGTGACGTAGACCTGACCGTCGTTCATCGCATCGCCCAGTGGGCCGAGCGCCTGGCGCAGCCTGGCGCGCAGCTGGTAGCCGTGCGAGGGCTCCTTGGCCAGCAGCGCCAGCACGACTTCCTGCTGCATCTCGGTGTCCCAACTAACGGCTATCCAGATAACGGTTAGCTGAGAATATAACCGTTAGCCATAGCGTTGCCAAGCCAACATTTGCGGCGAGCCCGCGCAGCCGCGTCAGCGCGGCGCAACCACGCGATGACCGATGAGCTTTGCCGCCTCAGCCATCCGGTCGTCGTAGGTGACTACTGCCGCTAGGTCACGGCCCAACTGCTCGGCGGTTGCCAGGTGGATAGCGTCGAGCGCGCGAAGCTCGACCGGAAGCAGCGCAGCCGCTTCGTCAAGGGTGCGGGTGTTGATGCGGACGAGGTCCAGGCGCGCCAGCGCCTTCCGGCCCGCGGAGACCGCATCATCGCCTCCCGGCAGCAGGGCCCGGAGGACCTCGGTCCGGGCCAGCGACGAGTAAGTCCGGGGGCAACGCGACCTGGCAGGTCAGGGGATTTCGAGGACCACCTTGCCGACGGCGCCGGCCTCAACCGCCTCCTGCGCGGCCACGATCTGCTCCAGCGGGAACCTGATCACGGGCAGCTCAGTGAGCGCACGAGCCGAGATTGCCCCGGTGATGTCCGCCGCGGCCTGGTCAAGCGCCTCGGCCGGCACCCCGTACAGCAGGATGAACCGGAGCGTGACGTTGGCAGTCATGAACTTGCGCACCGGCAGGACCGGGTCAGCGGGCTCGGCGGCGTAGTCGACGATGTGCGTCCGCGGGCCGGACAGAGCCAGGTCAAGGTCGAGGTTAGCGCCGAGGGCCAGCTCCACGATCCGGTCCATCTGCGGGGCGAAGGATTTGAGCTTGTCGGCCACCCCGGCGTCCCGGTAGTTCACCACGAGGTCGGCGCCCGCTCGCCGGGCCAGCTCCCCCTTTTCTGGTCCGCTGACGGTCGTGGCTACTCGCGCGCCGAAATACTTCGCCAGCTCAATCGCGAAGTGCCCGACCGCCCCGGCGCCGCCGGCCACGAGCACGTTCTTGTCCTCGACCGAGCCGTCGGCACACAGGCAACGGTGCGCCGTCATGGCTGGCACGCCTAGGCAGGCGCCGAGTTCTGCTGACGCGCCGTCCGGCAGCGGAATGGCCTGCCGGGACGCCACGACCGACCACTGCGCAGCCGTCCCCCAGCGCTGGCCAGCGGCCGCCATGAAGGTCCACACCCGCTGGCCGACGCGTTCGGGCGGCACACCGTCGCCGACTGCATCGATGACGCCGACGCCATCATGGTGCGGGACCTGAAATCCATCGATCGGCCGCGGCGTCGCGCCTGCCCGGGATTTCCAGTCAGTCGGGTTCACTGCGGATAGCTGTATCCTGACCCGTACCTGGCCCGGTCCCGGCTCGGGCCGGTCAATCTCCTCGATCCGCAGCACCTCCGCCGCGGGCCCGTAGTGGTCATACAGTGCAGCTTTCATTTGGGCCGCTTTCATCGGGGGGCTTTCATCGGGGGCCGCCTTCATCAGGAGGGCTCCCGCCGGCCGGTCACGTTCCGGTAGCAGCCGCATCCCTTCGTGCCGGACGGCCGGGCTGCCTGCGCGTTCATTCGACGGGCACGATCTTGGCGATCTCGGCAAGGTCGGCAGCTGTCGGCTCCCAGGCGCCGGCCGCCGCATTGGCCTGCACCTGCTCGGCCGACATTGACCCGGCGATCACCGAGGCGCAGCCTGGCAGCGCCGCGAGTCCGCCGATGGCGACCTCGAGCAGCGACCTGCCGCGCTGCTTCGCCCAGTCGGCGAGCGCTTCGACCTTGTCCAGCTTCTCGTCGGTCACGTAGTCGGACCGGGCGGCCAGCCTGGTTCCAGCCGCGGGTGCCTGACCGCGCCTGACCTTGCCAGTGAGCAGGCCATTCGCGAGCGGGAAGTATGGCAGCACGCCGAGACCGAACTGCAAAGCGGCTGGCACAACATCGAGCTCAGCCTGACGTTCCAGCAATGACCAGTGATTCTGCGCCGAGACGAAAGGCACCCAATGCTGCTCGCGTGCCGTCGCGGCAGCCGCGGCTATCTGCACCGGCGAGAAGTTTGAGTGACCGATGTAACGGACGTACCCAGCCTGCACCAGCTCGGTCAGGGCCGCCAGCGTCTCCTCGATCGGCGTCACCGGATCCGGCGTATGGATCTGGTACAGGTCGATGTAGTCCGTGCGCAAGCGGCGCAGCGATTGTTGTACTGCCCGGCGGATGTAGCCACGCCCGCCCTTTGCCCCGGCCGCTGGGCCATAGCCTATGTCCGCGCCCTGATGCCCGAATTTCGTGGCCAGCACGACCTGGTCGCGCCGGCCGGCCAGCAGCTCGCCAAGGATCTCCTCGGAGCGGCCGCCGCCACCGTAACTATCCGCGGTGTCGAACAGCGTGATCCCGGCTTCGATTGCGGCGTCCACGACAGGGCGGCCCTGCTCCTCATCCAGCCTGCGTCCGAAGTTGTTGCAGCCGAGTCCGACCACAGAAACGACGAGTCCTGAGTTGCCGACGGGCCGGTAGCGCATGCGTCCAGCTTTCTGTGCGGGTAACGTGGCGTCCTTCGCGATCGTACCGGGACCGGGACCAGCACCCGCAGGCACCGCCGCCCGCCAGCCCGTAGGGGACGAAAGGCACTGGCCTGAAATCTCATCTGCGATATCATTAGGTAAGCGGTGTTTACGAGCAGCTTTCAGTACGCACTTACGCCAAACGGGACTTTATAAAAGTGCGGCACCGCCGAACGCTTTATGGCGGCCGGATGGGCCGGGCCACCATAGTCCTGGACACGCGGCGCATTCGGGAGGGAGCGCGGCTCATGGCGGATGGCACCCGCACGTTTGAGGCAATTAATTGTGCCCCATGGGATAGTCATGCCTGACCAGATAGTGCCCGGCCAGCCGTCGCCCGCCACCCCCGGTGCGCCGACAGTCTTGCGCATATTGCTCGGCACGCAGCTCAGGAAGCTCAGGGAGTCCCGCGGAATCTCCGCGCAGGAGGCCGCGCGAAGCATCCGTGGTTCGGGTTCGAAGATCAGCAGGATCGAGCTCGGCCGCAACTCCGTCCGGGAGGTTGACATCGCGGACCTGCTCAACTTGTACGGCGTCACCGACGTGGCCGAGCGTGACCAGCTGCTGACGTTAGCTAGCCGGGCCAACCAGCCAGGCTGGTGGCACCGCTACCAGGACGTCCTGCCGACCTGGTTCCAGGCCTATATCGGGCTTGAGGAGTCAGCGGAATCGATCCGCAGCTTCGACGCACAGTTCGTGCCCGGGCTCTTGCAGACCGAGGAGTACTCGACCGCCGTTATCCAGCTCGGTGCCTACTCAGCCGAGGACGCTCACAAGCTCGTCTACTTGCGCAAAGAACGGCAGCGCCGGTTCGCTTCTGGCGGCCTGCGGTTGTGGGCTGTGATCGACGAAATGGCCCTGCGGCGGCCAGTCGGCAGCGCCGCGCTGGTGTGCGCGCAGCTTCGGCACCTGCTGGACATTTCCGACCGGCCGGGACTGAACATACAGGTCACGCCGTTCCTTACCGGCGCCTCCTACGCGGCACCGAGTAGCTTCAGCATCCTGAGCTTCGCCACCGATGACCTGCCTGACGTTGTCTACATCGAGCAGCTCACCAGTGCCATGTACCTGGACAAGCCGGCCGACGTTGACCGGTATGCCGGCGCCATGAACCAGATCAGCGCCAGCAGCACAACGCCGGAGCAAACGACTGACTTCCTTCGCACGATGCTCGCGGAGCTGGAGGGATCCCAGTGACCAGCATCAGCATGGGGACGGATCTTACCTGGCCTAAGAGCAGCTACAGCGGGCCTACTGGCGGCAACTGCGTCGAGGTGGCATTCCTGCCGGACGGGGACGTCGCGGTGCGGAATTCTCGGTACCCCGCTGGGCAGGCGCTGGTCTTCACAAGGACCGAGTGGGAGGCGTTCCTCGGCGGCGCATGCGACGGCGAGTTCGGTTGCCGCTGCGCTAGCTCTCAAGGGAGCCGGTCAGGCTGACGTCGGGAGCCTCGTAGCTGGGATCCGCCGCAGCGGCGACGCGCTTGAGCCGGATGCTGACAGCCCCCGGGATCACGGCGCGGGCCAGATCCCGGGGGCTGCCAGTCTCTCTGCCCCGCCCGGCCTAACTCACCGGCATATCGAAATCGCCGGCTTTGACGCCTGTGACGAACGCCGACCACTCTTCGCCGTCGAAGACGTGCGCTGGCTTCGTGATGTCCTTGGAGTCCCGGAGCGCCACCATGCCGCCGGGCAGGTGGGCGATCTGCACGCAGGCAGAGTTGTTGCAGGCGCGGCTGGTGATCCACGCCGCGTTGGAAGTGTCGTATTCAGACATGGAGTTATTCCTTTCAGGTGGATTCTATTGACTCGGCGGACACGGACCGGATAAGACGCGCCGAATCCGCTGGCGGAAGCGCAGCGGCGCGGAGCAGATCAAAGGCCTCCGATCGAGCACGGACCTCGCGATCACGCTCCTCTATATACGCCTGGCCCGTGACTCCCTCGGTGTAAAGCACGTCAGGATCAAACCTCTCAGGGAACTCGATAATGGCGAACGAACCACCCATACCTGCGTGTAGACCACTGCCGAAAGCGAGCACCTGCAGCGTGACATTCGGCCATTGACTCGTCTCGTACAAGTGGTCAAGCTGCTCTCGCATCAACCGCGACGGCCCGACCATCCGCCGCAGTACGGCCTCATCCAGGATGAACCATAGTTCCAGCGGGTCCGCGCGAGTGAGCACATCCTGCCGCTGCATCCGCAGCCTGACGAGCCTCTCGATCTCCTCGGGCGTTTGCCGTCGCCGCACTGCCGACATGACCGCGCGGGCGTAGTCCTCGGTCTGCAGGAGCCCGTGTACGACCTGCGCCTCATACACTCGCAGCGAGGCCGCCTCCGCCTCAAGGCCGACGTAGATGCCGAATCCAGTCGGCAGCACGCCATCCCAGACCGCCCACCAGCCTTTCCGGTGTCCCTCTCGCGCCATCTCGAGCAGCACCTGGCGCTGAGAGGGATCTTCGACGCCGTACAGGTCGAACATCGAGTTCAGGTACGCCGTCCGGGTAGGGGCCTTGCCCGTCTCGATCCTGGATAGGGTCGATGGTGCAAGGCCTAGCCGCTCGGCTACCTCCTCGAGCTTGATCGACTGGGACTCACGCAGTCGCCTTAACTCGCTCCCGAGCCGACGCCGGCGAACTGTAGGGCCGACGGACACTTGGCACTCCCCCTCTGCGGGAAACAAGCAGCCAGGTTGGTAGCTAGATGAGGCTGGACTGCCTGGAGCACTCTTTTGAAACCGACGATACATGACGTTACGCTCTCGTGAGATCTCATCTGAGATTTCGCTGCCGTTATTTGTGCCATGCACTTGCGTGCCGTGCACAGTCACCTCATGATTGACAGCAAGAAGGCGTGGCACTCGCGCCGTCGGTGGCTCAGGTTCAGGTCTGTCGCCAATGCTTGAAATGGCTGACACGCCGTTTCTGAGCCGCCGCTGCGCCCAACGTTCGGGCCAGCGCTGCTGGTGGCGGCGCCGGTAGTCGGGCAGTGCTAGCGGCCGGGACCGCTGACGGTCGGGCGCTGGCGGTTCCGGCGCACTGCCGGTGCTGGTGCACTGCCGGTTCCGGCGCACTGCCGGTCCTGGTGCACTGCCGGTAGTGGTGCACTACCGGTACTGGTGGAGCATTGTCGGTGCTGCTGCACTATCGGTGCTGGCGCACTTGCGGGAGGGAGCAACCTGGGAATGGTACCCACCGCTATGGGAACCAGTGGCGCGGCACCGGGTCTACCGGGCATGGCCGGCGCTGCCGTGCTGGGCAGCCTCACGATCCCCGGCCGGCCCGAGCGCGTGCGGGAGGCCCGGTCCTTCGTCGCCAAGGCGCTGGGCGAGTTACACCCCAACCGGGATACCGCGGTGCTGCTCGTTTCGGAGCTAGTAACCAATGCCGTCACGCACAGTAAGTCTCGCTGCGAAGGCGGCGCCGTCTCGCTCGTGGTCATGGAATCGGCCGGGGGCGTCCGGATCGAGGTGGCCGACCAGGGTTCTGATTGCAGCTCACCCGTGGTTCGCGGCGACGTCTACGCCTCTGACGGGCACGGCCTATTCCTCGTGCAGACCCTTGCCGACCAGTGGGGCTACCTGCGCGAGCAGTCGGCCACCACCGTCTGGTTCTGGCTCAGCGGTGCCAGGACAGCCGGTCGATGAGGGCCAGCTGGCCGGCACCGCGCCAGTCAGGCGCGGCCCGGTCCGCGTGCAGCGCGGCCAGCGGGGCCAGTGCGCTTCTCCCGCAGCCGCATCGTCACCTGTACCGGAGTGCCGGCGAAGCCGAACTCCTCACGGAGCTTGCGCTCAATGAACCGCCGGTAGCCCGCTTGCAGGAAGCCGCTGGTGAACAACACGAAGTGCGGCGGCTTCGTCCCTGCCTGAGTGGCGAACATGATCTTGGGCTGCTTGCCGCCGCGTACCGGCGGCGGGTTGGCCGCGATCAGCGCGGACAGCCACGCGTTCAGCCGCCCAGTCTGGACCCTGGCCTCCCAGCTCTCGAGCGCCAGTTCCAGCGCGGGCACGAGCCGGTCGACGTGCCAGCCCGTCCTGGCCGAGATGTTTACCCGCGGCGCCCAGCGCGCATTGTGCAGCTGGCGGTCAATCTCCTTGTCCAGGTATTCCCTCCGGTCGGCATCGACCAGGTCCCACTTGTTGTAGGCAATGACCAGGGCGCGGCCAGCCTCAATGACCATCGAGATGATCCGCAGGTCCTGCTCGGCCAGTGGCTCGCTCGCGTCGACCAGCACGACCGCCACCTCGGCGCGCTCGAGCGCTCGCTCCGTGCGCAAGGCAGCGAAGTAATCGGCGCCCTGGCTCTCCCGTACCCGCCGCCTGATGCCCGCGGTGTCCACGAACCGCCAGGTCTTGTCACCAAGCTCAATTAGCTCGTCGACCGGGTCCCGGGTGGTGCCAGCCGCAGAGTCCACCAGCACGCGCTCGGCGCCAGCCAGTTTATTCAGCAGGCTGGACTTGCCCACGTTAGGCCGGCCGATGAGGGCAACCCGCCGAGGGCCGCCCTCGTCATCATCCCGCTCCTGCGGTGCTTCTGGCAGCGCGGCTAGTACCGCGTCAAGCAGCTCACCGCTGCCGCGCCCATGCAGAGCACTGACCGGGACAGGCTCGCCGAGGCCGAGCGACCACAGGGAGTGCACATCCGGCTCGCCAGGCGCATCGTCCACCTTGTTCGCGGCAAGCACCACCGGCTTGCGGGAACGGCGGAGCACCCCGGCGACAGCGTCGTCTGCGTCGGTGACGCCAACGGTGGCGTCGACCACGAACAGGACCGCATCGGCCGCGTCGACCGCGATCCGGGCCTGCGCCGCGACCCGCGCGGCCAGCGCCGCAGTCCCCTCCACCGACGGCTCCCAGCCGCCGGTGTCGACCAGCGTGAAGGCCCGGCCGCGCCAGTTAGCGTCGTAGCTGACCCTGTCGCGGGTGACGCCTGGGGTGTCCTCCACAACCGCCTGCCGGCTCCCGAGGATCCTGTTCACCAGCGTGGACTTACCGACGTTGGGCCGGCCTACCACGGCGAGGACGGGAACGGCGACCCCTGGACCGGCTGCACCTTGTTGCGGCTCAGCCACCTGACATCGCCTGCCGCGCCCTGACCAGGCCGACGATGCGCGCGACGACGTCCTCCAGCCCGAGGCCGGTCGTGTCGATCGGCACCGCGTCGGCGGCCATGACCATTTGCGCGGCGTCGAGTTTGTCCCGCGTCGCTTGCTCCCGTCTAGTCGCGTCCGCGGTCGCCGCCGGATCAGCAGCGAGTTCCGCGCTCCGGCGCTGCGCCCTGGCCTCCTCGCTCGCGGTGAGGTAGACCTTGATGGCCGCGTCAGGCGCGACGACCGTGCCGATGTCGCGCCCCTCGGCGACTATGCCCGCAGCTGGGGCTGCCGCCGCGATGATGTGGCGCTGCATGCCGATCAGCAGGTCGCGCACCGGCTGCAGCGCGGCAACCAGACTGACCGCGTTGGAGACCTTGCGGGTGCGGATCGGGATCGCCGCGTCTTGGCCGTCCACGTAGATCTGCGGCGCTGCCGCGTCAGCCACCACGGTGATGCGCGGCTCGCCAAGCCGGGCAATTACCGCAGCGGCATCGGAGACGTCAACCCCGTGACTGAGCATCCACCAGGTCAGGGCCCGGTACATCGCCCCGGTGTCGAGGTACCGCAGACCCAGTTCAAGCGCTACGCGGCGGGCCGCAGTCGATTTGCCCGATCCAGCCGGGCCGTCGACGGCTAGCACCAGGCCCGGTTCTCCGCCTCGATTAAAAGGTTCGATACCGGGCGATACCGTCCTGGCTGCTGATTCGGTCACGAAGCGATGTTACCGGCGAACGGGCCAGCCTCCGGCAGCCAGCACGCCCGAGAGCCGCAACGCCACCTCCGGCCGCACCGACAGTTCGGCCACGCCTACCGGCAGGCCGGGCGAGTGCTCGATGCTGACATCCTCGATGTTGACGCCAGCTTCCCCCGCGGCGTGGAACAGCCTGGCCAGCTCGCCCGGTTGGTCGGGAATCACGACTTGCACGGTAGCAAATCGCTTAGCCGGGCCGCCGCGCTTGCCGGGAATCCTGCCCACCCCGGCAATGCCACGGTCCAGCAGGTCAGCAAGCCGCTTGGCGGCTTCATCGTCGCCCTCGGCCAGGTTCGCCAGCGCGACAGACGCCTGCGCGAGGTCGGCGGCGACCGCGCCCAGGACCGCGCTGGCGGGCCCGGCGTTGGCGGCCAGGATCTGCACCCACATATCCGCGCCGGAGGCCGCGATCCTGGTAACATCCCGCAGTCCCTGGCCGGCCACGGCCAGAGCGCTGGCCGGGGCCTGCTCGAGCCTGGCCGCCATTGCCGCCGCCACCACGTGCGGTGCATGCGACACCAGCGCAACCCACTGGTCATGTTCGAAGGCCGAGGCCCTGACCGGCAAGCCACCGCAGACTTGAGACAATCCCGTTACCAGCTCTATCGCATGCGCATCATTGTCAGGCTGCGGGCAGATGATCCAGGGACGGCCCACGAACAGGTCAGCCCTAGCTGCCGCCGGACCCGACCGCTCGCGGCCCGACAGCGGGTGACCAGGCACATAGCTGCGCAGGTCGCAGCCGAGCTGGCGGGCCGCTGCCAACGGCAGCTGCTTGACGCTTGCCACGTCGGTGTAGCAGCTGGCCAGGGCCTGTTCCTGGGCGGCCAGCAGCTCGGGCGCGACGGCAGCGGGCGGCACCGCGAGCACTGCCACGTCGGCGGGTCCGTCCGACGCTCCGCCGCCCGGCAGCGGCTGGCCAGCGCCCATCTCCGCGGCCAGCCGTACCGCGTCCGTGTCGCGATCGCAAAGCCATACGTCGATGTCATGCTCACGGAGCGCCAGCGCCACCGACGTGCCGATCAGGCCGGTCCCTATAACGACGACGCTGCCCAGGCGAACGGCTGTCATTGAGCGATGTCCAGCCGCAGCGCATTGGCGCCGCGCAGGTACACGTGCTGCAACGCCGACCTCGGCTTGCTGGTCTCGACATGCATCATGAGCCGCACCACCCGCGGCATGGCGCCGGGCACGTCCAGCTCCGAAGCGCACAGCAACGGGACTTCCTGGAAGCCGAGTTGCCGGGCTGCCAGCGCGGGGAATTCCGCGGTCAAGTCCGGCGTGGCAGTGAAGATGACGCTGATCACGTCCTCCGGGCTGAGTTCGTTCCGGCTCATTACTTCTGTCACCAGCTCGGTGGTGCCAGCCAGGATCTCAGTACGGTCGTTGCCCTCGACCTGCACCGCTCCCCGGACTGCACGGACAGCCACTTGCCCTCCTTCGCTTCCCTCGCTGGTGGCCGGCGCACCTCGCTGGTGGCCGGCGCACCTGGCCGGCTACAGGCCGACCGCCGCGTACAGCTCTCCCACCTCTTTGGTGGTCAGCCGCCTGGTCGTGCCCGGCCGTAGTGAGCCGAGCGCGACCGGGCCGACCTGCGTCCGCACCAGCCTGCTGACGGGATGGCCGACCGCAGCGAGCATGCGCTTGACGATGTGCTTGCGTCCTTCGTGCAGGGTAATCTCCACCAGCGCGCGCGTGCCCAGCCGCTCCACCACCCGGAACCGGTCAGCGCTGGCCACGCCGTCGTCCAGCTCGACCCCGGTGATGAGCTGCCTGCCCAGGTCCCTCGGCACCGGCCCGGACACTTCTGCCAGGTAGGTCTTCGGTACGCCGAACCGCGGATGGGCTAGCCGGTGCGCGAGATCACCATCGTTCATGAGCAGCATCAGGCCCTCAGTGTCGTAGTCGAGCCGGCCCACGTGGAACAGTCGCTCGGCCGTGTCGCCAAGCAGGTCGGCCATGGTCGTGCGGCCCCGGCTATCCGACATCGTGGTGAGCACGCCGGCCGGCTTGTTCAACGCGACGTAGATGAGGTCTTCCCTGGCCGGGATGCGCTTACCGTCCACCCTGATGATCTGATGCTGCGGGTCGACCCTGGCGCCGAACCTGCGCACGATCTCACCGTCAACTTCGACCCGGCCTGCGCCGATGAGTTCCTCGCAGTACCGCCTGCTGCCCACGCCGGCGGCGGCCAGCACTTTCTGCAGCCGTACGCCGCCTGGTACATCTGTCAGTGAATCCCGGTCTCCAGCGCCGTCTGCCGCCCAGTCGTCGTCATCATAGAAGTCCGGGCCGGACAGGCTAGCTGCGGCAGCCCTGGCCTTGGCAAGGTCGGCCTCGCTCAGCCCGGACGGCGCCGGGGCGCGACGATGCGCCGTGGTTGCGTCCGGGCGGCTTCTCCTTCGCTGACCGGACTGGCCGGCTGAACTGCCCTGGCCGGCTGAACTGCCCTGGCGCGCTGGCCTGCCCTGGCTGTCCCGCCGCCGGCCGTTACCGGCCGCCGTCATGGCCGGGATCCAATTCGTCATCGAGATGATCAGGCAGGAACGCGACCAGGTCCGGCAGATCAGCGATGCTGGCCAGGCCAAGCCGCTCCAGGAAGTAGCCGGTGGTCTGAAACAGGATCGCGCCAGTCTCGGGATCGCTACCCGATTCCTCCACCAGCCCGCGCAGCACCAGCGTCCGCATCACGCCATCGCAATTCACGCCGCGAACCGCTGATACCCGCGCCCGGCTGACGGGCTGGCGGTAGGCGACCACCGCGAGTGTCTCTAGGGCGGCCTGGGTCAGCCGGATTTCCTGACCATCGCTGACGAACCGCTCAACGACAGCAGCGCATTCAGCCCGGGTGTAGAACCGCCAGCCGCCCGCGACTTCGCGCAACTCGAACCCACGCTGCTCGGCGGTATACGAACTGGCCAGTTCGCGCAGTTCGGCCGCAACCGCCGCGGGCGGCGCGTCCAGTACTTGGGCCAGCAGTTCCTCGGCGACGGGCTCGTCGGCAACGAGCAGCACGGCCTCGAGGCTCATCCGAAGCGACGGCTCGTCAGCCACGGCAGTAGCCAGTCCGTTATCCATCGTATTCCTCGATATCATGATGAATGCCCGGTTCGGCCTGGTCGGCCCAGGTGAGGTAGAGGTCGCCGAGCGGGGCGACCTGATCCAGGCTTACCCGCCCTTCCCGGTACAGCTCAAGCGCGGCCAGGAAGCGGGCCACCACCTCATAAGTGCCACCGCAGTCGGCGATTAGCTGGCGGAACGTCGCGCGCCGCGCCGACCGTAGCCGCGCCAGCAGTATCTCAGCCTGTTCCCGGACCGACGTCCGCGGCACGTGCAGGTGCGCTGTGGAAACCGAAGGCGGCCGGCGCGGCGCGAGCGCCCGCGCGGCAATCGTCGCGAACTCCTCCATGCCGATGCCAATCAGGACCTCAGGGAGCAGCTCGGCGAATCTCGGTTCCATCGGCACGCGCCGCGGGAACCTGTGTCCCTCAGCGGCGAGCTTGGTCGCCAGCACTTCGGCCACTTCCTTGTATGCGCGGTACTGGAGGAGCCGGGCGAACAGCAGATCCCTTGCCTCCAGGAGCGCCAGAT
This sequence comes from Streptosporangiaceae bacterium, assembly GCA_052143255.1. Lineage (GTDB taxonomy): Bacteria > Actinomycetota > Actinomycetes > Streptosporangiales > Streptosporangiaceae > JAJYUU01. The sequence continues at coordinate 50,674 of JBKQTJ010000149.1, read as the reverse complement.
CCTCCTCGTCGTCAACCTCGCCGGACGGCAATAGCCGCGCCGCCTTGAGATCCAGTAGCGTAGCCGCGACCACCAGGAAGTAGCTGGCTTGATCCAGGTCCCACCCGTCGGCGAGTGCGCGGATATAGCCGATGAACTCGTCGGTCACGCTCGACAGCGCGATCTCGGTGATGTCGAGCTTGTGCTTGGAAATCAGGGCCAGCAGCAGGTCGAACGGGCCCTCGAAGACATCGAGATGCACCTGAAAGCCGCCCGAGGCCGGTGCCGTGTTGTCAAGCACAGGCCCATCAGATTCGCCGGTCGTCATGATAGTCATCGAGGATTCGCTGCCGAGTGCCGTGCCGTGCGGCCCGCTGCTGCCAGCACCGCCGCAGCCGCTAGCACCGCGGTCACTGGTAGCACGCCGGTCAATCCCTGCCCCTTGTCGTGGAGAGTATCCGATTGCTCATGTGCTGGCGCGCAGCCGCTGGGCTAGCAGGCTGTCCTCTCCGGCGGCGTCGATATCGGCTAGCACCACGGCCAGCGCCTCGCGCACGATCCGGCCACGGTCGACCGAGATCCCGTAGGACCGAAGGGCAAGACGCGCCCGCTCGAGGTCCAGCAACTCGGTGCCGGACAGGTACACCGTGATCTTCTGAGGGTGGCTTTCCCTGCCGCTTGCCTGCCGTTCACTCTCTACCGTCGGGCTCCGGGCAGGTGGTCGCAATATCTCGGCGACTCCTGGCAGCCTTACCCGGCGCGGACGGGAACGCCCTGACGCCACCTCTCCAGTACCTCCTTGGCCAGCTCGCGGTACGAGCTAGCGCCGTTGCACGCAGGATCGAACCTGGTAATCGGCTCCCCTGCCACCGTAGAGTCAGGGAAGCGCACGGTCCGGCTGATGACGGTGTGGTAGACGCGATCGCCGAATCCCTCAACCACGCCGGCCAGTACTTCCCTTGTGTGCAGGGTACGGGAGTCGTACATGGTCGCGAGCAGCCCGTCGATGGTCAGCTTAGGGCTCAGCCGCGAGGACACCTTCTCGATGGTCTCCATGAGCAGGGCGACGCCGCGCAGCGCGAAGTACTCGCACTCCAGCGGCACGAGCACGCCGTCGGCGCACGCCAGCGCGTTCACGGTGAGCAGGCCGAGTGACGGCTGGCAGTCGATGAGGATGATGTCGTAATCCGGGATCACCGGCTGGAGCACACGCCCCAGCACGAACTCCCGGCCGACCTCATGCACGAGCTGAACCTCGGCACCGGACAAGTCGATGTTGGAGGGCAGCAGATCCATGCCGTCGACGCGGGTCTTGATGATGACATCGTGCGCGGTGAGGCCGCGCTCCATCAGCAGGTTGTATACGGTCGCATCAAGCTCATGCGGCTGGATGCCCAGGCCCACCGACAGCGCGCCCTGCGGGTCGAAGTCCACGAGTAGCACCCGTCGGCCATACTCGGCCAGGGCCGCGCCGAGGTTGATGGTCGTGGTGGTTTTACCGACTCCGCCCTTCTGGTTGCACACGGCCGCGATCCGCGCGGGGCCGTGCACCAGCAACGGCTCAGGCTCTGGGAATACCGGCAGCGGGCGCCCGGTGGGACCACGCAGACCGGGCCTGACCTCGAGGGTTTGGGATGCTGACACAGCTACCGCACCTCCCGGCGGCTAGCGCAGAAATGCGCTCACTGAAACCCGGACTCTAGAGGCTGCGATGGCCTGCGGCAAGCCAACTCACCGCGACGGGGTAAATGAACCGCATGCGCGTAGTGCCCGGAGCGCACCGCCTGATGCCGATAGCGGGAACGGGGTGGCTAGCCGATGGCGCGCGGGTGCGCCGATGCGTATACCTCGCGCAGCTTGTCGACCGTCACGAGCGTATAGACCTGCGTCGTGGTGACCGAGGCGTGGCCCAGTAGTTCTTGCACTACGCGAACGTCAGCGCCGCCGTCGAGCAGGTGGGTGGCGAACGAGTGCCGGAGCACGTGCGGCGACACCTCTGCCAGCCCGGCCCGTTCCGCTGCGGCCCGCAACGTTCCCCACGCGCCTTGCCTGGTCAGCCGTCCGCCGCGCGCGTTCAGGAACAGGGCCGGGGTCAGCTGGCCTCGCCGGGCTGCGGCGGCCAGCGCAGGCCGGGCTCGTACCAGGTATGCCTCGACGGCATCCTTGGCGTAGCTGCCGACAGGAACCAGGCGCTGCTTGCCGCCCTTCCCGTTCAGCCGGACGGTGGCGGTCTCCGCTGCCGGCCGCGCGCGGGCCGGAGCAGTCCCGTCGGCCAGACCACCCAAGTCAGCCAGCTCGCGCAGATCCAAGTCGTCGACGTCGAGCCCCACCGCTTCGGAGATCCGGGCGCCGGTACCGTACAACAACTCCAGCAGCGCCCGGTTCCGCAGCGCGGCGTGGCCGGTAGCGGCTGCGGCGAGCAGCCTTTCGACGTCTCCGATGGAGATGGCCTTGGGCAGGCGCCGCGGCGGCGCCGGCGGCCGCACGACCTTGGCCGGATCCACCGCGGTCATGCCTTCCGCCAGCGCGAAGGCGTGCAGTCCGCGAACGGCGACCACCGCCCGGCCGGCCGAGCTGGCGGCCAGCGGCGGGTGGTCGCCGTCCCCTTCCCGCAAGTTCGCCAGGAAGTCCGCCACGTCCTGCGTGCTGACTTCCTCGATCTCATCCCGGCCGACGGCGGCCAGCGCAGCCGCATAGCGTTGCAGATCACGCTGATAAGCCTGCAGGGTGTGCGCAGCCAGGCCCCGTTCTACGGCCAGGTGGTCGAGATACCGCGCGATCGCGCGCGCGAATGTTGTCAGCTGAGCACCTCCGCCAGGGCCACCGACGGCAGCCCGTGCGCCTCGGCGACCGGCACGCAGGTCACGTTCCCCTCATGGGTGTTGAGGCCGAGCGCGAAGGAGGGATCGCTGCGCAGCGCCTCACGCCAGCCGCGGTTGGCGATCTCGACGACGTACGGCAGGGTCACGTTCGTCAGGGCATACGTCGAGGTGTGCGGCACTGCGCCCGGCATGTTCGCGACGCAGTAGAAGACCGAGTTGTGCACCCGGTAGGTCGGGTCGGCATGCGTGGTCGGGTGCGAGTCCTCGAAACAGCCGCCCTGGTCTATGGAAATGTCGACCAGGACTGAACCTGACTTCATACGGGAAACGAGTTCGTTGGAGACCAGCGTCGGCGCCTTGGCGCCCGGCACGAGCACGGCGCCGATCACGAGGTCGGCGTCGATAACGGCGCGCTCGATCTCGTACGCGTTCGACGCGACGGTCTGGCAGTGGCCCTGGTAGATGGCATCAGCCTGGCGGAGCCTGGCAATGTTCTTGTCGACAAGCAGCACCTCGGCCTGCATGCCCAGGGCAATCGCTGCTGCGCTCATCCCGGACACGCCAGCGCCGAGCACGACGACCTTGGCCGCATAAACACCGGAGACGCCGCCCATCAGTACGCCGCGGCCGCCGCCATCGCGCTGCAGGTGATGGGCACCTACCTGCGGGGCCATCCGGCCAGCCACCTCGGACATGGGCGCCAGTAGCGGCAGCGAGCCATCGGGCAGCTGCACGGTCTCGTAGGCGATCGCGGTGATGCCGGCGTCGAGTAGCGCATCAGTGCAGGCACGGCTGGCCGCCAGGTGAAGGTAGGTGAACAGCACCTGGTCCTTGCGCATCCGGTGGTATTCCTCGGCCACCGGCTCTTTGACCTTGAGGATCAGGTCACCGGTCTGCCAGACATCATCCGCGTTCGGCAGGATCATGGCGCCCGCCGCGACAAAGTCGGCGTCCGGGATCGATGAGCCGGTGCCCGCGTCCTGCTGGACGAGGACCTGGTGCCCGTACATGACGAGCTCGTGCACGCCGGCTGGGGTGATCGCCACGCGATACTCGTGATTCTTAACTTCCTTAGGAACGCCGACCTTCATTGGTCCGTTGTCCTTCCTTGCCTGCCGAACTCCCCGGCTGGTGCCGGGCGGTCCTCGTTACCAGACCGCACCCGCGGTCACAGCGTCTCCGGCTCACCAGCCTGCCGAAGGGTCCTGAAATCGTCCTCGTGAGCCACATACGCGGACAAGATACCCACGATCGCCACTCCGTTGTGCAGGTCGCCGGCCAGCGCGCCCCGGACGGCATCTGCGAGCCGCACCCAGGCAACGGTCAGATACGCCTCCTCGTGTTCTGGAACATACTCGCGGTCCGCGTCCGGAACCATTGTCAGGTCCCTGGCCAGGAAGATCCGCAGCCGTTCGGTGCTGATGCCGGGCGAGGGCAGGTAGTCGGCCAGCACCCGCCAGTCGCCGGCCAGGCAGCCGGTCTCCTCCAGCAGCTCCCGCTGGGCCGTCACCAGTAGCGGCTCCCCCGCGATATCGCGAAGCCCGGCCGGAATCTCCCACAGCGTCGCGCCGACCGGATGCCGGTACTGCCTGATCATCAGCACCCGGTCCTGATCGTCGATAGCCACCACGGCCACGGCACCTGGATGCTCGACGACCTCCCGGCCGACCAGGCTCCCATCGGGCAGCTGGACCGAATCCCGGCGCAGCGTTACCACCTTGCCGACCGCCAGCACGGCGGAATCGGTCACCGGCCAGGACCCGGCCTCGTCGCGCGCGTCGCTGATAGCACTACCTTCTTTTGTCATCGGGAGCTCCCGGGGAACGCTTGCGTCGCCACCGGGCCGCCATCTCAGCGGGCCGCGACCGGCCGCTGGGCCGCGGCGATCGGCTCGGCGGCCGGCCTGGCCCGGCTGCGCACCAGAGCCGCAGCTACCAGCCCGCTGAACAGCGGATGGGGTCGGGTTGGCCGGGACAGCAGCTCCGGATGAGCCTGGGTGGCCACGAAGAACGGGTGCACGTTGCGCGGTAGCTCGATGAACTCGACTAGGCGGCCGTCGGGTGACAAGCCCGATATATTCAGACCGGCTTTCTCCAGTTCGTCCCGGTAAGCATTATTAACCTCGTACCGGTGCCGGTGCCGCTCCTCCACCACCGGCTCACCGTACAGCTCGCGGACGAGGCTGCCCTCGGCCAGCACGGCCGGGTACAAGCCGAGGCGCATGGTGCCGCCCATGTCCCGCTCCCCCGCTACGACATCCTCTTGATCGGCCATGGTGGCAATCACCGGGTAAGCGGTTTCGGGGTCGAACTCCGCGCTGTTGGCACCGTCGAGCCCGGCCAGGTCGCGCCCAACCTCGATGGCCATGCACTGCAGACCCAGGCACAGCCCGAGCACGGGAATCCCGTTCTCCCGCGCGTGCCGAACGGCGCCGATCTTGCCCTCGATGCCACGCACGCCGAAGCCGCCGGGCACCAGGACTCCGTCTACGTCGGCGAGCTGCCGCGCCGCCCCTTCGGGCGTCTGGCAATCGTCGCTGGTTACCCAGCGGATGTTGACCCGCACGTCGTGAGCGAAGCCGCCCGCACGCAGCGCCTCAGCGGGTGACAGGTAAGCGTCGGGCAGGTCGACGTACTTGCCGACCAGGGCGATGGTCACGCTCCGGGCCGGCCGGTGCACTCGGCGCAGCAGGTCGTCCCAGTCGGTCCAGTCGACATCACGGAACGGCAGCCCGAGCCTGCGGACCACGTAAGCGTCCAGGCCCTCGGCGTGCAGCACCTTCGGGATGTCGTAAATCGATGGCGCATCGGGCGCCGACACGACAGCTTCTTCGTCAACGTCGCACATCAGGCTGATCTTGCGTTTCAGCCCGTCGCTGATCGGCCGGTCCGACCGGCACACGATCGCGTCTGGCTGGATGCCGATGCTGCGCAGGGCGGCGACCGAATGCTGGGTCGGCTTGGTCTTCAGCTCGCCAGAGGGCCCTATGTAGGGCAGCAGCGATACGTGCAGGAAGAAGCAGCGGTCGCGGCCAATCTCGTGCCGGATTTGCCGGATTGCCTCCAGGAACGGCTGCGACTCGATGTCACCGACAGTGCCACCGACCTCGGTGATGACTACGTCGGTTTCCGCGTTCGCCATCTCCCGTATCCGCGCTTTGATCTCGTTGGTGATGTGCGGGATCACCTGGACGGTGTCGCCCAGATAGTCACCGCGGCGTTCTCTGGCGATGACATGAGAGTAGATCTGGCCGGTGGTGACATTGGCCGATCCCGGCAGCCTGATGTCCAGGAAGCGCTCGTAATGGCCGACGTCGAGATCGGTCTCCGTGCCGTCGTCGGTGACGAAGACCTCACCGTGCTGGAACGGATTCATCGTGCCGGGATCTACGTTCAGGTACGGATCGAGTTTCTGCATGCTCACCCGAAGGCCGCGCAGCTTGAGCAGCCTGCCGATGCTTGACGCCGTGAGTCCCTTGCCAAGGCTCGACGCCACACCTCCGGTGACGAACAGATGCCGGGTCTCGGCCGGCCTCGTGCTGCCCGGTCGTGATGGATACGCTGAAATCGCCAATGAGGCTCCCGTGGTCAGATTCGGCGGAATTCCCGCTCGCCCACGGGGTATCAGGATATCAGGCGCTGGCCACCGCGCCGGGCAAGACAGCGCGGGCCGGCGAAAACGCCGGTCGGCGCGGAGATGAACCGGGACGTTAGCCTGCCGCTACGGCCGGTCAGGCAGTTCACTCGCCCTTAACGCGGCGCGCCGTCCGACCGCTTGCGCCACGGCCTCCGATTCGGGGTGCGCGGGATGCTCGGGCTGTTTCTCGCCCGCCTCACCGAACCTGGCCAGCGCGACCGCGCATGCGACAGCTAGCGCAAAGCCCAGGCCCGCGACTGCGGCCAGCCCGTGCCGGGTCGTGTCACCGAGGAAAACGACACCGACGACAGCCGGCGGCATGGTTTCGGCCAGGATGACCGCCGCCGTCGCGGTAGTGACGCTGCCCCCGTCCAGGGCCGTCGCATACAGCATGAACGAGACAATCCCGGCAGCAGCCAGCGTGTAGGCAGCTGGGTCACGAAGGAGCTGATGCGGCGTGAAGCCGGGCAGGATTCGGGCCGACACGGCTAGCACGCCGTATCCAAGGCCAGCGATCGCGCCCAGGGCTGGCGTCCTCACCGGATTCGGCAGCTTGGCGGCCGCAAACCCGGCCACTCCCACCCCGACGACAGCGACGATCAGGCCCAAGCGGAACGCGCTGCCCACGTTAGCGGCGCCCTGGGCACCGGCCGATGACCCCAGCAAGCCGACGCCGATTACGACGCCGGCGACCGCGAGCCATTCCCGCAGCGCCAGCCTGGCCTTCATCAACCAAGCGGCGAAGACCGCGGTCACGGCGAGGTTGGACGCCATGATGGCCTGCACGGCGAACAGTGGCAGCCGACGAAGCGCGACCAGCTGGGCGACAAATCCGACCATGTCGATGGCGATGCTGGCCAGGAACGGCCCCTGCCGCAGCATGCGCACGAGCAGTCCGGGGTCCACTCCGGTTCCGGCCGCGCCGTCTGCCGGCGTACGGTGGCTCGCGGCGCGGACGGCCATCGCCTGCATAACCGCCGCGACCCCGTAGCACAGGGCTGACACCAGAGCGGCAACAAGGCTCGCCAGCATTATCCGACCCTACGCCGCCCGGAGGGTTTGACGTTCTCTTGACGCCCGCTTAGCAGACACAATCCGGTAATCAGAGCATGAACAGGACAGTGCTGCTTGCCGCTAGTTCGGACTAGCCGCGCTCAGCCGGTGGACAGGCTGGCCGTTCAGCGGGAGCTTCCCTGACTGGCTCTGCCCCCGGACCGTAGCTATCCTGCCGAGCTCGGCCAGGAACGACTGCCTTGGTGACAGCCAGCGGACCGGTCCCAGCCCGGTAACCCGCGGGCACCCGCCCGCCTCCACTGTCACGACCGGCAGCACCCGGCCCGGAATAGTAAACGTCAGCTGATAATGGCGATACTGCAAGGCCGGCGGGCACAGCCGCACTCCGCGCGGCCAGACCGGAAGCGCGCATGCTTGCGCTGCGAGTGATCTGGCCACTGTGTCGGTCACCGTTACGGACTCGCTGATGCCGCCCGAGCCCTGGCCCGCGGCGCCACCAGTGCCGGACGCCGGCTGGACGACGACCGGCCCGCCGATCCGCACGATGCGAACGCTCATCGGCACCATCACGTCATGGCATAGCACCGGTCTGCCCGCCGCCTTGACCGCCCGCTGGGCGCTGCCAGCCGTGGCGGATCCGGCCGAGCCCTTGCCGTGGCCCGCCGTTGCGTTGGTGCGCGTCCCGGCGCTGCCCGGGCCGGCCGGGGCTGAGCCCGCCGTCAAGCTGCCGCATCCGGCCATCAGCAGGCCAGCTGCCGCCAGGAGAGCGAGGGTCCGGACGGTACGAGGGCTGGCAGCACGCAAGCCGACCGTACCGGAGCCGGCAGCACGAGAGCCGGCAGCACGAGGGTCTGCAACGCTGGCGGTCCCGGCCTGGCGGCCGGGCGGCCGGATCATCATCGGAACTCGCTCCTGCCCGGAGGCGATTCGGGCTGCATTAGGAGGGTAACGCGGCCCCTTGTTCCTCGTCTGGTGCTTAGACGGCGCGCCGCTATTTCCGGTTCCCCCACTAGCCGCAGCACCCAGACCGGCTCCGGCCTCCAACGGCGAGAAGGCCCCCAACGGCGAGCCGACTAGACGCCCGCGGCCTGCATACCGCGAAGCTCGTGCTTGAGCTCGCGCACCTCGTCCCGGATCCTGGCTGCGATCTCGAACTGCAACTCGGCCGCTGCCGCGTGCATCTGCTCGGTCAGCTCGGCGATAAGCGCGGCAAGGTCGGCCCGCGCCGGGCCGCCGCCCTGGCCCAGCTTGTCACCCGATGCTGCCGCCGCCGCCCTCGCCCTGGAGGAGACTCCCGGCACCGGTGCCTTCCCCCGGCTCTGCTGCCGGCCCGACCCGCCGAGCAGCTGCTCGGTGTCGGCATCCTCGCGGGCCAGCTGGTCCAGGATGTCCGCGATCCGCTTCCGCAGCGGCTGCGGGTCTACGCCATGCTCCCTGTTGTAGGCGATCTGCCGATCCCGACGGCGATTTGTCTCGTCGATCGCCCGCTGCATCGAAGGCGTCACCTTGTCGGCGTACATGTGCACCTGACCGGACACGTTCCTGGCCGCCCTGCCGATCGTCTGAATCAGTGAGGTGCCCGACCGCAGGAAGCCCTCTTTGTCAGCATCCAGGATCGCCACCAGCGACACCTCGGGCAGGTCGAGCCCTTCGCGCAGCAAGTTGATTCCGACCAGGACGTCGTACTCACCGAGGCGCAGCTCGCGCAGAAGCTCCACCCGGCGCAGAGTGTCGACCTCGCTGTGCAGGTACCTGGCGCGGATGCCCAGCTCAAGCAAGTAGTCGGTCAGGTCCTCTGCCATCTTCTTGGTGAGCGTGGTGACCAGGACGCGCTCCGACTTGTCGGCCCGGTCCCTTATCTCGCCGATGAGATCGTCGATCTGGCCCTTGGTCGGCTTGATGATCACCTGGGGGTCCACCAGCCCGGTCGGCCTGATGACCTGCTCCACGATCTCGCCGCCGGTCTTGCGGAGCTCGTAAGGCCCGGGCGTCGCTGACAGGTACAGCGTCTGGCCGATGCGATCGCAGAACTCGTCCCATGTCAGCGGCCGGTTGTCGATGGCGCTCGGCAGCCGGAAGCCGTGATCGACCAGGACGCGCTTCCTGGACACATCGCCTTCGTACATGGCCCCAATCTGCGGCACCGTGTTGTGTGACTCGTCCACTACCAGCAGGAAATCCTCGGGGAAGAAGTCAAGCAGCGTATTCGGCGCGCTTCCCGGCAGCCGCCCGTCGATATGCCTGGAGTAGTTCTCGATGCCGGAGCACGAGCCGACCTGGCGCATCATCTCGATGTCGTAGGTGGTGCGCATCCGGAGTCGCTGAGCCTCCAGCAGCTTGCCTAGCCGCTCCAATTCGGCCAGCCGCTCTTCCAGCTCATTCTCGATACTCCCGATGGCTCGCTCCATCCGCTCCGGGCCGGCGACGTAATGCGAGGCGGGGAAGACGTACAGCTCGTCATCCTCGCTGATTACCTCGCCGGTGAGCGGGTGCAGCGTCATCAGCCGCTCGATCTCGTCGCCGAACATCTCGATCCGGACGGCAAGCTCCTCGTACTGCGGGATCACCTCGATGGTGTCGCCGCGCACCCGGAACGTGCCGCGGGTGAATGCCAGGTCGTTCCGGTTGTACTGCATGCCGACGAGCTTGCGCAGCAGCTGATCCCGCTCGAAGGTCTGGCCGACCTTGACCTTCAGCATCCGGTCCACATACTCCTGCGGCGTGCCAAGGCCGTAAATGCAGGACACCGACGCCACCACGATGGTGTCCCGGCGGGTCAGCAGCGAATTGGTCGCCGAGTGCCGGAGCCGGTCCACCTCGTCGTTGATGGACGAGTCCTTCTCGATGTAGGTGTCCGTCTGCGGAACGTAAGCCTCAGGCTGGTAGTAGTCATAGTAAGAAACGAAATACTCGACCGCGTTCCTCGGCAGCATCTCCCGCAGCTCATTGGCGAACTGTGCCGCGAGCGTCTTGTTAGGCAGCATGACCAGCACGGGCCGTTGCAGGCGCTCGGCGAGCCAGGCAACCGTCGCGGTCTTGCCCGTACCGGTCGCGCCCAGCAGCACTGTGTCCTTCACGCCATCCCGGAGCCGCTTCTCCATCTCGGCGATGGCGCGCGGCTGGTCGCCGGCCGGCACCATGTCGGTCACGACCTCGAACGGCGCGACACGCCGCTGCAGGTCGGTCACCGGGCGCATGACGCCTCCTTAGCATGCTCGACTCGTTCCACTGTAGGGCGAGGCACTGACATTCCGCGCATCCAGCGCAACCACGAGGTGGCCAGCCAGCCGCCACGCTGGTTTGCCCGAAGAACCTGGCCCGTCGCGTAGCAGCACGCTGCCGCAGGCCGTCACCGCATCGCTGGCACGGCCCGGTGGCCGTGCACGAGCGCCCGCGTTGCCAGTTCCGGGTGCCGGCTAGCCATATGGCGGCGCGCTTGCCCGGCACCGCCGTCGGCCGCTGATCAGCGCCGCCGCAGAAGCTATGCGGGCTGGCACTGATCATGCCGAGCTGCAGGCTGCGCTCGACGTCCGTCAAGTCAGGCACCACCGCGCTGACCGTCCTGACCGGCCCGTCGTGCTGCGTAGCGGGATAACCGGCGACCGCCGCCGCGCATTCCACGAACCGGTCCGCGACGGGAGCAAATCCCGCTAGCACGCAGCTGGGTCGTCACTGGATACGGGCCTTTGGGCTGCTGCATGCCAGGTGGCCCCGGCACGCTGTTCCGCGAATGGACTCTTGACCGATCGTTCAGCCGGGTCTGGCGGGCGCACAGCGACGGCAGGAACCAGCGCCGCATCGGCGGGGCCGGTTATGCCGGTTATGCCGGTCCTGCCCAGCGGATGGTTCCGTCAGCTGATGGCCAGCGCGGCGCGCCTGCGCAATTCGGCCCATAGTTCGCCGACCTGCCGGTCCAGCTCGGCAAGCGACCCAGAGTTATCGACCACGATCCCGGCAATCGCAAGCCGCTGCTCCCGGCCAGCCTGCGCCGCCATCCTGGCCTGCGCCTGCTCCCGGCTCATGCCCCGGAGCCGGACGAGGCGGTCAAGCTGGATCCTCGGCGGCACGTCCACGACCACCACCAGGTCGTACGCACTGGCCAGCCCGTTCTCGGCGATCAGAGGGACATCGTGCACGACGATCGAGCTAGGCCCGGCGGCGTCTTCCAGTGCCCGCATCCTCGCTCCGACCAGAGGGTGAACGATCGAGTTGAGCCGCGCCAGCTTCTCCGCGTCGGCGAACACGATGTCGCCGAGCGCGGCCCGGTCGAGCGCGCCGTCAGGCCCAAGCAGAGCCGTGCCGAAGGCGCTGACCACCTCGGCCAGCCCGTCAGTACCAGGCGCGACGACCTCGCGGGCGATCAGGTCCGCATCGATCACGATCGCACCCTGGGCGGCAAGCCGCCGCGACACCTCGCTCTTGCCGGCCCCGATGCCGCCGGTCAGGCCCACCTTGAACATCTCAGCGGCGCTCCGCCCGGTACCGGGTCGCGGCTGCCCGAAGACGGCGAAGGCGGGCGCCAGGCGCAGTGCACCCGGAGCCCGCCACCGTCAGGTACCGGGTAGCCGCCGCCGTCAGCTCTGGCCGCCGGACAACTTGTCGCGGAGCGCCGCGAGTGCCTCGTCGGAAGCGAGCGTGCCGGCCCGCTCGGAGTCGCTGGTGCTCGATGACGAGCTGTGATGCTCGCGTGCCTCGTCCTCGCCGGCTTCCTCGGTGGAGGTATCGGCCTTGCTCCGGGCGTCAGCGACCTGCTGCTGGTGCGCCTCATACCGGGCCCGCGCCTCGGCGTACTGACGCTCCCACTCCTCGCGCTGGCTATCGAAGCCTTCGAGCCACTCGCCCGACTCCGGGTCGAAGCCCTCGGGATAGAGGTAATTGCCCTGCTCGTCATACGCGGCGGGCATGCCGTAGAGGGTGGGATCGAAGTCCTCGCCGGTGACCTCACCCGAAGCGCCCTCGTTGGCCTGCTTGAGAGACAGGCTGATCCGGCGCCGGTCCAGGTCGATGTCAATGATCTTGACGAAAATCTCGTCGCCAACCTGCACGACCTGCTCGGGAATCTCCACGTGCCGGTCGGCGAGCTCGGAGATGTGCACCAGGCCCTCGATGCCTTCCTCGACCCGGACAAACGCGCCGAACGGCACCAGCTTGGTGACCCGGCCCGGAACGACCTGGCCGATCTGGTGCGTCCTTGCGAACTGCTGCCACGGGTCTTCCTGCGTCGACTTAAGCGACAGCGAGACCCGCTCGCGGTCCATGTCCACGTCTAGCACCTCGACGGTGACGTCCTGGCCGACCTCAACGACTTCGCCGGGGTGGTCAATGTGCTTCCAGGACAGCTCGGAGACGTGCACGAGGCCGTCGACGCCGCCAAGGTCCACGAACGCACCGAAGTTGACGATCGAGGAAACGACGCCCTTGCGGATCTGGCCCTTCTGCAGGGTGTTGAGGAAGTTCTGGCGCACCTCGGACTGGGTCTGCTCCAGCCAGGCACGGCGGGACAGGACCACGTTGTTCCGGTTCCGGTCCAGCTCGATGATCTTGGCTTCGATCTCCTTGCCGACGTACGGCTGCAGGTCGCGAACCCGCCGCATCTCGACCAGGGAGGCGGGCAGGAAGCCGCGCAGGCCAATGTCCAGGATCAGGCCGCCCTTGACGACCTCGATGACGGTACCGGTGACGACACCGTCCTCTTCCTTGACCTTCTCGATCGTGCCCCAGGCGCGCTCGTACTGAGCCCGCTTCTTGGAGAGGATCAGGCGCCCTTCCTTGTCCTCCTTCTGCAAGACCAGGGCCTCGATGTGCTCGCCCACCTTGACGACCTCGTGCGGGTCGACATCGTGCTTGATCGACAGCTCCCGTGACGGGATGACGCCCTCTGTCTTGTAGCCGATATCGAGTAGAACCTCGTCTCGATCGACCTTGACGACGGTGCCCTCCACGATGTCGCCGTCGTTGAAGTACTTGATGGTCTCGTCGATCGCGGCGAGGAAGGCCTCCTCGGAACCGATGTCGTTGACCGCTACCTTGGGGGTCGAGGTGGCCTCTGTGCTACTCGTCATGTGTAGGTGGACTCCGGATACGGACAGGAATGGGTTGCTGGACACCACGGTGCACGGCGAGCCCGACAACGGAAAGTCATGGATTCGTGACTTGCCTGGCCAGCATGACCGGCCGCGGCCTGCAGTGAGAGGGCCACGCGGCTGCCTGACCATTGGCGGACTGCACCAGAACACAGTGCAGCGTCCAGCATATGAGAGCGTGGCCTGCGGGTCAATCGGCAGGTCCCCCGGCGGCGGCCGGGCGGCCGGACGGGTCCGCCAAGCGGGCCCGGAGCTGGTCAGTCGGTATCTGCCACGTCGTAGAGATCACGGCCACGCGGAATCCGAGCTGCCGGTTGATGGCGAGCATGGCGTCATTGCTGCCAGCGTTCCAGGTGATCACCCAGCGGACATCGGGCAGCTGATCCAGGATCCGCTGGGTGATCGCCGCCTTGAGCCACTTCCCGAGGCCCCGGCCGCGGTGGGCCGGGTCCACAGCGGTGTCGCCAACGTAGATCCGGTCCGGTAGCGCGGGCCGGATAAAAATGTTCGTAAGGCCGACAAACCGGCCCGACGCCTTCTCAACTGCGTAGTACGCCCAGAGCCCTTCGCCGGCGGCCAGCGCCGCGTCCTCGTATTCGCCTACCAGCTCAGGAGTGACCTGGACGTCTCCGATGTCGAGATTCTCGCGTGGCGCAGTATTCATCACGTTGAGCACCTCCGCCACCCGGCCAGCGAGCTCTGGCGGCGTGCGGCCCGCCACGAAGTCCAGCCGGTAACCAGGGGCCCGCACCGGACCGTCGGCAATCCAGTAATCCACCTGATCCCGGTCGACGCTGTGCAGGTCGAGCCGGTTCTCCTCGCCGACCATGGCCGGCGCCGCGCCGAACTGACCGCAGAACGCCGCACCAGACGGGACGTTGCCCCTGGTCCGGCCCATGATCAAGCGCAGGCCTTGGTGCTCGGCGATGGCAGCCGTGCGGTCGAGCAGCAGGCGGCCGGCACCCTGGCGGCGATAGCCCGGCAGCACCTCGATTGCCGTGAACAGCAGGTGGTCCTGGCCAGGCAGCCGTTCCCAGTTGCAGGACGAAAGGCCCGCGATGGCTCCCGCCGCATCACGGGCTACCAGCACGACGCCGTCTTCGGGCGCTGGCAGGTGCCGCATGGCCGCGATCTCATCGGCCAGCGGGCGCCTGGGATCGCCAGGCGTCGCTTCCTGGTGCAGCGCGGCCCGGGCCTCGTACAGCTCAGCCTGCAACTCGTCTGGCTGCTTCCGGCGCGGCCATTCCTCGATCGCCCATGTCGGCACGAGGACAGACCGTAGAGCCGCCCGGCCATCCCGTCAACAGGGTTTCCGTGCTCGCCTGCTACCGGCGCCCGGCCGCTCCCAGCGGCTATTCCGGCACAAGCGTGAGCCGTTCCTCCGCCGCGGCCCGGACCGCCTGCTGCGAGTACGGGGCGGGCAGCAGCCGCCCTGTGCGCCACGCTTCTTGCTGGTCGTGAGCGTGCGGGCGGCCCGGATCGCCGGCGGCGCCCAGTGGCACAACCCAGCCAGAGCGGTCCCAGTCAGCGAGGTCGAAGGCATAACGCGCAACCGACGCCGCCGAGGTGCGCAGGCCATCCACCGGGATGTAGGAGCTCGCTTGCACTGTGTCCATATCGCCGCCATACGGCACTGGCGGCGGGTCCAGTTCGGGCCGGCCGAGCGGGTGGCGATGCCCGGTGGCATGCAGCTCTCCCCACGGCTCGCCGCCCCACGAACGCTCGGCCCGGCTGATGGCCTCGGTCAGGGCACGCCGCCAGGACCAGCCGCCAAGCAGCGATTCGTCGCCGGCTTGGAGGTGATCGCCAGCCACCCGCCAGACCACCGACTCGGCCCTGACTCCCGGCAGCAGCCGGTTCCATGGATGTTCGACGAAAGGCACCAGGCCTGACCGCTCGAGCACGAGCAGCGCAAGCTCCCGACGCAGCACCGAGTACGCCGCAGCGGCCGTGGAACCAGCGTCCATCCGGCCATCCCAGCCCACCAGCGGCGCCCAATCGCCGAGCAGCCGGGTGATTTGCCTGGCGGGCAGCGAGACGACGTCGCGGTGCAGCGCGGCCATGTCGTCGACGGTCGCCTCCGACAGTCCGGACAGTGTTTCGACGATGCGTGCCGCCCGCCACGGGCCGGCCACGTCGAGGCCCAGGTAAGGCCCGGAGTCCGCAGCGAGTATCCGGTTGTTGGCACTGAACAGGAATCCGCTCTCGGGGTTCTCCAGCCGCGGCATGTCGGCGAAGGCCACCTGCCCGCGCCAGCCGAATGACGCGTCCTCGGCCGGGACCGGCGACCAAGCCGGTTCCGGCCGGGCACGGACAGGCACCCGGCCTCTGGTGAGATAGCCGATGCTGCCGTCACGGTCGGCGGCGAGCAGGCTGTTGACAGGCTCGGCCCAAGGTCGCATGGCATCGAACAGCTCGCCGACCGACCGGGCCCGCAGCATCGTGGGCAACGCATCGAAGCCGTTGTTCGGCTCGGCGGTGGCCGCCCAGGCAAGCGCCAGCTCGTCGGTGATCAGCGGTCCGCGGTCACTCTGCCTGATCTCGATGCGAGCAGCATCGCCGCCGCGCACCGTGATGAACTCGGTCCGGCTGCGGGCACCGGATTCGGGCGGCCAGTCTGCGAACTGGTAGAGGTCCTGGTCGTCGGCCATCGCGTGGGTGATGCACCAGGCGACTTTGTCGTTGTGGCCGAAATGCGGGAAGCCCGGCACGCCAGGAATCGCCAAGCCCAGTACGTCCCAGTCAGGTCCGGACACATGTCCCTGCACGTAGACGTTCGGCACCTCGAGCGCCCGGTGCGGGTCCCCGGCAAGCAGCGGCAGGCCAGAGTCGGTCCGGGCGCCGGCCAGTGCCCAGTTGTTGCTGCCGGCATCGTCGAGCCCCAGCAAGGACGGGGCCGCGCCGCGGCCGCGCGCGCCCGGCGGTACGCACGCGATCTGCCACTCGGCCTGTGCGGCCGCCATTTTCCGGGCCACCGCCGGGCCAACGGCATGGCTCACTACCGCCCGCCACAGTTTGGGTGCCGCCGACCCCATGGTCATGTGCCTGACCCGGTACACCACCAGGCAGTGCCATGGTTCCCAGGGCTGCAGCGGCTCGTCCATCTGCGCGAACTCGGCCAGCAATGGCAGGCTGCCGGCGGGCTGGCTGCGCGCAGATCCATGCGCGCCGGGTGGGCCGGACGCGGTCCGTCGGCGCAAATCGCTGGTCTCGATCACGGCATTGACGCCTGCCGTGTATGCCGTGAGCATGTCGCGCGCGGCCGGCGAGAGCAGAGTGACGTCGCGGCGCGCGCCTGCCTCAAGACCGACCCGACGGTACAGGGCATCGCCAGGGAGTGCCGCCGGGCCGATGACCTCGGCGGAGCGGCCCATGCCGCGGCGCCGGTCATAGTCAATCTGCCAGAGCCGGTCGGTCGCGTGCGCGAACCCCTGGGTGAAGAAGGCGTCATGCTCAGTGAGCGCTCGGCAGTGCGGCACTCCGAAGCGGTCCCTGGTCAGTTCGACCCGCGCGTCGAGACCGCGCAGGCGCAATTCCATGAGCCAAGCATCCCAGGTTGCGCCGGTTTGCGCAGGCCCGAGCAGGCAGTGGTGTCAGTGCGCCGCGTCGGCCCAGCTGTGGCCCCAGCCCATCGAGACATCCAGTGGCACGCTCAGCTCGGCTGCACCGCACATGGCGGACGCAACCAGTTCCCGCACTGCTTCCAGCTCTCCGGGTGCCACCTCGAACAGCAGTTCATCGTGGACCTGCAGCAGCATCCGGGAGCGCAGGCCCGCAGCTTGCAGGTCCCGATGCACCGCCAGCATCGCCACCTTGATAATGTCGGCGGCCGAGCCTTGAATCGGCGCGTTCAGCGCCATCCGCTCCGCCATCTCCCGGCGCTGCCGGTTATCGGAGGTCAGGTCAGGCAGGTACCGGCGACGGCCCAGCATGGTCTGGGTATAGCCGTCCATCCTGGCCCTGGCTACCACGTCCCGTAGGTAATCCCGGACCCCGCCGAACTGCTGGAAATACTCGTCCATGTAGCCGCGGGCCTCGTCAGGCGAGATCCGCAGCTGCTGGGACAGCCCATACGCGGACAGGCCGTAGGCGAGGCCGTAGTTCATCGCCTTCACCTTGCTGCGCAGCTCGTGAGTCACATCGGCCGGCTCGACGCCGAACACCCGCCCGGCTGTGGCGGCGTGGAAATCGTGCCCGGACCCGAACGCGGCGGCCAGCGCCTCGTCGCCGGACAGATGCGCCATGATCCGCAGCTCGATCTGGCTGTAATCGGCGGTAAGCAGGCACTCGTAGCCGGAACCGACGATGAAGCCACGGCGGATCCGGCGGCCTTCCTCCGTACGGATAGGGATGTTCTGCATATTCGGGTCGGTCGAGGACAGCCGACCCGTAGCCGCGATCATCTGGTTGTAGGTGGTGTGAATCCGGCCGTCGGCGTCCGCCATCGGGATCAGCGAGTCGACGATGCTCTTCAGCTTGGCCACATCCCGGTGCCGCAGCAGATGCGCCAGCACCGGGTGCTCGGTCTGCGCCAGCAGCCCGGTTAGTGCCTCGGAATCGGTCGTGTACCCGGTCTTGATCCGCTTGGTCTTGGGCAGGCCAAGCTCGGTGAACAGCACTTCCTGCAGCTGCTTGGGCGAGCCGAGGTTGAACTCATGCCCAGTGACCGCGAACGCGGCCTGCTCGGCGGCCTTCACCTCGCCGCCCAGGCTTGCGGACATAGCGGCGAAATGCTCGCTGTCGGCCGCGATGCCGGCTCGCTCCATGTCAGCGAGCACGCCGACCAGCGGCAGCTCCACCTCTGCCAGCAGCTCTGCCGCGCCGCGCTTGGCCAGGTCGGTGTCGAGTGCATCGGCTAGCTCGGATGTCGCCTGCGCTCGCTGAGCAAGCGCGGTGGCAACCTCCGAGTCGCCTTGGACGTCCAGGGTCAGCTGGCCGGTCGCAGGCTCAGCGTCGCGCAACTCCCTGTTCAGGTAGCGCAAGGCGAGGTCGGCCAGGTCGAACGAGCGCTGGCCGGGCAGGGCCAGATAGGCGGCAAGCGCGGTGTCGCTCGTCAGGCCGGCCAGCTCGAAACCCTGCGCGGCCAGCGCGTGCATCGGGCCCTTGGCATCGTGCAGTGCCTTGGGCCGGGCAGGGTCGGCCAGCCAGGCGCCGAGGGCCTTGTCGTCGGCCTCGGTCAGCGCCGCCGGATCTAGATAGGCGGCCGCGCCACCCGGCGCTGCGATCGCCAGTCCGGTCACGTGACCGGTGCCCCGCCCCCAGGTACCGCTCACGGCCAGACCGGCGCGGCCAGTGCGGGCCACGTTCCCCTCAATCCAATTGGCAACCGCGCCGGGCCCGAGCATGACAGCAGCCACGTCGAAAGCGCTTGCTTCACCGGCGGCCACTGCGGCCACTGCGGCCGCTGTCGCCGCGATCCCGATGCCATTCGGCAGCGTCGCGTACAGCCGGTCGCGCAGGACCCGGAACTGGAGCGTGTCGAACAGCTGGTGGATCTGCTCCCGGTCCCATGGCACCGGGCGCAGGTCGGCCGGGCCCATGTCCAGCGGTACGTCACGGACCAGCTGGGTCAGCTGGCTGTTGCGCAGGACGCCGGACAAGTGCTCGCGCAGCGCGTCGCCAGCCTTGCCCTTGACCTCGTCAACCCTGTCCACCAGCGCCGCCAGGGAGCCGAACTCGGCGATCCACTTGGTCGCGGTCTTTTCTCCCACCCCCGGGATGCCGGGCAGGTTGTCGCTCGGGTCGCCGCGCAGCGCGGCGAAGTCGGGGTACTGCGCCGGCGTCAGTCCGTACTTGGCCATGACAGCATCCGGGGTGAACCTGGCCATCTCACTGATGCCGCGCATCGTGTACAGGACCGTGACGTGCTCGTTGACGAGCTGGAGGGCGTCCCGGTCGCCGGTGACGATGAGCACGTCCATGTCCGGCGCAGCCTGGGTGGCCAGCGTCGCGATGACGTCGTCAGCCTCGAAGCCTGGCACCGACAGTCGGCTGATACCGAGCGCGTCGAGCACTTCGAAGATCAGGCTCAGCTGGTTGCGGAAGTCGGCCGGGCTTTCCTTCCTGGTGGCCTTGTACTCCACGTACTGCTCGTGCCGGAAGGTGGGCTCGCTGCGGTCGAAGGCGACGGCCACGTGCGTCGGCTGCTCGTCCCTGAGCACGTTGATGAGCATGGCCGTGAACCCGTACACGGCATTCGTCGGCTGACCGGTTGTGGTGGAGAAGTTCTCCGGCGGCAATGCGAAGAAGGCGCGGAAAGCCAGCGAGTGCCCATCCAGCAACAGCAGCCTGCCGCGGCGCGCCTGAGCCTGGTCCTGGCCCGGCTCGGCCGTAGCCTGCTCCGCTAGTTCCGGCTCGGCAGTAAGCTGCCGCGCCGGCTCTGGCTCGGCCGCAGACTGCTCCGCCAGCTCCTGGCCCGCTGCCTCGTTCGTCTCCGCCGCGTCCCTCGTTGCCACGTGCAGATCCTAGTCCGTGGCCCTGACAGTTGGCCGGGCCTTGCCAGCCGCATGGCTACCCGGCACGGGCCACCCTTACGCTGGCTCCAGCCATAGCGAACGTCTGATTTCCCCGGGAATGTGGAGGCAGTAGGTGTCGGTGTCGTCCGATCGTGAGCAGCAGATCATCGCAACCTTCAACGACCCGGGAACCACAACGCTGCCTGGCCGGATGGGCATCAAGATCGTTTCTGCCTCGGCCGAGCGTGTCGTCGGGACCATGCCAGTGGAAGGCAACACGCAACCCTACGGGATCTTGCACGGCGGAGCCTCGTGCGTCCTGGCCGAGTCGCTTGGCTCACTTGGCGCCGCCCTGCAAGCCGGGCCGGACCGGTTCACCCTGGGCATCGAGATCAATGCGACGCATCATCGCGCGGCCAGATCGGGCCTGGTCACTGGTGTGGCGACGCTGATTCATGGCGGCCGGACGATGTCTACGTTCGACGTCGTCATAACCGACGAGGACGGCCGGCGGGTGTGCACGGCGCGGCTCAGCTGCCTGCACCGGGACGGCGTGCCGGGTGCGCCGAAGCCGGCCTAAGCCAGGGCTGCCTGAGCCCGCCCGAGCCAGACTCGGCGTGCGCTAGACCCCGCCGGGCCCCGCCTGAAACGGCGCGCGGACAGCAGATAGAGCAGCCGAACCGGGCGGCCGACGGCCAACCGGCAGGCCTGCTGCGGGCCGCGCACGAGCCCGGGGCGCTGGCGGTCGGCCGGGCTTGCGCACGGCCGGGCTCGCGCACGGCCGGGCTTGCGACGCTCGTCGGATCCGGCCGTTGCTGGCGGACCCGGGATGCTCGCGCGATAGCTGGCCATAGCCGGAATCGACGCCAAAGGACGCCGGATCACCGTCTCTCCGGCCTGCAGGCGATCCTGTCAACGGGATGTTTCACGCATTCGGGAGGGGAATCCCGGTGTCTTTGCGCGCTCCCGCCGCGCCTCGCTACCGTTGTCCCGAGAGCTTGCCGACCGAGTAGAGAACGTGCCGGCCCGGGGAAGGCTGACATGGCACCAAAGGTTGGTTGGCTCATGACCGTCGACCGCTTCCGGCGTCCGGCGGCCGCAAGCGGCGGGCGCCGGTTACAACGGGGGTTTGTGTGGCCGGCCCCGCCCGCTTGCAAGAGCTACGGCTGCCTGCACCAACGGCCGCTTGGGTTTGTGCAGCCGCGGTACTGTCAGCGGGGGATGCCTTGACCGGGCGATTTACCTACTATGTATGTGAAGCTGTGGCTTGGTGCCGTACTTTCATAATTGATCGCAAGATCAGCAGCTCGTGGGCCGTCAGCTGGACGCCTCGGGCTTGCTGGCCGCCGGGTCGGCTAGCGCACCGGCCTCCGCCGCAGCCTTGTCGGCCTCGGCGAGGATCTCCTCGGCGACTGCGCGCATCGTCTGGCGGCGGTCCATCGAAGTCTTCTGGATCCACCGGAACGCCTGGGCTTCGGTCATGCCGCGGCCGTCCTGAAGCTGCCCCTTTGCCCGGTCAAGCAGCTTGCGTACCTCGAGGCGCTCGCGCAGGCTGTCAGCCTCCTTGTTCAGCGCGGCGATCTCGGCAAACCGGCTGGCCGCAACCTCGATCGCGGGCACCAGGTCGGCCTTGGTGAACGGCTTGATCAGGTAAGCCATCGCGCCTGCTTCGCTGGCACGCTGAACCAGATCCCGCTGCGAGAACGCAGTAAGGATCACTACCGGCGCCAGCTGGCTAGCCGTAATGCGCTCTGCGGCGGAGATTCCGTCCAGGCCGGGCATCTTCACGTCCATGATCACCAGATCGGGCCGCAGCTGCTCGGCAAGCTGCACGGCCGTCTCGCCATCGGCCGCCTCACCGGCTACGACATAGCCCTCCTCCTCGAGCATTTCGCGCAGATCCATCCGGATCAGCGCCTCGTCCTCGGCTATCACCACTTGAAACGGGCTCTTGCTCACGAGCCGAGCGTACCGAAAACCCGGTACATTAGCGTTCGGCGCCTCCCTGGCGGCCGGTTGCCCTCACGTGGGTCCATCAGCCAGGCGAGCGTCACAGCCCCAGCACACTATAGACAACCAGAACGGGCAAAAGTAGATATAAATGAAATATGCCGGGATGGCGGAATATGGCAGACGCGGATGCCTCAAAAGCATTTGCCTGAAAGGGCGTGCGGGTTCGAGTCCCGCTCTCGGCACCACTAGTTAAACTGTTTGCCGGAATGTCGGTGGTGGCAGCGACAATGGGCCTGTGTATTCGCGAGATACCGTTAACACTGCCTTACTGCTCTCGCAGTGCGGCGTTCTAGACCGTGAGAATGCGCTAGTTTGCAATGTCTCCGTCAGCGCCATTCGGCACTGGCGCTGCGACCGTCGGCGCGGCGAGGACTCCCACCTGACGGCCGGCTGAGAGTTGGTCCGTCGGCTCGTCCGGCTCACCAGGCGAACACGCTGGCCCCGCTGGTGGCATTGGTGGGCACCAGCCAGCGTAGCCGGATCTGGGTGGCGTGGCCGCCGACGATTACAAGTTGCCTGGTGCCGCACTGGGTCCATACCTCGTGGCCGTTCGCGCTGGCCCACAGCACACCGCAGAAGTTTGGTCCCTCCTTCGCTGAGCCGATCGGGATGTTCCGCAGCACCTTGCCGGACGCGGCAGAGTACTCCTCTAGGAGCGCGCGGCCCCGATTGATCCCGTAGCCCATCCCTATGTTGCCGTCCTGGGTGAAGGTCTCGAAGGAGCCGCTTACTCCATAGGGCCGGGAATCGGCCAGCAGCGAGGAACCAGGGCGGAATGGCGTGGTGGTGTCCACGAGGAGGTAGTGGCCTCGTTCTACGGTGTCGACTGACGCGACCAGGTTGTTCCCGTAGCCCAGGAACTGCGAGCTTGCGCCGGTATCGAAGGCGATCGGCCAGCTGCCGATGAGCGTGCCGGTCTGCAGGTTGTAGACCTCCAGGCTGCCGCTCGGCCCGCTCGGCCCGTAGTTCGAGGCAGCGGTAGTGAAAGAGAGCCGGGTGCCCGGCGCGTTGACGACCATGCTCACGACCTGCACGCCGGGGGATGCCGGCAGATCCGGCAGGACCTGGCGCAGCGCACCAGGCTTCCCGGACGCGCCGATCCGGATCTCGGCGAAGCTGAGCGTTCCGTCGCTGTCCTGCTGCGCCAGCACGAACAGCCGGTCGCCGGGGGCGGCGGCGGCGGCGCTGAAGCTGACGCCGCGGCGGACCGGCAGTAGGACCTTGACGACCTTGCCGGTCGCCGCGTTCCTCAGTTCGGCGGGAGTGGCGGGTACATCCCCGACGTTGACGAACATCGCTGAGCTGTTGACGAACACGTACGGCTGGCCGGGTGGAGCCGGGTACGCCGAGCCCTGGGCTTGCAACGCCGGACCGCCAGGCTTCCCGCTACCGACCAGGCCGCCGGCCACCAGCAGGCCTGCCACCAGGCCGACGACGGCAAGCGCGAACCCGGTCGCGGCAGCGGTCCGGGCGGTCCTGCGCCTGATCCGGCTGCGCGGCGCGGCGACGGCCGGGGCTGGAGTAGCCCGCAGCGGCTCCGCCCACTCCTCGAATCGGTCGCGAAGTTCATGGTCCTGTATCACGCCACCCCCTCTGGCCGGCTCGTCAGCTGCTGCTCGAGATGGCGCCGGGCGACCCCCAGCCGGGTCTTTACGGTCCCCACGGGCAGGCCCGACTCTGGCAGTAAGCCGGCCGTCTTCGATCGCGAGCACCTGGTCGGCTAGTTCGAGCAGGGCCACGTCGTGGGTTGCCACCAGGACCGTGATGCCTTCCGACTGGACCACGGTGCGCAGCAGCCGCATGATCTGCCGTCCGGTTTCGGAATCCAGCTGCCCGGTTGGCTCATCGGCTATCAGCAGATCTGGCTGGCCGGCCAGCGCCCTGGCTATCGCCACCCGCTGCTGCTGGCCGCCGGATAGCTCATTCGGCCGCTGCTGCGCATGCCCGTCGAGGCCGACGACAGTCAGCATCAGTTGTACCCGTTCCTCTCGCGCATTCCGCGCTGTCCCAGTGATCCGCAGCGGAATCCCCACATTCTCGGCAGCTGTCAGCATGGGGATCAGGCCAAAGGACTGGAAGATGAACGAGATCGTCTTGCGGCGAAGCTCGGTCCGCTCGCGCGCGTTCATCGCCGTCACGTTCCGGTCGCCGATAAACACTTCTCCGGTAGTCGGGGCATCCAAGCCGCCCACGATGTTGAGCAGGGTGGTCTTGCCCGACCCGGAGCGGCCGACCAGCGCGACTAGGTCGCCGCGCCTGATCGCGAAGGACGCCTCCCGCACAGCGTGCACCGCTGTGCTGCCGTGGCCGAAGGTCCGGCTGACGCCCCGCACTGACACCAGCGGACCGGCATCCAGAATCAGGCCGGATCGCTCCCTGGCAGCCTCTGTCACCGGCCCTCCTCGCCGTCTGGTTTGCGCGCGTGCCTGCCATGCCGGGCCGGACGGGCCGGATCGGCCAGATGGGCACCGGGCCCGGATGCCGCCGGGCGATCCGGCCAGACCCCGATGTGGTCGGTTTCAGCCTCAAGCCGCACCCGGTCTCGCATCTCCAACCGCTCGGTCATATCCCTCGGCAGCTGAACCCGGCCGACCCTGTCCATGAGCGCGTATTCCACCGCGTGCCTCGTGGTGTTGCCGAGCTCGTCGGCCAGATCGTGCCTGAGCGTCTCGCTGCTGGTACGGCCGTCCCTGATCGCGACCGTCCGCTGCACTTGCGACGAGACGGCCGGGTCGTGTGTGACGACCAGCACCGTGGCACCAAGCTCGGAGTTCGCGGTCTGCAGGGCGCCGAAGACGTCCTGGGCCGTGGCGCTGTCGAGCTCGCCGGTCGGTTCATCAGCAAGCAGCACCCTGGGATTGTTAGCCATCGCGGTCGCGATCGCCGTTCGCTGTTGCTCGCCGCCCGACATCCGCGCCGGTGTGCGGTCGGCACAATGGGCCACGCCCATGGCTGCCAGCAGCTCCGTTGCCCGGCTTTGACGGCGGCCGCGGCTGATCCCGGCAAGCCGCATCGGCGTCATCACGTTCTGCCTGGCAGTCAGATACGGAAGCAGGTTGCGCGAGGTTTGCTGCCAGACGAAGCCGACCTCGCTGCGGCGGTAGCCCAGCCGCTGCTTCGGCGTCAGCAGGCCGAGGTCAAGTCCGGCTACCCGGACCTTGCCGGCCGTCGGCGTATCGAGACCGGCCAGGATGTTCATCAACGTGGACTTGCCGCTCCCGGAGGCCCCCACCATGGCCACCAGCTCACCCGGGTCGATCAGCAGGTCCAGTCCCTGCAACGCCTGCACCTCGATGCCGTCGCCGGAGTAGATCCGCACGACCTGGTCGCACACGATCAGCGCCCCCTCCCCATAACTGGTACGGGCGCGCACCGCCTCTGCTCCCAGCTCGACGACGCCGCTGGCTGCAGTCACCACGGACCGCGGCGGCGGTGTCGGCTGGCTCCCCGTTAGCTGCGTCATGCGTGCCTCCTCATATCCAGTTCACTCACCGATCCGCAGCGCAACAGCAGTCCGGCGGCTTGCCAGTGCCGTCTGGACGGTCAGCGTGAGCATGGCCAGCAGCGCCAGTCCGGCAGCGGTCGCGGCGAGCACGGCATATTCGATCCGCACAGGCACCGCCTCGGGGGTGCCAGTGAAGACGGCAAGGTCAAGCGACGGGCCCACCAGCGGTCCGAGCAATGCCGCGCAGCCCGCCCCGCCGATCAGCCCGGCCAGGATCAGCGGCAGCGTCTCAAGCACCGCCAGCCGCCTGCCCTGGGTTCTGGACAACCCCATCGTGCTCATCCGGGCCAGCGTCTGCTGCCGAGAGCGCGCTCCTATCACTAGCGTGAGCAGTAGCACGAGCAGGCTGAGCACCGCGGCTGCCGCGCTGCCGAGTGCGAACGCGGTGTAGGCGCCTTGCTGCAGCGGCGCGCTCTGCAGGGCAGCGAGCACCAGGCCACGTAGGTGCAGCGAGGTGCCAGCGGGCAGCAGCTTGCGGACCATGGCAGCCAGCTGATGCAGGTTGAGGTGGGCGCCGACGACGACCATCACCGATGGCTGCCCAGCGCTGGCACCCAGCACCGATCGGGGCAGCACGAGATACTGCGAGCCGATAGAAGCGGAGATCACCGAGGAGACAGGTACTTGGCCTGTCAGCCGTACCCGCACCGGCTGGGCGCTGGCACCGATGTCGAGAGTGGTGCCTGTCCTGGCCA
The DNA here is from genome assembly GCA_052143255.1 of Streptosporangiaceae bacterium. GTDB lineage: Bacteria > Actinomycetota > Actinomycetes > Streptosporangiales > Streptosporangiaceae > JAJYUU01. The sequence goes on along the minus strand of JBKQTJ010000149.1, from coordinate 24,472 downwards.
GTGCGCCGCCCAGGCCGCCGGTGGCCAGCGCCTGGGTTTGCCCCCTGGTGGTGGCAGCGGCGGCGGCACGCAGCGCCGCCGCCGACCCCGCCAACTCAGGCGTGGCCGCCAGCAGGGTCGCGTACTGTCGCGGGTCCACTAGGACGACGCCGAACTGACGGTAGCTGCCCGGGAAGATCCCCGTCGTCAGGGTCAGTGCTGCCGAGTGTTGCACGCCGGGTAGGGCGGCAATGGCCCGCTGCGCCGCCGGGCTGATCGCGTCCGGAGAGCTAATGGCCGCATCCGCGCCCACTTGCTGCCAGGATGCCACCACTTCTCCGCGCAGCACGGCACCGCGGATCATGCCCGCGAATGCCACCAGCGCCAGCGCCAGCACCAGGGCAAATACCGGCAGCGCAGCGGCCGGAGTTGTCCGTATCGACCGCGCCAGCCCGACGAAGGCTGTCACTCCGCGCCGGCGGCCGGTAAGCCGCGCCAGCGGGCGGACGGCGGGCGGGTAGCACCGCAGCACGATCACCGCAATGGGAATCGCCACCAGCACCGGCGCCAGGCTGGCGTAAGGATCGGTGCGGCCTGGCGCGAGGCCCTGGTCGTGCAGCAGGACGAGGCCGCCAGCCGAGCCGAGCACGAGAGCACCCTCGATCACCAGCCGCCTTGCTGCCGCCCGCCGCCCCGACGACCGATCCGGCCGCCTGCCCTGAAGTGGAGGGCCGCGGTGCCGGCGCACGGTGATGACCGGGAGGCCCACCAGGACCACCAGTACTGTCACCGCCGTCAGCCACCAGCTGAGCGCCGCGCTGCTAACGGGAGTCAAGCCGAGAGCCGCTGCTGCGCCGAGCCCGCCGCCGAGGAGCACGGCCAGCCCGCAGCCACGCACTGCCAGCAGGCTGAGCTGCCGCCGGGAGGCGCCTCGAGCCCGGAGGACCTCGAACTCGCCGTAGCGCTGGTCGGTCAGCAGCCAGATTGCCAATAGCAGGACTGCGGCGCTGATGGCCTCCAGACTCATCGATAGCAGGCTCAGCAGGGTATTAATCGCGTCGGCCTGCTGCACGAAGGTCGTCAGCCCTGCAGCGACGCCGGAGAAGAGCGTTGCGTTGAAGGGGTAGTTCGCATTCGCGTACAGCCCGTTGCCGTCCTGAACCAGAGCGGCGGGCAGCGCGACCGCCAAGGCTCTGGCCTGGCCGATAGTTAGGTTGGCGATGCGGAGCGGCAGCAACCAGCGCAGGTTTGCGTTAGTAGTGCCGAGCACGTTCTCAAGCGGAACGAGCTCAGTGGCGCCGATGAACGCGCCGCCTTGCCAGTACGGGCTCCCATGGAGCGGAGTGACGAGGCTGGGGACTTGCCCAATCGGGTCCGGCGCCCAGAAGGCGCTGGCAGGGCCGACCGGCTGGATGATGCCGGTCACGAGCAGAGTGGCCTTGGTGCCGCCAACTGGCAGCCGAGAACCGACGGACAGCCCGAACCGACGCGCCGTGGCCTCGGTGACAGCGACCGGCAACGTGACCCTGGGGGCCCTGGGCTTCAGCTGGCCGATCGAAGGCATCATGCCGCGAACGAGCCTGGCGTTGCCGCTAAGCCGAGTTGAGTAGATGAGCTCAAGGGTGCCGCCGCCAGGGCCCAGGCTGGGCGCCGAGTGCGCAACGGGATTGAAACCGGAGGTGAAGGTCGCGATATCGGCGGCAGCGCCGGCGAGCGGCAGGTGGCCGAGCCCGGCGCGGAGTTCCTGACCCACTCCCACGATCTGGCTTACCGGCAGGGCATAGCCCACCGGCACAGCCTGCTGATACGGAATGCTGGCTTCGATTACCTTCGTGTCTGCCGGAGTCCGCGCGATCAGCTGCCGCACCGCATTCGTCTGCAGCTGGGTGTCGGCGCGCGGCCCGGTCATAGCCAGCAGCACGCAAGCGAAGAACAGCAGGCAAAGGCCGACGCTGGCTCCTGACGCGGTCCCAGAGGCCCGCCAGCTGCGGGTAATCCGGCTCAGCAGGCCGCTCATGCCGCCTCCGCCGCTCGGAGTTCGGCCGCCGGATCGGGCTGTCGCATCGCGCTCAGGGCCGCTGCGAGCACTGGTATGGCCGGCACCGCTAGTGCCAGCGCCACCGCCCACAAGAGCGGCACCTTCACCAGTACCGGCGGAACCGGCACGCCCGCTGCAGCGGAGAGCGTGAGCGCTGGGACAAGCAAGTGGGCTAGGCCGATGCCGACAGCCAGTCCTACCACTGCGGCTGGCACGGTCAACAGCAGCTCTTCCAGGCAGAACAGCCGCGCTTGGGCAGCCGGCGTCATGCCAAGCGCGCCCAGCAGGGCCCGCTGGGACCGCCTCGTTCGGGCGCTGGCCGCGACGCTGACGCAAAAGCCGACGGCCGCCAGCAATGCCGCCGCCGCGGAGATCGCTACGGCCGCTTGCACTGGCGCTGCCAGCAAGGGGTTGTCGCGCATCGCCCGCGCCGTGCCGGCCGCCGTCGTGATGGCGGAGCCTGGCGGGAGCCCGGCCGGCACTGTGCCACCGGAAGTCCGCAGCCACCAGGCAGATACCGGTAGCGGGGCAGCCTGCTGGCTCGCCAGGCTGGCCTCGAGCGTGCCTAGGTCGGCAATGATCGCTCCGCCACCCGTGACGGTCGGGAACCGCGACACCGCCTCGACGATGTGCAACCGGACCAGACCGTCGCTGACCGGGACCGGGACCGTCGAGCCGATGCGCAGATTGTTGGCCGCAAGGAACGCGCTGGTCGCGATGGCCGGAACGACCCGCACCGGATCTGGCGCCGTGAGCGTCACCACTCCTGGAAGCTGCTGCAAACCATTCTTCCGCAGCAACCGTGCGCTCAGGTCCGGCCCGTTTCCGGGAAGGAACGTGACGAGCACTGCGCTGCCATTGCGGCGCGACGAGGGCATGGACGGTGCCACCGCGCGGTTGGACTCGGCGTTGCGGATCAGGAATGCCAGGTCGGGCGCCGACGCCGCGGACTGCCAGCCAGCCAGCGACGAGCCGGACGTGAAGCGTGGCCCGAACCGGCCGGATGCCGTAGCGCTGTCGGCTATTCGAGTGATGCTGATGGCAGCTGTGCCGGGCGTCGTCCCGAAGCGCGGCCAGTTATAGGTAACCGCGATTCCGAGCAGCCGGAGCGGATACCGGACGCCGCCCGCGGGGCCTAGCTGGGCAATCAGGTCGTGCGGCTGCCCGTCGGCGGCGATCGTTCCGGCGGGCACCAGGTACGACGCTCCGCTCGCGTCCTGGACAGTGACTTCGGCGGAGGCCGGTCCCAGCGCCAGGCCGGCCGGGCCTGGCTGCAACCTGGCCGTGATTGCCAGCCGCACGGGCCGTCCTGGCAGGGCCAGGCCAGGCGCGGACTGGGGCGTGATCGCAGGCCATAGCCGGGAGAGCGGAACCTTCGCCAAATCCGGCCGCATCAGCACAATCGACCGGGCCTGGCGCGCCCCCACCGCGAGCAGGACGTCGGTCCCGCTGCCGTAGCCGGTCTGGCTCACTGCCATCGCTGAGGTCACTCCGGGCAGCCCGCTGATGTGGCCGGCTACTGACGGTGGCTCGGCGGCGGGAACCTCAAGGCGCACGTCCGCGCCGGCAGCGAATGCCGCCTGATCGCTCACCGACTGCCGCCAGCTCTGGTACTGCGCCAGTCCGAGCGTGCCGGTGCCGACAGCCAGGATCGCCAGCAGGACCGGGCCGCTCTGGCGCACGGGCCGACGGCTTATCTCCCAGTTCGCCATCGCGCCAGTCAGCCGCCGGCTGCGCGCGCTGAGCCGCTCCAGGCCCCGGGCGGCAAGGGGCAGCAGCCGCAGCGGGATGATGGCCAGTCCGGCCAGTGCCAGGGCCGGCGCAATGGCGATAACCGGATCGACTCGGGTCCCGGCGGCCGCCTGCGCGGCCGAATAGTCGTGCAGTTCTCGCACGGCCAGCACCGCCAGCGCCAGCAGCGCTACGTCAGCTCCGGCCGCTGCGGCGCTAGCTACGATCGCCTGCCGGCCGCGGCGGATCCTGATCGCGGCTATCCTGGCCGGGCGCACCGCCGGCCAGACCGCGATGCCCAGGCAGAACAGGAAAATCGCGACGGCACCTAGCCATACGGTCTGCGGCGAGCCGGTCACAGCCGCGGCCTGACCGGCGGCTCTCGCCACTAGCGCGGCCGCGAGCCGGTAGCCGATGAAAGCTCCGCCCGCCGCAGCGACTGCGCAGGTCAGGATTGCCTCGGCAACGCTGGGCCGGGCCAGCTGCCAGCGCGCCGCGCCGCGCGCGGCCAGCAAGCCGCTCTCCTCGTCCCGGTGACTGGCTAGCAGCCGGCCGGCCAGAGCCAGCGCCGCCGCCGCCAGGATCAGCAGTTGCAGCGCGCTGATGATCAGTAGTGATCTGGCGGCCGCCAGGCTGCGGGCGGCGGTGGCCAGCACCGGTGGCAAGCCCGTACTGACGGTCATGCCGGAAAGCTGGGGAGCAAGCTCGATATTGGCCGCTGCCAAGTCAAGCCGGTTCGCCAGGCCGCTCAGATCGCCGGTCGCCACGCCGGCCGCAGCTGGCAGGGCAACCACGGACAGGAGATTAGTTGTCAGGCCGCCCGCCGGTCCGAATGCGGCCGGGCTGACCACGGCAGGGCCGTAGCTCCGGAATCCGCCTTGGACGCTCACGCCGGACGAGCCAAGCGGATCAGCGGCCCAGTACAGGGAGGCAGGCTGACGGCGGCGGTACAGCCCGGTCACGCGCATGCGAACTGTGGCGCCGGTCGCCCTGTCGGTGAGCCCGATCACATCGCCCACGCGCAATTTCAGCTGGTCCGCGGCGCCAGCTGGCAGAGCCGCCGGGATCGGCTGGCCCGCGACCGGCCGGGCTGGCCAGGTCCCGCTGACGAGCTCTGCAAACGTTTTTACCTGGTCCATGACCGCAGCCTGGACAGCCGGGATGTTGCCGGCCACTGGTGCACCCGGCAGGACGAGGTCGTCAGACCAGAGGATGTGATAGGCGCGGTACGGAACGGCGCCAAGGGTGCGCCGTACCCAGCCGTCGACGGCCTCTGTCTGCGTCAGCTGCTGAGAACTGTCGGTGCCGCCGGTAACGACCACGGACATCGCGCCAGATGCAATGAGGTTCTTGCGGACGGCCGCGGGCAGGGCATTTGAGTAAAACGTGATTACGGCGGAAATGAGCACGGAGGTTATGAGGACCGACGCCATCAGGCAGGCAAGCAGCAGCCAGGCCGACGCCATCCGGCGCGCGAGGAACCCGGCCCGGAGAGTGCGCATCGCTGACCGCTCCCTCCGGACGGACTTGCCGTGGGCCGCGTGACGATCCCCTGTAACAAACCACACTATTTCGGCGCACCGAACCAGGCCATGGTGCGCCGGGGATGGTTATCAGACTGATGGCTGGCCGTTGCCGTGGTGGTATCTCTGCCGCCCGGATGACGCCCTATGGGCCACCAAGACCGGTTCCTCCCAGCCGGATGTCCGGGTCAGCTCCGGTCGCCAGGCGCTGAATCGGCAGGCTTGGACGCGGTCGGCAGTCCCGGCTCCAGCCCGATCGTCCCGGCAGTTGCCTTGCTCGACCTTGGCCGCAGCGCACGTACGTTGACCGGGGGTTCGACCTCCTGGCGCGTCGCGGTGCGGGCCCGCCGTCGCTGCCGGTCGAAGACGATGTAGCCGCCGGCCACCAGGAGTATCACCAGCATCGCCAGCATGTTGGTCCGAATGCCGAGCAGCCGCGGCGAGTAGTCAACCCGCAGGGTCTCAACAATGCATCCGGCGGCGGCGTACAACACGCCGTACAACGCGAATGCCCGGTCCCCGGTAAGCGAGTACCGGCGAATCGCGTAACTGAGTACAGCCGCCACCAGCAGGTCCAGCAGCGACTGGTAGAGGAACACCGGCTGGAAGGTGGCGTAGGACTGCAGGCCAGCAGCCCGGTGCTGAGGCGAGATAGCAACCGCCCAGGGGAGTCCCGACGGGCTGCCATACAATTCCTGGCTGAACCAGTTCCCCCAGACTGCGATCGCCTGCGCGACAGCCAGCGCTGGTGCCGCCGCCACCGCGATGGGCCCGATTTCACGGCCCGACCGCCGGCAGTAGACCCATGCGGCGATCCCTCCAGCCACGACTGCGCCAGCGATGCCGAGGCCGCCATCCCACACCCGGAATACGTCGGTCCAGTCGCGGCCCGGTCCGAAGTACAGCCCGAAGTTCGTCAGGACGCTGTACAGGCGAGCGCCGACCAGGCCAACCGGGACAGCCACCGTGGCCAGATCAAGGATGACGCCGGGCTGGCCACCGGCCCCGCGGTAGCGCCTGTCGGTGAGCCACAGCCCGGCCACCACGCCAGCCACCATGCACAGCGCGTAGGCCCGGACCGGGATCGGGCCTAGCTGCCAGACGGCGCTGGCCGGGCTCGGAAGGTAGGCCACCGGCATGATCAGGACGGTACCCGCCAGCGGCCAGTGCCTGCGCCCGATTAGCGTGCCGTTACCGGACTCGTTCTGTTACCGGACTGTTCCGTTACCGGAACGGCGCGGCAGCCGGGGTGATGGCGGCCGGCAAGGTCGAGTCCCCGCAGAGGTAAGCATCGACCGCGGCCGCCGCCGACCGGCCCTCAGCGATCGCCCAGACGATCAGCGACTGGCCCCGCCCCATGTCTCCGGCAACGAACACGCCGGGTACAGAGGTGGCGAAGCCAGCGTCCCTGGCGACATTGCCGCGGCTGTCGAAGTCCACCCCGAGCCCGTCGGTCAGCGGTCCTTCCTCGGCCCCGCTAAAGCCCATGGCCAATAGCACCAGATCGGCCCTGAGCTCGCGCTCAGTTCCCGGTAGCGGCCGGAACCCGCTCGCCGACGCCTCCACCTCAGTGAGCGCCAGCGCCCGCACCCGCCCGGTATCGTCGGCGAGGAATCGCTGTGTCGATACCGCATAGACGCGCTGGCCGCCTTCTTCATGCGCGCTCGACACCCGGAAGATGGCTGGATGCACGGGCCAGGGCTGACTGGCCGGGCGGTCGGCTGGTGGCCTGGCCAGGATCTCCAGCTGCGTGACCGACGCCGCGCCTTGCCGGTGCGCGGTGCCCAGGCAGTCAGCGCCAGTGTCGCCGCCGCCGATGATCACTACGTGCCGTGCCCGCGCCGAGATCGCAGGCTCGGGGACCGGCACGACCCCGGCAGGCTTGCGCGTCGCCATTGCCCCCGCACCGCCTCGTCGCCGACCGTCACCGGCCCTGCCGCCGCCTGCGTCAGCAGCGGCCGCCACTGCCCTGTTGGCCAGCGGCAGGTACGCCATGGCCTGGTGGATCCCGGCCAGCTCGGCCCCTGGCACCGGTAGTCCGCGAGGAACGGTCGCCCCGGCGGCTAGCACGATGGCGGCGTAGTCACGGCGCAGCTCGGCGGCCGTGATGTCGCTACCTGCCGCTACCCCGCACCGGAACTCAGTGCCCTCGGCGAGCATCTGGATCAGCCGCCGGTCCAGGTGCCGCTTCTCCATCTTGAACTCAGGTATCCCGTAGCGCAGCAGACCGCCCGGCGCGTCTGCCCGCTCGAACACAGTCACGGCATGGCCGGCCCTGGTCAGCTGCTGTGCCGCGGCCAGCCCCGCCGGGCCGGAGCCGATCACCGCGACCCGGTGGCCGGCGGCCAGCGCCGCCGGTGCCGGGCGCCGCGGCGGCACCCAGCCCTCGGCCCACGCCCGGTCGATGATCTCGACCTCCACCTGCTTGATCGTGACCGGATCCGCGCTGATGCCGAGCACGCAAGCCGATTCACAGGGCGCCGGGCATAGCCGGCCGGTGAACTCGGGAAAGTTGTTGGTCGCGTGCAGACGCTCGGCAGCGGCGCGCCAGTCTGCCTGGTGGACCAGGTCGTTCCATTCTGGGATGAGATTGCCGAGCGGGCAGCCAGCGTGGCAGAACGGTATGCCGCAGTCCATGCACCGTCCGGCCTGCCGTTCCACCTGGTCCGTGCCGAACTCCGCGTATACCTCGCGCCAGTCGGTGATGCGCACATCGACAGGACGCCGCACCGGCGTCTGCCGTGGCGTGGTGAGGAATCCCCTAGGGTCTGCCATCCCAGCTCCCGTCAGCCGCGAGCCGCGGCCATCACGGCCTCGCTCACGTCCAGGCCGTCGCGCTCAGCGCGACGGGCGGCGGCCAGCACGCGCTGGTAGTCCCTCGGCATCACGCGGGCAAACCGACGCTGGGCGGCCGGCCAGTCGGCCAGCAGGCTCGCCGCGACCACCGAGCCGGTCTCGGCCTGGTGCCTGCCGATCAGCTCGCGCAGGAAGTCCCCGTCCTCGGCGGTCAGCGGCTCCAGGTCGGCCATCTCGATATTGACCCGGGCCGGGTCCGGATCGAGCAGGTAAGCGATGCCGCCAGACATTCCGGCGGCAAAGTTCCGGCCGACCGGCCCGAGTACGGCCACCCGGCCGCCGGTCATGTACTCGCAACCATGGTCGCCGGTGCCCTCCGCGACGGCAGTCGCGCCTGAGTTGCGCACGCAGAACCGCTCCCCGACGACACCTCGGAGCAGCATCTCGCCGCTGGTCGCCCCGTACCCGATCACGTTGCCGGCGATCACGTTCCGCTCCGCCGTGAAGCCAGCAGCCGCGCCAGGCGAAGCGATGATCCGGCCGCCGGACAGGCCCTTGCCGAGGTAGTCGTTGGCGTCGCCGCGTAGCCGCAAGGTGATGCCGCGCGGCAGGAACGCCCCAAGCGACTGCCCGGCCGACCCAGTCAGCACAACCTCGATGGTGTTGTCCGGCAGCCCGGCGCTGCCCCAGCGGCGGGTGAGCTGGCTGCCGAGCATGGTGCCGACCGTCCGGTTGACGTTGCGCACCGGCAGTTCCAGCCGGACCGGTGTACGATTCTCCAGCGCGCCTTCGGCCAGCAGGATGAGCGTGTTGTCGAGCGCCTTGTCGAGGCCGTGATCCTGGCCGGTCACGCGGTGCCGCGCCGCGTCCGGCGGCAGTTCGGGCACGTGCAGGACGGGCCGCAGGTCCAGGCCTGCTGCCTTCCAGTGGCTGACGGCCGCGCGCGTGTCCAGCAGTTCGGCCCGGCCGACGGCCTCGTCCAGCGACCGGAAGCCAAGCTTGGCCAGGTATTCGCGCACCTCCTGGGCCAGGAACTCGAAGAAGTTCACCACGAACTCCGGCTGCCCGGTGAACCTGCGCCGCAGCTCCGGATTCTGGGTGGCCACGCCGACTGGGCAGGTGTCCAGGTGGCAGACCCGCATCAGCACGCAGCCCGCGACGACCAGCGGAGCTGTGGCGAAGCCGAATTCCTCTGCCCCCAGCAGCGCCGCGATGATCACGTCACGACCGGTCTTGAGCTGGCCGTCGACCTGCACGACGATCCGGTCCCGCAGCCCGTTGCGCAGCAACGTCTGCTGCGTCTCGGCCAGGCCAAGCTCCCACGGTGCGCCCGCGTGCTTGATGCTGGTCAGCGGGGACGCCCCGGTACCGCCGTCGTGCCCGGAGATCAGCACGACGTCGGCGTGTGCCTTCGACACCCCCGCCGCCACCGTGCCGACGCCGACCTCGGCGACGAGCTTCACGTGCACCCGCGCCCGGGGGTTGGCGTTTTTCAGGTCGTGGATCAGCTGCGCCAGGTCCTCGATGGAGTAGATGTCATGGTGCGGCGGCGGAGAGATCAGGCCGACGCCCGGAGTGGAGTGCCTGGTCGCGGCGATCCACGGGTAGACCTTGTGGCCAGGAAGCTGCCCGCCCTCCCCCGGCTTAGCGCCCTGCGCCATCTTGATCTGCAGGTCGTCGGCATTGACCAGGTACTCGCTGGTCACCCCGAACCGGCCGCTGGCCACCTGCTTGACAGCCGACCGGCGCAGGTCGCCGTTCTCGTCCGGCAGGTAGCGCCGCGAGTCCTCGCCGCCCTCGCCCGTGTTGGATCGCCCGCCGAGCCGGTTCATCGCGATCGCGATCGTCTCGTGCGCCTCGGCCGAGATCGATCCGTAGGACATCGCGCCGGTTGAGAACCGGCGCACGATGCTGGCGACGGGTTCCACGTCTTGGAGGGGAACGGGTTTCCGGACCGGGCCGGTGCCTACAGTCGGGGGGACACCCCCCGACGACCCCTCGGAACCGCAGCCGTCGTCCACACCGCGTATCCGGAGCAGCCCGCGCAGCGTCATCAGGCGCGCCGCCTGGTCGTCTACTAGCGCGGTGTACTCGCGGAACACGCTCTCCTGCCCAGTGCGCGTCGCGTGCTGGAGCTTGAAGACCGTCTCCGGGCTGAACAGGTGCGGCTCGCCTTCCCGGCGCCACTGGTACTCACCGCCGGTTTCCAGCCTGCGGTGCGGCTGCCTGCTGCCGCGCGCCGGGAACGCGACTCCATGACGCCGGCCCACCTCGGCGGCGATCTCGGCGAAGCCGATGCCGCCCAGCGGCGAGGACGTACCCGCGAAACAGGAGCCGATGACCTCGCCGCCGAGGCCGACAGCCTCGAATAGCTGCGCGCCGGTGTAGGACGCGACGGTGGACACGCCCATCTTCGACATGATCTTCAGGACGCCCTTGCCAAGTGCCTTGACCAGGTTGGCCGCGGCGGCGCGCTCACTGACGTCGCTGAGAACGCCGCGGCGTACCAGTTCTTCCACCGACTCGATGGCAAGGTACGGGCAGACGGCCGCGGCGCCGTAACCAAGCAGCAGCGCAACGTGGTGGCATTCCCTGGCATCGCCGGACTCGACGATGAGCCCCGCCATCGTCCTGGTGCGCTCGGCGATCAGGTGGTGGTGCACAGCGCCGGTGAGCAGCAGCGAAGGTATCGGGCCAAGGCGCGCCTGGGTCTCGTCGTCGGGCTGACCACCAGCTGGCAGGCCCGCCGCCGGCTGACCGCCGCCCGCCTCGGCACCGCGGTCAGACAACACGATGATGCGAGCCCCGGCAGCGATGGCGGCCGACACATCGGCCCTGATCTCCGCCAGCCGGGCCGCAAGCGCGGGGCCGCCGCCGGCCACCTCATAGCGGCCGTCCACCACGTGCGCGGCGAAACCTGGCAGGTCTCCGTCGTCGTTGATGTGCACTATCTTGGCAAGGTCACTGTCGCTGATCACCGGGAACGGCAGCACCACCTGGCGGCAAGAGGCTGGCCCCGGCGCGAGCAGGTTGTGCTCGGGCCCGGTCGACGCGGCTAGCGAGGTGACAAGCTCCTCCCGGATCGCGTCCAGCGGGGGGTTCGTCACCTGCGCGAACAGCTGGCTAAAGTAGTCGTACAGCAGCCGAGGCCGCTCGGACAGCACGGCCAGCGGCGTGTCGGTGCCCATCGAGCCCAGCGGTTCGGCACCAGTCCTGGCCATGGGCGCCAGCAGCACGCGCATGTCCTCCTCGGTGTAACCGAAGAGTTGCTGCTGGACCAGCAGGATCCGGCTGTCCGGCAGCTCGCGGCTGCGGTCGGGCAGGTCATCCAGGTGCACCAGGCCGGCGTGCAGCCAGTCCGCGTACGGGTGCTCGGCGGCGAGCTCGGTCTTAACCTCCTCATCCTCGATGATCCGGCCGGAACCGGTGTCAGCGAGGAAGATACGGCCCGGCTGCAGCCTGCCCTTCCGGATCACGCTGGCCTGATCGATGTCCAGCACGCCGACCTCGCTGGCGAGCACGACCAGGCCGTCGCTGGTCACCCAGTACCGGCCCGGCCGCAGCCCATTGCGGTCGAGTACTGCGCCGATCACGGTTCCGTTGGTGAACGCGATCAGCGCCGGACCGTCCCACGGCTCCATCAGCGCGGAATGAAAACGGTAGAAGTCCCGGCGGGCCGGGTCCATCTGCCCGTTGTTCTCCCATGGCTCGGGGATCATCATGAGCACCGCGTGCGGCAGCGACCGGCCGCCCAGGTGAAGCAGCTCCAGGCACTCGTCGAAGCTGGCCGAGTCACTGACCGCGTCGTCGAGGATCGGCAGCAGCCGCTCGATGCCGCGGCCAGCGGTGTCGGTGCCCAGCACGTCGGCCGCCAGCTGGGCTTCCCGGGCGCGCATCCAGTTCCGGTTGCCGCGGATGGTATTGATCTCGCCGTTGTGGGCGATCAGCCGGTACGGATGAGCCAGCGGCCAGGACGGGAAGGTGTTAGTGGAAAACCGCGAGTGCACCAGCGCGATGGCCGACCGGTACCGGGGATCGGTCAGGTCGGGGAAGAACGGCTCGAGTTGCAGCGCGGTGAGCATGCCCTTGTAAACGATCGTCGCGCTGGACAGGCTGGCGAGGTACAGGCCGGTCTCATGCTCGGCTCGCTTGCGCAGGCAGTACGCCTTCCGGTCCAGCGCCAGCCCGGACTCCCCGGCCAGCCCGGACACGACTAGCTGGACAAGCTCGGGCAGCACCTCGGCGGCCCCGTTCCCGCAAAAATTTGTGTTGTGCGGTACGTCGCGCCAGCCGAGCACAGTCAGGCCCTCTTCGGCGGCAAGCCGCTTGACGGCCGCCTGCGCCTCCGTCCGGCTCAGCGCGGGGGGCAGGAAGGCAAGGCCGGCCGCATAACTGCCGAGCGCTGGCAGGTCGAAATGGCATTCGGCACGCAGCAGCTCGTCGGGCATCTGGGTGATGATGCCGGCGCCATCTCCGGACTCGGGATCGGCGCCCTTGGCACCACGATGCTCCAGGTTGCGTAGCACCGTGAGAGCGCTTGCCACGGTCTGGTGACGGCGTCCGGCGGTGAGGTCGGCGACGAAGCCGACGCCGCAAGCGTCGTGCTCATTCCTGGGGTCATACAGGCCGGGGCCGGGCCTCAGATGGGCAGATGCCATCGGCGCTCCTGTCGTCTCGTCCGCTTCGCGCTGGCGGTAGGGTCGGGACGACACTGGCCCGTGGGCGGGACAACACTGGCCCTGAGGTGCGATTTCAGGCGACTGCGCCTGGCACCGCTGAACAGTATAACGAAGGAAGGCGGCCGCGCTCAGGCCTGGTGACGAGCAAGGTCCCGCCGAGATTTACCCCCACCACCTGCAGCGCTGGCCGGTCGGTCAGCGTCTCTTTATCGTGAGCGCCCCAATGGCAAGGATCGGCAAGGCTCTGGACGACGCCCGCCGCGCCACGGTGGCCGTGACGGACCTGTTCCGCGAGCACCACCTCGAGCTGGTTCGCCTTGCCCTTGCCATGACCGGTGACCTGGCGACAGCGGAGGATGTGGTGCAGGACGCCTTTGAGCGGCTGCATCGCGGCTGGCACCGCCTGCGCGAGCCGTCGAACGGCCTGGCTTACGTGCGGTCCAGCGTCCTCAACGGCTGCCGGTCGGTGCACCGCCGCGCCGTCGTGGCGAGAAAGCACGCGCCGGAGCTGGCCGGGACGCGGGCGGCGGAGCCGGACGCCGGATCCGCCGCCGATGACCGCGCCGAGCTGGAGGCTGCTTTGCGGCTGCTGCCGCACCGGCAGCGCGAGGTCCTGGTGCTCCGGTACTACCTGGACCTCGACGTCGCCGAGATCGCCGGCATTCTGCGGATCGCGCCGAGCGCCGTCCGCTCGACCTGCGCCCGCGGACTCGCTGCGCTCGCCTGCGCACTACGGGAGGACCAACGATGACCGACGTTGAAGACCAGCTGCGCCGTGACCTGGTGACCATTACTGAGCGCGCGCAGCCCGGGTCGATCCGCCCATTGCGCGCTCCACAGCCCAGTCGCCGCCGCAGGACCATCCGCTGGCTAGCACCGGTCACGGCGATGGCAGCCGTCATCGGGATCATCGCAGGGGTGTCGCTCGCCGGACAGTCGGCCGGAAACCGGCCGCCGTCCACCGCGCTTCCGCCCGGAACGCCGAAGTACTACGTCACGCTGACGGCAGTCATACCCGGAGGCGTGACGGCAACCGTGCGGCAGTCGGCAACCGGGGCGGCTGTGGGGTCGGTCCTGATCCTGCGCCTGCCGGGCAAGACCTTTCCCGGTAATCCTCTGTCCATCAGCGCCGCCGCCAACGACCGCGTATTCGCGATCGGATATCCCTTCAGGCTTGACATTCTCCGGCTGGCACCCGACGGCCGGATAGAACGCCTCACGCACTTGCCGCACACGATCGATGGCTATCAGTTTGCGCAGCTGTCACCAGACGGTTCTGAGCTCGCGCTGCCAATCCCGCCCTCGACCGCGTCATGCACGAAAACCTCGCCCTGCACTGCCGGAGTGACCGTCGTCTCCCTGGCCACCGGCGCCACCAGGACATGGCGTGCCCGCACTCCCGTCGAGATGGGGCTGTACACAGTTAACTGGCTGGGCACGGGCCACGAGGTCTCCTTCGTCTACGGCGGAAACCGCCTGCTGAACGTCGCCGGACCCGGCGGCAGCCTGCTCGCCAACTCCCGGCCGATCGCGTCCCCGGCCGGTCAGCGAGGCTGGGTAATGCAGTCGTGGCTGGTCACGCCCGATGCGAACGCCGTCATCGCAGGTAGTGTCCGCCAGACTCACGGTAAGTACGGCGTGACTGCGGGCCGCGTTGCGGAGTTCTCCGCGCGTACCGGCCGACTGATCCGGGTGCTGTACACGGTGACCGAGCCCACGGCATCCGCAGGTCGCTACCCGACGTGCACTCTCGAGTCGGCTGGCCCCACGGGACTGCATTTCCTGATCCAGTGCATCAGGTTGGGCCGGCTTGATGGCAATCACTTCACCGCGCTTCCCGGCCTGCCCGCCCATCCCTTCCTGGGCGTGCAGGCCGCCTGGTGAGCGACTAGCCGATCATGGTCTAGCGGCCCGCACGGACGCCGGCCGCCAACTCGGCCGCCAGGTCACAGACGCCGGCCAGGCCTGCCTGCTCGTCCGGAGCTGCTAGCAGGCGCTGCACGAACGCGGTGCCCACGATGACCCCGTCGGCGAAGCTGGCCACCTGCGCGGCCTGGCCGCCGTCGCGGACGCCGAGCCCGACGGCGACCGGCAGGTCGGTGTGCTGCCGGACGCGGCTGACCAGGCCGGCCGCGTGGTTGCTGACCGATTGCCTGGCCCCGGTGATGCCCATCAGGGACGCAGCGTAGACGAACCCGCCGCAGGCAGCGGTGATCAGCTCGATCCGCCGCTCGGACGAGCTCGGCGCGACCAGGAAGACCGGGTCCAGGCCGTGCTCCTTCGCCGCCGCTAGCCATGGCCCCGCTTCTTCCGGCGTCAGGTCAGGCGTGATGAGCCCGCTGCCGCCGACTTTGGCCAGGTCGGCGGCGAACGCCGCTATCCCGTACCTGTCCACCGGATTCCAGTAGGTCATGATCAGGGTGGGCACCCCGGCGGCGGCCACGGCCTCGACGGTTGCCAGCACGTCGGCGACGTGCACGCCGCCGACCAGGGCCTGGTGCACGGCTTCCTGGATGACCGGGCCGTCTATCAGCGGGTCCGAGTACGGCAACCCGATCTCGATGATGTCGGCGCCGGCCCGGGCAATGGCGATGGCCGCCTCGATGGCGGCTCCGACGGACGGGAAGCCGGCTGGCAGGTACCCGACTAGCGCCGCCCTGTTCTCAGCCTTCGCCGTGGCGAAAGCGCTCGTGACCGCGCTCACTGCAACATCTCCAGATGGCTCACTGCTGTGTCCCCAGATGGCCGAACCAGCGCCCGGCGATATCGACGTCCTTGTCGCCGCGGCCCGACAGGTTGACCAGCAGCAGCCCGTCCGGGCCTAGTTCCTGGCCAAGCTGGAGCGCTCCGGCCAGAGCGTGCGCCGACTCGATGGCCGGGATGATTCCCTCGGTCCGGCACAGTACCGAGAACGCATGCATCGCCTCCGCGTCGGTAACGGGCCGGTAGCTCGCCCGGCCGATTTCGTGCAGCCAGGCGTGTTCCGGGCCAACGCCCGGATAGTCAAGTCCGGCGGAGATCGAGTGCGTCTCCAGCGTCTGTCCCTCGGCATCCTGCAGCAAGAACGTCCGCATCCCGTGAATCACGCCAGGCGACCCGCCGGCCACGGTGGCCGCGTGCCGGCCCGTCGCCAGTCCGTCACCGCCGGCTTCGCAGCCGATCAGGGCGACCGACTGGTCCGGAATGAAGGCATGGAAGACGCCGATCGCGTTGGACCCGCCGCCGACGCACGCGACGACCGCGTCTGGCAGGCGGCCCGCCTGCGCGAGGATCTGAGCCCGCGCCTCCACGCCGATCACCCGCTGGAAGTCGCGGACCATCATGGGGAACGGGTGCGGTCCCATCACCGAGCCGATGCAGTAGTGCGTGGTCTCGACGCTGGACACCCAGTCCCTGAAGGTCTCGTTGATAGCGTCCTTCAGCGTCATGCTGCCGGTGGTGACAGGGACGACTTCAGTGCCGAGCATGCGCATCCGGGCCACGTTCAGTGCCTGTCGCCTGGTGTCCTCCGCGCCCATGTAAACGACGCAGTCCAGGCCGAGCAGCGCGGCCGCAGTCGCGGTCGCGACACCGTGCTGGCCGGCGCCGGTCTCGGCGATGATCCTCGGCTTACCCATGCGCTTGGTCAGCAGCGCCTGGCCCAGGACGTTATTGATCTTGTGGGAGCCGGTGTGGGCCATGTCCTCGCGCTTGAGGAAAACCCGGCCGCCGCCGGCCTCGGCAGCGAATCTCGGCACCTCGGTCAGCAGAGTCGGCCTGCCTGCATAGCCCGTCAGCATGGCGGCCAGGTCGGCCTGAAACGCGGGGTCTGCCTTGGCCTCGAGATAGGCAGCGGTCAACTCTTCCAGCGCGGACATCAGCGCCTCCGGCGCGAGCCTGCCGCCGAAACTGCCGAAGTGGCCGTCGGCATCGGGACCGGCGAGGTTCGCCGGCCTGGCCGTGGTCGCCGCGTTGACGGTGGTCGCCGGGCTGGAAGCTGTCATGAAGGTCCTTCCTCTTGTCCCGATGCCGGGCCATCCTGCTCGGGACGGCCAGGCTTGGGCCGGTTCTGACCAGGACCGGCCTGCCGCGGGCCGCCTTGATCGGGTGCGCTGGACCGGGTGCTGCGGCCGGACCGCAGGGCCGGATGCGAGCCCGCCGTTACCAGATCAGCGACCGCGGTGCGCGGATCCTTACCGGTCACCAGGCTTTCACCGACGAGCACGGCGTCCGCGCCGGCGGCGGCGTAGGCAAGCAGGTCGTGCGGGCCGCGTACCCCAGATTCCGCGATCTTTATGATCCCGTCTGGCACCTTCGGCGCCAGCCGGCCGAACACGGCCCGGTCAACCTCGAGGGTGGCCAAGTTTCGCGCGTTGATGCCCAGTACCGTCGCACCGGCGTCCAGCGCCCGGTCAAGCTCGGCGTCGGTGTGCACCTCGACAAGCGGGACCAGGCCGATCGACGCCGCTCGCTCCACCAGCGACACCAGCGCGTTCTGCTCTAGCGCCGCGACGATGAGCAGCACGAGGTCGGCGCCATGAGCTCTGGCCTCCCAGAGCTGGTAGGCGCTGATAATGAAATCCTTGCGCAGCAGCGGGATCTGAACCGCGTCCCGGACGGCGGCCAGGTCGTCAAGGCTGCCGCCGAATCTGCGGGCCTCGGTGAGCACGCTGATCACGCGCGCACCGCCCGCCTCGTAATCGATCGCGAGCCCAGCGGGATCTGCGATCGCCGCCAGTGCGCCCTTCGACGGGCTTGCCCGCTTCACCTCGGCGATGACTGCTACTTCTGGCCCGCTGAATGCCCCGGCTACATCGCGCGGCGATGCCGCCCGGGCGGCCGCCTGTTTCAGCCGGTCCAGCGGCACCGCTTCCTGGCGCTTCGCCAGGTCTGCGCGCACTCCATCGAGGATGTCGTCAAGCACGCTCACGCGGTTCTGCCGCCCCCTCGGGTGGGATGCCTTGCCACAAAATCGTAGCGACGGCGCCATCGGTCGGTCTGGCGCCCCCTGGTGTACGGGCTGGTGCTGGACACAACTCGCCCTCGCCGCTAGCTGACGGCCTGCCGCGGCAGCACGTCACCGGTGGCCTCAGCGATGCCCTGCCTGGCAAGGCCGGAACGGTCACGTACTGCGCGCCGCCACGCTGGCGCTGGCGCGATGGCTCTGGCGACTTGGGGATGCAGCAGCGTTCCGAGGCTAACGATGGCAAGCAAGGTGCCACCAAGATAGCCAGGGTAAGCGAACCTGAACAGGCCGACGGCCACGGCAGTCGCCTCGACGCTGAGGGCGAGCAGCCAGGCAGACTGGCTGCCGGACCTGACGTTGCCGGCCGGGCTGCAGACTGCGATGGCCGCCACGATGGTCAGTACCAGCAATGGGGTGTTGCGCCGGCCATAGCAGATGCCAATCGCCGCGCAGACTCCTGCCTGCGCTATCAGCAGCCGGCTGACGAGGCCGATGAGCGCGTGCCGGCCCGCGGCAAGCCCGGCCTTGGTCCGGCGCGGCGATGCCGCTCTGCCTGGCCTTCTCATGGCCGCTAACACCCTCTCCGGGGCAAATATGAGGTGGTCCGTGGTGTTTAGGGTACGGGTTCGCTTGACTGCTCGGGTCACCGGCGCATCGCCTTATGCGCCGACGACCTGCTAATCCCGCGCCGAAGTTGGATCGTCCCCACGGCTGATCGCGTCCCAGATCGAGGCCGAATCGGTGGCAGCCGACACGGCAGACGGGACTGGGCCGGCCTGCCGCACCGGGTCTGTCGTCCGCTCGGGGTTGGCCGCTGGCGGCCGCGGCCGGGTGCCATTGCCGGTGCCTGCCGGGGGGTCGTAGCGGGCAGACATGATGGCCATTCGGTCCGCCCGCCAGAGCACTAGGGCGCCGGCCGCCATGAGCATGATGGCACCGGTCACCGTGAGCACCTGCCAGCCGGCCGCGACGAAGGTGACGTGAGACGATGCACCCGCGACGTTCGGAATGGCCGATGACGCCGACGCACTGCCCTGTGTGACCGAGCCCGCGCCCGCCGTGGTCGGGCTGCCGCTAGCCGCGGCTGCGGCGATCGCACCAGCTTGGGAGAGCGAGAGCACCGAGGCCGCCAGGATGGCCCCGAGTACCGCGAGCAGCAGGCCGGTGAGCCTGCGAACGAGCCGCCTGCTCGCCACGACTGCGGCGAGGCTGGCCAGGCTAGCCAGGGCCAGCGCGTCGGCGAACGGCACCAGGGCGGCGCCGGTGACGGTGATCAGGCTGGCCGGCAGTGGCCTGGGCGGCATTGTACGGACGTGCGCCCAGCCCTGCCGTGTGGCCAGAAATATGAGCCCCGCTCCGGCAGCGCCCACCAGTAGCGCCAGCGCTAGTTCCTGCCGCGCCGAGCGCGGGCGGAGCGCGCCGCTGGCCATCTGTCCTCCTGGGTTTCGCGTTTCCCTGAAGGCTAGCGCCACCAAGGCGCAACACCGCGCGCGGCCAGCAGACCTCCGGAAGCTTCCTCGGCCGCAAACCAGGCAACTCCGAGCACGGTGTACCCGAAAGCGTCCGCGAGTTGATAGCGTCTCGGCCCGAAGGACTGCGAATGCGACGAGCCGGGCTACTCCTCCGAGCGACGCGGACTCCGTAACCTACGATTCAACTCATGACACATGCCCAGGATGAGCGCCTTGCCCTTTGCGCCCTGCTCGCCGAGGTCGGGCCGGACGAGCCCACGCTATGTACTGGCTGGCGCACCTCAGACCTGGCCGCGCACCTGGTGCTGAGGGAGCGCCGCCCGGATGCTGGCGCGGGCGTCATGGGCGGCCCGCTAGCCGGCTACACCCGCCACGTGCAGGCCGGCTTGGCGAAGCGGACTTCTTATCCTGAGCTGCTTAAACTCATCAAGAGCGGTCCGCCGCGGCTGTCGCTGTTCGCGCTCCCCGGCGCAGACGACAAGCTGAACCTGGTGGAGTACTTCGTGCACCACGAGGATGTGCGCCGGGCTCAGCCGGAGTGGAAGCCGCGCGAGATCAGCCCGGCGCTGGCCGATATCCTCTGGAGCCGCCTCGGCATGGCCAGGCTGATGCTGCGCAAGGCGCCCGTCGGAGTGGAGCTAGTCCGCGCCGACGACCCGGCGGCCGGGAACGGCCGGGTCCGGATCACGGCCAAGGCGCGCACGCCGGTGGTCACGGTGACTGGCACGCCCGCGGAACTCACCATGTGGACGATGGGCCGGACTAGCGCCGCCGACGTGCGCCTGGACGGCAGCGACTCCGACGTGGCCGCCCTCCGGGATGTCAGCTGGCGGTAGTGATCCGCCGCCATCGCCTGGCCCGCTAGCTGCCGACCAGCCGGGCAAGCGGGAACGGCGCCGCCATCCGCAACTTGACGTTCCGGTCGGCTGACGTCCCCGACCGCTCAGAGTCTGCGCCGATAAATGGCATGTTGGCGGCGAGCTCTCGGTGCAGCGAAGCGAGCTCGCGCACCGAGTCGAGTGAGCGGGGCGCTGCCGGGCTGTCGTGGTCGACCATCGTGCAGACAATGGCGAGCTCGCCTGCTGACTCGATTAGTTCGACGAGACGGGCCTGACACGGCCAGTCGACGAGGCTGGATGTCGTCACTTCCCAGAAGCCACGTGCCGGATCATCGACGCGCCGCCGAGGCCTGATCGCGTTCAGGTGGGTGTGGCCGTTGAGCCACAACACTACGTTGGGGAAACGGTGCAGCAAGGCAACGAGGTCATCGCCGCAGAGCCGCGGCTGGCCTCCCCGGCCATGGTGGCTGGCCAGCGGATGCTCCAGCGTGTCCACTCCATGGTGGGAGAAAACCAGGACCAGGCGGTCCTCGTGCGTCGTCCGCACGTCGGCACCGTCCGGGCCGAGGTAGTTGGAGTGCACCTCCGCGAGCCGCGCTTCCAGCCACCGGGCCTGGTCATGGTCCAGGCAGCCGGACGCTCCCCCCGCCAGGCAGGCGGTGTCCAGCGCGATCAGCCGCACTGCGGGCGTGTCGTGGACATAGTAGGCAGTGCCGTCGAGCCGGTTACGCTCAGTGAACCCGTGCCCGGCGGGACGCGCCACCGGGCTGAAGTGTGCGGTGACGAACTCCTGCCTGCTGATCGGCCTGCGGCCAGGATCGGCGGGGACGGACCGCGACGGACCACTCATGAATTCTTCGGGGCTTAGCGTAAAGAACTCAAGCGCCCGATCGTGGTCGAACTCATCCGGCAGCGCCCAGGGCTTCCGGCCACCGGTCATGGCACGGGCCAGGTCGGGGGTCACCACGCCCACGCCTTGGTTAAGAGCTTCGTGATTGCCGAAACAGGACAGCCATGGCATCCGCAGCCCGGCCGCAGAGAATTCCGCTATGGCGCGCTCCAGCAGCCCCGGATGGTGCGGGAAACCGAACGCGTCGCGAAACAGGTCCGGTCCAGTGTGCGCCACGCCGTCCGGCTTCCAGAAGATGTCGTCCGGCCAGTCCAGCGACTGCACGCCGTGGTAAGTCGAACCGGCACCGGAGTGCAACGCCACCCGGCCGCCGTCAAACAGCGACAGGAACGCCTGCACCTCGTTCCACTGCGCATTATCGAT
Source organism: Streptosporangiaceae bacterium (assembly GCA_052143255.1). Lineage (GTDB taxonomy): Bacteria > Actinomycetota > Actinomycetes > Streptosporangiales > Streptosporangiaceae > JAJYUU01. The sequence goes on along the minus strand of JBKQTJ010000149.1, from coordinate 3,197 downwards.
CGAGTCGCCAGTTGTGACCGCGAGTTCGAGCGGCGCTCCGGTTGCCGGGGCAGCGATCGCATTGACCGTCCGCAGCATGGCATCGACGGCATGGGCTGTCAGCGCCTCCTGCGGTCTTTGCACTGGCACTATGCCGGCATACCGCGCGTCGGAGAAGTGCCGGTTCAGGAACTCGAACCTGGTAGGCGACTGCACGTCCGCGAGCTGAAGGTCAGTCAGGTGCACCAGGCACAACAGCGGTCGTCCCGGATCTGCGGGCCGGTGGTCAGCAGCGCCGAGGTCAGCGCGAACCCGATGCGGCTCGCCCTCGATGATCTCGACGCATCGGTACGGCGCCGCCGAGCCGACGCGCTGAACCGCACCCGGTCCGAATCGGCGAACCGTCGTCAGCGGCGCATGCCCGCCGCTCACTCCCGGTCCGCGGCTGCCGAGTCTGCTGCTGACACCAGCACCGGATCGGGCCGGATCTGGAGCGTCACCCGGCTGCCCGCCGACAGCTGCGACGCCTCAGACGTCGGCAGCTGAGCCAGGATGGTGGTGTCACCGAGGTCGACGGTAATCCGGCTGGTCGCGCCGAGGAACGTGACCGCGATCACCGTTCCGGTCAGCGGCCCCGCCTCGGCCGTGCTGTCGGAAGCCAGCGTGACGGCCTCTGGCCGCACCAGCGCGGTCACCGGGCCGGCCGGAACAGACGGGTCAACCAGCGGCAGGTCACGCCCTCGGACGGTGACAGTCTGGCCGCTCACAGTTCCAGCCAACCGGTTACTAAGGCCGACGAACTCCGCCACGAACGCGGTCGTCGGCCGGGAGTAGACCTCGGTGGGAGTGGCGAGCTGCTCGATATGGCCGTCGCGCATCACGCCGACCCGGTCCGCAATCGCGAGCGCCTCCTCCTGATCGTGGGTCACGAACAAGGTAGTGATGCCTACCTCAAGCTGGATTCGCCGGATCTGGTCGCGCAGCTGCGCCCGGACCTTGGCATCCAGCGCAGACAGCGGCTCGTCGAGAAGCAGCACCTGCGGCTCTATTGCCAGCGCTCGGGCAAGCGCGACGCGCTGCTGCTGCCCGCCAGATATCTGGTGCGGGTACCGGTCGGCTTGCGACTCCAGTTCGACAAGCGCCAGCATTTCCAGCGCGCGCCGGTCGCGCTGTGCCGAGGTGATCCGCCGCAGCCGCAGTCCGAACGCCACATTCTGGAGCACCGTCATGTGCGGGAACAGCGAATAGGCCTGGAACACCATGCCCATGTCCCGCTTGCTGGCCGGCAGCCGGGTGATGTCCTTGCCGCCGACCGTAATGCGGCCAGCGTCCGCGTCCTCTAGGCCGGCCACCAGCCGGAGCGTGGTCGTCTTCCCGCAGCCCGATGGGCCGAGCAGTGCGATGAGCTCGCCGGCCTTAACGGTCAGGTCAAGGTTGTCCAGCGCGACCACCTGGCCATAACGGCGGCTCAGGCCAGTCATCTGGACCTCGACAGAAGTCCTTGTCGCGTCTGGCTGTGTACTGGTTGTCGAGCTCACGTGCTCCACCTCACGGTCGGCTGCGGTTAAGGCGGCGGCCGACATAGGACAGGGCCAGCAGGAGGGCAAAGGCGAAAAGCAAGGTGGCAGCCGACGCAGAGAACAGCACTCCGGCATTTTCGGTGTTCCGGCTGATGCTGAACAGCTCGACTTGCAGGTTGACGTAGGTCAGCGGGTAGGCGATGGTGAACTCTCCGAGCACCAGCGCCACGGTGAGCATCAGGGCATTAACGATCGCCTGCCACATGTTCGGTGCGATGACCCGGAACATCACCGTCGGCCAGCGCGCTCCGAGACTGCGCGCCGCTTCCGACAAGGTGACGGCGTCCATGGCGTTTAGCCCAGCGATCAGTGCCCGGTATGCATAGGGCAGCGCCAGGATGACGTAGGCCCAGAACAGCATCAGTGCGGAGACGTTGTACCGCTCGATCCTGTTGTAGATCGGGGCGAGGCCGACGACCAGCACGATGGCCGGAATCGTCAGCGGCAGCAGGCAGATGAATTCCATTACCCGGCTCAGCCACTGCACCCGCAGCCTAATCCAGATCATGGTTGGCACCACGAGTACCAGCATGACCGCGCCGGTCAGGACTGCCAGTTCCAGCGTGATCTCGATCGCGGGCAACAGCGGCGGCGGCCCCTGGTAGGACGCGATCTGCGTCCACGCTGCCACCGACCACGTGCCCGGCTTGCTGCCCTGGAACGAAAACTTGACCATGGCGAGCAGCGGAACCAGGAAGAACAGCCCGAAGATCGTGAACGTAACATACCTGAAGGCGTTCAGCTTCCTGCGCCGGCTAGCCCGCATCCCCCTTGGCACCAGACCGGCCGTGCCCGTCGGCACCCCCAGGGCTGCTATCTCGTTCACCGCTGCCATCGTGCTGCCCTCCGCTGCAGCAGGAAGTATCCCGTCATGACGATAACCACCATCACGATCATGCCAACCGCGAGCGCGTCAGCCTGGTTGAAGTTGACCAGGCCCACTTCGCTGATGAGCGCGACGCCGATCTGCTGCGGCACGACATAGGCGATCTGGTCCTCCCATGCCACGATCGTCGCATAGGCCGACAATGCATTCGCAAATAGCAGCAGGGTCGCGCCCAGGAACGCGGGCGCCAGCAAGGGGCCGGCTATGTACCGCCAGTAATGCCAGGTCGACCCGCCCAGATTCTCCGCGGCCTCGCGCCACTGTTGCTTCAATCCATCTATCGCGGGCAGGAACACCAGCACCATGAGCGGAATCTGGAAGTAGACGTAAATCAGCGCGATGCCCCACGGGAAGTCGTAGAACCAGCTGGCGTGGAACAGGATGCCGCTGGTGGGGCCGATGGTCGCCAGGAACGCGAACGCCAGGGTCACACCGCCGAACTGTGCGAGCACACCCGATCCGGCCAGATACAGCCTTCGGACTATGCCGTCCGGTCGTCCGGACGCGACCGCATACGCCAAGATCGCGCCAAGGACGGCTCCCGCCAGCGCCGTAATCACGCAGAGCTCAAGCGAGCCAACAAAGTAGCTGCGCACGGTCGGTGTATTGAGCGCACGAATGTTGGCCAGCGTGAAACCGCCGGTGGGGTGCCGGAACGCGTTCCAGATCACGATGCCGGTCGGGAGCAGCAGGAACACCCCGGCATAGGCAAAGAACGGAACCGTGCCCACCCAGGCGGGCGCCGACCGGCG
>JBKQTJ010000148.1:0-37768 GCA_052143255.1 Streptosporangiaceae bacterium | reverse complement strand
CTTAGCGGCGGCAAGGTCGCTGCCGAGAAGTCCGGAGCCTGCCGCGCGGGAGGTGGCGTCGCCGCCGCGGCCGCGCAGCACCATCGCGCAGCCGACGGCGATCAGCGCGCCTGCCAGCGGGCCCGCGACGTACACCCAGTAGCTCGTCCAGTAGCCGCTGGCCAGGGCCGGACCGAACGAACGCGCCGGGTTCATCGAGACGCCGCTGACCGGTGCTGCCCACAGGCCGGCCAGGGCGATGTAGCCGCCGACGCCGAGAGCGGCGACCGCGCCGACGTTCTGCGCGGCCGAGGCGGTGCCGAGGATCACGCTCACCAGCAGCGCGGTCAGCACGATCTCCATCAGCAGGGCCTGCCAGTTCTTGTACCCCGGCCCCGGCAGCGTCGCGCCGAGATGCTCGGTGTTCCCGAACACCCAGCGGAGAAACAGGGCCGCCAGCGTCGCGCCGGCCAGCTGGATGATGATGTAGCCGGGGACCCGCCGCCACGGGAAGTCGCCGCGCAGCGCGAAGGCCAGCGATACTGCCGGGTTGAGGTGCGCGCCGGACACCGCGCCCATGAACAAGATGATCGCGGTCACCATCAGGCCAGGCGCGACCACCGCGGCAGCGAGGCTGATCTGCCCTTTCGCGTGCAGGAGCCCGCCGCCGGCGGCGGCCAGGACCAGCGCGAAGGTGCCCAGCAACTCCGCGAACAGCCGCCGCCATTCCTGGCTCGGGTTGTCGAAATCAGTGCGGTTCCCGAACTCGAGCCACAGCGCATGATGCGTGCGCGCGAAGGCCATGCCCAGCGACGCCGGGTCGACCGCCTCCGCCCTGGCCGTATCCGCGGCCGGATCCGCCCTTGTCGGCTCCTGTCCGGCGCGATCGTTGGCCGGACCATCCGCCGGGCTCCCGTGGGCCGTCATCTCACAGGCCGCGCTCGGCGGTGATCCGGCCTGAGTCGATCGCGGCGATCAGGGACTTGTAGTCGCGGGCGTTCTGGTCGGCGTAGGCGGCGGCGAAATCGGTGATGGCCCGGTCGAACACGTCGGATGAGCCGAGGTATGCGGCGATGGCAATGCGGTCTCCAGAGCAGGCGTGCGCGCGTGCCAGCGTCCAGCCGCACAGTTCGCCATACAGCCGCATCCCGCGCGGCCGCAGGGTCCGGATGTCGATGGAGTATTTCCAGTCCCGGAGCTGGCGGATGTAGAAATCGCGGGTTTTCCCGTCGAGGCCATCAGCTCGCTGCCAGCCCAGGAAGATGTCGCTGGATGCCTGCATCAGCTGCTGGCCGACGACGACCCGCTGACCCTGGTTGGTGTACTTGCTGGCGCCGACGAACTGGCTGAGCACTGATGCCTCTGCTTCTTTCACCTGCAGGAACAGGGGATCGGACGCATCCTTGCCGAGCATCAGCAAGATCCAGCAGCGAGTCCCGACGCTGCCGACGCCGACTACCTTCCGCGCCATGTCAGCAACCTCGAACTCATCGAGGAGGAACCGGCGGTTGGCAGCTAGAGTGCGCCGGTACTTCCCTACCAGGTCGTTCAGCTGCGATTCGAAGCTCTTCCTTTCCATCTGCTTGGGCAATAGCTCATCGATCGGTACAAGCAGCGGCGGGTCAGAGGTGATCCGCGGCCGACCATCCAACTGATAGCAAAGCTTCGCAAGCTCCTGCATGCTGTCGTGGGTTCGTGCCTTGGATAGGCCCTTGCTGACGGCCGCGCGCTGCCGTTTGTTCAGGTTGGATTCGAACTCAGCCCGGAGCTGGTCCATGTCGGCGCGGGCGTACCAGACGTCGAGGTTGTTCATCCCGGCGAAGGTGCGCATCGCCTGCCGGTACCTGCCGACCGCAGCCATGACGATCTCACGGCGCTTCTTGCCGGGAAGTCCGTTGTCCTGCCCCGCCACCTCCAGGCTGGCTGCGAGTCGCTTGATATCCCACTCCCAGGGGCCGGGCAAGGTCTCATCGAAGTCGTTGACGTCGAATACCAGCAGGCGCTCGGCGGAGCCGAAGATGCCGAAGTTCGACAGGTGCGCATCCCCGCATGCCTGCACCGCTAGCCCGGAGACCGGAGTGCTGGCCAGATCGCTGGCCATCGGCAGCGCCGCGCCACGGAAGAAGGCGAACGGGGAGGTCGCCATCCGGCCCCACCGGATCGGTACCAGCTCTGGCACCCGCGACTTGGCCTGCTCCTCCAGCAGGGTGAGAGGGTCAGGCCGACCAGCAGGCGGATCGAATCCCGAGTGACTCTCCCTGGGCACCTGAGCTCGCGCATCCGCACCGCGTGCCGCGCGATCAGCCGGCGTCATGTGCGCTAGCCCCGATTCGAGCTGATATCTCGGCAGCCGTCGCGCCGTCGTCTCTGCCGTCAGCACACCCATAGTTGCTCCGCTCCGCAGCCGTTCCTGTGCATGCTCAGGTGCCAGACCAGAGGGCCGGCAACGACGCCGGATCCCAGTCGTAGGGTCACCGATACTTAACCGATGCTTCATCGATTATTCACCGATCATCGGCACCGGACACTATGCCCGCTCCTCGCCCCTGGACCTCATCCCGAAAGGGTGAAGACTCCAGGCCGGACGCGTCCGGAAGCGTGAAGATGAGTATGCGGGCGCCCGGCAGCGTCAGCCACCCCGGGAGTGGCCTTGCCGAACTTTGATCAGGTGCTCCTGGATGTCCAGGAGGGGGGCTCCGGAGCCGTCCAGGTCGTGTCTGGTCCAGATGCCGTCCGGGCTCAGCCACCATGATGCGGTGCCGTCGTCCATGGCCAGGTCCAGGAGGCGGCTGAGGTCGGCCTGCTGGCCAGGGTCGGTCACCCGGACCAGCAGCTCCACCCGCCGGTCCAGGTTCCGGTGCATGAGGTCGGCACTGCCCAGCCAGACATCTCCGGCCGCTGTCCCGTCTTGGCTGCTGCCGAATGCATATACCCGCGAGTGCTCCAGGAACCTGCCGAGGATGCTGCGGACGCGGACCGTTTCCGAGACGCCGGCCAACCCGGGCCGCAGACCGCATATCCCGCGGATCCACAGGTCGATCGGTACCCCAGCCTGCGATGCGCGGTAGAGCGAGTCGATGATCACCTCGTCGATGATCGCGTTGCACTTAATCCGGATCCCGGCAGGCTCGCCGCGGCGGGCCCGCTCCGCTTGCCCGTCTATCCGTTCCAGCAGGCCACTCCGCAGGTGTTCCGGGGCGACAAGCAGCCGGCAGTACTGCGACTCCTGGCTGTAGGCGGTGAGGTGGTTGAACAGGTCGGTGATGTCCTGGCCCACGGTTCGGTCCGCGGTGAGCAGGCCGAAGTCCTCATACAGGCGCGCGGTCTTGGGATGATAGTTCCCGGTCCCGATGTGGCAGAACCGGCGCAGCGTGCCATCCGGTTCCTCACGCACCACTAGCACCATCTTGCAGTGCGTCTTCAGCCCGACGAAGCCGTACACCACATGGCAGCCGGCTTCTTCTAGCCTGCGGGCCCAGGCAATGTTGGCTCCCTCGTCGCCGCGTGCCTTGAGTTCGACGACCACCACAACTTGCTTGCCTGCCGTGGCCGCGTCGATGAGGGCGTCAACGATCTCGGAATCACCGCTGGTACGGTACAGCGTGTGCTTGATCGCCAGCACCCGCGGATCGGAAGCGGCCGACACGACAAAGCGCTGCACGGTTGCGGCGAACGAGTCGTAGGGGAGATGCACGAGGACGTCGCGCTCGGCGAGCGTCGTGAAGACGCTTGAGTCAGGCGGCAGTGCAGTCTCCGATGGGACGAAGGGCCGGTACTTCAGCTTGGGCAGGTCGAGATCGGCGACGGCGGTCAGCCCAGAAAGGTCGAGCGGGCTGGGCAGCCGGCACACGGCGCGAGTGTCGATGCCAAGCTCGGCTACCAGGTTGGCCAGCACGTCGCTGGACATCGACTCTTCCGCCTCCAGCCGGATGGCGGGCTCCGAGCGGCGGCGCATCAGCTCGCGCTCCAATGACTTCAGCAGGTCCTCCGTCACGTCCTCGTCGATCTCCAGATCGCGGGCACGGGTAACCCGGAAGACGTAGTGCTCGATCACGTCCAGACCTTTGAACAGTTCGGGCAGGTGAGCGGCTATCACGTCTTCCAGGAGCACGAACCGGTACGGAGCCGCGGGAACGAACCGCGGCAGCAGCGGAGGCACCTTCACCCGGGCGAACATCGTCTTAGCCGTCCGCGGGTCGGCAATCATGACGGCCAGGCTGAGCGACAGGCCCGAGATGTAGGGGAACGGATGGGCAGGGTCGACAACGAGCGGCGTGAGTACCGGGTAGATCCGCTGACGGAAGAGCGCCTGTAGCGTCTCCTGCTCGGCGGCTGACAGCTCCTTCCAGCGCAGGATCTGGATGTTCTCCGTGGCCAGCGCTGGCAAGACCGAGTCACTGAAACATGCGGCATGCCGGACGGCGAGCTCACGAGCGGTTGCCAGAGTCCTGGTGAGTACCTGCTCAGGCGACGCCCCGGTCGCACTCTCCACCGGCAGCCCGGCCGCCATCCGCCGGACCCGCCCGGCCACCCGGACCATGAAAAACTCGTCCAGGTTGCTGGCGAAGATGGCCAGGAAACGCACCCGCTCGAGCAGCGGGATGGTCTCGTCCTCCGCCAGTTCCAGGACTCGCTGGTTGAACCGCAGCCAGCTCTCCTCACGATCCAGGTAACGGCCTGGCGGTAGCTTGGCCCTTGCTGTCTTGCCAACGTCCTTGGTCTTGCCGCGCTGTGACTTGAGTTGAGCTGAGCCCATCCTGTTGTGTTCCCCAGGGGCGCGGCATTTCAAAGGCCGTACGGGGCAACAGTCATCTAATCCGGAGGCTCCGGGTCGCCCATCTCGCGGAGCTGGTACTCCCGGTCGACCGCGGAAAGGTCCGCGGCGGCGCGGTTCTCGACTTCTTGCTGTACCGCCTCCATCTGCTCGATAAGAGCCACGATGCGTTCGGTGAGCGGGTCCCCAGGCGGATAGCTGTCTGGCAGCTCTTGCAAGTCGCCGCGCATCTCGGAAACCGCTTCGCTCAGAGTGTCGCTGATCATGTCTTCCCCGTTTCGCTGTTGCCGGCCACTTCCAGCCGAGAGCAACCGCGACCCGGACCGCGCTCGGCGCGCCCTCGACGTCATATACCTGCCCGCTGCGGAGCTTCTGCCCCGGACTGGTGCTGCTGGCGTGCCGAGGCTTTCATGCCAGTCTGATAGTAAATGCCGTGAGAATCAGACACAGCAGATGATGTTGACCTGTGGGTCGCGGCTGGGTATGGGTCGACAGATCAGTGACCAGGCGGATCGCCGCAGGGGGGCGCAACCTCGCGGCCAGCCGCCGGTCTGCGGCCCAAGGTTGTTGCCCGCAAGGAGGTCGGCAGTGAGCCTGGTGAGGTGGGTGGACGTGCCCAGGCGCCCGGTCGCCCAGCTGGAGACGGTCGTCGGCGGGGAGCGCCGCGAGCGCCTGGCGGAGGCTGCAGACCAGTTCCGGCAGCGGCTGGCAGGCCGCACGATCTGGAACGTCAGCTCGACCGCGGTGGGCGGCGGCGTCGCCGAGATGCTGCAGGTGCTCATCGGGTATGCGGAGGATCTTGATGTTCCTATCGGCTGGGGCGTGATCGCCGGAGACGCTGAATTCTTCGTCACGACAAAACGGCTGCACAACCAGATCCATGGCGAGCTAGCCGGTGGCCCGGTCAGCGGCATTGAGGCTGGCCATTACGCCCGGATGCTGGCCGCGAACGCTGTCGAGCTGCTGGAGCGGATACGGCCGGGAGATCTCGTGCTGCTTCACGATCCGCAGACCGCCGGGCTGACAGCCGCGCTGGCGAGTGCGGGTGCCCAGGTGGCCTGGCGTTCCCACATCGGCGTCGACTGGGAGAACGACGCGACCATGGCCGGCTGGAGCTTCTTGCGACCGTACCTGACCGCTGCGCAAATGTATGTCTTCTCCAGACGGGACTACGTTCCCTCGTGGATACCGGACGACAGCGTGGCGATCATTCCGCCGTCGATCGATCCCTTCTCACCGAAGAACCAGCACCTGACCGACAGCAGCGTGCGGGCCATCCTGACACGGATTGGGGTGCTCGACGGCGCTGCGCCAGGTGACGCTACGTCGTTCACGCGCAATGACGGCAACGTGGACGTGGTGACCAGGCCTGCGCAGATCACCGGTGACAGCCGTCCCGCCGCGGGGGATCCGCTGGTCGTTCAGGTGTCCCGGTGGGACCATCTCAAGGACATGCCGGGCGTCATGCACGGGTTCGCGAAGTACGTCGCGTCCAGCGCCGGGAATGCGTACCTTTTGCTCGTCGGGCCCGCGGTCGCGGGGGTTACCGACGACCCGGACGGTGCCGCGGTGTTCGCGGAGTGCCTGCTGCAATGGCATGAGCTACCCGCGGCCGCTCGCGACCGGGTCCTGCTTATCACCCTTCCGCTGGAGGACCCTGACGAGAACGCGGCGATGGTCAATGCGCTGCAGCGGCATGCCAGCGTCATCGTCCAGAAGAGCCTGGCTGAGGGATTCGGGCTGACGGTGGCGGAAGGCATGTGGAAAGGGCGGCCCGTAGTCGGTTCGGCGGTCGGCGGGATCATCGACCAGATCGCCCCCGGCACCGGGATCCTGCTGCCAGATCCGCGGGATCTTGAGGCTTTCGGCGCGGCGGTAAGCCGGCTGCTTCACGACCCGGAAGAAGCCAACCGGATGGGCCGCGCTGCACAGGTCAATATCTGTGAACACTACGTCGGCGACCTGCATCTACTTCGGTACGCGCAGTTGTTCGGCGCGCTGATATCGGCTGGCTAGCTCTGCGGCAGGCGCATCGCGCCCGGCTGATCCGTCGTGTCTGGGCCAGAATGGCGCTATGGATCTGCACCTCGACGGCAAGGTCATCCTCATCACCGGCGGGACTGATGGGCTGGGAGCGGCGCTTGCCGACCGGCTGGTAGAGGAAGGGGCCCGGGTAGCAGTCTGCGGAAGAGACTCCGATCGGCTGGCCGCCACCGAGCACCGCCTCCGACACGCCGGGGGCGACGTACTGGCCATGCAGGCCGATGTGACCCAGCTGCCTGACCTGGAAAGGTTCGTCGGTGTGGCGGTCGACCATTGGGGCCGCCTCGACGGCTTGGTGAACAATGCGGGCAAGAGCGCCGCCGGACGGGTCGATCAGGTCTCCGACGAGGACTGGGTCGATGATCTCAACCTCAAGGTTCTCGGTGCCGTTCGCTGCACCCGCCTCGCCGTGCCCCACCTGGTGGCGGCAGGTGGCGGAGCCATCGTCAACGTGCTCGCGGTGGCCGGCAAGGCCCCTGGCGCTTCGTCGTTGCCGACCGCTGCCTCTCGCGCTGCGGGCCTGGCAATCACGAAGGCAGCGTCCAAGGACCTCGGCGGACACGGCATCCGGGTCAACGCTGTGCTCATCGGCCTGGTCGAGAGTGGTCAGTGGCGGCGGCGCGCGCAGGCGGCAGGTCAGTCCGAAGACGAGCTGTATCGCCAGCTAGCGCAGCACGCCGGCATCCCGCTGGGGCGAGTAGGCCGGCCGGGGGAGTTCGCCGACCTGGTGGCCTACCTGCTGTCGGATCGCTCCTCCTATGTGACGGGCTCGGCCATCAATCTCGACGGCGGCAGCAGCCCAGTCCTTTAACCCTCTACAGGGGTGTTGGCTCGCTCACAGGGACGTCACCGCGCTGAACCCGAACCTGCGGGCATGGCCCGAGAAGTCCGCTAGTGCCGCGAGGGCTAATCTTGCCTCCGCAATGCAGCGAGCTGCGACTGGCTCGAGCACTCGGTCACGTTGACGATGTGCGCGGCCGTGTAGTGCCTGATCCCCACGTGGTAGTGGATCACGAGGGTGGTGACCGTCCAGCAGCCTGCCGGGCCCGGCGGCGCGGCTTCGATCGCGGCACCGATACCCGGATAGGTGATCGAGCCCTGGCCTGGTTCGTTGACGGGAGAGTTGGCTGGCACCGCCCTGCCTAGGAGCGGGACGAGCCCGCCTGCTGCGCAGTCGGCATAGAAGTTCTGCCTGCCGGTGAGCGGCCAGGCTCCGCCGCAGACCTGGTCGCCGTCCCCTCTGATGCTGACGACGTGCGGCGCGGGATAGCGGCCATCGCTGACCACGGCGATGCTGTCGATAACGGCACCGGAGTTGCCGGCGTCGATGGATTCCACCAGCACCGTCGGCTGCGTCCGGGACACCAGGCCGGTCATGCCCCCGCTGTCGGTCCAGTTTCCGATCGGGCCGGGGCCGACGCCAATCGGCCCCCAGGCGAGAAGCCCGCCGGCCGCGGCCAGGAGCGCGATCACCGGGATGATCACCCGCCGTCTGCGCTCCCACCAGGCCCGCAGCGAGGTATCGGTCATGCCATCGAGCGGCGAGGCGGCCACGCTATGCATCCCCGATCCGGAGCGTCTCCAGCAGTACCAGGTACCCGTTGGGAGAACAGTATTTATCGATGCCCGTTCTGGCCAGCTGCACAGCCACCGGCGCTGGAAAGTCAGGAACTACGGCGACAAGTCATCTGCACAAATCACGCCCGAAACAGCGGCCAGAATGTGCGTGAGTCAGCCCGGCCTGCCACTCGGCGACCGGGCCACGCACTTCCTATGCTTGCGGCGTGCATCTGAGTCTCGTTGCGATCGTGGTCAGGGAATATGACCCTGCGATCAGCTTTTTCGTCAGGATCCTCGGGTTCGAGTTGGTGGAGGACTCGCCGTCCCTGACCAATGACGGACGCCCGAAGCGGTGGGTGGTAGTCCGGCCGCCGGGAGCGGGAACAGGTCTGCTGCTGGTGCGAGCTGACGGGGAGGAGCAGCTCGCCGTCGTCGGCAAGCAGGTCGCCGGCCGGGTCGGGTTCTTCCTGCACGTTGCGGACTTCGACGCCGCCTACTTGCGGATGACAGCCGCTGGCGTGGAATTCGTGACGCCACCACGCTCCGAGCCGTACGGCCGCGTCGCGGTGTTCCGCGACATCGCCGGCAACAGGTGGGACCTTCTCGGCCCAACTTGAGAACTCCGAGCCAGCGCGGGGTCATCAGACGGCCGGTGCCCATTGGACGGCGAGGTCGATGGCTTGGTCGAGGGTCAGCGCAACGCCTTCGGCGTATGCCTGCTGGAGCTGTTGATCACCTAGGGCCGTTCTTGCTTGGTCGAGGTTCGCCTGGCGGCGGTGCTCATCGAACGGTGCCAATCGGGCTCCGATCTGGTTAAGCAGGGCCTGCTCGGCGCCGTGCAGCATCGCTGCCCGGCGCCAGTCACCCAGGTCGGCGGCCAGGCACGCCAGTCCTATCATCGCGCCAGCCATCGCCCACTTGTCGCCGGCCCGGCGGCTCATCCGGACCACGTCCTGGAATCCGGATCGCGCGCCGTCTAGATCGCCCTCTGCCCGGATCACGTCGGCCAGGTTCCCCCATGCGAGGGGGTGCAGCACTCCGACTGCCGCCGCGGCTCGTAGTGCGCCTTCCAGATGAGCCCTCGCGGCAGGAAGGTCCCCCTTCTGCAGGGCCATGAAGCCGGCATCATTAAGAACACCCAGGCTCGCAAACAGATCACCCGAGCGCGCGGTGCAGGCGATGGCCTCGGCGTACAGCGGCCCGGTTTCATCCGGATGGCTCGATGAAGCGTGCGCGAGCAGGGCCGGCAAAGCGTCACAACGGGCGCAGGTCTGGCTGGACTGCTGCTCGACCGGTACGGCGCCGCGACCCTGCCCGGCAGCGCGTTCGGCGACAGCGATGACGCACTGCGGCTGCGGCTAGCGACCGCATTGCTCTACGGCGACACACCGGAGCAACGGGAGGCCGCGCTGGCTTCGTCCCAGCCACTCGCGCTGCCGTGGATCGCTGCAGCTTTGACCCGGCTGAGCGAGATACTCTCCGACCTGGCCCGCTGAACCGTCCGGACCGGACATCGCAGTACCGGTCACCGCTGAGCGCGCCGACCACGGTCACCATCTGGTGCGACCATGACACGAGCAACGGCGCCTCCCCCTACATCGACCCCAACGCCGATCTATGGGCGCACCGGTCCGCCAAGCTGGTGATCACGCAGCTGCCCTGACCGATCCCGGCTCAGACGCCGGAATCAACACGCCAGACCGCAGGCGTGGCGTGCCCGCGCATCACCTCGCCGGGCACGCCTCGGGTTGCGCGCTCCTCGAGCCCGGTTCGCCCCCGGCCAGCGACGGCATCGTTGCTGGCCGGATCAGCTCCAGGTGGTGCCGTTCCAGTGCAGGATCAAGGTGCGGCCGCTGGCGGTGCCGCCGACAGCCCAGGCGTCCTTGGCGGAGATCGCGGTAACCCCGCCCAGCCCGGCACCGGATCTTGCGTGACTCAGCGTCCATCCGCGCCCGTTCCAATGCACAGTCGCCGTACTTTCCGAAGTGACGGGGCCGCCGCCGCCGACCGCCCAGGCGTTACCGGAGGTGGCGGCCACGCCCGCCAGGCTGTAGAGAGCGTAGGGGGTAGTAGGGGCAGCCACCTGCTTCCAGGAGGTCCCGCGCCACCGCTCGATCTGGGGGGTGCCGCCGACGGGGCAACCGTCGGTGCAGCCGACTGCCCAGGCGTTGCCGGCGGAGGTGGCGGCCACGCCTTCCAGGGCATTGCCGTACTTTCCGTAGGACGGCGTCGGGCTGCGCACGCGACTCCAGGCTTTGCCGTCCCAGTGCAAGATCAAGCCGGCTGCGGACGACATGCTGCCGACAACCTCGCCGACGGCCCAGGCGTTGCTGCCTGATGTGACGGCTACAGCGTTCAAATAGGCGGTACCTTTGAGGCTCGGGCTGGGCACTGACTTCCAGGCGGTGCCGTTCCAGTGCAAGATCAGCTTCCCGCCAACCGCCCAGGCGTCCGTAGCCGAGACAGCGGCCACGCCGGACAGAGTGCCGCTGGGGCTGGGCACCCGCTTCCACGCGGTGCCGTTCCACCGCAGGATCAGGGTCTTGCCGCTGGCAGTGGAGCCGACCGCCCAGGCGTTCCGAGCGGACGTCGCGGCCACCCCGGCCAGGTAGCTGCCCGCCGGGCTCGGGCTGGGCACCCGCTTCCAGGCCTTGCCGTTCCACCGCAGGATCAGGGTCTTGCCACTACTTGCGGAGCCGACCGCCCAGACATCGCTGGCGGAAGTGGAAGCCACGCCACGCAGGTCGCCGCTGATGCTGAGCGATGTCGCCGGTCCCGCCGGCCTGGTCGGAGCGGCGCCGGCCGTCGCGGGGGCGATACCGGCGATCACCCCCGCCAGCAGCAGCGGGACCGATATGACGATGACGGAACGTGTGGCGAGGCGGGGGATGCGCACCGAGCTGCCACCTCCTTACCGAAGTGACAGGCCGATTCGGCGCGTCAGTACCTTGGACAGGCTCGGCGAAACGGCCGCAAGGGCACAAAGGACCGCTCCGCAGGCCTCAGCATGACACGGCGCGCGCTCCATAGCCAGGCGCCAGCTAGCACGCACCGATGTCCGACGTGCCAGCTGGCTTCACGGGCCCCCGCCTGTTGGCCCGTCCAGATCGTCGGGGCCGATGATCTCGTAGACGTTGCCGTCCGGGCCGCGGAAGTGCTGCCACGCCCGCCCGTCGGCCGCTGCGGCTCGGCATAGATGAACTCGATTCCGGCTGCGTTCAGGGCGGCGCAGGCGGCCCGCATCGAATCGACGGCGAACCCGATCACCGGTGAGCTCCCGAAGAAATCGTGGTCCGCGTCGTCCGGGCCGTAGACGTGAACTTCCGTGCCGTCTGCCAGCCGGAACCAAGCCGTGCTCGGCCTGTCGAGAATCACCTCAAGCTGGAGCACGTCACGGTAGAAAGCCGTCATCGCCGCCGCCTTGGGCGTACGCACGCCAAGCCAACCCAGTGAGCGCACTGCCATCAAGCCTCCTAGGAGTCGGTTCCCCTGCTGGTCGAGAGGAGGATTGGCTCAGCAAGCCTCTGGTCAGCGTTTGGACCTATTCTGGGGGTTGGCTGCTGTCTTGATGGTGAAGATGATGTGGTACCGAATTGCCGCTGACCTCGTGCTCATCGTCCACCTGCTGTTTATCGGTTTCGTGGTGGGCGGCTCCTTCCTCGCCTGGCGCTGGCCGTGGGTCATCTGGGTACAGGTGCCGGCGATGGTGTATGGCGCACTGATTGAATTTGTTGGCTTCGGCTGCCCGCTTACAGGGCTGCAGGATTACCTGCTCCGCCGCGGGGGGGAGGCGGGATACCGGGGCGGGTTCATCTCGCACTACCTGATTCAGGTGATCTACCCACCCGGCCTGACCCGTGGAATCCAGATCGGGCTGGGGCTCTTCGTGGTGCTGATCGCTGTGGTCGGATACAGGGGTTACCTGCACCGCCACCCACCGACCCACACCTGGCGGACTGGGGCCAGGGGACAGCGTTGACCGCAGGCGTCAATCGTCTGCATGGCCTCGCGGGCCCGGGCTGTTCAGCCGTGCCGGGTTCGGCCCGGTGGCAAGTCGAGCTGGGCAGACATGCCGCCGAGGGTGTAGTCGGCGTCGGCCAGGAAGTCGTGCGGGCGCTCGCGCAGGCCATCGTTAGGGGCCTAGGCGACGACGCTCGGCGGGTGGAAATGGACGGGTTCCACCTGGCGCAGTCCCAGCACGCTGCGCTCGGTCGCTTCCGGTCGAACCGCAGATCACGCTCCTCCTTCTGTTAACAGGGGACGATGACAGCGCAGCGTCGGGCTGCCGACGCGAGCCGAGTTAGGTCACCGGGGTCACTAGTGAGGATCCTGTCACCGGGCGCGGCGAGCAGCACCACAGAGGCGTCGATCGGGTCGGCCGTGCCCGCTTCGCCGAGCAGGACGCCCGCGTTGCGGCCATCGCCCTGGCTGACCGGGCGCACGTCGACGGCTCGGAGTGCGCGGGTCAGGTTCACCTGCCGGCCACGCCGGTCGCGCCAGACCTGGGCGACCACCATGGCGTTGCTCCGCAACTCCAGCCCGCTGCGCTGCGCGACTCGCAGCCGGGCGATCATCGCGCGGTCGTCGCGGTCCACGGCCACCAGCGCGCCCGAGTCCAGGATCAGCGCGCTCACGCCGCGGTGTCGCCTGCTGCCAGGCCCAGCTCGCGCTCGGCCATGGCGATCTCCTCGGCAGTCAGGGTGCCGTGCTCGGCTTCCCAGCCGGCCAGGAAATCAGCCAGCGCCTCGGCTCGCAGCTTGCTGGCGGCAGCCTCGGCAAGCCACGTTGACACCGGCTTGCCGGCCTGGGCAGCTGCCGACCTCACCGCATCACCTAGGTCCGGCTCGAACGAGATGCTCAACTTGTCGACCTTCATGGCGCCAGCATACCGCAGTAGTTCATACCAAGGTAGCAACGCACTCTCCGCCGCGAGTGTGAGGGAGAGCTGGTTGACCTCGCTCGAGCCGTGCTGGCAACTGTCCGGCCCGGGGCGTCCGGCTGCGCTGGTCCGACGCAGGCCGTGCCTCGTAAGCTCAGGTGGCGTGAACCAGACAGGAGCAGTTTCATGACGGCCAGGTCCAGCCGTAGCCCCGACGGAGCTGCCGCGCCGGATGGGTCGCGGGCCGACGCGCTCACGGTGGCCGGCGTGGCGCACATGCGGGTGACGCCGGTGCGGCCGGCTGACGGTGCGCCGAACGTGGTGGCGATCGTCCTGGACGACACTGGCTTCGCGCAGCTTGGCTGTTTCGGGTCGGACATCGCCACCCCGCACATGGACCGGCTGGCGGGCGGGGGCCTGCGCTACAACCGGTTCCACGTGACGGCACTGTGCACGCCCACTCGGGCCTGCTTCCTGACCGGCCGGAACCACCACGCGGTGGGCATGGGGTTCCTGGCGGACATTCCGCTGGCCTACCCGGGTTACACGGCACGACTGCCGCGCTCGGCCGCGCCGCTGCCGCGGATCATGCGTGATGCGGGCTACTCCACTATGGCGGTGGGCAAATGGCATCTCACCCCGCGCTTCGAACGTTCGGCGGCGGGCCCATTCAGCCAGTGGCCGCTGGGGCTGGGTTTTGAGCGCTACTACGGGTTCTTGCAGGGTGACACTAATCACTGGGCCCCGAACCTGGTGCAGGACAACCACTACGTGGATCCGCCGGCCGGGCCGTGGGATGGCTACCATCTGTCCGAGGATCTGGCGAGCACAGCTATCCGGTTCCTGCTTGATCAGCAGCATGCCGCGCCGGGCAAGCCGTTCTTCCTGTACTTCGCGCTCGGTGCCACGCACGCCCCGCACCACGTGCCGGCCGACTGGGTCGAGCCCTACCGTGGCCGGTTCGACCGGGGCTGGGATGCCTGGCGCGAGGAGATTTTCCGGCGCCAGCTTGCGGCCGGGGTGGTGCCGGTCGGCACGGTGCTGACCCCCCGGCCGGAGTGGGTGGGAGGCTGGGCGGAGCTGGGTGCCGCCGAACGCCGGATGCAGGCCCGCCAGCAGGAGGTTTTCGCGGGCTTCCTCACTCACGCCGATGCGCAGGTTGGGCGGCTGATCAGCTTTCTTGAGCACAGCGGAACGCTGGACAACACCCTGATCCTGCTCTTCTCGGACAACGGCGCCAGTGCTGAGGGCGGCGCGGCCGGCAGTGTCAACGAGCACCGCTTCACAGCCCGCATCCGCGAGTCCATGGCCGACAACCTGGCCCACTACGAGGACTGGGGTGGCCAGCGCACCTATAACCACTACTCCTGGGCGTGGGCCTGGGCCGGGAACACGCCGTTCCGGTTGTGGAAGCGGTACACCTGGCTGGGCGGCACCCGGACTCCGCTGATCGCGCACTGGCCGCGGGAGATTGCCGGGTCGAGCGCCGGCGCGGTCCGGTCTGCCTTCGTGCATGTTACCGACCTGTTCCCCACCATCCTCGAGGCGGCAGGGATCGACCTTCCCAGCGAGGTGGACGGGGTGGCCCAGCAGCCGGTTGATGGAGCCAGCATCCGGCCGACGTTCGGCGATCCGGCGGCCTCCGGCCCCCGCGACACCCAGTATTTCGAGATGCTCGGCTCCCGGTCGATCGTCCACGGGCGCTGGAAAGCGACGACTGACCACATCTCCTCCGGCGTGCGCGACGAGGAGGAACGGGCCGTCGGCAGCAGGCGGTTCGAAGACGACCGCTGGGCTCTTTTCGACCTCGGGAGCGACTTCTCTGAGGCGACCGACGTCGCCGCCGCGCATCCCGAGGTGGTCGCAAACCTGGAGCGCCGCTGGCTCGCCGAGGCTGAACGCAACCACGTTCTCCCGATCGATGACACCCTGGTGAACCGGTTCGGCGCCATCATCGGGCCGGTCTGGCCCGCAGGTTCCGATCGGACGTTCCTGCCCGGCGGCGGTCCGGTTTGCGACGAAGCGCTGCCTGCTTTGTTCGGGGGGTTCCGGTTCACCGCGCAGGTTGTGGCGGCCAGCGAACCTGCGGGGGTCTTGTTTGCGCTGGGAGACTGGAACGGCGGGTTCGCGATGTTCGTGACCAGCAGCCGCCTGGCCTTCGTGTTCTCCCGGGCCGGCGAACTGCTGGAAGTCACGGCGGACAGGCCGCTACCGCCCGGTCCGCAGACGGTCGGCGCGGACTGCACGCTCAATCCGGAGGGCGGTGGAACCCTTCGACTGTGGCAGGGCCACGTCAGCGTGGGCCTGCTGCACTTCGCTGGCGGCCTCCCGGTCGCCATCCAGCACGGCGGGGCCGGCCTGCGCCTCGGTTTCGACAGCGGGTTGCCCGTCTCGCCGCGCTACACCCCGCCAGCAACGTGGAACGGCCGCCTCGCCAGTGTCCGGATGCAGACTCCTGGCCCTGAGCTGCCCGACCCCGGGGACGACATCAGGGCCGCCCTGCACGCCGACTGAGCCACACCAGTCAGCGACGCTTCTCGAAGTGGAGGAGAGCCTGCTGCCGCGGGCGAGCTGGTCGTACAGCGGCAGCGCTCGCATCGCGCCGACGAGCACGAAGCCGAAGGCGAACATCGACGCCGGCGGAGCAGGGCAAGCGCATGTCATGCCATTCACGTAGGTGTGCACTGCCCGGGATCAGCTCGGCTATGGGGCGCGCGTTACTCCACGCATCAGAAGGGCCTTCGTCAGTTCGAGTCCGGGTAAGGCCGCGCGGTGCCCCGGATGTAGATGGGCGTTGGGTGCGGCCCGCCGATGCGCAGGTCGTTGTGGAACCAAGGTGCTATGTCCATCCAGAGCCGGACACAACCGTGCGAGACCGGATACCACGGCACGGGGATGTCGCCGTGTACCGCGTAAGCCGAGTCAATGAAGAAGACCGGGTTGTACATGGTGCCGAGCGGCACTGTCATCCATCCCGGATAGAACCACAGCGCGTGGTAGTTCCCGTCCGGCGTTACCGCCGGGCCGCAGGTCGCGGAGGGGTCGCCGGGGCAGGGGTAGTAGTACCTGCCGCCAGTGGAGACGTGAGCGATCAGGACAGCCTTGCTGTTCCGGTACAGGACCAGGACCTGAATGTTCTGATTGATCTCGACGCGGTCCGCGCTGCCCTTCGGCACCAACTTGTACGGCTGCTTCGGGTGAACGAGTGCTTTCAGGAACGCGGTAGTGATGGGCTCGGCCTCGTTGTTGACGGTGACCCGCAGCCCCTGCACCTCACGGAATGCCCAGGCCGCCTCAAGCGTGTCGTCTCCGAATATGCCGTCGATCGGCCCTGGGTAGTAATGCAACTGGGCAAGGCGGCCTTGGACGCTCTTGACAGCGGCGCCCTTCTCGCCGTAGTAGAGGGGCTTACTCGGCGGAACATAAGCGGTCGCCTCGGCCGCTGCGCTATTCCCAGCCCGCGTAACCTGCGCGCCGTTGGCTATAGCGGCCTGTCCGAGTATCACTGCCATGGCTGCTGTCGTGATCGAAGCGCCGGATAGCAACCGGTGAACTGACCGCCTCATCTTTTTACCCCCTACATCCCTTTCTAAGGCCTAAGTAGTGCAGACTGCGTCGGCTTTGGTCCCAAGTTCGCGGGACCTTCGGCACGGAGCCCGAGGACTATCGGTCATCAAGGATCGAAGCACGGGCATTACGCGAGTGCGTGTCGCTGTCCGAGTTCGAGCGGTCCGGGTAGGGCACCGGGTCAGCGGGGCGGGCGGGAGCCTGCAGGGATGTGGCCGGCGAACCAGTCACTGGCGAGCGCGGCCGCGGCGGCGAGAGTGCCGGGTTCCTGGAACAGGTGCGTGGCGCCCGGCACAACGGCGAGCTTGTTCTCGCAGCGCAGCTGGGCTTGGGCCTGGCGGTTCAGGGTTAGCACGGCTTCGTCGTTCCCGCCGACGATGAGCAGTGTCGGCGCTTTCACGGATCGGAGTCGGGGCGCGGCAAGATCGGGGCGACCGCCCCGGGATACGACCGCGGTGATATCCGACCCGGGCTCGGCGGCGGCCAGCAGCGCCGCGGCAGCGCCGGTACTTGCGCCGAAGTAACCGACCGGCAGGCCCGCGGCGGCAGGCAGGGCGCGCACCCAGCTGGTGGCGGCGGAGAGGCGGCGGGCCAGCAGCCCGGTGTCGAACACGTTGGCCCGGTCCGACTCCTCCTCCGGGGTGAGCAAGTCGATCAGCAGGGTGGCCAGACCCGCCTGGTTGAGGACCGTAGCGACGTAGCGGTTGCGGGGGCTGTGCCGGCTGCTGCCGCTGCCGTGGGCGAACACTACGATCCCGGCCGCCTGATCCGGGATGGCTAGCTGGCCGGGCAGGCGGACCGGCCCGGCGGCGATCTCGACCGCCGCGTCCAGGCCGGGCGGATCGCCTGAAGCCGCCGGGATGGCCACGTGCTGCGGTGCTGGGTCCAGCTCCGGCGCGGCGGCCCGCCGCAGGCAGGCCGCGACCTCGTTATCGCTGGTCTGGGAGAAGTCGGCGTAGAACTCCCCGATCGCGAAGAACGGCTCCGGGGTGGACAGGCTGATCATCTCGTCAGCGTCGGACCCGATCCGGTCCTCCCAGCCAGGCGGCGCGACCGGCACGGCCAGCACCACGCGCGCGGCGCCCAGCGCGCGGGCTATCTGGCACGCGGCACGGGCAGTCGAACCGGTCGCGATGCCATCATCGACAATCACCGCGACCCGGCCCTTGAGCGGCACGCGCGGCCGCCCGCCGCGATACCGCCACGCCCTGCGGGCGACTTCCGCCTGTTCCCGCGCCTCCACCACGGCCAGCTCATCGGCGGACACGCCGGCCTGTCGGACAACCGCGGGGTTAATGACCCGGACGCCGTCCTCACCGACGGCGCCCATCGCCAGCTCAGGCTGGAACGGCACACCGAGCTTGCGGACCACGACGACGTCCAGTGGCGCGCCGAGCGCGCGGGCGACCTCGGAGGCGACCGGGACGCCGCCGCGCGGCAGGCCGAGAACCACGACCGGCTCGCCACCCAGATGCCGCAGGCTGGCGGCTAGCCGCCGTCCTGCATCGATGCGGTCCGCGAATACCATCACCATCCCCCCTCCGGTAGACCTCAGAATGCCGCCGGCCGGGCCGCCGCTGGCAGGGCCGATGGTCACCAGCCTGCCGGGACGCCCGGCCTGAACGCGGCAGCGGAGGGACCTTTGGCCCTGCCAGCGAAGGGCGAGCGCGGGCAGCGGACCAGACAGGGGTGTTGCGGCCGCCGCGGCCGAAATGCCCCGGGGGCAAAAGGCGTCTGGCTCTAGTTGCACCGGATGGCTCTTCTTAGTTAGCCCAGGTAACGAGTATGCATTCGAAAACCAGCCTTGATCTGCTGCGCGGTACTAAGATTCAACCGTTGACCGCTGCCATGTCAGGCAAGCCTGGCTGCCGGCTGCCGGGGGCTGGATGTAGCGCAGTGCGCCGTTCACACCACCGCGGATAAATTTGGCAACCAGGCCCACCGCCTCAGCCCCAGACCGAGCTTGGCTGCGAACCGCCACACGCCGACTAAGCGGCCGAGCCCGTTGGCGGGCGCCGGAAGCCGTGGAAGGCTAATTCAGCTGCCCTGGCGTGGCACCGGGAGATGCTCGACGATGGTGTCCGCGGAAGGCACGAACACGCTCTCGTGCCCGTTTGCCCACCGGACCACATACGGCGGCCCGGCGTCAGAACCGTGCACCTCCATGATCACCCCTTCGCGATCCTCGTCGCCCACATGACGTCCCCGGACCACCAGCACATCACCGACTACCGCATGCATTGGATTGCCTCCGTCCGATCTGCCACTGCCTGCCAGGTCATCGCCGGTCGCTGCCGACCTCTTCTCCACAGCCTGCCACTCGCGTCCCGGGCCACAAGGAGCCGGCACCGCGGGCCGAACATTGCGCGCGGGCCGAAGGTCCCGGCTACTCAGGATGTCCGTCCTCTTGGCCGGCGGCGCGGCTCGGAATGGCATCAGGAAGAGATACATGGCCTACGCGATTGGAGTCGCCATGCCGCTACCAACTCGCCGGCACACCGCGCCGGCCCGCTTCCCGGACATATTCGACTGGCTGGACTCGCCATGGTCCGCCTGGCTGCCGTTCGGGCAGGCCCAGACGTTCCGGGTCGAGGACTATACCGAGGACGGCAAGTATCTGGTCCGGGCCGAACTGCCCGGCCTGGACCCGGACAAGGACATCGAGGTCACCGTGGAATCCGGCATGCTCACTATCCACGCCGAGCGCCGCGAGGAAGCGAAGGAAGGCCGGCACTCCGAGTTCCGATACGGCTCGCTGACGCGCTCGGTCTCCTTGCCTGAGGGCGCCGACGCCGACAACATCACCGCGAAGTACGACAAGGGCATCCTCGAGGTCAGCGTCCCGACCCCCGAGCACGCCGAGGCCACCAGCCGTCATATCACCGTGCAGCGCTCAGGCTGAGCGCGCGCCGGGTGGACCGTCCCCGCAGCTGATGATGGTGCGCAAGGCGCCGGGCCGTTCATGTCGGGCTCGACGGTGTCCGGATCCGCCGGGCCGGTCACTGCCATAGAGCTGCGGAAAACAGGTGGCGGATGCTGGGGGGCACGAACATGAGATGGGTATCCACCTGGCAAGGACAGCGGCCCGGGACTTTCGACCCTGGGTCGCGGACCTGGCGCGGGGAGGTAACGGGATCTGGGGGGTGAAGTGAATGTCTTCCACTGGAGTCGGCAGTCTCGATCGCAGCGTAGAGAAGGCGAACGCATGGCTGAACGGAGTTGAGAAGGGGTTTGATACCCATGATCGGCGCCTGGCCTACCGGGTTACCCGAGCGTGGCTGCATTCATTGCGGGATCGCCTGACCGTAGAAGTGGCCGCGCATTTCGCCGCGCAGCTGCCTGACCTCTGGCGTGGGGTGTTCTACGACGGATGGAACCCTAGCCACGTGCCACAGAAATACGGCCATTCTGAGTATGTGGCGCGGTTTGCGCGAGATGCAGGTATTCACGACTCTGACGTCCGCAAGGCGGCCGGGATCGTTACCGCCGTTGTGCGGCAGCATATGTCAGCTGGCGCTGTCGACGAGGCATTCGCGCTGCTACCGGCCGATTTGCGCCAGCTACTCGAGACGATTACGGCCGAGCCCGCCCCGGGACGCTGACAAGATCAGCCCGGCAGACTGCCGGGCCGGCAATTGTGATCCGGGCCAGGGAGGGCGGTGCCTGATCCGCCCGCCAGTATCGCGGCCCTTCGGCGGCGCGCCAGTCAGAACAGTGGAGGGTGCGCCATGCGTTCCGAGCCGGGGCTCTTCGATCAGACCCAGCAGCACTGGCGGGACGTTCGGCCCTAGGCGCGGCTGCGGCTGACGCATAGACAGAAGCAGGAATCGCACCGCCGGAGGTGCAACGTTGGAGTGGGAACCGATCCGCAAACATGGCACCGCGGCCCAGGCTGGTGGATTCAATCTCGCTGACTACGACGCTGCGGTGCGGGACTTCTCCTGGGAACAGGCTCGCAGCCAGCTCGATGGCCTGCCAGGGGATCGCGGACTTAACATTGCCCACGAGGCAGTCGACCGGCACGCGTCGGGATCGTTGCGTGACCGGGTGGCGCTGCGATGCATTGCGAAGAACGACAGCGTCTCAGAACTCACTTACGCGGACTTGTCGCGCCAGACGAGCCGCTTTGCCAACCTGCTGGTATCCCTGGGCATCGGCAAGGGCGACCGAGTCTTCTCATTGCTGAATCGCGTACCGGCGCTCTACGTGGCGGCCCTCGGCACCCTCAAGAACACCAGCGTGTTCTGCCCGCTGTTCCCGGCATTCGGCCCGGAGCCGATCCGCGAGCGGCTCCGCCTGGGCGACGCGAAGGTACTGGTGACAAGCGCGACGTTGTACGCACGCAAGGTCGCCCAGATCCGTGACTCGATTCCGAGTCTGGAACATGTGCTGGTCGTAGGGGACGAGCCCGTTCCCGGGGCTATCAGCCTCGATGCGGCGCTGCAGGCAAGCGATGACTGCTTCGAGATCCCGCCCACAGACCCTGAGGACATGGCGCTGCTGCATTTCACCAGCGGCACGACAGGGAAACCGAAGGGCGCGATTCACGTGCACGACGCGCTGGTAGCGCACTATGCCACCGCGGCCTTCGCCCTTGACCTGCATCCTGGCGACGTGTTCTGGTGCACCGCTGATCCCGGCTGGGTCACTGGCACTTCGTACGGAATCCTCGCGCCGCTGGCCCACGGCGTCACCCTCGTCTCCGACGCAGGCGACTTCGAGGCCCGCCGGTGGTACCGGATCCTCGCCGAGAACAAGGTAACTGTGTGGTACACCGCGCCGACGGCGCTGCGGATGCTGATGAGTCACGGGCCCGACCTGGCTGCATCGGCTGACCTCTCAGCGCTGCGGTTCATCGCCAGCGTGGGCGAGCCGCTCAACCCCGAGGTCGTGACCTGGGGCGACCGGGTGCTCGGACTCCCGGTGCACGACAACTGGTGGCAGACCGAGACCGGCGCGATCATGATCAGCAACTTCGCGGCGATGGACATCCGCCCAGGGTCGATGGGCCGCCCAGTGCCAGGGGTTACAGCGGGGCTGCTCGAACGTGGCGACGACGGTCGGGCCAAGGTGGCGGACGGCGAAGTCCGTGTCATCGACAAGCCCGGCGTCGAGGGCGAACTTGCGCTGCGCCCCGGCTGGCCGTCTATGTTCCGCGGCTACCTGCACGATGCGAAGCGGTATGCCGACGCGTTCGCTGGCGGCTGGTATCTCACCGGTGACGTCGCGCGGCGAGATGAGGACGGCTATTACTGGTTCATTGCCAGAGCCGACGACGTGATCAAATCGGCAGGTCATCTCATCGGCCCGTTCGAGGTGGAGAGCCTGCTGCTCGAACATCCTGCCGTTGCCGCAGCCGGAGTGATCGGCAAGCCCGACCCGGTTGCAGGAGAGATCGTCAAGGCTTTCGTGGCGCTGAAGCCCGGCGTCGAGCCCAGCGACGGGCTGCGACTCGAGCTGGTGGCATTCGCCCGGCGGAAGCTTGGCGCAGTCGCGCCGAAGGAGATCGAGTTCGACCAGGCCCTGCCGCTGACGCGGAGCGGGAAGATCATGCGCCGCCTGCTCAAGGCGAGGGAACTGGGGCTGGACGTCGGGGACGTCTCGACGCTGGAGAGCGCGCGATGAACAAAGCCCAGACCCAGGCACCGGGCGGGCCACTCGCCACGCACCATCAGGATCTGCTCAGGCAGATGCTGCTCATCCGCAAGTTCGAGGAGAAGTGCGTCGAGCTCTATAGCGCGAACGAGATCCACGGTTTCGTCCACCTTTACATCGGCGAAGAGGCCGTCGCGGTGGGCGTGAACCAGGCGCTCACCCCAGATGACGCCATTGTGTCCACATACCGCGAGCACGGGCACGCGCTGGTCCGAGGCATTCCCATCGAGTCAGTGATGGCCGAAATGTACGGAAAGACGACCGGGTGCAGCCGCGGACGTGGCGGCTCGATGCACCTGTTCGACGTCACGCGGCGGTTCTACGGCGGCAACGCCATCGTCGGTGGCGGGCTGCCGCTGGCGATCGGTATCGCGCTCGCTGATCGCATGCGCGGCGCCGACCGGGTCACCGCGTGCTTCTTCGGCGATGGCGCGGTATCCGAAGGCGAATTCCACGAATGCATGAACCTGGCCGCGCTCTGGAATCTCCCGGTCCTGTTCTGCTGCGAGAACAACCTCTATGCGATGGGAACGGCCCTGGCCAGAGCCCAGGCGGAGACAGACCTGGCGCTCCGGGCGGCGAGCTACGGCATGCCGGCCTGGCCAGTGGACGGGATGGACGTGATCGCGGTCGAGCAAGCAGCCCGGCATGCGGCCGAGGCAGTGCGCTCTGGCGGCGGGCCGCACTTCCTCGAACTGCGCACCTACCGGTTCCGCGCGCACTCCATGTACGACCCGGATCGCTACCGGGACAAGGCCGAGATCGAGGAGTGGAAACAGCACGACCCAATTGATGCGCTCGCCGGCCGCATGCGCGAGGCGAACGAGATGACTGACGAGGACCTGGCCGCGACGGGATCCGAACTAGACGACCTGATCAGCCATGCGACCGAGGTGGCTGCGGCGGACCCGCTGGAGGCCGTCGAGAACCTGACCCGGTACGTCTACAGCCCGAGGCCGTCATGACCGTGCCGGCCGAGAAAACGACTTATCGCGAGGCACTACGCGCGGCGATCCGTGAGGCGTTGGAGCGCGACGAACGGGTCTTCCTTATGGGCGAGGATGTAGGCCGCTACGGCGGCTGCTTCGCGGTCAGCCTCGGGCTACTCGAGGAGTTCGGTCCCGACCGGATCAGGGACACTCCCTTGTCGGAGTCCGCCTTTGTGGGCGCGGGGATCGGCGCTGCCATTGCCGGGATGCGCCCGATCGTCGAGATCATGACCGTTAACTTCAGCCTGCTCGCACTAGACCAGATCCTCAACAACGCCGCCACCTTGCTGCATATGTCCGGCGGGCAGCTGAACGTGCCGCTGGTGATCCGGATGACTACAGGAGCTGGCCGCCAGGTCGCCGCACAGCACTCGCACAGCCTGGAGGGCTGGTACGCGCACATCCCGGGGCTCAGGATTCTCGCGCCTGCCACTATCGAGGACGCTCGCGGCATGTTGTGGACCGCCTTGCAGGATCCGGACCCGGTGCTGATCTTCGAGCATGGCTCGCTGTACAACATGCCTGGCTTGCTCGCACCAGATGCGGGCCCGGTGGACATCGACTCGGCAGCAATCCGCCGGCCGGGCAGCGACATTACGCTGATCACCTACGGAGGCACCCTCGGGAAGGCGATGTCGGCCGCCGAGGAGTTGTCCGCCGCTGGCATCGAAGCTGAGGTCATCGATTTGCGCTCGCTCCGTCCGCTGGATGACTCGACGTTCATCGAATCGATACGCCGGACTCATCGCGCAGTGATCGTCGATGAAGGCTGGCGGTCGGGAAGCCTCGCGGCTGAGGTCAGCGCCCGGATCACCGAGCAGGCGTTCTACGACCTCGACGCGCCGGTGGAACGAGTATGCAGCGCTGAGGTACCTATGCCATACCCCCGGCATCTTGAGGAGGCCGCGCTGCCGCAGGTACCGGGAATAGTTGCCGCGGCCCGCCGGGCGGTGGGCTGAGGTGGCCGAATTCCGGATGCCGGTGCTCGGCGCTGACATGGACGAAGGAACGCTGGTCGAATGGCTGGTCAAGCCGGGCGACCAGATACGCAAGGGCGACATTATCGCTGTCGTGGACACCGCTAAGTCGGCGATAGAGGTGGAGTCGTTTCACAGCGGGAAAGTCGCCGAGCTGATGATCCCGGTCGGCCAGACCGTGCCGGTCGGCACCGTGCTCGCGACGATCGACGACAGCACGCCGGTGGCACACCCGGCAACGGCTCCGGCAAGAGCACCTGGCCAAAAGCCGCCAGCGGAGAAGCCTCCGCCGGCCGCGCTACGAGCAGAGAAGGTTTCCAGGCCGCGGGCCCGGAGAGCTGCCGCGTCACGGGCGAAGGCCGTCAAGGCCACTGCGCAGGCGCCGACCGTATCGCCGCTGGTGCGGCAGCTGGCGGCAGAGCTTGGCGTCGACGTGGCCAGGTTGCATGGGACGGGCCACGGCGGCATCGTGACCAGGTCTGACGTCGAGATGGCCGCCCGCCCTGCCCGCCAGCAGGTCACGCCGCTGGCCCGGCGGATCGCGGCCGAGCTAGGCGTTGACCTTACCGCCGTCATGGGAACGGGCCCGGGCGGCGCAGTGCGCGAGGAAGACGTGCGCCGCGCATCGAGCCAGATCAGCACACCGCGACCAGCGGCAGCGCGACCAGCGGCAGTGAAGCCGTCGGGCGCGGTTCAGCAGAATCTCGCCAGGCGCCAGGCGATAGCCCGCCTCATGGCCCGCTCTAAGCGCGAAATCCCTCATTACTACGTGACCAACACCGTGGACATGGCGAGCGCCATGGCGTGGCTGCGGGAGCGGAACCGCGCGCTTGCGATGTCCGACCGGATTGTCCCGGCCGCGTTGCTGATCAGGGCGGCTGCGGTCGCGGCCCGGCGGGTACCCGAGCTTAACGGCTTCTGGGCAAACGACCAGTTCGCCGCGGCAGACGCCGTGCATATGGGCGTCGCTATCTCATTGCGGGCCGGCGGCCTGCTGACGCCGGCCATTCACGATGCGGCCGACCTGCCGGTCGGCGAACTGATGGCGCGCTTGCGGGACCTGGTTGGCAGAGCACGCACCGGGCGGCTGCGCAGCTCGGAGCTAACTGACGCCACCATCACCGTGACCAATCTCGGGGATCAGGGTGTGGAGTCGGTCCAGGGCGTGATTTACCCGCCGCAAGTCGCTCTCGTCGGCTTCGGCAAGATCGTCGACCGCCCCTGGGCCGTCGACGGGCTCATCGGTGTACGGCCAGTACTCGTCACTACGCTAGCGGCTGACCACAGGGCGACGGACGGCTACACCGGAGCCCGCTTCCTTGCGGAGATATCGTCCTTGCTCCAGCGACCGGAGGAGATGTGACACCAGACCAGGCACGGCAGGCAATCCGCGATGCGCTAACGCAGATCGTTCCGGACGCGGACATTGACGCGGTCCCGCCCGATGCGGACCTGCGCGAATCCTTCGAACTCGACTCGCTTGACTTCCTCAATCTCGTCGAGGGCTTGAGCGAGCGCTCCGGCAAGCGCATCGACGAAGACGAGTATCCGCAACTGGCTACCTTGGCCAGCACAATCAAGTTCCTCAGCGGCCGCTAGTCAGCAGCCGGCCAGGTTTGCACCAACACTCGGCGGGAGGTGCAGCGTTGCCCCAGTTTCGCGACTTTCTTGATCGTTTCCGGCCCGCTCCCGCCCCTGGTGCCGCGAGCCGCTTGGGGGTCGCCAGTGACCGGGCTCGCGACTTGTCGGACGAGCTGCAGCCGGTCCTCGCGTTGCTCATGGCAACTCATGCCGAGTGCGAGCGCATCATCGCCTCGGCCCACCGGGACGCCCTGCAGATCGCAGGCGAAGCGCAGCAGCAGGCTGCGGCGATTGCTGGCGAAGCACAGCGCACCGCGGAGGCGGCGCGAGCAGCGGCCGCCGATCAGGTCCTTAGCGAGGCGCGAGCGCAGGCCAACACGGGGACCGATGACGCACGGCAACGTGCACAGTCCTGGCCTCAGGCGAGTGATCAGCAGGTAAGCGCGCTGGTTGGTGCCGCCCTGGAGCTGGTCGTGACGTTGCCGCACGAAAGCCTGGCCGAATGAGCGCCGGGTGGGTGGCCGGCGGCGTCCGGGCTCGGGCCATGGCCAGGCGGCAGGTCGGCGCGGAAGCAGCGCGCGTTCTCGCCGCGTCTGACTCCCTGGAAACGGCATTGCGGGCCCTCGCGGCCGGGCGGAGCGACCGCGGCGCTCGTCCCGGTCAGACGCTTGCAGCGGCTCAGCACGCGGTGGCCGCAGCGCTGCTGTGGGACCTGCGGGTCCTGGCCGGTTGGCTGCCGGGCGGTGGCGGCCAGCTGATGCGGGCGCTGGCCGGCTGGTTCGAGCTAGCCAACGCTGATGAGCTCGTCCGGCAGCTGTCCGGTGGTACCACGGGTGAGTTGTTCGAGCTCGGCGCGCTAGCGACGGCCTGGCCCCGGCTGCGAGAGTCGCGCAGCCTGGCCGACCTGCGCGCCGTGCTCGCGGCTTCAGCCTGGCACGATCCGGGCGGAGACTCC
This sequence comes from Streptosporangiaceae bacterium, assembly GCA_052143255.1. Classification (GTDB taxonomy): domain Bacteria; phylum Actinomycetota; class Actinomycetes; order Streptosporangiales; family Streptosporangiaceae; genus JAJYUU01. Next base: position 10,809 of record JBKQTJ010000148.1, on the reverse strand, counting down.
GAGTACGCGCTGCGAACCGGCATGCGCATCCGATGGGCGGAGCGCGTCGCAGATCTTGGCGGTCGCGCTCGAGACTGGGCAGCCGCAGGGCTGGTCTTGCTGCTAGCCAGCGAGCGATTCGCGGCTGGCCGCACCGCGCAGCCGGTGCTGCGCACGGTCGCGGCCGACCTGCTAGGCCCGCGGGCTGTCGACGCTGCGACGCTCAGCGAGCTGGCGGGCTGCCTGCCTGGCCGGCTCTCCTGGGTGCTGGATGGGCTGGCTGGTCCGGCAGACCTGTGGCGCGGTGAGGTAGCCGTGTGGGCTCAGATCGAGCGAGACGGGCTTGGTCTCTTGAGCACATCCGCGTTCGATTTCAGCCCCGTCCTCGGTGCTGCCGCCGTACTAGCCGTCGATGCCCGGCGGATCAATGCGGCGCTGGTGGTCGCCAGCCGCGGCGGCGGGCCGCTGGAGGCCTACGATGCCGTGGCGTGATGCGGTTGCCCCGGCGCGGATGACCCGCGTAGCGCTGGTCGCGCCTGCCCGCTTGCTGCGCAGCATGCTGGTGGTGGTCGCCACCGCAGCCGCAGTCGAGATCGATCCGCCGGCCGCCGGACGGGACGTTCCCGGCGAGACCGGCGCCGGTGTGCCAAGCGAGCAGGCCGGCACGGTTTCGGCGGGGGGTGGCGTAGAGCGCGCGTTGTCGGCCACGCCGCCGGACATACAGGCGCTGCGGCGGGACGGCCGGTTTGACGTCATGGCCGGAGAGGCTGAACTGCAGGCATATGCAAACTCGGCCGTAGCCGGAGAAGGTGCCGTGGCGCTGGCCGGCTGGATCCCGGCCCATCGGGTCGCGGACCTGGCTGCGCAACTGGGCGACGTCGGCTGCGCGCTGGTACCGATGCCGCTGCAGGCCCGTGCTGACGTCCCCACGCTGCTGGCTGGCCGGGCGACGCGCGCCGTGACCGGGCTGGTCACCACGTACGGCACGGTGCCGTACGCCGATATAGACCCGACCTGGCCCGCCTGGGCGAGTTACGTGCTGATGTTCGGCATTATGTTCGGTGACGCCGGTCACGGGCTGGTGCTCATCGCGGCTGCACTGTGCTTGCGGGCTGGCTGGCCGCGGTGGGTCAGGAGATTCAGCGCGGCCTGGCCGTACGTCGGCGGCGCGGGCGTGGCCGCCACCGCGTTCGGCGTGCTCTACGGCGAGTTCTTCGGCCCGACAGGCGTATTGCCGGTGCTTTGGCTCGCTCCGCTGTCCCGGCCCATCCCGCTGCTAATGACCGCGATAGCGGTTGGGGCTGGCCTGCTCGCGTGCGCGTACGCGCTCGGGACAGCGAACCGATGGCGCGAGGGCGGCTGGCGGCTGGCGATTTATGCGCCGTCGGGTATCGCCGGGTCGGCGCTTTTCTTCGGCGCGGCCGTGGCGGCCGGGGGGTGGTACGTCCGGGCCGGCGCGTTGCTCGTGGCCGGTGTTGTCATCGCTGCAACCGGGCTGATCCTCGCCATGGCGGGCTTCGCCGCGGAAGCCGGCGGTGGCGGTGCCGGCGTCATGCAGGTGGCCATCGAGTCGTTCGATGTTGTTATCCGGCTCGGCTCGAACGTGGTGTCGTTCGCGCGGCTGGCGGCGTTCGGCCTTACTCATGCCGCGATCGGGCTGGTCGTCTGGGAGGGCACCCGAGCTCTCTGGCACCGGGGTGGCGCGTTGATCGGCGTCGCGGTTGTCCTGTTCATCGTCGGCAATGCACTGGCGTTCGCCCTCGAAGCGCTGGTCGTGGCTATCCAAGCACTCCGGCTGGAGTACTACGAGCTATTTTCCCGGGTATTCGTGACCCAGGGTCGGCCGTTCCGGCCCTGGGTTCTGCGCATCGTTACCCAGCAGGACGCTGCGACTATGCATGAGCTGCCGGACTCCAGAGAGAGGGGCGCGATATGTTTGCCTGGCTGATCGGACTGCCGCTGATCGCCGCCTCCGGCATGGCGGCGCACCTGGCTGCACGCCGCGGCAGACGGGCCGGGCTTGTCCTTGCCGCGATCGGGCTGCTAGTGCTGGTAGGCGCCGTCGTGCTGCTAGTCGTGGTGGCCAGCGGCGGGCCAGCGATTGCTGCAGGCGGCACCGCCACCGCCAAGGCGGCGGCAACTGCCGCCGCCGCTGCAAAGGGCAGCAGCACTGCTGCGTTGATCGGGGCGGCCATCGCAGTTGCAGGATCCACGATCGGCGCTGGCATCGCAGTCGCGTACGTGGGCGCCGCTGCGCTCGCCGCATTGAGCGAACGCCCGGAGTTGTTCGGCCGCGCCATGGTCATCGTCGGCCTGGCCGAAGGAATCGCTATTTACGGACTGATCATCGGAATCATCCTGATCGGGAAATCATGAGATGTCCCGCGCGGCCGTGATCGGGGAAAGCTGGCGCGTCGAGGGCTTCGCGCTGGCGGGAGCCGTCGTCTATCCCGCTGAGGACGAGGCTGCGGTGAGAGCTGCCTGGCATTCGCTGTCATCCGATGTCCAGCTCCTGATCGTCACGGCGAAGGCGGCGGCATCGCTTGCCGCTGAGCTGACTGCTCGGCCAGGGCTGCTTCCGGTCGTGATGCCGCCATGAGGTCAGCCGGCCTGGTTCCGGGCCGCATGACGCTGCGCCGCCGGCAGGATGCGGCGCTGGCGCCCGTGCGGGCGGTTCTGCTACGCGATGCCGCTGCTGAGGCCGATCGGGTGCTGGCCGACGCCCGGAACGCGGCCCGCGCCAAGGTTGAGCAGGCCAGAGCTGACGCCGCCGGCGCGATCAACCGGGCGGAGGCAGAAGGCCGGGCCCAGGTTGCGGCGCTGGCGCTCGCTGAGCTGAGCCGGGGTCGGCGCGAAGCCCGCAGGATCTTGCTCGACGCCGAGTCCCGTGCCCGCGCGCAGCTCGCGGGCCAGATCCGCTCGGCTCTCATCAACCTCAGATATCAGCCGGGCTACGGTGAGTTGCGAGCCAAGCTTGTCGAACTGGCCCGGCGGGCGGCAGGCCCCGGCGCGACGGTCACCGAACATCACTACGGTGGGGTAGTGGCGAGCGCGCCGGGCGTCTTTGTCGACTGCTCACTGCCCAGGCTAGCCGAACGGGTCATCGAGATACTCGGGCCGCAGCTCAACGAACTCTCCGCGCCATGACAACGGAGCAGGCGCGGGTGAGCAGAGTGAGCGGCCCGCTGGTCGAGGTGACGGGTCTACCCACGGTCTCGATGAACGAGATCGTTGACCTCGGCGAGCACGGGCTGATCGGTGAGGTCGTCGCGATCCGCGCCGAGGTAGCCACAGTGCAGGCCTTCGAGTACACCGGCGGGCTGGCGCCTGGCGACAAGGCAAGCAGCCTGGGCGGCCCGCTATCGGCCGTACTTGGCCCGCACCTCCTTGGCGGGGTGTTCGATGGACTACTGCGGTCGCTCGGCGATGCCGGCATATGGCTCACGCCGGGGCAGGCGCCGACGGACCAGGGAGGCCGCGCGTTCGAGTTCACGCCGGACGCACGTGATGGTGACCTCGCTTCGCCAGGTACATCGCTCGGAACCGTCGCGAATCCCGGCCGGGTGCGGTATCGCGTCGTGGTCCCACCCGGGGTAGCAGGCGAGATCACCGGCATGCGGCCGGCCGGCCCGGTGACCGGCGACGAGGTGATAGCGACCGTCGGCGGCACGCTGGTGCCGCTGTGCACGTCCTGGCCCGTCCGGCTGGTCAGGCCGTGCCGAGAGCGGCTGGCCGGTACCGTGCCGCTGCGGACGGGGCAACGAGTGGTAGACGCCCTGTTCCCGGTCGTCCTCGGCGGCACGACCGCGGTCCCAGGCGGATTCGGCACCGGGAAAACGGTCCTGCTGCAGCAGATCACCAAGTGGTGCGACGCCGATGTGATCGTCTACGTGGGCTGCGGCGAGCGGGGCAATGAGCTGGCCGACATGCTGACCGAGCTCGCCGAGCTGACTGACCCGCGCACTGGCGGCCTGCTGGCGCAGCGCACGGTAGTGATCGCCAATACCTCCAACATGCCCATGATGGCGCGCGAGGCAAGCATCTACACCGCAGCTGCGGTGGCCGAGCACTTCCGGGACATGGGCCTTGACGTCGTGGTAGTGGCCGACTCCACCTCGCGCTGGGCGGAAGCACTGCGGGAGTTCGCGTCGCGGAACGGGGAATTGCCGGCCGAGGAAGGCTACCCGGCGAGCCTTGCCTCCGCACTCGCTGCTTTCTACGAGCGAGCTGGGCAGGTGATCACCGCCGGGGGTGCACGGGGGTCTATCACGATCATCGGCGCGGTCTCGCCGGCCGGGGGAGACATGACCGAGCCGGTCACCGCCTACACTCAGCGGTTCGTCCGGTGCCTGTGGGCACTCGACCGCGACCTTGCCTATGCACGCCATTATCCGGCCGTCTCCTGGGCTGGCTCGTTCTCCCGCGACGCCGCGGCCATCGGCGCCTGGCATGCGGGGAACGGGGACCCTGACTGGGCCGGTCGCCGGGCCCGGATGGCGGCCCTGCTTGCCGACGCCGATCGGGTCGGCGTGCTGGCCGAGCTGATGGGCATCACGGCGCTGCCGCCCAGGGAACGGGTGACGATTCTAGCCGGGCGGCTCATCAGGGAGGCCGTACTGCAACAGAGCGCGCTGAGTCCTACCGACGCATACTGTGACCAGGCAAGATCGGCCGCGCTCGCGACAGCCGTGCTCGCGGTAACTGACCACTGCCTCGATCTGGCCGAGCGCGGAATCGCCCCGGCCGCGATCGAGGGGCTCGACTTCGCCCCGATTCTGCGGGCTAAGGAAGAGGCCGTAACGCCTGAGCAAGTGCTGGCCCGGCAGCACGAAATGCTGACCCGGCTGACGGCGCTCCAGGAACCAGAATGACCAGCTGGGCGCGCCCCGAATATACCGACGTGGCCGAGCTACGCGGGCCGCTAATGGTAGTCCGCGGTGTGCACGGAGTGGGCTGGGACGAGTTCGCCACGATCAAGTCGGGAAAACCTGACGCCGACGCGGCTGGCGGACTGACAGCGCGGATCAGGCACGGGCTGGTGCTCGAAGCCGACGGCGACCTAGCCGTCGTGCAGGTACTTGAGGGAACTGCCGGCATGGGGCCGTCGCAAACCAGGGTGGAGTTCACTGGCAGCCCGCTGCGCATTCCTGTTAGTGCTGACTGGCTGGGCCGAGTGTGCAATGGTCGTGGCGAACCGGTCGATGGCGGCCCGCCGGTCGTCTCGGCGCAGACCGCGCCCGTCGCGGGTTACCCGATCAACCCGGCAGCCCGCCAGCCGCCGTCCGATCCAGTGCTGACCGGCGTATCGGTGATCGATGCGCTGACCACGCTGGTACGCGGCCAGAAGCTGCCTATCTTCTCGGTCGCCGGGCTGCCGCATCTGGAGCTGGCCAGCCAGCTTGCTGCCCAGTCAGCAGCGGGCGGAGAGCCGTTCAGCGTAGTGTTCGCCGCGATGGGGCTGACTCACGCCGATGCCGCGTCCATCCGCATCACGCTGGAAGAGCGTTCCGCTGCCGGCGAGCTTTTGCTGCTGCTCAACCTGGCCGACGAGCCTGTTATCGAACGGATTCTGACCCCGCGGATAGCGCTCACAGTAGCCGAGCATCTCGCGTTCACGCTTGGCCGGCACGTGCTCGTGGTGATGGCTGACATGACGAGCTACTGCGAGGCGCTGCGCGAGGTTTCCGCGGCACGCGGCGAGATACCTGCGAGGCGGGCTTATCCGGGGTACCTCTATAGCGACCTCGCCTCGCTGTACGAGCGCTGCGGCCGGATCAGCGGCTTGCCCGGCTCCCTGACCCAAGTGCCGGTGCTGACCATGCCTGCCGGTGACATCACGCACCCGGTACCCGACCTCACCGGTTATATCACCGAGGGCCAGATCGTGCTTGATCCAGACATGCACGCACGCGGCATCTACCCGCCCGTCGAGGCCCTTTCGTCGCTCTCGAGATTGATGCGCCACGGTGCCGGGCCGGGACGTACCAGGCCCGACCACCTCGACCTGGCGGCCCAGATGCTAGCCGCGCTGGCCGCGGCCCGCCGCGCCAGGGAGCTGGCGGAGCTCATAGGCAGCGCCGCGCTTAGCGAGTCTGACCGCCGGTACCAGGACTTCGAGCGTGCCTTCGGCGAGCAATTGGTGAACCAAAGCCGCACCCAGGCGCGCAGTATGGCAGAGACCCTCCAGCTCGCCTGGCAGGTGCTTGGCCTGCTGCCGCGACAGGAACTCGCCATGCTGCCAGCCGAGATCCTCGACGCGTACTATCCGGCCAGATGACCGCGGTGAAGAAACTGGCGGTGCCACCCGGCCGGGCCGGGCGGCTCTGGCTGGAGCGGCGCCTGCGGGTCGCTCGCCGGGGTGCGGACCTGCTCGACCGGAAGCTGCGCATCCTGCAAGCAGAGCTCGAGCAGCGGCGGGATGCGGCCGAGCTAACGCGGCAGGAGTGGGAACGGTGCTGCGGCGAGGCCGAGCGCCTGTTGCTGCGGGCTGAGCTGCTCGGTGGGCAACGCGCTATCCGGCTAGCTGCCGATGCCGGAGTCGCCGACGTGCGGATCAGCTATGCAGTTACCACGGGCGTCCGCCATCCGGTCGCCGGCAGCTGCACGACTCCCGAGCCTGTGACGTGGGCCGGGTTCGATGTTGCCCAAGCCAGGCGCGCGCACGGTGCGGCGCTCGATGCGGCTGCGGCACATGCTGCAGCCAGCGCGGCGCTCCGGGTGATCGACGCGGAGACGGCGGTCACGCGGTATCGGCTGCGGGCGGTCAGGGACCGTTGGATCCCGCGCCTCGAACAGGCAAGGACCGATGTGATCTTCGCACTGGAAGAGCTTGAGCGAGCCGACAACGCCAGGCTCAGCCGAGCGGCGGGCAGGAACAACTCGCGGACGCGTTCATGAGTGCGAATCTGCTGCCATGCAGCGGGCGTCGTTGGCGCTGGCTCCCGGCCGACCCGGCACAACGGCGAGGTTGTTCTCGCAGCGCAGCTGGGCTTGGGCCTCGCGGTTCAGCCTTAGCACGGCTTCGTGGGCTGTGCCGGCTGCTGCCGCTGCCGTGGGCGAACACTACGATCCCGGCCGCCTGATCCGGGATGGCTAGCTGGCCGGGTAGGCGGACCGGCCCGGCGACAAAGGGCCTTTGGCTCTAGTTGCACCGGATGGCTCTTCTTAGTTAGCCCAGGTAACGAGTATGCATTCGAAAACCAGCCTTGATCTGCTGCGCGGTACTAAGATTGAACCGTTGACCGCTGCCATGTCAGGCAAGCCCGGCTGCCGGCTGCCGGGGGCTGGATGTAGCGCAACGTGGCGCTCACCTGGATTTCCTCTCGCGACGTCGCCAAGCGTCGCGGAAGAACTCGCACGGCGGCACGTTAGCGTCGGCCAGGCCAGCGGACGGGCACGTTCAGCCGGTCGGTTACCTGGCGGCGGTGCGTACCAAGGACCCTGGGGTGGGGGACCTCCGGCCCTTCGTGGTCCGCGATCCTCAGCGCAGCGTTGATGACGCCGGGTTTGTAGTCGGCGCGCCAGACGGCGTCCTGACGGGACGGAGAAGCACTCCAGTGGCGGAATTGACGCTAGTCGGACCAGGTCAACGTCACGCGACCATGAACACGCCGCCGGCAGTGCAGGTCATCTCGCTGTCGAAGCGGTACGGCGACGTCGAGGCTGTGCGGGACGTGTCGTTCTCGGTCGCGGCGGGAGAGGTGTTCGCGTTCCTGGGGCCGAACGGGGCCGGGAAGACGACCACGGTGAAGATGCTGTGCACGCTGGCCCGGCCCAGCGGTGGGCAGGCGAGTGTCGCGGGGTTCGACATCGCCCGCCAGCCCAAGGCGGTACGACGCCGGATCGGGCTGGTATTCCAGGAGCAGACGCTCGATGACCGGCTGACCGCGGAGCAGAACCTGCGCTTCCATGCTGTGCTCTATCACGTTCCGGCCGATCAGGTCGGGCAGCGGATCGACCGGGTGCTGCGGCTGGTCGCGCTGGAGGACCGCCGGCATGACCTGGTCTCCACGTTCTCCGGCGGCATGGCCCGGCGGCTGGAGATTGCCCGCGGCATGCTGCACACCCCGCAGGTGCTGTTCCTGGACGAGCCGACGGTTGGCCTCGACCCGCAGACACGCGCCCTCGTCTGGGAAGACGTGCTGCGGATGCGAGCCGAGGAACAGACGACCATCTTCTTGACCACGCACTACATGGACGAGGCCGAGTACGCCGACCGGATCGCCATCATCGACCACGGCTCGATCGTCGCCACCGGCACGCCGGACGAGCTGAAGCACGAGGTCGGCTCGGACACCGTCGAGTTGGTGACAGCCGACAACGCCGAGGCGGCCGGGCGCCTGGAGCGGGCCGGCTTCCGGGTCAAGCAGGGCGAGGACGATCTTGTCGCGTTCACCGAGGACGGCGAGGCCCAGGTACCCCGCTTGATCGACGCAGCCGGGGTGCGGGTCCGCAGCGTGCACGTGCACCGGCCCACCCTAGACGACGTGTTCCTGCACTACACCGGTCGCCAGATCCGGGACAGCCACGCCGAGCGGGCCATGCCGATGCGGGCCAGGGTCATGGCCGCGCGGCGTTAGGAGGCACCATGGCGGTCACCGCGCTGGACCTGCCGGGCGGGTCGCTCGGGGATGAGCGAGAGAGCCCGCGGGAGGAACTGCGCACGGTCGGCATGGTGTGGGAGCGGGAGCTGATCCGGTTCTTCCGCACCCGCTCCCGGATCTTGTCTAGCTTCATCCAGCCGGTCCTGTTCCTGTTCGTCCTCGGGTACGGCATGAGCACGCTGGTCGGCTCGACTGCGGGATTCGACTTCAAGAAGTTCCTGTTCCCAGGCATCGTGGCGATGACCGTGGTCTCGACCGCGATCTCTTCGGCCATCTCGATCGTCTGGGACCGTGAGTTCGGGTTCCTGCGCGAGATGCTCGTTGCGCCGGTCAGCCGCAGCGCGCTGGTGGCCGGCAAGACCCTGGGCGGCGCCAGCATTGCCACCGTGCAGGGCACCATCATGCTTGCCCTCGCACCCTTGATCGGAGTGCGCCTCACCTGGCTGGTCGTGGTCCAGGTGATCGGCCTGGAGCTACTGATGGCCGTCGCGCTGACAGCGTTCGGGGTCTTCGTCGCCGCCCGCATCCAGCGGATGGAGGGCTTCTCGGTCGTCATGCAGCTGCTGCTGTTCCCGATGCTGTTCCTGTCCGGCGCGCTCTTCCCGCTCAGCGGGCTGCCGGGCTGGCTGACCGTCATCACCCGGATCAACCCGCTGACCTACGCGGTCGCGCCGCTGCGCCAGGTCGTGTTCGCTGCCCAGCACATGCCGCCCGCTGCGGCCGCCCGGTTCGGCGGCGGCCTGACGCTCTTCGGGCACACCCTGTCCAACTCCGCCTGCGTTGGCATCACAGCCGCGTTCGCCGCCATCTTCCTCACCCTGGCAGTCGCTGGCTTCGGTAAGGCCGAGTAGCCGGCCGGCTTCGGCTCCCGATAGCCGGTACGGCTCGGCCATGACAGCAGTCTGATCGCGCCCGCCCAGCCAGCCCAGCCGGGTCGCTGATGGTGCCGCTGACCTGGCTGCACCCGCGGTGCTGGCAGGCCCGGCGATTCTGATACCGGCCAACACTGGCTGTATGCACTGGTGCCGAGCCTGGGGAGCGAGGATGGGCATACGGTCGGCGTGCTTTGGCGCGAAGACCGTGCCGGTCTCGGCTTGAATCAGCGGGTTGAGGCTCGGAGCGGCACGAGGTCAGCTCTGGCCAAAGAGGTGCAACCAAAGTGACGGCCTGGATCGCGGACCGCAACCAAGCAAGGTCAGCTCAGATCAGAGCGTCTACAGTTTGAGAGGAACTCGAATCATCATCACTGCCCGGTCACGCCATTTCGTCAATGACCAGGGCTTGGCTGAGGCGGTCGTGCCGAGGTGCGCGTATATGTCAGAGTCTGTGCCGGTCACACCAGACTCTCCGGCGGCCCTCATCAACCGGGAGTTGAGCTGGCTCAGCTTCGCCCGCCGCGTGCTGGCCCTGGCCGAGGACCCGGAGCAGCCTCTCTTGGAGCGGGTCAAGTTTGCCGGGATCATGGGCATGATCTACGACGAGTTCGCGATGAAGCGCATCGGCGGCCTGTTCCGGAAGGTCCGAAGCGGTGAGCGCAGACCCGGACCGGAAGGCCTGACGCCGGACGACGTGCTCGAGGCCTGCCGCGCAGAGCTGCGGTCCCAGCAGGAGTCGGTGGCCAGGCTCGTGGAGGAGCAGTTGCGCCCTGCTCTGCGCGACCTGCGGACCCCGATCTTGGATGTCGGGGATCTCGACCCGTCCCAGCGGGACTTCCTCACCCGGTACTTCGCGGACTCGGTGGAACCGATCCTCACCCCGCTTGCCGCGGATGCCGCACATCCGTTCCCGTTCATCAGCAACCTCGGCCTCAACCTGGCGGTTCTGGTCACCGAACCGGGTCGTAGGATCCACCGTTTCGTGCGGATCAAGGTGCCGGCCAACCGGCCGCGGTGGGTGCCGCTGCCGAACAACGCGGGTTGGGTGCCCCTTGAGCAGGTGATCGTGGACAACCTGAGCGCGCTCTTCCCGCGGGCGTTGGAGCTGGCCTACTCCTTCTTCCGTGTCACCAGGGGGGCGAAGGATGATCCGTGGACCGACCAGGCTGGGGACGAGGACGTGGACCTCTCGCCCGGTGCGATCATCGGGATGGTCACCGCAGAGCTGACCGCCCGGAAGTACGCCGGTGTGGTGCGCCTGGAGGTCAGCGCCGACATGCCGGTGGACCTGCGGGGCTGGCTCGTGACTCAGCTAGACGCCGACCCTGCCGACGTCATCGCGACTCCCGGGC
>JBKQTJ010000147.1:0-5954 GCA_052143255.1 Streptosporangiaceae bacterium | reverse complement strand
TAGACGCGCCGATACCCGACACGACGGCGACGGCGGCGGCCAGCTTGCCGGCATATGGATGCCAGGTGAAGATCGTCTGGAACGCGGCCATGAACGAAGCGCCTCGCTGGCCAGTGCGTGGTGCGGGACAAGCCGTGACGTAATCCTGTCCAGCCCGGCGACTGACCCGTTCCGTACGAATCCGATGTCGCCAATGCGCCCGAGGTCCTGACGACCAACCTGCTGCCCAACGTCGAGTACCGCGTGCATGTACCTCGCCCCATCGTTCGCGGCATGGGACACGCCGGTGTGGCGGCTGGCTATTAGCTCGTTGACAGCTTGTCAGGTAAGGGCCCGCAACCCCTGAGAGGCGCGAGCACCGGCGGCGACGCGCTGGCCAGCCGCCGGCTTGTGCAAAACGTTCGCTGACGCCCGGCTGGGCCGAGTAGTGCGGAGAATCGATCAGGTCAGCCGGTGACTACCAGGTCGTCGCGGACGTTCTTGACGCCGACGCCCCTCCAGACGGCGTCCATCACCGCGTCATGCTCGGCCCAGGTACTGATATGCCCGTTGACGATGACGGTGCCGTCACTGGCGTCCACTCGTACGTCACTGTGGTCAGCGAGCAGCCCGTACCGGTCCAGGGCGCCTAGCACCAGATCGTTCACGTCGGCCGCTTCGATATCGCTGAAGAACTCGATGTCATCGATGATGCCGCGCACGCCGGCCAGCCCCGCGATGACACGCTCGGCCGCGTCCCGCTCGAATCGGTTGCCCACCATGCCGGTCAGCCAGACATCGCCGTCGGTGGCGCTGGCCTGGACGTTGCCGGGCACGATGAGAGCCTTCGCGAGCGCGTTGTTGGCGGCCGTGGTGAGCATCGCGTCGTCGCGGTAATCCGCGAGCGGCAGCTCCACCATCAGGTGGTTATGCACCCGGGTGACGCCTTGGACCCGCTTGGCCGCCGCGGCGGCCTCGAGGTACTGCGGGTAGCTGGGCACCGTGCCGTTCAGCGCCACATCGCCGTTCATGTTCTTCACGGTGATGCCCGACGCATCAATCAGCGGGTCGAACTCCAGCTCCTTCCGCACCGCCTCGCGGACATCCCTGGTCGCCTTTACTGCCTCGCGCGGGCTTTTCGGTGCCACGGCCAAGTCCACCTCCTTGCCATCAGGCTCACTTCTTTGCTCTGTCCCTCGGATTTACCCAGGGCCGCCAGCCGCCAGTCGTCACAACCGCAGCCGGCCTGCGCGTGACGTGGCGATTCCGGCAGCCAGTCTGCGAGAGCGGGGAAGTGCGGCCAGGGTTGATGCTCGCCTAGCCCAGTCCAGAATCAGGCCTCAGGCGCTGCTCAGCCTGAGACGGGCTGCTGCGGTAGCGCGCCACCCCACTGCGGCAGCTTGGGTCAGCACCGCTGCGCGCTCTTCAGCTCGGGCTGCCATGGCCGGACCGGTCCTCAGAACCCTTCGCCTGGCTGAAAGTCAGGACCTTGGCCCTCTGGACGCCCGAGCCGGGCCGCGGGACCGTCCTGCCAGTAACAGGAGCCAGCGGTGCGCCACGCGGACCGCGGCCTCCAGATTCCCCCCGGGGAGGACGGCGATGGCTAGCAGCCCACACGGCCGGCGGGATACGGCGCCGGGCCGGAGCAGCAATCCCGCAGGCAGGCTTGCGGGCCTGCACCGTTGGCGGCATTCAGGTCAGGATGAAACGAAGCGCCGGCGGTTCATCTTCGCCCTGATCGCGGTCCGCCTGGCCAGCTGACCATCTCACACCGGCTTGACGCCAACGGCAATCATAACTGATAGTTAGTTACAGAACTGATCGGACCTGCCACTTGATTGGCGTGACGAGGAGCTGACCACAATGGAACGCAACAGCCAGGCCGAGGCCTCCCGGCAAGAAGCCACGAGCACTGCCCGCCCGTCCGCCCCCGTCGGCGCTCCCGCGCCCGAGAGGCCGGCTGATTCATCTGCCGGTTCATCTGCCGGCGGCGAGCCTGGTGGTCCGCGCTGGCGCGCGCGACCCCGCCAGGCAGCATCACGCCCGCCCTGGCGGGTTGAGGGCATGCCCGACGGCAAGGAGAAGGATCAAGGAGGCGGCCGCCGTGGGTGGTCGCGGTTCTGGTGGATTCTGCTGAGTCTGCTGGTCGTCAACTGGCTCCTGTCGTCGGCGCTGTTAGGTGCGGCGGCGCGCACGACGGTGCCGTACACGTTCTTCCTGGCCCAGCTGAGCGCGGGTAACGTCGCGCAGGTCAACTCGACCGGGAACACCATCCAGGGCACATTCCGCCACCAGGCGGGCTATCCGCCGGGGGCGAGTGCCCGGCCGGTGCAGCAGTTCTCCACGGAGCGGCCGACCTACGCCAACGATCACCTCTTCCAGCAAATGCAGGCGAAGGGCGTGACGGTGAGTGCCAGCCCCCCGAGCCAGGGCGCCCCCTTGTGGGAGCAGATGCTGCTCTGGTTTGGTCCCGCATTGCTGCTCGGCGGCCTGTTCGCGTGGTGGATGCGCAGAGGCGGCGCCAGCACGCTTGGCGGTATCGGCGGCATGGGCAAGTCCCGCGCCCGCCGGTACGACCCCGGGTCCGCGAAGCGCACAACCTTCGCCGACGTCGCCGGCATCGAGGACGTTGAGAACGAGGTCATGGAGATCGTCGACTTCCTGCGCAACCCGGACCGGTACCGCCGGCTGGGCGCCCAGATCCCCCACGGCGTGCTGCTGTCCGGGGCGCCAGGCACCGGCAAGACGCTGCTCGCCCGGGCGGTGGCGGGCGAGGCGGACGTGCCGTTCTTCTCGATCTCGGCGTCGGAGTTCGTCGAGATGATCGTCGGCGTGGGCGCCAGCCGGGTGCGCGACCTGTTCGACCAGGCCAAGCAGGTGGCCCCGTCGATCATCTTCATCGACGAGCTGGACGCGATCGGCCGGGCCCGCAGCGGCGGCGCCTCGGTCGGAGGCCATGACGAGCAGGAGCAGACCCTCAACCAGATCCTCACCGAGATGGACGGCTTCACCGGCAGCGAGGGCGTCGTCGTCCTGGCGGCCACCAACCGGCCGGAGATTCTGGACCAGGCGCTGCTGCGCCCGGGCCGGTTCGACCGGCGGGTGACGGTCTCGGCGCCGGATCTGCGCGGCCGGCGGCAGATCCTGGCGGTGCACACCACGAATGTGCCGCTGTCTCCGAGGGTGGACCTGGACACGGTGGCCGCATCGACCCCCGGCATGGTCGGCGCGGACCTGAGGAACCTGGTCAACGAGGCCGCGCTGCTGGCGGCCCGCCGTAACGAAAGCCAGGTGACGATGGCCGACTTCAGCGACTCGCTGGAGAAGATCGTCCTGGGGACGGTCCGCGGCGTCGTGCTGTCGGCGGAGGAGCGGGAACGGACCGCCTTCCACGAGTCCGGCCACGCCCTGCTCGGCATGCTCACCCCCGGCGCCGACCCGGTACGCAAGATCTCGATCATTCCGCGGGGGCAGGCCCTCGGCGTCACCTACCAGTCCCCCGAGACCGATCGCTACAGCTACTCCGCCCTGTACCTTCGTGGCCGGATCACCGGCGCGCTTGGCGGGCGCGCCGCCGAGGAAATCGTCTACGGGGAGGTGACCACCGGCGCCGAGAACGACATGGAGCACGCCAGCAGCATCGCCCGGCAGATGGCGGGCCGGTGGGGCATGTCCCCGGCCATCGGGCCGGTCACGGTGCTCCCCCCGCCTGGCCAGGAATCGCCCTACGGCCTGGACGGCGTCGCCCCGGCCACCAGGGAACTGGTCGACACCGAAGCCCGCAAGATCATCGAGGAATGCTACGAGCAGGCGGTGGCCACCCTGCGCGGCAGCCGGGACCGGCTGGACCGGCTCGCGCACGCGCTCCTGCAGCGGGAAACCCTCGAGGAGGACGAGGCTTACGCCGCCGCCGGCGTCGAGCGAGCGACCGCGCCGGCTGTGATCGCCCGCAGCCAGGCGCCCACACCCGCCCCGGGCATTCCCCCGGTAGTAGCCGCACGAACAATCCCGGAACAGCGCCCAAACGACTGAACAGGGTGGCCCGCCCCCGGGCTGATTCTGATTCCCGGGTGCGGGCCGCCGCTACCTGCCTTCATGAAGTCAGGTGTCAGCCGCCGATGCGACCGGCGCGCCGACGGGGTGCGCGAGGATCTGGCTGAGTGGGGCCGCTAGCGCTGCGCGGAGCCGCCAGCGCTGCGTGGGGCGCTGCTGCCGCCAGCGATGAACCGGCCCAGGGCGGGCGCACCAGGACGGTGCCGTCGCTTGCGATGTGGCGATGCCGCAGTCAGGCGCAGCGCGGGCCGTAGAGGTCGCCGTCGGGGTGCCCGATCCGCGCCGCGTCGATGTAGACGACCGCCTCGGCCGCGAGCCGCGCTCCCCTTCGCGCCGCGCGTGGCCGCTCGCCGGCGATCAGCAGAAAGCGCCGGGCGCGCGACGAGGACCCGCATGGCCGGGGGAGCCGGCATCCCGACGAGCTCCGTCCACCACTACTTCGGCTCCAGGGACAGACTCCTGCCGGCCGTCCTGGAACGCGGCGCCGACCGCTTGTTCGCCGATCTGCCCGGGCCGGGGTGCCGGCCGGGCACCGGAAAGGCTCCAGGATCCCGCCTGGTCAGAGCGGTGAGCGGCGAGCGACAGTGGGAGAGAGACGCTCGCGCGGCAGGTCGAGGCACGGCAGCGTGCCTCACCTGGCTGGCCGGGGTGCTGCGTGAACTGGGGCCGGGCCCTGGCGGAGGTGTTCGCCTGGCTACGGCCTCGCGAGCTCGATCACGTACCCGGCCGCCGCCGCGTCGGCTGGCAGACCTGGTCTGGAATCACTGGATCTGGCGGCCGATCCCCACGAGTGCCGGTAGCCGTGAACGCGCAGGTACTGGCCGCTTGCGGCGACCTGGTCGAGATTCCCCATGCTTATATGCCCGGGGCATAACTCTCCGTGACAGGTAACGCGTCCTGGCGGCTAGGGTGTGCGGTCTGGCCAGGGCTCAGGACCGGCAGCACGGCACCGTCAACCGGATCCCGGCGCAACTGCCTGGCAGCGGTCCGGCCCGGCCCGCCTCAGGGCCGGAGGACGATCCGCCGCCCGCCGCCACTGCGGCGATGCCAGGCCGCCTCGACCTCGGCGAGGGGAATCTCGTCGATGTCGATTGGCAGGTCGCCGGTCGCGGCGATGGCCATGAACTCCGGGATCGCGGCGATGATCTCCGCCAGGGGGATGGTGCCCGGGCCGCTGCCGAGAATCTCCAGCCCGGAGCTGCGCAGCACGTCAGCCGGCAGGGAGATGACCGGGCCGGCCATCCGCCCGACTTCTACCAGGCGGACCCTTGGCGCGGCGTGCGCCAGGCCGCGCCGGCTGATGGCTGCGATGGCCGCCTCGGTGGGCTGACCCCACAGGTAGTCGATGATGACGTGGATTCCGTCCTGGCCGGCCGCCTCGGCCAGGGCGGCCGCGTCGTCGGGACCGCCGAGCGTCACGGCGGCCGTCGTGCCCAGGCGTTCCAGGATGGCCCGGTTACGGCCGGCGGCGATCACCCGGCCGGCTCCCATCCGGGCGGCCAGCGCCACGGCAATGCGGCCCGACACGCCGGTGGCGCCCAGCACCAGCACGGTTTCACCAGGTTGCAGCGCGGCCCGCCGGGTCAGCGCCAGCCAGGCGCCGTTGCCCGGGTTGATGATGGCCGCCGCGGTGACCTCGTCCAGCCCGTCGGGCAGAGGCAGAACGAACGGGGCGGCGGCGCGCTGGGCCATGGGACCGTACGGGGGGCGGACACCGCCGAAATAGACCCGGGTGCCGTCGGCAGTTCGGCCCGTGCCGTCGATTCCGGGAATCATCGGCAGCATGCCCTGGCTGCCGTAGTGCTCGACGCTGGCCAGCATCCGCACGATCGGGTGCAGCCCAGCGGCGGTGACCTCGACCAGAGTCTCCCCGCGGGATCCTCAGCAGGGGTCCGCTATAACGGCAGCGCGGGCACGATCAG
>JBKQTJ010000146.1:0-3360 GCA_052143255.1 Streptosporangiaceae bacterium | reverse complement strand
CGGTTCACCAGGATGTCCCCCGTCGAGATCCTGTGGCGCGTTCACGATAAGGCGCTTCAAGCTGCGTGGTCGGGAAGGCAGGTAACGCGGGAGCGCCTTGTCGTTGGAGCGCCCGCAAAGCCCGTTGCACGCCAATTTACTGCCGCCTTCGCTGCTGGCGCCGCCAGGCAAGTGCCCGAGGAGATAAGGAAGGCTGTTCTTGCGGCCGCGAGCGAGCTGCTCGCTGGTGACTGGGAAGTTCTCGGCGTCGTACGTAGGGACATGGTAATACCCGATTGGTTCCACGACCCCGTGACCGGGCGACGAGCTCAGGCCGACCGGTATGCGTTCCGGATTAATCAACGCTCGGAGAGCCAGACTGGCAACGTTAAGCAGATATGGGAGATCTCTCGTCTGCAGCACCTCACGTTGCTCGCCATGGCGTGGTTCCTTAGCCACGACGAGGCGTACGCGCGCCGGGTCGCCGACCAGCTGGACTCCTGGTGGCGCGAGAACCCGTTCTTGTCAGGGATCAACTGGACGAGCGGCATCGAGGTCGGCATCCGACTGATAAGCATGGTCTGGATCAGACGGCTGCTGAATGAATGGCCTGAGGTTGCCGCCCTGTTCGAAGAGAATGACCTCGCAATCCGGCAAATCCGCTGGCATCAGCAGTACCTGAACGCGTTCCGGAGCCGTGGTTCGTCGGCCAATAATCACGTCATAGCCGAGTCTGCCGGGCAGTTCGTGGCCAGCTGCGCTTTTCCCTGGTTCTCCCAAAGCGCCAATTGGCAAAGAAAATCGGCGCAGCTGCTGGAGCGCGAGCTAATCCGTAATACCTTTCCGTCTGGCCTAGGCCGCGAGCTTGCGTCCGACTATCACTGCTTCGTGGCCGAACTTGCGCTGCTCGCCATGGCGGAAGCGGATGCGGCAGGTTGCCCGCTGAGCCCAACGGCGTGGCAGCGGCTATGTGCGATGGTAGACAGCGGGGCGGCGCTCTTGGACGAGCGGCTCCGCCCGCCGCGGCAAGGTGATGGAGATCAGGGCCGAGCACTGCTGCTAGACCCGCCGGCTGCTAACCCGTGGCTATCGCTACTCGGTATGGGCGATGCGATGTTCGGGCGGCTCGATTGGTGGCCCAGTACCGCGGCTGGCGCTGCCAGCTCACTCGTCGGCGCGCTCGTCGGAGCGCCCCATAATGTCTCCGGTCGCCCGGCGTGCAGGCCATGGCGATTTGAGGACGCGGGGATGACGCTGCTGCGAACCCGCCCAGGCCGCGATGCCGAGATTTGGTGCCGCTGCGACGGGGGCCCGCATGGCTACCTCAGTATCGCTGCGCACGCCCACGCTGACGCGCTTTCGGTCGAGGTCCGGTGCGGAGGCGTCGACGTTCTTGCGGATCCAGGTACCTACTGCTACCACGGTGAGCCTGAGTGGCGTTCGTACTTCCGCTCTACGATTGCGCACAACACAGTTGAGCTCAACGGGCAAAGCCAATGTGAAGAGGGCGGTCCGTTCCTTTGGCGGAGTCATGCCAGGTCCAGAGAGCTTGACGTGCTGGACATCGGCGACGCGGCCGAGTGGACTGCTGAGCACGACGGCTACCTGTCGCTCACGCCGCAGGCCAGGCACCGTCGCTGCGTGCGCCTTGACCGGGCCTCGCGTACCATCGACATCGTCGATCAGATCGTTGGCGGCAGCCATGACCTTCGTCTAGCCTTCCACCTTGGCCCAGAGATTCACGCCGAGCTCGACGGAGTAAACGCTCTGCTCTGCTGGGACAGCGCTTCCGTCCGGTGCTTCGCACGCCTTGAACTGCCGACGGCTCTGCAATGGACTATGCATCGGGCCGGCACAGATCCAATCATCGGCTGGTATTCGTCCAGTCTAGGACGGCGCACGCCGTCCTATACGCTCGTGGGGCGTGGGCGCTCCGTACCTGAGGAACCGCTCGGGACGCGACTTGAGTTCCCCATCGACCGCAAATCGATGAGCAACCCGCGCATAAACCGGCTGTGTCATACACGGCATCCAACGCGCTAGCGTGTACGACTGATGAGTAACAGCACGAGCTGAAAGTTAGACGGAAGGCCCAGATGACCGAGCAGCCGCTGGATCTCAGAAGGTCCATGCAAATAGTACGGCGGCACTGGATCGCTGTGTTCGCCATTGCGGTCGTCGGCGGCCTCGCGGGCGCTGCCTACACGCTGCACAGCCCGCCTCTGGAGTCGAGCACCGCCGTGGTTGAGGTGTCGGCCACCAGTTCGGGTACGGAGACGCAAGGCATAATAGCTGGCACCGACGAGAACGTGCTCGCGGCTGCCGCGCGCCGGATAGCTCAGGGCATGTCGGCGGTGCGTCTGGGCAAATTGATAAAGGTCAGTGTCCTGGCGCCCGGGGTCTTGTCGATTACCGCACAAGGGAAGACCGCCACTGCGGCCGAGCGCACGGCGAATGCAATCGCAGACAGTTACGTCGCCTACCTCGGCTCGAGCACAAGTGCCCCTAGCCCGGGCCCGGCAGGAAGTGCCGCGAATGCCGCGGCCAGAATCGTCTCGCCTGCGACCATCGCGACGGGCCCGTCGCTGATTACATCCTTGGCCACTTCGGCGGGTATCGGCACCGTGGTGGCGGCTGTGGTCGGCGCGGTCGGCGCCATGGCGTTTGGCCGTCGCGACCGGCGGTTCCGGCGACGTGACGAGATAGCAGATGCCATCGGCGTGCCGGTGCTGGCGTCCATCAAGGTCGATCATCCAAACAACGTCGCCCATTGGCGCGGATTGCTGGAGAATTACCGGCCGAGCGCAGCTGAAGCGTGGCGACTGCGCAGCACTCTGCAGCATCTTGGCCTGACAGAGGTTGCGGCCGGATCTCCGGGTACCGGCCGCGGCCGTTCCCTCACCGTGATCTCGATTTCTTCGGATAAGCGCGCGCTCGCCATCGGGCCACAGTTGGCGGTCTACGCCTCGTCGCTGAGCCTCCCTACGATGCTCGTCATTGGACCTCAGCAGGATGCCGGCGCTACGGCGAAGTTGCGCACGGCATGTGCTGCCATGGCGCCGTCGTCGCAACGTCGGGGCGGCCTGGAGGTCGTCGTCGCGGATAATGGCCAGCTCGCACTGCTGCCGGAGGCCATGCTTACGGTGGTGGTCGCAGTCGTCGATGGGCGAGCACCTCAGTTCAAATCGACCATCAGAACTGACCTCGCAGTTCTGGCGGTCTCGGCCGGCGCGCCGACGGCTGACGAACTGGCCCACGTCGCGGCCAGCGCCGGCGCTGCTGGCCTTGAGATCGATGGGATTCTTGTTGCGGATCCGGATGAGAGTGATCCCACGACCGGCCGTGTCCCGCACATCGGGCGGAACGTGCGTCAGATGAGGC
>JBKQTJ010000145.1:0-16339 GCA_052143255.1 Streptosporangiaceae bacterium | reverse complement strand
CCACCATCCGCGCCGCTTCCTCCCGGAATTCAGGAGAGAATTTCCTGTTCTTCCCTGCCACTTGTATCCGTCCTTTCCGGTGAAGATCCTAAAGGATCCGCAGTCCGGAAAGAAGGAGGCACCCTAGCTCGCCGGTAGCGGTGACGGTGACGGTCCGGCCGGTGACCGTCCGGCAGGTGATCGAAGGGACGTCACGCTGCCCATACGCGCAAAGGGGGCATCAGGCTCTGCGCAGGTGGAATCCTCCGCCGTGGGCGTTCAGGTGCTCGCGGCCGATGGCCTGCGCCTCCGCCTGCGTGGCATAGCCGACCGTCTTGCCGATGTCTTGTGTTCGGCCGTCTGGCCGTCTCCAGATGACGTGCCATGGACCGCTCTGCGCCGCTGCCAGACGCCTGCCTATTTCCTCGCCAACGGCCCAGCGCAGCGCCGCCGCGTCGTGATCACCGGCGGGCAGGCGGATGCGCCGGTAGTAGTCCTCGATGTCGACATGGTTGTCGAGCTCGTCCAGCGACGAGACGTCTGCAGGAATCTGGCCGGTGCCCTGATCCTCCTTGATCATGGCAAGCACGGCGTCGGCGTGCCGTCGGACCTCGCTGATGTCGGTCATGGCTACCTCCCAGCATCCAGCCTTAGTCTCAGCCGGCAATGGCTTCCGCCAGCAGGGGACTTAGGCCAGACATCGGGAGGCCAGATGGTCCCTTGCGCAGTGCCGAACGGCCCTGAAACACGGGGCCTGGGTGGTGGATCCGGAGGACGCTGAGTCCGCCGGTCTGCGAGGTCTTAGGAAAGGCGGCAAGCAAACCGCCTCCCGCCCCGCTTGAGCGGGGCGGGAGGCGGTTTGCCGGGTAACGCACCGGGACCGTGGTGATGTCAGGTGCCGCTCGCCTGGGGGTGGGTGACCTTCGGCAGGATCTCGGCCTCAGGGGCGGTGCGCCGCAGGTGGACGAACCCGAGGATGGACAGGATCAGCATCAGGGCCGCCGCGATGTAGGACGCGATGGCGGCGATCAGCGCGATCTGGCCGAACTGCCAGAACCCGTACGCCTCCAGCAGCATGCTGCGCAGCGTGGTGCCCTTGAACACCGTCTCCACCTGAGCGGCGAGCGCGGTGTTCTTCGGGTTGGCCAGTGCCGCGCCGGACAGCTGGGAGTAGGTCTTCCCGCCGCCGATCAGGAACAGGTGGCGGCCGATGAAGTAGTTGGCGTAGGTCTCGGCCTGCGCCCCGTTGGTCATGAGCTGTCCGGCGTACGGAGCCATCGCCGCGCGGTTGGCCGCCGGCAGGATCTTAAACTCGGGGCTGGACGTTGTCGGGAAAACGATGTCTGTGCGGACAGCTGGCTGGTCACCTGGTTGTTGGCGTATGAGTGACCCCAGGTCAGCAGCACTCCGGCCACCACGAGCACGGCCACCAGGAGCAGCCCTGCCCCGGACACCAGTGCGTCGAAAGTCCTCCTGCGCATTTCTTGATCCTCCTTGTCGTCCCAGGCGTGACCGCCCGGCCAGCGGACTTCGGTTAGCTGCCCTGAGCATCCCGGCTACCGAGGGCCTGACCGCAGGGCCGTGCGCCACCAGAGGGCAGGACATCGGTATGGCATGCGAACGGACCTTTGGCCCCGGGCGGCTGTCGGATGGAAGCTAGCTTCAGACGTCGTAGGCGCTATCGGCGCCGGGCGGCGCGGCTGTATTCGGAACCTTCCCCCGCTGGGTTTGCGCGCCCGTACCCCAGTCCGGTTAGCACTACGGTACTCGTCGTGGCCGGACGCACCGGGCTGTCGAACACGGCGCATGTTGTTCTCGGGCTGGTGTCGATCAGGCCGACGGCCGGTAGGACCTGGTTGCCTTCGCGGAGCGGTCGATCGGCAACTTCTTCCCGCTGACCAGGAGCCACACTTACGCCGAGCTGGAGCACCTGGGCCGGCTGGGCTTGCTGACGGCGACGGAGACCGGGCAGGGTGACGCCCCGACCAAGCGGGTCTACGAGGTCACCCGGCGGGCAGTGCCGAGCTGCAGCGGTGGCAGGACGACGCGGTGCTGATCGGGGAGCGCGCGGCGGACGCGCGGTGAGGCTTCTGCTCGACGAGATGTACGGCGACAAACTGCCGCAGGCACTGCGGGATCAGGGCATCGACGTTGCTACGGCGGCTGGGTTCGGGATGGCGGGCAGGCCCGATGCTGACGTTCTCGCGGCCGCGGCGGACGGGGGTTACACGCTGCTCACCGAGACCGTCAGTGATTTCACCCAACTCTGCGCCGAGCATCTCGCCACGGGGCGCCACCATTTCGAGTGCTGATCGCGCTGTCGTCGCGGTTCTCTCGCCGACCTGCCGGGTACGTCGCCACCGCCGTCGTGGCAGTAGCCGCCGACCAGCTCAATGATCGCCTCGTCTAGTTGGAGCGTCCTAGCCAGGCCTAGCGGCCAGTCCATCGGGGCTGGCCACGTGAGTGCTGAGCTGGCGCTGACAAACGCCAGTCCGGCAGGCCATCTAGCTGCGGAATAACCGCAGGTCATGGCACTGATGCGGGGCCTGAACGTGGCGGGGAAGCTCGCCGTAGAGCGATTCCGGCTGCCGAGCGGCGAGCGCCAGCCAAGCGGTGGCCGCGGCCGGTGGCTGACATCGGTGATGCTGGCGCCGGAGAGCCCTGCTGCGCGTAGTTCGGGCGTCCGGGTTCTCGCGCTCACCGAGCCACCGGAGCAGCATGGCGTACACGACGGGCATGAAGCAGATGGCCGGCACCGCCCACATCACGGCGACTCCGAGCTGGCGATCAGCGGCAACGTTCAGGGCACCTGCGCTTGGTCCGGGGCTGGCCGATGCCGCGCCGCAGTACTCGGTTATCCGGATTCTCGTTCGCGGTCGGCGGGCTCGACCGCCACTCAGCGCGGGACCGGGCTCCCGATGGCGGCGGTCACGCGTTCATCCTGGACGTGTGTCTGGTGTGGCGGCGGGCTGGCCGTCGGGGTGCTCGGGGGTGCGGTTAGCCAGCTGCCGCGGTTCGAACGGCCTCCAAGCGTGGCGGCGCGGACCTGACCAGCGGGCGGGGACCGCGTCGAGGCCTGACGCTAGCTTGTACGCGGCTGCCTCGTAGTTGACCCGCCAGCCCCGGAAATGCGGCCAGGCCTCCTCGGCTGTCCGCTCGACGGGGAACCCGACGGACGTGATGCGGTCCCAGCCCTGCAGGAATTCCTCCCAGCTCAGCTGAAGCGGGCCGTCAGGCCGCGGGTCCTCGTCGACTGGGATCCGGAGCGTGCGGGTGAGTTTCCGCAGGCAGGTGAAGCCCATCTGCACGCACAGCCGTGCCGTGAATGGCGCGCTCGCCGGGCAGGCCGCCAGGTGGAGAGCGGCGGCGTCGAGCACGGCCAGCTGCGAAACCACCCAGGAGCTGTGCGGCTCGGGTGACCGGAAACGCAGCAGCGACGGGTAGCTCGAATGCGACTCGGCCACGTCGGCTGACCAGCGCTCCCAGCCGTCGTAGATGACGGTCAGCTCCTCGATGCCGGGCACCATCTGCGCCCTGGCCAGCAGCTCCGGCCCCCGCGCCGGGCTTCCGGCGCGGGGACCGAGCAGCGTGACTGTCGTTTCACGGCGGTTGTATGCCGCGTACAGGGTGGGCAGGTAGGCGATCTGCAGGGCAACGATTATCAGTCCGGAGGCAGCCGCCAGGAACTCGACGGCGCTCGGCTCCGTGCCGCTCCGGGTGGCGAACCCGAGGGTGAACAGCGATGAGCCCGCTTCGCGAAGAGCCCTAGGGAAGCTGCCTCCGGGCAGCCACAGCAACAGCCCGTAGCCGACCAGGAAGCCCGCCAGCCAGATGAACAGCAGCAAGCCGAGCGTGGCGACAGGCTGGCTGGCCAGCAGAGCGTCGCGCCGGTCCCACCGCCGCACGAAGCGACCGCTCACGGTGTACAGCCGGTCTACGAACCGGACGACGACCTTGATGAACCCGATGCGGCCGCGGGGGATGACGAGGGTGATGGCTACGTTCACCCACACGGCGCCGACAAGTAGTACCCCGAGAACTGCTCCTGCGATGCGCACGTCCTTGATGCTAAAGCCGGCATGCCCAGGCTCGGAGCCGCGATCTCATCCCGCCCGGGCCGAGGAGCTCGCTGTCGCAGGCTTATCCGCATGTGCGCCGGACTGTCACTGGGTCGGCCATCAGAAGCTCATGTACGTGCGTTTGCACGCGTATGTAAATCAGTTACGGTTGCAAGCAGAGCCCACCCGGGCTCCGAGGCCGGCATCTGATGCACGCGGGAGCGGCCGATGACTGCCGCGACATGGCTGTCGTGACACCGGGCGCGATGGCTTTGCGGCCGACGATGCAACGGATGGTCGGCCCGGAAACACGCGGCGTCGGTGCGGTATGCCAAGCGCAGCGGCCAGAGCCGACTCGAAACGAGGCCGGGCGTCGGCGGGCGGCCGGGCAGGCACCTGCCAGCTTCTGCACCTGGCATTCCCGAGATAGCCCGAGCGGCAGCGAACATGTCCTTGCGATTCCGGTGATACCAGGGAGCGTCTCGTGAACCAGCCAGCTACCGTCCCCGGGCAATTCGACGCGGTAGTTGTCGGCGCTGGTTTCTCGGGCCTGTACATGCTCCACCGGCTGCGTCGGCTCGGGTTGTCGGTGAAGGTCTACGACTCGGCCGGCGATGTCGGCGGAACCTGGTACTGGAACCGCTACCCCGGTGCTCGCTGTGACATCCCGACAACGGACTACACCTACAGCTTCGACCAGGAACTGGAGAAGGAGTGGGCGTGGTCGGAGAAGTACGCCACGCAGCCGGAGATCCTGGACTACCTCCGGTTCGTGGCCGACCGCCACGGGCTGCGCTCTGACATCGAGTTCTGCACGACCGTCATCTCCGCCCGCTGGGACGAGCAGGAGAAGCGATGGACGATCACGACCGACCGCGGGACGCAGGTCCGGTGTCGGCACTACATCATGGCCAGCGGCTGCCTTTCGATGCCCAAGTCGCCCGACATCGAAGGTGCCGGCCGTTTCGGCGGCAAGGTCTACTTCACCAGCCGATGGCCTCACGAGGGCGCTGACTTCACCGGCCAGCGGGTCGCGGTCATCGGCACCGGCTCGTCGGGTATCCAGTCGATCCCGCTCATCGCCCGCCAGGCCAGCCAGCTAACGGTTTTCCAGCGCACTCCGAACTTCTCGATCCCGGCGCACAACGGCCCCGCCTCAGCCGACCGGCTGAAGCAGCTGGGCGAGAACCGCGACGGGTACCGGCACGCCGCCCGGTGGTCCCGGGGCGGAGTGCCCGTGGAGCTGGCTGACGTGCTCGGCGTCACCGCCAGCGAGGCGGTCCGCCGGCAGCGCTTCGAGGCGGCCTGGGAGCAGGGCGAGCTGTTCGGCATTCTCGGCGTCTTTGCCGACCAGGGAGTGAACCCGGCTTCCAACGACATCGTGGCCGAGATGATCCGCGAGAAGATCCGCTCGGCCGTGAAAGATCCCGAGACCGCCGAGGCGCTCTCCCCGAAGGATCACTATTTCGGCACCAAGCGGCCGTGCCTCGACACCGGCTATTTCGAGACCTACAACCTCCCGCACGTCCGGCTCATCGACCTGCGTCAGCAGCCGATCACCAGCATCACCGAGGAAGGCATCGACACGCCCGGCGAGTCGTTCGACTTCGACGCCATCGTGTTCGCCACCGGCTTTGACGCCATGACCGGTGCCCTGGTGGCGGTGGACGTCGCCGGCCGGGACAATGTGTCCCTGAAGCAAAAGTGGGCGGCCGGTCCTTCCACTTACCTGGGTCTCATGACGGCCGGCTTCCCGAACTTCTTCATGCTGACCGGTCCCGGCAGCCCGTCGGTCCTGTCGAACATGGCCGTCTCGATCGAGCAGCACGTCGACTGGGTCGCCGGCTGCCTGAAGGACATGCGCGACGAAGGCTTTGAGACGATCGAGCCGACCGCGCTTGCAGAATCCGGCTGGGATCAGCACGTCCGGGACTGCGCCGCGATTACCTTGCACCCCACCGCAACGTCCTGGTACATGGGCGCCAACGTCCCCGGCAAGCCACGCGTGTTCCTTCCCTACATCGGCGGAGTGAATGCCTACCGCCAGGCGTGCGACGAGTTGGTCTCCCGGGGCTACCTCGGATTCCGGATGACCGGCCCGGCCGGGGAACGGTGCCGGGACGGCGTGATCCGCCGCATGCAGCCCGATGTCGCCATGGTCCTGGAGATCATGGCGGGGATGGGCCTGCCGCCCCTGGAAACCTTGCCGGTCGCCGACGCGCGGGCCCTGATGGCGGCCGCCACAGCGACCCGGCCGCCCGGCCCCGAGGTGGCCGAGGTTACTGACGGGATGATGCCCGGCCCGGGCGGGGACCTGCCATACCGGCTCTATCGCCCGCCGGCGTCAGAGGGCCCGCACCCTGTGGTGGTGTATTTCCACGGCGGCGGCTGGGTGCTGGGCGACCTGGATTCGGACGACCCGCTGTGCCGGGACCTTTGCGCCCGCTCGGGCGCGGTGGTCGTGTCGGTGAACTACCGCCACGCCCCCGAGGCCCGCTTCCCGGCAGCCGCGCAAGACGCCTTCGCGGCCTTGCAGTGGGTGGACGCCAACGCCAGCAAGGTGGGCGGCATCCCCGGCCAGCTGGCCGTCGCCGGCTGGAGTGCAGGCGGCAACATCGCAGCAGTCGCATGCCAGCTGGCCCGCGACGCCGGGCCGCGCATCTCAGGGCAGCTCCTGATCAGCCCCGTGGTGGACTCGGAGATGACCCGGCCGTCCTACGCGGAGAACGCCGACGGGTACATCCTCACTACGGCGCTGATGCGCTGGTTCTGGGACCACTACGCAGACCCAGCCGACCGCGGCGACCGCCGCGCCGCCCCAATGCACGGCAACCTCGATGGTCTGCCCCCGGCCTGCATCGTCACCGCGGACTTCGACCCGCTACGCGACGAGGGCGTTGCCTACGCACGCGCCCTGGAGGCCGCCGGGGTGCCAGTCCGACACATCTCCGCCCGCGGGCACACCCACACGTCGCTGACCATGGTCGGCGTGGTCATCTCCGGGGCGCCGGTGCGCGCCGAGATGGCCGCCGCGCTCAAGGATCTCCTCCGGGCGCCGGTGACCGCTGCCCTCAGCCGTTCTTCTGTCAAGTGACGAGTCGGCGAGACTCGCGTATCGGCGCCGCCGCATTCGCCGCCGCTGATCAGCTCCAGCGACCCCCGGAAGGCCTGCTTCTCGGCAAGCTCCGGCTACGGCCGCCAACATTGCCGCCACGTCGCTAACGATCCCGCCGGGCTTCACCAGGTACCGGGGTTGAGCCGAGGCGTACTTGAAGCATCACCCGGACGGGTAGAACTGGAGCTTCAACCCACCGGGGGAGGGGTAAAAGATGACAGGACTAGTCCGGATGAGTCTTGATACGCCGGAAGAGACCCGGCCATTCGAGGGCGGCACAGGCCAGCTTGAGCTGGTGAACATGGAGGAAGGCGGCGTAGGCCGAGCTACCTTCCTGCCCGGCTGGCGGTGGTCGGAGCATGTGAAGCCGATCGCCAAGACCGACAGCTGCCAGGCTGCCCATATGGGCTACTTCGTCTCCGGCCGGATGAAGGTCGTCTCGGATGACGGCGACGAGATGGAGTACGGCCCTGGCGACTTTGCGATCATGGCGCCCGGACACGACGCATGGGTCGTTGGAGACGAGCCTTGTGTCGTGATCGACTGGCAGGGCTTCGCTGACTACGCGAAGCACTGAGAGCCAGCGGCTGACCGGCGAGACCGAGCCCGCGGGGTCTTAGGGTCCTGCGGGCTCGGAACCGCGGAGGGGGCACCGATGCCGATCGGCCTGGCGGTGCCGCTGGCCGGGCCGCTTGGTCGGGGAGTCCGGGAGGAACAGGGCACGACCGCCTGCTCGCTCCGCCGGTAATCAGCCGCCAATCAGCCGGGAACGATGTGCTGGCGCGGCGTACTGGCTGTTCGCGCTGGCACGCCTCAGCCGTGGTTGTGATCGCTTACTCCGAGGGGATCGTCGGCCTGCGGGTGAGCGCGCTGTGGCGGTCGGGATAGCCGCGGATGTTGACGATCCGAGCGCTGTCGACGGTGAAGACCTGGTAGAGCTGCTGCGGCGGGGCGGGGCGGGCTCCTTCGGCCTTGCGGGCCACGGCCAGCCCGAGCACGACGGCATCGCGGTCGACTTCGACGCTCTGGACGGTGGCCACGGTGCCGTCGGCAAGCAGCGCACGGTACCAGTCGAGCACCTGCTCGCTGTTGCTGCACAGCCCGGTCCACTGCACCTGCGGGTGCAGGAGCGACCCGAGCAGGCCGAGGTCCTCGTCGCGGTAGGCGGCTTCGAGGTGCCGGGCTATATCGGCCATGACGCCAGCCCCAGCCGGGCCGGGCACCTCGACGTGGTCGTCAGCCTGGGATTCCCTGGGCTCGTCCGGGGTGATGCCATAACGCTGCAGGAGGCTGATGACCTCCTCGCTAGGCGGCTTCCCGGAAACCCACACGTCGTGGCGGGATGCCCCGGCCTCGATCAGCAGGCGTACCGTCTCGGTCCAGTCGCCCGGTTTGCCGGCCTGCTCGCCGCTGCCGACGGTGGCGAAGGCCAGCGGAGTGCCGTCAAACCTGGTGTCGCGGGCGTCGACGTCGGCCCCGGCTTCCAGCAGCAGCCGTACCACCGCCGCGTTCCCGGAATAGGCGGCCGAGTGCAGCGGCTGCTCCCCGGAGTGGTTGCGGGCATCGGGGGAGAAGCCGAGGTCCAGCATGACGGCGATCGCGTCGGCCGGGCGCGTCCTGGCAGCGTCGACGATCACGGCCCGGTCCTCGTCGGTCAGCCGGTCCAGCAGGTCAGGGTGGCCGGCGAGCAGCTGCTCAGCGGCTCGGCGGTCGGCGCTGAGGCAGGTGCCGACGAACCGGTCGACGTCGGTGCCGTCGCCGGCGCCGCCCGCGGCCCGCAGCCGTGCCGCGATGTCGTTCCGGCCGGCCCGGACTGCCAGGCGCAGCGCCGACACGCCATCTTCATCGGTGGCACTGGGGTCGGCTCCGGCGCCGAGGAGTGCGGCGACGACGGGCAGCGAGGCGTTAGCCGCGGCGTCCGGCAGCGCCTCGGTTGCTGCGTCAGCCGCACCGCCCCCGCTCGCTTCGAGGGCTTTGAGCAGGAGCGACATCGCGCCGGCATCGTCGTTGTATACCGCCGCGCCGACGGCCCACGTTCCGGCCACCCGCGCCCCGTGGTCGAGTAGCAGCCGCAGGCAGCGGCGGTCGCGATGAGCCACGGCCTCACTGATGGGCTGACCCGGGTCAGGACTCGCCCCGGCGGCGAGCAGCACCGCGGCGATGTCGGGGTTGTTGACCTCCACCGATCCCTTCAGGGCCGAGCGGTAGCGAGGGCGGCCCCCATCGTTGGTGTTCGGGTTGGCACCGGCGCCGAGCAGGACGCGGACCACCTCGGCCATCCCGGCCGCCCGCCCGGGGTCGATCTGATGCCACCGCGAGTAGCAGGCATACAGCAGTGGCGGCCAGCCGCGTGCATCGTCGATGGCCACCGCCGAAGCCGGGTCGGCGGCGAGCATCTCCCGTACCGCGTCGGCGTCGCCGAGTACCGTGGCGGCGAGCAGGCCGCGGCCGGCGATGCCCGGGTCGGCACCGAAGATGTCGCTGGCCTGCCGCAGCCGGCCCTCGACCGAGGCGGCCACGAAAGCCGCGTGCAGTTCTTTGGGGCGGCGGCGCAGCTGGCCGAGATCGGGGTGCTCGGGAAGCGAATCAGACATGGCGTCTCCTCGTCAGCCTGCGGTCCGCTGCCCAGGCCGAGGAACAGGCCACAGCCCCGAATGTCAGTACGGCGGAGGTGGGCTCAGTCCTTCCGGCGGACCAGGCGGCACCCTCCCCGCGCCAGATCAGATGGTAGCGCCTCGCGACTCGGCTGCCTTCGGAAGGCGGGCGCGCTGCTGAAGATCCGCCACGACCCCGAGCAGCTCGCCGGCGTGGTCGCGCCCCGGTCGTGTTCCTGCTGATGTTCACCCATCTGTTCGGCGGTGCGCTGGCCGGGTCAGATCAGGCCGTGCGGCCGTGCTTGTCGGCGCGCGGTGCTCGGCTACGGACCAGGAACGGCAGTACGAGCCGCCCGCAGTAGTGCATGAGCCGGGGTCCGATGGGAGCGTCTGTCAGCGGCGGGCTGTAGTGCAGAAACGTGTATCCGAGGCGATGGGCGAGGATCCCGTCGGTGGCGGGCTGATCGCCGATGACGACACCGGGGCGGGGCAGGCTGCGGTAGGGCGCGGTGCGGATCGGCTTGCGAGCAAATGCCAGGTACATGAAGTGCATGCCGGTCGGGGCGCGAACCCCGGATGGACGGCGCGCGGAATTGGTGGCAAAGCACACGGCTTCCACGCTCGGAATCGCGCTGCTCTGGTCGAGCACGGCCGCCACTCCCTGGTCGAGGGATTCCTGGCTGCTGTCCCAGTCAGCGACTAGCGGCTCAACGTCGAAGATGATTGTCTTCGCGGACAACTCTCCGGCGCACAGCAGCAGGTCCTGCGGCTCCGAAGAACGCTCGTAGGCGCTTGGCAGCCCCGTCACCTCAAGCGCGCCGATCCTGACCTGGGCCCCCGCGGCGCGGCCGCCGGGGCTCCGCGAGGTGCCTGAGCCGTGCCCAGTTCATCGGGGGCTTGGGCGGGGTGACGCCGGGACGGTCTCGCGGCACTCGCACCCGGAGCGCGCCTGGGCGGATCGAGCACAGCACCGGCGTGGACATCGATACCGCTTCACCGTCGATACCGGCCGGGATTACCGGGGCGTCGGCGTTGATCACGACGTTCGCGGCCGTCAGGACGGTCAGGCCGGTTGCCCGCGTGCCGCGGAGCAGGCTGACCGCTTGCCGAGCGCTGCTCGCCTGGACTCCCACAACGCCGAGGATGCCGCCATCTAGCCGCGCCCGGCGGCTCAGGCCAGCGATGTCGCCGGTTCCGTAAGGGTTGTTGGCCACCAGCAGCGCTTGCGGCGCGTTGATCTGGGTGCCGTCCGCTAGCCCCGCTAGCCGTGCTCCGCGATGGCCCTGCAGCAGGTCCGGGAGCAGGTTCAGGATCGTGCCCAGCTTGTCCTCGCGGTAGGCAGGAGTCTGGACGACGTCTGCGTACGCGCCGAACGAGGCGTTGTTCACGAATGTCCGGTCGCCGATCATCCCGAGGTCGACGCGCAGTTCGACGCCGTCGGACAGCGCGTCAAGGCACGTGGCAGGGTCGTCACGATCCAGGCCGAGGTCGAGCGCAAAGTGATTGCGAGTCCCTGCCGTGATGACGACGAACGGAATATCGTGCTGGGCCGCGACCGCCGCCACCAGTGCTTGCGTGCCGTCGCCTCCGGCGACGCCGAGCAGGTCTACTCCGCCGGCGACCGCCTCCTCAGCCACTGCGGCGACGTCCACGGGTTCAGGTCCGCTCAGGACGAATACCTCGGCCCCAAGATCCTCGGCCTTGCGCATGAGGTCGAACCTGCCCACCTTTCCGCCGCCGTACTTCGGGTTCATGATCAGGAACGGGTGCGTGGCCGGCGATGCCGGACGTTCCGGCATCGCCCAGTCAGTCCGGTCGCCAGCTAGCGCAGATCGTGCTGTGACGCCTGCAAGCAGCCACGCGGCGGCCGAGACGATCGCCACCCAGAGCAGACCGGCGAACGCGTAGACGATGATGACGGCGACCGGCGCGGCGACAAAAACGGCCAGTGCGAGCCAGCGTCGCACGCCTCGCCTGGAAAGGAAGAGGAACGCTGCGGCCAGGGTCACCGCAGCCGCCCCAAGCCCTACGGCCAGCATCGCGACGCTCTTCAGCCCGGCAAAGACAGCCAGAATCGTGACCGCCAGCGCCACCAACAGGAAGCTCACGCGGGCTAGCCAGCGTTGCGAGCCGGTGGCCGGAGAACTGGTCTCCGGGCTCATCGTTGCCGTGGGTGCGCATCCGGGATCGACCAAACCGCCGCCCGCAGACTCACGCGGCACTGGAGGAACGCAGCTGTACCGGCATGTAACCGATTCTGCATAAGATCGCTTGCCGCGGTCCTCATACCCGCCGGGTGATCGACTCAAGCCGTCAGGGACGCAACGCCGCAATAGACGCCGCGGCCCGCAGATAGTCCTCCCCTGCGCAAGCCGAGGCGGGATCACCCCGCGAAGGTGATGTGCCTCGCCTGCCTGTGCCTCACTATTGCGGTTGCAAGGCCAGTGCGGTTCCCGGGCTCGGCCTGTCCATCGCCACGCAGGACGGATAGAAGGTCCTTGTCATGTCGGACGTCAAGCTGGAACGCAAGGAATCGGTTAGCCGCGAGGACGCGGCCGAATGGCTGACACTGCTCTCAGAGGCGTTCGCGAAGGGCAAGCACGTCGAATTGCCGTTCGGGCCTGGTTCTGTGAGTCTGCACGTCCCCGACCGGATACGCGCCGAGTTCGAAGTCGAGGTCGAAGGTGACGAGGTCGAGCTCGAGGTCGAGTTCAAATGGTCGACGGCGCAACCCGAAGCGGCGCCGACCGAGGAGGCAGCCACAGCGCCCCGTGCCCGCTCCCGGCAAGGCAATGGCGCGGGCGGACCGACCAGGAGCCCGCGACCACGCCGGCGCTAGCGACTAGCCACTTCTCGGCTGATCTGCGAGTTTCCAGCCGACATCGTTGATGTCTCCTCATTGATGGCGCGCCGAGATGCGCGAGCGCATCTTGGCGGGCTTTCCCGAGCACGCAGCCTGGACGTGCCGCCGAGCACTCGCGAGCAGCTGGCCCATGGTGAGCGCATCATTCGTGCCGCTGCTCGCACTGCTGCTGGCTCGGCTGGCAGGCACAACAGCACCAACGGCAGCCACCGTCGGCGTAATCACCGCAGTCGTGCTCCTGACATTCCATGGATGGACGGCGGGTCGCGCGGCTCAACTGCATGGCTGGCAACTGGCCGCCACCACATCAGTCGCAGCAGCCCTCGGACTCGTCATGGTCGCGCTCAAGAACCTGGTCATCTTGCATCTGCACTGAACCCGCGGATGGCGTTAGCGGTCCAGCGCGTCGGATGCGGCCCGTGCCTTCGCCAATGCCCCGTGGTGACGGAAGGTCCAGAACAACTCTTCTGTGCGACTCGACTAACAAATGGCCATAGACCGTGGCCGACCATTCGGCGGCCAGTTGCGTGGAGTGGATGCGGGCTCTCCGCAGGGCGGCGCTGGTTCGGCGCCGGCGGGGCCTGGCCCGTCGCTGGCGGGTATCGGGAAGCGCGGGCTAGGGCAGCGTCCACAGTTTCATCCCGAAGCTGCCGAACGGCGCTCCGGCCGCGACGGTGTGGCCATCGGGGGTTAGCAGCGGCAGGCTGGTGTTGCCGTAGCCGGTATCGATGTTGCGGCTGAAGACGGTGATGCGGGTGACCGATTGCGGGCTGGCCACGTCCCATACGAAGACGTAGTCCCGTATTGGCAGCGTCGCCGTCTGCGCGTTCGGGGACGCGATCGGCTGCGGGGGCATGCTGGTGCTCGCGACGACGGTGAGTGTGCGGCCGTCAGGAGCGAATGCCAGCGTATACATGGCGCTGGAGCAGGCGCAGGGGTCTGCAGCGAGCTGCACGGCTGGCAGCGTCTGCATGGTTGCGACGCGGGCCGGGCGCGCGGGGCTGGTGAGGCTGAACATGGCGACGGTGCCCTCGTAGCTGATGTCGGCAAGGAGGTCGCCGCGGGGGGAGAAGGCGACGGCGTCGATGAAGCCGGACGCGCCGGGCACGGTGGCGATGCGGGTGGCGTGGGCCGGGTCGGTCACGTTCCACAGGGCGACCTGGTTGTGGCCGACGGTGCTGGCCAGCAGGCGGCCGTCGGGTGAGAACGCGATGTCTCCCTGGTAGAAGGGGTCGGGTGCCTGGCAGGGCTGCCCGCAGGCGGCCGGGGCCGGGGGCACCACCGGGGCGGCCAGGGTGCGCAGCAGGCGGGGCCTGGCCGGGTTGGTCACGTTCCACAGGTAGAGCCGGTCGGTATAGGCCGTGGCCAGGACCTGGCCGTCCGGGGAGAACGCCTCCCCCCACAGCAGGCTGCTGTCACCGGTACGCAATGTCGTTATCCTGGCCGGCCTGGTGAGGTTGGCGACGTTCCAGAGGGCCGGCTGATCGTGGAAGGAGACGGTCACGACCGTGCGGCCGTCGGGGGCGAACGCGGTTGGTGCTCCGCCCTCGAAGCTAGCCAGCTTCCTCGGCCGGGCCGGGCTGCCGACATTCCACAAGGTGTCCAGGCCATCATCGGCCCCCGAGGTGGCGGTGACCAGGATGTTGCGCTGGTCCGGCGAGAACGCCATGGCGTCCACGCCGCCTTCGATGCCGATGTGCCAGTGGCTGTCCTGCCCGTTCTGGGCGGCGACGAACAGACCGAACGGCACTGCGATTAGTGCGACCGGGATAACTACTGCGAGTGATATCAGTGCGGTGCGGCGCAGGCGATTCATCGTAAGCCCTTCCATGCGGTAGGCCGGGTCGAGGTGGGTGCTCACCGCGCTGCCGGCCAGGTTGAGCACGGTACGCGCGCCGGCGCGGTGCTGATCGAGCACGTCGAGCAACTCGCTGGCATACCGCTGCCGCCAGCGGCGCGGGTAGCAGCCGACTAGGGCACGGGATAGCCGGGCGGCCAGCGTGCGCGTCATCGCGGGGCTCACGCGGTCGCGGTGCGCTGGCGGCCGATTCGCACGATCTGCTGCATGCTGGCGAGCTGCTCG
This sequence comes from Streptosporangiaceae bacterium, assembly GCA_052143255.1. GTDB lineage: Bacteria > Actinomycetota > Actinomycetes > Streptosporangiales > Streptosporangiaceae > JAJYUU01. Next base: position 1,647 of record JBKQTJ010000145.1, on the reverse strand, counting down.
GCGAGCACGCTCTCGCCGGCGGCGGTGATCTCATACGGCCTGCGGCGTTCCTGCGTCGCCAGCGGGTGTACCCAGCCGCGGCGTTCCAGCCGCGACAGCGCGCCGTACAAGGTGCCGGGCTCCATCTGTATGCCGCTGAACCCGGCGATGTCGGTCATGATCGCGTAGCCGTGCTTGGGCCCGTCAGCGAGGCTGGTCAAGATGAGCAGCGACGGGTCGGCGAACCGGCCGAGGTCGTCAAACTTGCCGTGCACGCGCATCACTCCAGCCCGTTCAGTACCGCTTACTAAGTTGTACTTAGTAGCGTACCGGGCGGCCCGCTGTCAATCCGGCAGCCCATCCATGACTGCCTCGGTGCCCGGCTCGCCGGTTCGCCGCCGCGGCGCCCGGTCACACCCATTGCAGCCAGAGCTGAGACCCGTGCGTCACGAGCTCGGCGTTTCGTCGGCGCCGGTCGCCTTTCAGCGCTGATTAGCCGGCCGGGTGCATGGGCATCGACGCCGCGCTCGGCCTTGTCGTCGGTGCTGGCCGTTGACCGCCGTCGCGTGGTGGAAAACACGGCGATGCGGCCCGCTTGCGCGGGCCGCATCGGTAGGGACTCGGCCGAGGAAACGGACCGACTACACGGTCTTCTCGACCGTGGGGGTCCCGGCCGCTACCTGGCTCAGGAGCTGCCGGACCGGCTTGTGCAGATCGGCCTCGTTCTTGTGGTGCTGGCGGTAGCTGGCCACGAGACCGTCGACGCCGAGCCAGCTCGAGGTCCGCCACATGGTCAGGATGACGATGGCGAACAGTGCGTAGAACGCGCACACACTTGCCGTTCCGGACATCACGTAGGTGAAGAGCAGCGCCAGGCTGCCGATCGCCGCGAAGCGGGTGAACAGGCCGAGGCACAGCGCGATGCCGATCGCGAACTCAGCCACCGCGACGAGGATCGCGATCCAGCTGGCGTTCGGTACGACGAAGCTGTGCAGGAAGCTGCCCCACCAGGTGTAGGCAGGGGTGCCATGTCCAGCGAAGCCGGCAACTGCGGCGCCGCCATTGTGCAGGAATCCTGGGTTCTCTGCTCCCCAGAGCTTGGCCACGCCGGCCTGAATCCACATGATCCCCAGCCAGACGCGCATCGCGGTCCAGCCGATCGCCATGATCTTGGATGCCTTCAGCCACTCCCACACCTGCAGGTTGCGGCGCGCGGTCGGCTCACCGAGAAACTCAACTGGGCTCGCCATTGGAATTGCCTTCTTCCCTTTGCTCATGAACCCGGTTCCTGCGGGTTCTGAGATCAGAGTGCGCTAGGCGGGCAGGTCGCCAACATGAGCGAAAGTCACGACTGTGCGGGGACTAAAGACACCAGGTGACAAAAATCAAAGGCAACGTAAGGGACCGGGAACGGGGCCGACAATGGTCGTCGCCGTAGGCCCTTCGCGGCCGCAGGCGGCGGACCGGGCACTCCGTTGCGGCCGTCAGCCAGTGGCCGGGAGCTTCAGCCCGAATCCCCAGTTCAGCAACCGCGTCGCGGCCTGCGCGCCGGCCGCGGGCCCGGTGTCGGGACTGCCGAGTACCACGCCGATCAGCGCCGTCCCGCTCCGCACCGCCTCGAACAGCAGGCAATGCTTGGCCGCGTCGGTGTACCCGGTCTTGATCCCG
>JBKQTJ010000144.1:0-38013 GCA_052143255.1 Streptosporangiaceae bacterium | reverse complement strand
CAGGGGTATCGGCGCCGGGCCAGCTGACCAGAGGATGCTGGCGGCTGCGAGCCGGGCAGTTGCGTGCGGGTCAGCGGCGCGCCGGTCAGCGGCGCGCCGGTCGGCGATGCGCCCGCTGACTGCGGAGTCCTCATCGGCGCACCACCATGACACGGCGCGTGTAGGGAGCTAGCGGCTCGTCCAGGCTGCTGACTCCGTCCCAGCGCACCACCGGCACGCCGATCTGGGTCAGCGAGAACCTGATGGATTGCTGCTCAAGGCGCCAGAGCCGGGTAGTGAGGTGAGACATCCTGCTGCCGGGAAAGTCCGGCTCCGCATTAAGGACGTCGACAACGAGCACGTTGAAGCCGCGCTCGCGAAGATCGCGCAACGCCTCCACCAGCCTCGGGTCAAGTAGCGGGCTGAAGACCATGATCAGGGCAGCGGGCGGAAGGGCGGCACGAGGCAGCCGGGTCAGGTTCGCTGCGCGGTCCCAGCCACCCGGATTAGACATCAGCAGGTCGAGCAACCGGTGAAAGTGACGCTTTCCCTGACCTGGGCCGATCCAGCTCAGCCTGCTGGCGTAGATGATCAGGCCAACCCGGTCCCGGCTGGCCAGATAATGCTCGACCGTCCCGCATGCGCCGCGGATTACCAGGTCGAGCGAACTCGAGCCCGGCTCACCGACGTCCGCGGTCTCGTCTGCGATGACCACGATGTTCTGCGTGCGCTCGGCTGCGAACGTGCTGAGGTGGAGCGTGCCATGCCGGCTTGTAGCCGGCCAGTTGATCCGCCGCTGCCGGTCGCCGGGGACGAATTCGCGAACGCCAGCGAACTCGCCGCCCTCGCCTGTCGCCCTGGCCGGGTGCTCACCCAAGCGGCTCGGCAGTCGGCTCAGCACGACCGTGCTCGCCAGCTCCGCGGGTTCCGGCAGGCAGTTAACGTGAGGCAGCGAGATGAGAAATTTGCCTTCGGCGAGCCGGTACCGGTCCCGCAGCGTGCCGGACAGCATGCCGATCGGGCGGTCGCCCCAGCGCCGCGGCACGAACGGCAGGCCTGCCCGGCTGCCGCCGACGACGACCGGGCCTGCAGTGCTGACGTCGTCGGCAGCCTCGATGACCAGCTCGGCGTCGTATTCGCGCAGGCCGCCGAGCTCAACTATGACGGCGGACTGGACGCCTTCAACGACGCTGTTGTCGGTCAGCCTGGCCCGCACGCTCACCGCGGCCGGGCGCTCGGCGCGCCTGGTCGCGAGCAGCAGCACGGCTGGCGCGGCGAGGCCAGCGAACTCGGGCCGGCGGGTTACGACAGCAATGATCAGGCTCGCCAGCGCGAGCGTTAGCAGCCCGCGTGCGTATGCCGACACGTCCCAGCGCACCGGCACCTGCCGCAGGCCGTCCGGCGGGCGGCTCGCCAGCAGTGCTCCGGTGCCCTGCGCCGCTGACTGCTGCCCAGCCGCCGGCTGCTGTGCCGCCACCGGCTGCTGCGAAACCGCCGGCGGCGGTGAAGCTGCCGAGCGTTGCTCAGCCACCGACGCCGGCCGGATCGGTCTTGGGTGTCGGCACGGTGGCGACCAGGCTGGCGATCACGTCCTCGGACTTGACCTGTCGCACCCATAGCTCGGGTCGCAGCGTGATGCGGTGCGCCAGGGCGGGCACGGCAACGTTCTTGATGTCGTCTGGGATGGCGAAGTCCCGGTGCGCGAGGAGAGCGTGAGCCCTGGCCAGCTGCACGAGGGCCAGGCCGCCGCGTGGGCTGGCCCCGACCTGAATCTGGTGATGGCCGCGGGTGACGCCGATGATGGCCACGACATAGTCGAGCAGGTCTGGCGCGACTTCGACCTGCTCCAGCGATTCCCGCATCACGATCAGCTCGTCGGCACTGGTAACTGCCCGCAGGCTGGCACTCTCGCGGCGGCGGTCGAGGCGGCGCTGCAGCATGGCGGCTTCGTCACCGGCCGGCAGGTAGCCGAGGCTGAGCCGCATCAGGAACCGGTCGAGCTGCGCCTCGGGCAGCTCATAGGTACCTTCGTACTCAATCGGGTTGTCGGTCGCCAGCACGATAAACGGCTGGGGCAACGGCCTGGTGATGCCGTCCATGCTGACCTGGCCCTCGCCCATCGCCTCCAGCAGCGCGGCCTGGGTTTTCGGCGGCGTCCGGTTGATCTCGTCGGCCAGCAGCAGCTGGGTGAACACCGGGCCGGGCCGGAACACCATCTCGGCGGTGCGCTGGTCGTACAGTGGCGCGCCGACGACATCGGACGGCAGCAGGTCGGGCGTGAACTGGATGCGCGCGAAGTCCAGGCCAAGTGCGGTGGCGAATGACCGGGCGATGAGAGTCTTGCCCAGCCCTGGCAGGTCCTCCAGCAGCACGTGCCCGCCGGCCAGGATGCCCATGAGCACCAGCTCCAGGCTGCGGCGGCGGCCGACCACGGCACGCTCGATCTCGTCTAGCACAGCCGCGCAGCGCTCCGCGGTCCGGGCGGCAGTCCAGGTCGGTTCGGTCACAGTCGCTCCAGTCGGTCGATGATGGCCGCGAGGGTGCGCGGCGGGATGCCGCGCCGGCGCTGATCGCTCTCGGCCGGCCGGCGCGGGTCCAGCCAGTACCAGAGCGCATTCTCGCCGGAGCGCTGCAGCAGCAACCGCTTGGCGACGTCGGGCTCCTGATAGAGGCTGATTCCGTGCCGCTCGGCTAGCCTGGCCGCCAGCAGGTGCTGGAGCGTCGGGCGAAGCTCCGCGTCGTAGCTGACCATGGACGTAGTTGCGTCGGTCAGCATCGCTCGTTTCCGCCAGTAGCCGATGAAGCTCGTCCGGCCGAGCCCGTGCCAGGCCGTCTGGTCCTCAAGCGGCTTCGCCGTAGGCGGCACGATCCAGCGCAAAGCCGCGAGCACAACCGCGGCCCAGCCGGCGATGGCGGCGACGGCAGTGCCAGTGCCCGCGTACAGGTACACCGCGAGGGTGGTGACGGACACCAGCGCCGCGGCGAACGCGAGTTCCGGCGCCGACGCCCGCCAACCCTCGGCGGCCGACGGCGCGGAGGCGGGGCGCGCGGACTGCTGCTGCGCGGTCACCGAAGTGCCTCGCCGTCTGGACTGCCACCGGCCGCGCCGCCTACGGCCGGGCCGCCCATGGCCGGGCCAGTACCAGCCGCGGCGCCGATGACGAGCGCCGGGTCGCGCAGCTCCGCCGAGATCTCATCCAGTGCAGCCGTCGCGGCAACCTTGGCCGTGTCCGGCAGGGGGTGCGTGGAGAACCTGGCTTCGTAGAACAAGGCCGTGAGCCGTCCCGCCGCCGGCCCGCGCAGCAATCCCGTTCCGGTGGCCCTGGTCAGCAGCTCAGCCGGTGTCTCCGCAGCGGTCCTCGCGGTGCCTGCCGTGGCCAGGCTCCGTTCCATGGCCAGGTAGCAGGCGATGATCGCGGCGCGCGCCTCGTCCACGGCATGCAGCGCGGCCTGGCCCGACTCAACAGCCCGGCGCAAGCTCGCGCTGTCGTCGTCGTCGCCGCCGTCGCCGATCTCTACCACCTCGAGGCCTCCCCACGCTGACCTCAGGCGCACGATGACCAGCGCGCAGGCTACTATCGCGACAATCAGCAGGACGGCTATCAGCGCATACAACAAGTAGGTCAGGTCCGGTCCATGGACCGGATGAGCCACCTGTCGCAGCACCCGGGACTTGTGCGGCTTGGCGCCTTGGCGCAGCAGCTTCAGGACGCTCGATCCGTGCCTGGTGCCCACGTAGTTCACTGCCGCGATGACCGCGATGACGATCATCATGACGATAATGGTCCAGCGCAGGAGGTAGCGAAGCTGATTGCGCAGGTGCCCTGGCGCAGGTGATCGCCTGGTCAGTACGGTAAGCCCGAGCAGCAGCAGCGCAAGAGCGATCTCAACCGCGATGAACACCGCGAGGGGGTGGCCGCGAAGTGGTCCGCCCGCGCCGATCCCGGGGCTAGCCGCGCCGATCCCGGCGATCGCGGCCAGCAGCAGCAGCCCCGCCATCGTCGGCCGCAAGGCAACACCGACGTGTTGCTGCCATGCGTTCGGGGGCTGGCCCGAGGCCCTCGTTTCCCCGTTGACCACTGCTGGCGTCCCTAACCTGAAAGCCGTTCTTGCCCCGGTTTAGGCTTCTTACTCAAACCCTATCCTCCAGGGGCCGGCCGGGTGTACACCTAAGAAGCCACAGTGCTCATGTCGCAGCGGCTGACATGCCGCCACCGTCCGCGGGCCTCACCATCAAGGCGGGTCAGGATCAACCTGAGGTCTGATGCGGCAGGCAGCCACGGCTGAGAATGTGGTGTCGCAAATCGGGGAAGCCGGAGGGACATTGATCGGGCAATCTACGCCGCTGACCGGCGAGCAGGCCAGCCTGCCCGCTGCAGGCGCGGTTATCCAGGCGCTGGCCCTTACCAAGCGCTACGGCACCGCCGTGACCGCGCTCGACGAGCTCACCGTCACGGTGGAGCCAGGCGTCACCGGTCTCATCGGCGCCAACGGCGCCGGTAAATCAACGCTGATCAAGATCCTGCTCGGGCTGCTAGAGCCGACGAGCGGCAAGGCCGTCGTACTTGGCCACGATTGCGCGACCGAAGGGTTCAAGATCAGGACCCACACCGGGTACATGCCGGAGCACGACTGCCTGCCCGCTGACGTGACGGCTACCGAGTTCGTCACGCACATGGGCCGGATGTCGGGGCTGCCGTCGACGGCTGCCAGGGAACGTGCGGCTGACTCGCTTCGGCACGTCGGCCTGTACGAGGAGCGGTACCGGCAGATCGGCACCTACTCGACCGGCATGAAACAGCGCGTGAAACTGGCCCAGGCGCTAGTCGGCGATCCGAGGCTGCTGCTGCTGGACGAGCCGACCAACGGCCTCGACCCGGCCGGCCGGACCAGCATGCTCGAGCTGATCGCGCGGATCGGGGCGGAGTTCGGTATCTCGATTCTTGTCGCCAGTCACCTGCTCGGGGAGATCGAGCAGATATGCGACGGGCTGGTCGCGATAGATGCCGGGCGCCTGCTACGGGCCGATTCGATCAGCTCAGTGACACAGGCCAGGGCAGCCTTGCTGGTCGAGGTGGACGAGGGTATCGACCAGCTGCGTACCGAGCTCGCCGCGCGCGGACTGAGCCCCGTCCCTTACCAGCGCGGGTTGCTGGTGCAGCTCGTCGACGATCGGACCTACGACGCAGTCCGGGATGCCGTGGCCGACCTCGGCCTGCCACTGAGCCGGCTGGAACAGCGCAGGCACCGAATCGAGGAGCTGTTCCGCGCCGACCCGGCGGTGGCGGCCGCGGCTGCCGACTCGGCGGCGGATAAGCCGGGCCTGACGACGGGAGCTGCCAATGTCCGCTAGTGCCGAGGCTGCCGGCGGGCAGCTCGCCCGGCCCGCCGACAGCGGCGGGGTCATCCACAACATCGGCTACCGGCGCTACGACGGCGCCCGGCTGGGCCGGGCACAGATCCTCAGGGCGCTGATCTGGCACAGCTTCCGGGCCGCCTTCGGCATCGGCCGCGGCGCTAAGGCCAAGATCTTCCCGGTCCTGCTGTTTGCCCTGCTGTGCCTGCCTGCGGCCGTCAACGCGGTGGCGCTGGCCACTAACAAGGGCAGTCAGCCGATCGTCAGCTATGACGACTACGTGCCGATGCTGCGGACCGTCGCGGTGCTGGTCTTCGTGGCCCTCCAGGCCCCGAACCTCGTCTCCAGTGACTTGCGCAGCCACACGTTGCCGTTGTACTTCGCCAGGCCGATTCACCGGATCGACTACCCGGTCGCCAAGCTCGCGGCGTTCGTGCTCGCCTGCCTCGCGCTGATCGAGCTGCCGTTGATCCTGCTGTACCTCGGCATCGTGTCTCAGGAACACGGAGCCAGCCAAGTCTGGGCTCAGACCCGCGCGCTGGGATCCGGGCTGCTTTACGGAGCTGCCTGGGCGATCCTGCTGGCCAGCATCTCGCTGCTGCTCGCGTCCACGACCGGCAAGCGCGTCTTCGCGATCTGCGCGACCGGCATCCCGCTGTTCTTCAGCTGGATCCTGGCCTCGGTGCTGATGCACGTCGGCGAGCAGGCTTATGGGTCGGCCGGATTCGGCCAGCCATCGGCGCTGACCAGCCTGGCCGGACTGCTCAGCCCGTTCTCGCTGCTCGGAGGCGTCCTGCACTGGTTCCAGGGAACGACACGACCACTGGGACGCGTCTTCCAGCAAACGACCATCGGGAACTACGGCGCGGTCTACGGGCTGGTGTTCCTGCTGCTGACGCTGGCGGCAATCGGCGGGCTCATCGCCCGCTACCGGAGGGTTGGTGTGGCATGACGACCATTGAGCTTCGAGCCGTCTCGCGCTGGTACGGCAACGTGGTGGCCGTCAATGACATCACCATGACGATAGGGCCTGGCGTCACCGGCCTGCTTGGTCCCAACGGCGCTGGCAAGACCACGATCATGCACATGATGGCCGGATTCCTGCCGCCATCCCGCGGCGAAATCACGGTGGCCGGGCAGAGCAGCTGGCGCAACCCGGCCATGTTCCGCCGGGTGGCCCTGGTGCCCGAGCGTGACTCGGTGTACGCGTTTCTGACCGGCGCCGATTTCGTCGTTGCCACGGCCAAGCTCCATGGCCTGGCCGATCCCGAGGGTGCCGCCCGGCGGGCGATCGAGATGCTGGAGATGACCGACGCACAGGACCGGAAGATATCCACCTATTCCAAGGGCATGCGGCAGCGCATCAAGGTGGCCGCCGCGCTCGTGCATGACCCGGAGATCGTGCTGCTGGACGAGCCCTTCAACGGCATGGACCCGCGCCAGCGGCTGCACATGATGGATCTCCTCCACGCCCAGGGCGACCGGGGCCGCGTCATCGTGTTCAGCTCCCACATCCTGGAAGAGGTAGAGCGGCTGTCCGGGATCATCCAGGTTATAGTCGGCGGCCGCCTCGCCGCTTCCGGTGACTTCCGGGCCATCCGGCGGCTGATGACCAACAGACCGCATGTCTTCCTGGTGCGTTCCTCCGATGACCGGGCGCTTGGCTCCGCGCTCATCGGGCTGCCCGCTATCAGCGGGGTGGAGCTGACCGGGCACGGGCTGCAGGTCCGAGCTTCCGATTACGGGACCTTCACCAGGCAGCTGGCCGGCCTGAGCCGGGATCACGGCATCCGGCTCACGCAGGTGCTGCCGGCCGACGAGTCACTGGAAAGCGTCTTTACCTACCTACTCGCGTCCTAAGCCGGGAACCAACCGAACGAGAGAACGGGGCAGCCGATGTCCGGCCTGTTCAACGGCGTCATCATCAGGCTGACGCTGCGCGCCACCATGAGCCGCAAGCGGGCCCTGCTCTTCGCCGTGCCTGCCATCATCCTGATCGGCATCTCCGCACTGCTCAAGGCGACCGCGCACAGCTCGGCGTGGCCGCCCGAAGTCCTCGGCACCGTTGGCTACCTGGTGCTCGCGCTGACCGCCCTGATCGTCGGCGGCAGCGTGCTCGGCGCCGAGATCGAGGATGGCAGCATCGTGCACTTGCTGGCCACGCCTGTCAGCAGGCGGACCATCGTGCTCAGCAAGTGCCTGGTCGCGGTGGCGCTGACCATGATGTTCGCGGCTGTGCCCGAGTACCTTGCCGGAGCGATCGCGACAGGCGGCGGGAGCAGGCTGGCCATCGGGCTGTTCGTCGGCGCGCTGGCCGGATCGGTCATCTACAACGCGCTGTTCGTCATGGCCACGGCGATCTTCAGCCCGGGCCGGGCGCTGGCATTCGGCCTGCTTTACGTGCTGCTGTGGGAGGGGCTGCTGGCTAGCCTGGTGCCGGGGGTAGGGCTGCTGTCCGCCGAGCACTACAGCCTGGCGGTCGCGAACTCGATCGCGCACAACAGCGCGCTGCACGCGAACCTGACGGGCGCCACTGGCGTCGGCATGGGCCTCGTGGTCACGATCGTCGCCCTGGCGCTTGCCGTTAACCGGCTGTCCGGGTTCTCGCTGAAGGGCGACGTGGCCTGAGCAGGCCTACCTCGGGGTGGTCTCATCCGGCTCGAAGGCTGGCCCATGACCGGGGATGATCACGCTAGCCACGGCCAGGATCCGGGCCCGGCTGGCAGCCAGCACCGCCGGGTCGGGCGCGAACGGGTCGTCGGCCGGCCCGTCGGCCGCCCACCAGGCGTGCGTGCACGCGTATACCCCGGCTGGCGTCGCGGCCAGCGTGGTGATGTCCTCTGCCGTGTGGCCTGGTGTGGCCATCAGCCGGACTGAGGGGCTGATCGCGTGACCATCGGCTGGCCTGCTGATCCACAGGTCGCCGTCATAGATGGCCCAGTGGTCGTGAATGCGCGCAGCCGGGAACAGCGCCGCGTTCACGGTGTGATCCGGGTGGTGGTGGCTGAACACCACGTCGGTCACCTCACCGGGCTTGGCGCCGTGTTGCTCCAGGGCAGCAAGGAGGGCGTCACGGGACGGGACGAGGCCCGGATCGACCACGATCACGGCAGCGCCATCCCGGATCAGGGTTATCGTGCTGCCGACGTGCTCGCCGTCATCGTCCTCGCGGGCATACCCGGCCAGCAGGACGTGCACTGAGGCCGCGCCGGTCAGCGGGAAATCTGCATCGTGCATCACCGCATCCCACGGAGGGCTCCGTCCCCAGTGATCCCCCCGAAACCGCCGCGCGGGTGCTTGGCTCGCATTAGCGGGCGCTGCCAGCCTTGGCGGCCGCCTTCATCTCCTTCTTGTGCGCCCGTACCGCGGCCAGCGACGCGTCGTCGATGATGTCGGCCACCGAGTAGTGCGCTCCGTCCGTGCCGAAGTGACCCGCCGCTTCCTGCCAGCCAGGCGGCCGGACGCCGAGCTGCTTGCCGAGCAGTGCGGTAAAGATCTGCGCCTTGTACCCGCCAAAGCCTGGCAGGTCGGCGAGCCTGGCGACGAGCTGGGCCCCCGAGTCAACCCCGTTCCAAACCTGTGCGGCGTCGCCGTCGTATCGGTCCACGATCACCCTGGCCAGCTCCTGGGTCCGGCCTGCCATCGCCTTCGGAAAGCGGTGCAGCGCCGGTCGCTGGGCAAAGATGGCCGCTAGCTCGTCGGGGTTGAAATCGGCCAGCTCGGCCGCGGTCGGCTCGTGGCCAAGGCGCTGTACAAGCTGATAGGGCGAGCTGAACGCCTTCTCCAGCGGCACCTGCTGGTCCAGCAGCATGGCGATCAGCAGCGCCAGCGGATTACGGGACAGCAGCTCGTTGGCCTCGGCTTCGACGGGCAGCGATAGGGTCATGGCAGTCATCATCTACCATCAGGTCGGGCGGCGGCCATCCCGCCGGCAGACCCGCGGCGATCCGGCCTGGGAACTCTTGATCGAGCGGGATAGTTGATACATAAGGGGAACGAAGTCCCCGAAGGGAGCCCGGCATGACACCGCACATGAGATATGGCCTCATTGGCCTCGTCGTCGGGCTGATCCTGTTCATCGTGAACCCGTGGCTCGCGATCGCGGTGATCGCTGCCGCTATCGCCATCCCGGTGATCGCCTACCGCATGCTGTCGCCGTCTCAGCGCGCCCGGCTGCGGCGGTCCCGCGGCCGCAAGCAGATCGGTAGCTAGCGCTCAGACCAGCGGGTTAACCACCTTCAGCCGCGGGAAACGGCTGAAGTCGCGATCGGCCGTCCACAGTTCCCTTATTCCGTGGCTCAGGCACACGGCCGCGATTCGTGCGTCATGTACTAGCGTCCCGGTTACCTTGGCACCGGTCAGCAGAGTGCTCAGGGTCGCCCAGTAGGTATCGCCCTCGCTGAGCGGCACGGCGGACGGCGACTGAAGCCACGCGCCGACCTGGCCAGACGCCTCGGCCGGGCTGCTAGGCGGATCGTAGATCCGCGGATGAGTCACGATGGAGTAGAACTCGTGCAGGCACGGCCACGGTACCGCCCACGGGGCCGGGCTCTCAGCCATCTCCTTGACCACGGCGCTCGCCGCCCGGTGGAACGGGGAGTCCCGGCGGTGCGCGTAGACCAGGATGTTCGTGTCGACGGCGATCAACGCCGGTCCCCGTAGCTGGCCTGCCTGATCGTGGCCCAGCTGGCGTCGGCGAACTCCGGTCGCAGCCCGCGCCCATCGACGCTTGCATCTGGCAGCGCGAACTGGGCGCTGCGGTGATGGCGCTCGATGACAGCCCGCAGTCCCTCCTCGAGGACGGACTTCAGCGTCGTGCCTTCGGCTCGGGCGATCTTCTGCGCTTCACGCAGCAGCTCCTCAGGAAGCTCGACGGTCGTCTTCATATGGGTAACCATACTCTGCCGCCCATATTGCCGTACAACTCGTTGAGGCAGCACGCCTCCGTGACCATGCCTGCATTCGTCGCGCGCACACTGCGCTCTCGTCGGCATTATGCGTGCGGCGGTCCGGTGATAAGTCAGCCCCTGCGGACCCAGCAGGCTGGCGCTCTAACCCGCGGCACGGGCATGGGCAGGCGAATCTGGCAGGGCCGTCAGGGGCCCGGGCCTTGCGTTAGAAGAGCCGGCCCCGCAGGAAGCCGCTCAAGGCCGGGTCGCGGCCATCGGGACAAGCTGCGCGGTCTTGGTGAAGTAGTCGCCGACGGCGGCGCAGTAGCCGTCGCTGGCGCAGCCAACGTCGTAGAAAAAGCTGCGCGCAGGGCCGGGCTGCGCATTGGCGGGCAGGCTGACCCCGCCGGCCTGCTGCCACCGCCCGGCCGACCAGGTCACCAGGTACGCCAGCGAGTTAGAGCTGGTCGTGCTGTAGCCGCCGGCCGCGATGCAGAGCCGTGCCGTGACGCAGCTGACGCCGTCCACGCTGGTGCTCTTGGCGTGCGCGGGCCTGGCCAGGATCTCAGCGGCCCGGCCCCAGCGGCCGCCCGACTCGGCAGCGGCCATGCCATAGAACGAGGACGCGGTCGCATATCCGCCCGCCGCCAGACACGGCCCGGCAGCCACGCATGACACGCCGCCGATAATGGAATCATGTGCTGCCGCGTTCGCCGGCAGCCTGAGCCTACTGGCCCGGCCCCACCTGCCATGGGACTCGACGGCGCCCATGGCCAAATAGTCATCCTCATTGGAGTTGCTGGTGTAGTAATAGCCCGCGGCGACGCACTCGCCAGCCCGCACGCAGGAGATCCCGTTGAGATTGGCACCGGGGTTGGCCGCGGCGCCAGGCGGCACGCGGAGCTCACTGCCGCGGCCCCAGCGCCCGCCCGCCTCGCTGATGACCATGGCCTGGTAGTGCTTCGCGTGGTCGGTGTAGCTGCCGGCCGCCTGGCATGCCCCGCCGCTCGTGCAGGCCACGCCAAACAGCTCCGCGGTCGCGGCGCCCGCGTTGGCCGGCGGCGTTGCCTGTCGCGCGCGCCCCCACGTGCCGCGGGTCTGGGTGACAATGAACCCCTGGTCGTAGCCGCCCGTCACGTAGTAGTAGCCGACCGCGACGCAGTCCCCCGGGCGGGTGCACGCGACGCCGTTGACCTCAGCGTACGGCTCAGCGGCGGCGTTGGCCGGAAGCGTGATCTCGACCGCGCGGCCCCACCGGCCGCGCGACTGCGTCACCGCCATCGCCTGCGTGTTGCCGTCGGCGTCGTTATACGAGCCGCCCGCCGAGCAGTCGCCGCGCCTGGTGCATGCAACCCTGATCAGGATCGAGGTCGGATCCGCGGCGGCGTTCGCGGGCACCCTGATCTCTGCCGCAGGGCGGAAGCCCGTGCCGGACGCGCTCTGCGCTGAGGCGGGCGAGCCCGCCGCAGCCGCTGCCGGCAGCACCAGCGCGACGGCGAACACGGCCGCCGGCACCAGCAGCCGCCGCATGATCCGTGCGGTGCCCTGACGCGGGATGATGAAGTTCCAGGGCATCGCGGCCTCCTCGGCCAGCCAGAATTGGCAGGTGTGCGGAAACACTACGCGGTGCGCCATTAAGAATTGGCTGGTCCGCGAAGAAGAGAAGAAGAACGGAGGCGATTCCGGGCGCGAAGAAAAACGGGCCGGGGCGATGCGGGTGTTCGTCAGCCCGCGTGCTGGCCCAGCTCCGGCCCGAGACCAGGGCAACACAGAACGCCCAGTGCCGGAGCGGCGCATCCGCCAGGCACTGTGCGCCACCGCCGGCCTGCGCACTTCATGCCAGCATTGAAGATCATGCAAGTCCCGGGCCGTGCCGCTCTCGTCGGCGGGTCGCTGCTGCTGCTGGCGTCTTCGGCGCGCTCCTATTTGTAGGTGAAGTTGGCAGTCGTGGTCCCTCGCCCGGAGTGCGTGAAGTAGCTCTCGATCGTGCCGACGGTCACGGGTACTTTGGTGCCCTTCTTTCCGGGAGGTGAGGTGGCGTGCAGGGTGGTGGTTGATCCGCAGTCGAGGAGCGCCTGTGCGGGTGTGAACGACTTGGCCTTGACGTGTCCGAAGAAAACCGCGACCGGGCAGCCGAGGTTGTCGCCGCCGATGGTCACTTTCGTTCCGCCTGAGGCTGGTCCTGCGTGCGGGGATGCCGAGGTGACCCGCGGGTTGCCGGGTGGATATATGTACAAGAGGTCAGCTGGCCGGCTCAGGCTGCAGGCGGTAACCGTGCACAGCCGAACGTCGACGATTGCCGGGTTCTGGGCAACGGTCTGGGTGCTCAGGCTGGTGTTGCTGTTGACGGTGAAGGTGTACTGGGTGCCGAGCGAGAATTGCGACTTGGTGTCGGCGAACTTGATCGGGGGAATCAGCTGGCCGGCGAACCCGCGGCCGCTTACCTGGATCGGGGTTCTGCCTGTGTCCGGTGCGCCGTAAGTGCCGTCCAGCGCTGTGCCGTTGATGGTGTTGACGACTGCTGTGACCTTCGGGACACCTGCGTAGGTGATGCTGTCCGGCGCGGACTGGCCGGCCAGCGTCTTGACGCTGAAGGGGACGCTCGACGGACCGACGGTCAGCGCCTCGCCCGGGGCGACGATCTGCATCTCGGTTCCGGTCAGGAACACATAACTGGTGTCCATCGAGGACTCGAGCGAAGGCCTACCGAAGTCAGCCCAGTCGATCGTCAGCGGATCGAGGCCGACGCCGCGGACGGATATCACCGTGCCGCCTTTCTCGCTCGCGAGGCTCGCGGCCCCCGACGAGGTCGACACGGAGGTGATCGACGGCACCGGGAGATAGTCGAACTCGGTCGGCGCCTGCATGGTCTCGCATCCACAGCCGGGCGGAGCCACGAGCACGCCCAGCGAGTTGACCATGACCGGCCCTTCGGCCGGCGGGAGGATGCGGCCGGATGCGCTCGTACCATGGCCGCTGGCGACGTGTACCTCGACCTGGCAGATGTCGTTCGTCGCGTTCTCACCGGCATACACCCCGGTGGACGGCAGCGGCGAGCAGGCGGTGCGCGGTGAGTACGCGGGCGGGGTGGCGGTGATCCGGTACGGACTGTTCACCGTGAAGCCTGCGGCGGCGACCCCGCCGAAGGTGACAGAAGTGGCCCCGGTGAAGCCGGCTCCCAGAATCGTCACCTTTCCCGGCGCGGACACCGACCCGCCGTAAGGGATCACGCCGGTGATGCTGGGGACGGCTCTCGCCGCCCTCGTGTTTACGTACTCGAACGTCGAGTCCGGTCCAGGAGCGCTCGACTGGTCGTCGTTGAGGGTCACGATCACTGCGGCCGGCCCGGCGCCGTCCTGTGGCGAGGGCGCGAGCGGCGGGCGGGCGTCGCGCGCGGGCGGCAAGGTCGCAACTATGGTTGTCGTGCTGCGCACGCTGAAGTGGCCCGGCGGGATCCGCGCAGCGCCGATCTCGATCGCCGCGACATTGGGTGACCCATCCGAGTCAAATCCCGTCCCGGCGATCAGAATGCGCTCTCCGCCCGCGGTGCTGCCCACAGGGGGGCTGACTTCTGAGACGATCGGCCGGCTCGCCTGGCGCGCGAAGCTGCACAGGTAATAGGCAAGCCCGGCAGTGCCGTCAGGGCCGGTCAGCTGCGGCGAGCCCAGGCCCGACGCCAGGTCATATCCGGCCGTCGCCGGGTAGACCAGGCCATTGTCGATACCGTAGACGTCATTGTTACCGGCAGTGATGTCGTTGAAGACTGCCCGGTAGTCGCCTGGATCCGACGCTACCGCATACAGCAGCGGGCTCACGAAACCCACCCCGCTGCGCGTGGCCACGTGGGAGGCGCACGTCGGCGAGGCATTGATCAATGCCAGTGTGGCTGCCCAGATCGGTGTCGACGAGGATGTGCCGCCGACCGTGCCCCAGCCGCCATACGCCGCCTCATAAACCGTGACCGCACCGGTGAACTCGTCCGCCTGCGCCGACACGTCGGGTACCAGGCGGCACGGTGTCGAAGAGCTCGCACCCGCCACTGTCGACTGACAGAAGCCCGGCGGATAGCCAAAACTGTTCTCGACGCTGTCGGCATTCACGT
Organism: Streptosporangiaceae bacterium; assembly: GCA_052143255.1. Lineage (GTDB taxonomy): Bacteria > Actinomycetota > Actinomycetes > Streptosporangiales > Streptosporangiaceae > JAJYUU01. The sequence goes on along the minus strand of JBKQTJ010000144.1, from coordinate 23,687 downwards.
AGTCGGCGCTACCTGGCAGTGCGATCCCCTGAACCGTCGCCTCCCGCTGCCAGGCAGGCATCGCCCACGACTGCGAGATTCCGCCTCCGCCCCCTCCGCCGTCGGCGCCGTCGTTCCAGACATGCTCGAGCGGCGGCTGGCTTACCGCGTCGTCGATCGTCGTGCCCCCGACCGACACGACGTAGGGCTGGCTGCCCGGGTCGTCAACCGATACCGGGTTCTGGCCCGAGACCGGCGTCGAGGTCTCGAATGTGTTGCAGTCGTCCGATCCGTTGTCGCCAGCTGCGCCGAACACCGACTGCCCCTGCGCGGCGGCCTGTTCGAAGAGGAGATTCTCGGCTTGCTGCAGCCCTGGCTGACCGAGCTGGATGGCCTGCTCGCACAATCCCCAGCTGGTGCTCACTATCTGGTCGCGGTCGGCGTCGATGATCGCCGCGTACTCGTCGACCGGGTCGTAATCGGTGCCGTCGGTGCCGGGGCTCGGCCCTTCGTAGACGTCGATGGTTGCGTGCGGCGCGATCGCGGAGATGTCCTCGACGTCGAGGTTCGCCTCGCCGCTTCCCGGCCCGGCCGGCTGACCTCCGTCGACCGGGATTACGTGCAGCCGCCCGAGCATGCTCGCCGCCCCGGACGCGCCGAAGTAGCACGTATCGAACGTCTTGATGTCCGAGCGCAGGAAGGGCTCGAGCTCGTATATCGCGATGTGCTGGCCCGCGCCGAAGTCGCCACTGCCGTAGAGCCCGAACGCGCCGTAGGCGCGAGCGATCTGATCGTCTGTTAGCCCGCCGTATGCACGGGCCGCTGCGGTGGCGCTCTTGCATGCGCTCGGCGAGCCAGGCGGATGCCTGAAGCTCGCCGTCCTGGCCGGGCGGATCTTCCCCCTGGCCGAGGCCGGCGGGCGCAAGATCCCTACTGGCCGCACCTGCACCAGGTTGTTCAGGCCGACGACGGCTGCGACCGAGCTCGCAATCGCGGACGGCATCACGATTGCGGATGTCGTCGCCCGGCCCATGGAGCCGTCGGCCAGCCGGTAGCGCTCGAGGCCTGTGTGAAAGGTGCTCTCGACTTGCCTGGCAGTCCCGCTGAAGCTCAGCAGCAGGCCATCGCTCGACAGCCCGCTGATACGCAAACCACCGGCCTTCAGCTGCGAGCCCACGGCGTTGATCGCCGGCTGCGCCGGACCGAACCGGCTCGCAAAGACACCCGCCGGCAGGTACTGATGGTACAAAGAGGAGTTCTTATCCGTCACTTCCCCGATGAAGTGCACAAGTGCGGCGTTGTCACGTGGCTTCAGCACCACTGCACCGGACACCACAGCCGACGCCGGTACAGCCCCGACCGCCCTGGCACCATCCGGAACGTGCGGGGCGGCTTCGATCCGCTGCATTCCCGGCAGGCCTGCAGCCGCCGCCGGCGGCCCGGACGACATACCCGCCGCCCACATGACTAGCAGTCCGAGCAAGGAAGCTATCCGCGGCGCACTCCAGCGGCATACTGTCCGGCCGTTATCCTGCCCGTGTCCGACGCGGTGAACTTTACGGCCGACCATGCCGCTCGCCATGACGACCCTCCTCCAGAGTTTGTGCAGTGTCAGGCCTGGTGGCAACCCGAAGCCGGTGAGGCTTCCCGTCCGGTGCCTTCGACGCTCGAAGCTGCACGGTGAGGCAGTGACCATTGACCCGTGTTGGGCAGGAACAGCGGCGTGATCGATCTTGTCGCAGGAATACTACGCAGATTCACGATTGGTCGCATGGCACATGATGAGGCCTATGTTGGTCATCGGCTTGCGCCGCCAATCAGGCGGATCGTCTTGCGGTCCAGTCCCGACAGCCGTCCGATCCTTTGCAGTCCCTCCCCCCGCAGGCACAGCCGCAGCGAGTCCTTAGCTGCTTCGATCGATCAGTTGCGTGGCGCGTTCTACCGGGCTGCCGAGCAGCCAATGCCGGCGGGCTGGGGCACCGTGACAACATCCTTGGCCGCTACGCCAGCCGCGCGCGGTGCGGCGGCAGCGCGCCCGGCCTTGCCATGGGAGCGGGCTACACCGGCTCGGGCAAGCAGTACGGCGACAGCGAGACCGAGCTGCTGGTCGGCGTCCGCGGCCACGCCCCGACCGACGTCATCTTGAGGTGGACCACGGCGAAGCGTTTGCTGCACGTCAAGTTCTGACCCGCCAGGGACGCTAAACGCCTCGCCCGCGAGCCCGCGCCGGCCGGCGGCTCAGCCGCCGGAGATCCTCGGGTCCCGGTTCCTGTGGAAAGGCACTCATCGCCAAGCGGTACCAGCCCTGCGGCTGCGGCTTCGAGGTTGTTCGGCAGGTCACGCAGCTCGTGCGGGCCGAGGGCGCAACGGAGCTGCTGACCGGCTACGGGGTCGAGGAAGGCGGGCCTTCCAGGTTTACGAGCGGCTCGGTGTCGTGCCTACCGGCGACCTCGCCGGCAGCCGCACCGTGTCGAGGAGGGCCTGCGCGAGCTGACGGTGCCGCCACGCCCGGCAGTTCGACGACGAGGCCGACCTCGGTCATGGAAGCCACGTGATGGCGGGCACCGTGACGGTCGGCCCGCATGCCTGAGCAAGCGAATCGGCTTCGCGGCGGCGGCGACCGCAAACCGCAGCGGTGGCCCCGCGGCCTCATGGCTTCGCGTGCGCGGTGGTAGACACGTGATATGACCGCCTTCCCGGTTCCTGACCTTGCTGACGTCCTCGCGGCGCGTCAGCGCATCGCGCCCTACCTGCGGGCGACCGCGCTGTACCGCTATCCCGGGCTGGATGCCATGACCGGGGCCCAGGTGCGGGTCAAGCACGAGAACCATCAGCCTGTGGGCGCCTTCAAAGTCCGCGGCGGCGTGAACCTGGTCAGCCAGCTGGGCGCGGAGGAGCGGCGCCGGGGTGTCATCGCAGCCTCGACCGGCAATCATGGCCAGTCGGTAGCCTACGCAGCGCAGTTGTTCGGCGTGCGGGCGGTGATCTGCGTGCCCGAGCAGGCCAACCCGGTGAAGGTCGAGTCGATGCGGGCCCTGGGCGCCGAGGTGATCTTCCACGGCCGCGACTTCGACGAGGCCCGCGAGCATTGCGAGAAGCAGGCCGCCGCGCATGGATACCGCTACATCCACTCCGGGAACGAGCCGGCGCTCATCGCGGGCGTCGCCACCTGCACCGTGGAGATCCTCGAGGCCCGGCCAGATACCGAGGTGATCGTGGTCCCGATCGGCGGCGGCAGCGGGGCGGCGGGGGCCTGTGTGGCCGCCAAGGCTGTGCGCCCGTCGATCGAGGTGATCGGCGTGCAGTCCGAGGCGGCCCCGGCCGCTTACCGGTCCTGGCAGGCGGGCACGCTCGTCGAGGACACCACTAGCACGTTCGCGGAAGGGCTGGCCACCAGGACCGCGTTCGAACTGCCGCAGCGGATCTTGCGGGATCTGCTGGACGACTTCGTCTTGGTCTCTGAGGATGCTCTGAAGGCCGCGACGCGGTTGATGATCGAGAAGACGCGCAACCTCGTCGAGCCGGCCGGCGCGGCCGCCTTGGCGGCGGTGCTGGCAGTTCCCCAGCGGTTCGCGGGCCGGAAGGTTGCGATCGTCTGCAGCGGCGGCAACATCAGCCCCGCGCAACTGGCAGGACTGTGGCCGCACGACCCGGGCTGACACCGAGCTGCTAGGGCGCGTTGTTGGCGAGTTTGCATCGCGGCTTCGAAGCGCCGCCATTTGGTCGCCTCAGGTGGGATGTCTTCAAATCTGCGCATGGCGAGCAAACCGCCGATGGCGCGGCCACTCAGACCGCGCCAGTCTGTGGCTGCCAAGACCTTGCAGACAGTCTCGACGGCGCCGGGGGGCCACATTGGATAGAGCCGTAATGCCATGAGTGTTCCTGTGAAAGCGACACTGTGGATAGGCATTGCTACCTGGCGGCACCAACACAGGACCGGCCGATGGTGGCGCCGTGCGCGCCCCGGCGCCACCGTTGGCAGGCTGTTAGCGAGTCCCGCAGGTTAGCGGTATCACCGATACGTTGTTGATACTTGAGACGTAGGCGGTGCCTGCGGCGGGATCCAGCGCAATCCAGTATGGGTAGTTGCCGACGGCGTCCTCGGCGGGTGTCCGGTTGCAACCTTTGGTGTCGGTGGCGTTACAGGTTGTGCCATTGATGACCGACACGCTGGCGGCATAGTCGCCTGCTGCGTGGTTGACGACGTAGATCGTGTCGGTCGCTGGGTCGACAGTCAGCCCGCGTGGGTCATCACCGACGGTCACCGTGGCCGGGATCTGGTTGCAGCCGATGGTGTCGTCCGCATCGCAGATGGCGGCATTGATCACGTATACGCTGTCGGCGGTCTGGGTGGCGTAGTCGACGTTCGTTGCGTGCAGGGTGTGGGTTTGCTGGTTGAGTGCGATGTAGAGGTCCGAGGCTCCGCCAGCGGATTGCCCGAGCTGAAGGACCGCCGGTGTTTGCGAACACCCGGATCTGTGGGTCGCGTTGCAGGTGGCCCCTTTGAACACCGAGATCAGGTTCGGGCCGCTCCGGGTGATCGTGGTGACGTAGACCGTGTCGTTGGCCGGGTTGACCAGGATCCCGTCGGGGTTCCCGCCCGGGACCTGAAGAGTCTGCCGGCGGCGGCAGCCTGTTTGCTCAGCGGCGTAGATCCAAGGCTGTCAAAAGACATATGAATGAGCTCGTACTCAGAAGACAAAGGGTATGATCATTTTCGTTGACCGCTTGTAGTCCGGATAGGCGGTGGGGAAGATCTTCGCCATGTCGCGCTCCTCCACGAAAGCGCTGTAAATGAAGTAGCCGCCGACAAGTGCAAGCGCTATCAGCCAGTATGTGCCAACTGCAATGGCTGTACCCGCCATTCCAACGATGATGCCAGTGTAAATGGGATGGCGTATAGTACGGTACGGGCCAGTCGTTACTAGTTCGGGATCGGCCTTCCTTGTCATCGGCATCCCCCAATTCCTGCCGATATATACCCGCGCCCAGACAGCCAGCGCCAGTCCTAGCACCCAGATAGCGAGGCCGATGCCCTCCAACAATGGGCTGTGCGTGACCTCCTGCTTTCCGCTTAGGACCCTTAGACGCAGCAGGAGAAATACAATCAGGAAGATCGCTACTCGGGTACCCGCAAACTGGCCCCATCGTGTTTTCCCGGACTTGACGCCAATGGACGCCGCAAGCCAATAGATCCAGAAGGCGACCCAACCAACGAGGATGACAATGTCAACGATGTGCATTGAAGTAGCTTCCTAACTTCACAGGTGTTTTGGAATCCCGCATGCGATCATCGTGTCACGTTCGCCCGTTAAGTCGTAGTGCCAGCGCGGGCAAGTGCTGGCTCGGCGACCTAAGAGTTACGCAATGCCATCTTATAGAACATCTAGGGCGCGGCGGTGCCGTACAGCCGGTCGAGCGTCTGAAGAGGCGTAGCAAAGAGGACTCGTTCTGCAGGGCGGCACGCAGGCAGCCATCTGGAACCACTCCGTGTCGGCTCCAAGAAAGGACACGGGACTACCCTCACTCGCGATTCGATTAGACCTCGCTCGGACCGCTAACGGTGATACTGAGCGGCGGAACGTCAGATTGCCCGCCGACGCCAAAGGGCGAGTCGTCGTGCGAGTGACCGCATGAACATTCGGTCACTCAATGCGCGCTATTCGGCGATCCGCGCGCGGGACGTGATTTTGCGCGCGTCCTCATTGCGTGCTGCCGAGGATGCGAGTTGTCCTGCTGGCCGCGGCGTGAGTCGCCGAGACCACACGCGTCGGCGTGGCGCGGTGGCCTGGCGAAGTCTTCGCGTTTGATCACGCCGTTCATCGACTCGCCTAAGCGGAGGTCATGCGCGCGCCGGCAGTACCCGGACCGCCCGCGCGCAGGCCAGATAGGAGCTGGCACCAGCCGGCGGGCGACCGCCCAGATCAGGTGGGTAAGCGCGCCGCATCTGCACCCAAAGCCGCGCACGTAGCGCGAGACAAGAGCACTTTGCTGGGCTCGGGGGGCGCGGGCCGCTGCCGCGGCGCGGTTGGTCTCTGGCTGGCTCGGCGGGCGCGCCGTGCCGCGGGCGCACGAAGGTGATCCGCAGCTGAGAACCGGGCTGCAATGGCTGGCCGGCCGGAGTGCCTTGACTGGTGCGCCCTGCCAGGATGCGAGGCTGCTCACTGTGGAGAGATCCCGGGACCATGACAGCGTCCGCCGCAGCTACGACGCGGTGGCTGAGCACTATGTGGCCAGCTTTGGCGGCGAGCTTGCCGGCAAGCCGCTCGATCGTGCCCTGCTCGCCTGCCTTCTTGAGCAATCGGGCAAGAATGCCCCGGTCGCCGATGTGGGCTGCGGTCCGGGGCATGTTGCGGCCTGGCTTGCCAGCAGCGGCGCGGCGGCGGTCGGTATTGATCTTTCTCCTGGCATGATCGCTGCCGGTCGCCGCGAGTATCCGGAGGTTGAGTTCCGGGAAGGGGATTTCCTGGCGCTGCCGGCCGCAGCGGGGGAGTTCGCGGCGGTCGTCGCGCTGTATTCGATCATCCACCTGGAGGCCGACGAGCTGCGTGGTGCCTTTGCGGAGATGTACCGGGTGCTGCCGCCGGGCGGGCTTGTCCTGGTGGCGTTCCACGCTGGTACCGAGGTGAGGCACCTGGAGCAGTGGTGGGGCCAGCCGGTGGACGTGGACTTCCGCTTCTTCGAGCCTGCGTATATTGCCGACGTCATGGAAGGCGCAGGCTTGCATGCCGAGGCACAGCTGGAACGGGCCAGCTATCCGCAGGAGATCCAGACACGCCGGGCATACCTACTGGCCCGGCGCCAAACCTGAACCCATCCCACAGCGCCAAAACCCCGGTCGCCAAGCGCCGGGGAAGTGGGAACGCGCGGATCACCGACTATGTCGCTTTAGCTTGATCGCGAGGTCTGCCGCATTCGCTCAGTACGTTCCCGAAGGCCAGCAAAACGGTCGCGGCCGTGCGCGGCGGCGGGGCGAACAGAACGGGCCCTCGCGGAGAGTCGGCCGCGACTACCCAGCCGGAGCCTCCGCCACGGGGTCGGCAGAACGTCCAGTGCGGTGCGGCGCGGACAGCCATGCCCACCGGCCCGGCCCCGGCATTAGGCGGATCCGGGTACGGCAGCGCCGTGACGTCCAGCCACGTTCCGTTACGTCGTCGGTGGCTCAGGTAGGGTCTCGACCAGCGCCTCGAGCGCGGCGGTCCAGCTTTCCCAATAGGGACGGCCGGGCTCGGTCGTTATCGCCTTGATGAGCTGGCGCCGGAACGGTTCCCGGTCGCCGCCGAAGGCGTGCTCGACGACCGCTGCCGCCAGCGCGAACACTGTGCTCTGCCAGGGCGCGTCGAAGGCCAGCTCGCCGTTGCGGCGGGGCAGGTCCAGCCCCGACAGGCTCAGCTGCACGCTCACAGCCGGGCCACGCCGATCATCGAGTCCCGGGTGACCAGCCCGGCCAGCTCTGCCTCCGTCATGCTCTCGGTCCCAGGCGGGCGCTCGGGCAGGACGAGGTAGCGGACCTCGGCGGAGGAGTCCCACACCCGGATCTCCACATCGCCGGCCAGCGCGCAGCCCATCTCGGTCAGCAAAGCCCGGGGCTCTCGTACCATCCGGGCCCGGTACGGAGGGTCCTTGTACCACGCCGGCGGCAGCCCCAGCACCGGCCACGGATAGCACGAGCACAGGGTGCACACGATGACGTTGTGCACGGCAGGGGTGTTCTCCACGACCACCATGTGCTCGCCTTCCGGGCCACCGAAGCCAAGCTCGGCGATCGCGGCGGTGCCGTCGGCCAGCAGCCGCTGCCTGTACTCGGGGTCAGCCCAGGCGCGGGCCACGACCGTCGCCCCGTTCATCGGGCCGATCTCCGACTCATAACGGCGGGTGATCTCCTCGATGAACCCATCGGGCACCAGCCCCCGCTCGGTCAGCAACGCCTCCAGCGCCGCGACCCGCTGCTCGACCGGCGACACCGGAGCGGGGTGATGGGCTCCCTGGCTCATGACGGCTCCAGGTAGCTGTCCCACAGGTCGACGTGCACAGACACGCCGCGCTGGCCGTCCCGCCACAGGTCGGCGGCGTCGAACCGGACCGAGTACGTCGGCTCGCGGCGGCGGGCGGCGCCATGAGCCTCGATATCAGGCACCGAGTGGATGCCATCGACCCGCACCACTGTCCCGGCCTTGCCGCGGACATAGCCCGGGCAGCGGGTGTGGCCGGGCGGATGCCACTCGCGCACCAGCACGCGGTCACCGACCCCGAACCGAGCCTCCTCGACGTCGGGACCGGCGTCCACCACAGGCGCTGCGAGCACCGGGCCGCTCAGCGGAAACCGCCCGCCGGCGCGCACCTCGAGCTCCGTGCGGGTCACCAGCTCATGCTCGACAGCCAAGGTAGCCGCCGCGGTCAGCCAGTGCTCGTAATAACTCGACGTCAGGTAGTGACCCGGCTCCATCCGCTCAATCGAGTGCCGGAACTCGCCCCCGCTAACCTCGACCGCGCCGCCCACAAGCATCATCAGCGCACGGGTCACCGCCTGCCACCGGTCGGCAAAAGCTGGCTCCGCCGGCGAATGATCCACCGATCCGAAGCCCTGCATCCCACCCAGGTCATGGATGCCGTCCACCAGCACCACTCTAGCCGTCCGTGCTCCCGTCGGCGGTCGCGAACGCGTAGCCTCCAAGCAGCCCGTCAAAGCCGACGGTCGCCAGCCTCAATCGGCAACGTAAGGACCCGACCGTCAGATCTCGTGAACCGTCGGCCGGAAGTTCCGAAGGCAGGCGGATCGATCCGTCGAGGAACATGATCGATCCGTCGAGGAACATAGAGGCCCGGTGCGGAGCGTTACACAGAGGGAACCAGGCCCGGCCCGATGGTGTGGCCAGCGGACCGCCGAGCCGGTTACCTTATGAGTGCAGGCTTCCGACTTGGGTGGCTGTCATGCTCGCTGTCTCGGCGTAGGTCAGACCGCTGTTGCCGATTGCTTCACAAGACAGCGTGGCGCTGGCGCCGTTGCTGCCGGCTGCGGCAACGGTCATGCTGAGGGTCTGATCGTTGAGCGGGGCGCTGGACGGTCCGAGCAATCCGGCCTCAACCTCGTCGGTGGCCGATCCAAGCACCAGCTCGCAAACACCGAGCGATGAGCTGTTGCTGGGGCTGGCGTTCGCCAACCAAGCGCTAGCGCTGACGACGTAGTTGCCGACTGGCAGGGTCAGGCTGGCAACCTGGGTAAGCGTGTCGTTCAGGTGAGTGTCGGACGTCTGGGTGCTGTAGCCGGTCGAGCCGTTCACGTTCCAGTTCAGGCTCTTGTAGCCGGACGGGCACTTCGGAGTGTGAGCGGAGTCGATGACCGTGAGCGTATGAGTCCCGTTTCGTGCCGCCTTTTTCGTGAAACAGCCGTGGATAAGACCGTTGCTGGCCGGAATCGAGGCCGCCGCCACACCTACGGCTGTCGCCGTCAATACCAGAGTTCCCGCTGCGACGACGGCAACTCTAACTCGCGTCGTAGGCATCGCCTGGCGCACCAACTGCCCCATTTTAGCCTTCATCTTTCCCCTCCAGAAAAACCAGCCAGTCCTGAAATTCAGCCAACCGTATTGCCGGCCATGGAACGTGTCTACCATTGCAGGCCGTTTCGTGACGGGCGGCCGGCTGGCCTGCCGGACCTGGGCCGGCGGCACGCGTGCACGGCGCCAGTCCGGGCTATACCGCACCTCGCCCCACCGATCGTGGTCACGTTGGTGGCGCCCGCCGCCAAGCAGGCGGGGGCCGCGCCCGTGTTCCTCCGCGAATGAGAATGGATCTGATCGATCACGGCGGGCGGGATCAAGTGCGACGCAGCCCTCGTCATTCCCATATGGTCCGTCGACGAACGGGCGCCATCCCAGACAGCCACGACAACGATCTATCCGGCTAGCAAGAGGTTCGTAACTCCACCGTTCGGGCTTGTGTGGTGAGATCCTCGCCAGGATGACCGTTGCCTCACGCGGAACGTTGCCCAAAGTGACCTCGCGCACTGAGCTGGTCATGCTCGAGAGGCTGAGCTGTTGCGGATTCGACAAGGACTTGACGTGACGGATGACCTGCGCAGCCCTTCGCCCGGTGCCACCACGGTGCATTGGGGTATCCCTGGCCGCTCCCGCCTTGATTACGTTGAGCACGGCGTTGGTGGCGTGATAGCGATGGCGGCGGGCTGCTACCGACCATGATCGCCGGGAGGGCGGTAGTGGTGGCTAAATTGATCGGGTTGACCGTGTCCTGTTAATTCATGCCGCGATCTGGACCACGACGGTACCGTTGCCGTGTTCGGTTTCGCACTGGGGAAAGTGAATTATGCGGGTCAGTCTCATGAGTCGGCAGCCTGTAGCGTGCGCGGCCGTGGTTTGCCTGGTTGCGCTTGGTGTCCATGTTGGCCAACCCGCCAGGCCCGGGTCGCGCGCGGCCGGTGCCTGTAGCCACGCCCGCGCGCCGTTCTGCTGGCCGGCCTCGGTGAGCGCCAGCGGTCGCTACCTGCTCGACCAGAACGGCCGGCCCTACATGATCGTGGGCGACAGCCCGCAAAGCCTCATCGACGAGCTGTCCGGATCCGAGGCCAACGCCTATTTCGCCAACCGCCACGCCCACGGCATCAACTCGGCGTGGATCAACCTGCTCTGCGATCAGTACACCGGCTGCCGGGCCAATGGCCGCACCTACGACGGTATCAAGCCGTTCAGGGGCACGAGCCCGGACCCGTTCGCCAATCCCAATCCGGCCTATTTCAGGCGCGCCGCCGCCATGATAAAACTGGCGGCAGCTCACGGGATCACTGTTTTCCTGGATCCGGCTGAAACCGGCGGCTGGCTCAGCGAGATTGACCAGGCCGGCGCGAGGAACGACTTTAAGTACGGTGTATACGTCGGCAACCGGTTTAAGAAATTCCGCAACATCATCTGGCTTAGCGGCAATGATTTCCAGTCTTGGCGTAACCCTGTTGATAACGTCAATGTCCGGGCTATAGCTAAGGGCATCGCGTCAGTTGACAAGAACCATATCCAGACTATAGAGCTTAATTATCATGCGAGCAGCTCGCTGGATGACCATGCCTGGGCTTCGGTCATTAAGCTGAATGATGCATACACCTACTATCCGACCTACGCTGAGGTGCTGCACGCTTACAGTCAGTCGCCGCGGAGGCCGGTCTTCTTGGGCGAGGCCAATTACGAGAACGAGGACTACGACGGTCACGAGACCGGCGGACCGTACGTGCTGCGGCTGCAGGAGTACTGGACGATGACGAGCGGCGCCACCGGCCAGCTGTACGGGGACCACGACACGTGGGACGACGGTACCGACTGGGCGTATGAGTCGAGGCACCTCGACACGCCTGGGGTGGCTCAGCTCGATATCATGCAGGCCTTCTTCAATTCGCTGGCCTGGTATAACCTCGTGCCTGACCGGGCGCACAAGCTCGTGACGGCCGGTTACGGCACTTTTGAGGCAACCGGATACGTGCAGGGCAACGATTACGTCACTGCCGCGCTGACATCCGACGGCACTACTGGCGTAATTTACCTGCCAACCAGGCACACCATTACCGTGAACCTGGCCAAGATGTCCGGCGCCGTTACGGCAAGGTGGTTTGATCCCACTGATGGTAAATACACCATGATTGGCAGGCTCGCTAATTCCGGCACGCACAAATTTACTTCACCACCTGCGCACCGTGACGGCTTCGATGACTGGGTGCTGCTGCTGCGAACCTCGTCCTAGCCAACTCCCGCGCCGTGACCAGCACGCACCACGGCGAGCCCTTCCACCTGGCCGGTAACAACCCGTACCCCAGCTTGCGCCAAGGGCATGAGCTGTCGCTATCAGATCAGACAAGGAAGATGACCGACGCCCGGGTCAGCGAAGCCGGGGCAGGATCATGCTCCGTTCGGGAAGACGGCGGTGTGCCAGGTCAGCGGCTTTGCGGATGCTCGAGGCGGTCAGGGTGCTGGCTGGATGGTGATGGAACCGGTTTTGGTGCTGGCCGTGATGACGTGCGTTGACGCCGGGTTGCGGGCGACGCTGACCTGGATACTGCCAAGTGAGGCGCTGACGTCCACGGCGTACGACACGCTGCGGGGGACTCGCAGCGTTACCGAGCCGACGGTAGCGGCAGCGGTGATCGTGGCTGGTGCGGCGGAGAAGGTGACGTCAATGTCGCCGACCGACAGGCGCAGCGTGGCGTGCGCGGATGACACATCCTGGCCGAGGATCGACCCGGCGTGGCTGCTGACATCGATCGGCCCCGACACCGAGCCGAGATCGATGTTGCCGGCGTTGGTATGCGCCGTGACCTGGCCGGAGAGCAAGTCGAGCCGGATCACGCCGACGTTGTCGGAAACCCGTACAGTCATCGCCCGGGGCACGGTGATGTCATAGCCGACGCTGCAGGTCTCCAGCGCGGGGCAGTTGCTGTCCAGGACCAGGGTGCCGCCAGCCGCCCGGTGGGTGGTGACGGGCGGGGTGTGCTCGAAGGTGACGTGCTCGGTGACCGTGACCGTACCGGAGTCGCCGCCTCGGACGTGGACGCCGCCCACCTGAGCGTTCACTACCAGGATCTGCACCCTGCTGGCGACCGAGTAGCTGTTGGTGCGATGCTGCAGGCGTCCAACGCTGACCGAGCAGCCAGCCACCGCGAACATAGCAAGGCCCCAGGCCAGTATCGCCGCGGCTGCCTTGACGGCCAGGCCAGCCATAACGCTTTTCGCTCGCGAGTGAGTGCCGGAGCAGAGACTGTCTACCTCGGCATCGGCGCTGAACACCTCAGTCAGGCCCATCGGCCCTGAACACCTCCGCCAGGCCGTGCGCAGCCGTAAGCGACGCCCACGCGATAATCGGATAGATGATCCAGACGTTCCAGACTTTGAAGGTCCCAGAGCGCTGGCTGAATCCGTGGGTCGGCCAGCCGCCGGCGTGATGGTATTCCGTGGCGGCCCAGATCGGCACAAGGAGAGCCACGCCGAGGCCAGACGCCGTGGTGCTGATCTTGAACCGTCGCCTGGCCTCGATGTACCTGATCGCGTGCTGGCGAAGGAGTTGCTCATTGTCGTCGGGAACCGCCGAGCCAACGTTCACGAGCCTGTCATCGATGAGTTCGCGCATCCCGGCCCCTCCTTCGCGGTGCGAGCCGCCGGGTTCACCTGACAGCTCACCACGCTTCCTTGCCAGCATTTGACCACCTGACGCCGGCCAGGCAGAGCCCTAAGTCACCCACTGCCCGGTGAATGGCCCGAGCGATCACGATTGCCGGCAGCCGTGGCAGCTGGCCGCGATGTACGACGGAGTCCTGGCCAGCTCGCCCATGCGCTGAGATCGCTGTCGTCTGCGCAGGACCGATCCATCCGCAGCCGTCGCATAACAACTGGTCGGGCCCGACCAGGAAAGTGGCGCGTCGGCGAAGTGCTGGCTATCGGTGCTGTGCACCTGGGCCTGCTGGAGGTCGTGAGCGGGGTGGTGGAACGGGCGACCGGTTCGATGCCGGCCGGGTGGCGTAGCGGGCTAGTTCGGTGCGCCGACGAGCTGGTCTTGTCCCCGATCCGCTCTGGATGCGATCTGACCGTGGGTGAATGGGCCATCCGGCCCATGCCCGGCGCGCTCCACAGGGCCGCCCGGCCCCTGCCGTCGAGCTCCAGGCGGGCTCACGCTGGGCCTAACGTCCCGCCGTCTAGGCGGGAACCCGGCTCGACGAGAGGCGACCGCAATGAAGATCAAGTTTACGAGAGCGCCGACCACGCGCGCCGCCGCAGCAGACAACTTCTGCCAGCAAAGCGGGGCTCCCCGGCGACATGGAACCGGAAGCTATCCGCGACGCATCGTCGCCGCCCTGGCCGTTCCGGCCGCCATAGCGCCGTGGGGATCGCGGCTTGTGGCGGCTCCGGCGCGCAATCCGCCTCGGCCATCGTGTCATCGGACGGATACAGTGTCCTGCCGGCTTCTGTCGCGGGAACTCTGCCGCCCAGCGTGCAGTCCATTGTCTCCAGTTTTGCGGCTGGCCAGAAGGGCAGCGAGGAAGAGGTCGTTCTCGTCTTCAAGTCATCGGTGCAAAACAGCGAGATCTCGACGATCAGCCAGGCTCTGCTCAACACCTCCCCTGGCGTGAGCGCCACCACGAACGGGAACGTGCTGCGGGTTCGCGGCACCGCGTCAGCACTGTCTGGGGTCTAAGCCCGGGCAGCGCAAGCGTCCGGCCATTCGGTCGGCCGCACGCCGACCTTCCTCGGTGGGCTGCGTGCTGCTTGAGGTGCTAAGCGGCGCGCAGCCTTTGTCCGCCGACTCCGCGGTCGCACCTAGCCGCCACCTGAAGTCGGCGGCCTGAGCTAGCTCCCTCCCTGCCGCACATCCTCGGCCGGGCCCGGTGCCAGGGCATCTCAGTGTTGCAGCGCAGCGTTGATTCCGGTGACCGTCGCGGAGGCCGACACGGTGATGGCGGTCGCGGTGTGCGCTGACGGGGCGTTGTGCCACCATTGCGTCGCAAAACCTGAGTCGCCACAGCCAGTTGAGAAACGCACCTTGTAGTGCCCGGGGAGCAAATCGACCAGCGCGTATCCGCCATCGCTTGCCGTCACTGCGATCGCGTTGTCCAGCGTCTGGCCCGACAGCGGGCCGGGCTCCGGATCGACCGGCACAGCGGTGACGCACTCCCCGGCGACGGGCGCGTGCGAGGCATCTGTCACGGTGCCGGAGATCCCACCGTCCAGTGCAAGCGACGCGTCGATCCCGATGCTGTTGGTTGCGACTTTGACGGTCACCTGGGTCGCGGTTGACTGGGCGGGCTGGTTGTTGTACCACTGCGGCGCGAGGTTCGTGTCGGCAAAGAACAAGCCGAACGGTCCCGGGATCAAGTTGTCGCTAGGGCAGAACGGATCCCCGAAGTAGACCAGGTACTTACCTGCGCTTAGGCCGCTCACCTGATAGGTGCCGTCGGCACCGGTCAACGCCGTCCCGTAGCTCCCGACCGGGCTGGCGGGAACGACGACCACGCACGCCGCCGTCAGCTCCCGAGCCGACCAAGACGCGTCCACGGTTCCCGAGATCGCTCCGGATGCAGACAGTCGCTGATTCACTCCGGTCACCGCGTTCCGTCCCGTTACCATGACGGCGCCCGCTTTGGTGAGCGAACCCCAGCGCGTTGGGTAGTGACTGCAGTCAGCGAAGGTGACCTGGTAGGCGCCCTTACTCAGGCCAGTGATCACGTAACGGCCGGTCCGGCCCGTTTCGGCGGTACCCGCGGACTCAGTCGCGACGTCCTGCGCTGTGACGCAGATCCCGGCTAGTGGCGAGCGCGGGCGGCTGACAACGAGGCCGGAGATCGACCCGCCAAGGACCATGACGGTGTTAATGCCGCTGGTGGTGACGCCCGAGCGGACCGTGACCGGCGTCGATGCCTGTTCGGTCGCCTTGCCGCTGTACCACTGACTCGCGTAGATACGGCGGCCGCACTCGCTGAACTGAAGGTCGTACTTCCCTGGGGCAAGATCGCCGATGCTGTACCTGCCTTTGCCGCCAGTCACGCTGATGCCGGGCCCGAACAAGAACCCAAGCGTGGGGTACTGGCTGCCAGCGGGGATCGCGCGCACGCAGATCTGGCCGAGCGCCTTGCCAGCGTGGTCGCTGACGGTACCGGTGATAGTGCCGCCTGGCTGCAAGCTCGCATTGATGTGGGACGTGATCGCGCCGGGGGCGGCCGACACGAGGTTGGCAGTCCCGGCGTCCGGCTGTGACATGAACCACTGCGAGGCCAATTTGCGATAACCGATACCACAGCCGAAGTCAACGGCGTACAGGCCGGGCGCCAGGTTGCTGGCCGTGAAGACCCCGTTCTTCGTGTACGCGTAACTGCCGCCGAAGAAGTACAGGCCCGTCTGTGCCTGCGCCTGGCTCGCCAGGCGGACGCAGACATTGGACAGCTTGCCGCCGGTGTTGTCGGTGACGACTCCTGTGATCGTGCCACCCGGCTGCATCGTGGCATTGATCCCGGCGGTGGTCTGGCCGGCGATCAGCGGCACCGAATCGGCCGCCGCTCCGTTCGTCTGGCCGTTGTAGAGCTGCATGGAGTAGCTGCCCGCGTTTCCGCAACCACCGGAGAACTGCACGTTGTAGGAACCAGATGGCAAGGCGTTGATCGAGTAGGTGCCGTCGGCACCGGTGGTGGCCCCGCCATAGCCGGGACCCTGGACTTGCACGCAGATGCCACGGACCGGTTGGCCATGACTGTCGGTCACTGTGCCGGAGACGATCGCACCCGGCTGCAGGAGCGCGTTGAACCGGGTGATGTTCTGGCCCGTCCTGACTTTCAACGACCGGGTCTGCGGAAGGTAGTTCCCGCGGTTGCGGCACAGCGAATAGTAGATCCGGTAACTGCCCGTGGCCATGGCGATGAGCTTGTAGCGGCCGTCCTTTGCTGTCGTCGCGGTCGCGAACGGGGCGGTGGGACTCGCCGCGAAGACGCATATCCCGCTCAGGGGTTTGCCGGAGAACGCCTTGACCACGCCGGAAACCGTCGCGCCGGGAGGCAATGCGGCGTCCACGTGCCCGACCACCTCGCCCCCCTTGATTCGGATCGGCGTCGCGTGGCCTCGCGTAGCGGAGTCCCGCCACCACTGGGGCGCGTAGTTGCCTCTATTGCCGCAACCGAGGGCGAAGTAGACCACGTACTTAGCAGGGAACAGCGCATGCGCGGCATAGCTGCCATCGCGGCCCGACCGGGCGGAGCCAAAGAAGAACAGGAACGGGAAACGGACCTTGCCGGTTGGCTGGACCTCGATGCAGACGCCGGAGAGCTTCTTGCCTGACTTGCTCCGCGCCGTTCCGTGGATCTCGCCCCCGAGTTTCAGGGCCGCGTCGATGCCGCTGGTCGTCCGCCCGGCCGCGACGCGCACGTACACCGGCTTGAGCGGCGGGAAGAAGGAATTGACACCGGGGTACCACTGCGGGAGCCAGTTGGTGTTGCTGTCGCAGAACGGGGCGCCGAGGAAGCGCACCTGGTAGCGTCCAGGCCGCAGGCGACCGATCCGATAGCGGCCGGTCTTGCTGGACTTGGCGCTTCCGAGCCCGCTGGAGCCGAAAGCGTACACGCAGATGCCCTTCACGGGCTTGCCGTCGCCGGTCACAAGCCCCGAGATGGCGCCACGCGCTGAACCGCTGACGGGCGTTGCAGGCGACAGCATCGCGCGAGCTTGCGCTGGGGACAGGCCAGCCGCGGCTACCTCGGCCGGGGTGAGACCGGCCGCGTCAGCGGCCCCGACCGTCGCGGGCGAGTTAGCAGTCGGGAGCGCGGCCCGCAACGTGACCGTGGCGAGGCCCTTGACCAGACCTGCCGCGACAGTCACCGACGCGGCGCCGGCTGGCCAGGAGGCGCCGCCCGACCACCGGTCGAGATAACGGCCGGGGTCAGCGCAGTCGGTGTAGTGCAACGTGTAGCTACCCGGACGCAGGCTCGTCAGGAAGTAGCGGCCGTCGGGCCCGGTCATCGCCATGGCGCCCGCAGTGCGCCCCGTCGCGATGACGCAAGCGCCGGTCACCGGTCGTCCGCCGGCTCCGTCGACGACGCCGGTGAGGACGCCTAGGCCAGCGGACTTATCAGGCCGAACTCCAAGCCCGCCGATTTTCGCTCGGAGCGCATCCGCGATGGCGAGGCCGTCAGTGGCGGCGTGCTGACCGGCAACGGATCGATGCACCGTCGAGGCCCGCGCGCCATTCGTGGTCGTCGCTTTGGCCATCCCGATCCCGCTGCTCGCCAAAGTACAGGCGACCGTCACCACGCTCGCGAACGCGACTGCAATCGGCCGATGCTTCATGGTGCCCCCAATATGATGCCGATGCCGCTAGCGATCGATTTCACCTTAACTTCAAGGGATGTAATGATCTGCCAGTTACGCGCAATTTGCTGTCCTTGCCGCCGACGTGGCGCGCTGGCGCGCACATGCTTTGACGCTGAGATGGGCGAGCAGGCTCCGTTCCCTCAATGAGCACCTTCGCCGGCGGTAAGCGCTGCGACAACGGCGGGGAATATCGAATTGGCACGGTCTGACAGCTCTGCGTCGGTCAGTAGCTGTACTGGATGCGGGAGGTACAGCATGCGGCAACCCGGCATGGCCAGCAGGCGCGCCTGCTCGACTGCTTCGTCAGCGAACGGGGCCGTCGCGATGCCGACCGCCGGGATCCCGCGGCGTTCCAGGTGAACGAGGTCGCACACACTGCACGACGTGCACGAGCCTCAATCGGCCAGGGCTTGCACGACCGCGTGGGAGTGGCTGGCAATCTGGTCGATCAGGTCCAGGGCGGCCGGCTTGGAGAAGATTTCCTTGGCTGCCCGGGTGGTGGTCGCGCCGCGGGCCTGCAGCAGGGTTTCGATCCGGTCGAGGAACTCGGCGCCGCGGTTCTTGGTGATGTCGAGCAGCGTGATGTGCAGGCCGCTGATGCTCGCCGGCCGCGGGGCGAGCGGCTCGGGCTGGCGGACCCGCTCGTCAAACGGGCTCACATAGTCGTGGCTCACCGTGACTCGACCTCCGCGGAGACGATCTGGTAGCCCATGCCGGTACAGGGCCCCAGGACAGCAGAGTAACGTCCCGCTTCGCCGCCCGCCACGAGCAAGACGATCGCCTCCGGTGAGGACCACTTATGTACCTGCGCGGTCGGCTCGGCGGCGGACGCGACCGGCGTGGTCTCCCCGCGTCTCAGCTCACTGGCCGGCTTGGTCACCGCGTCGAACATGAACTGGCGCAGCTGCTGCTTGGTCCAGCCGTGAGCGCGGAACATCTGCGCGTGCTCGGGGCAGACGATGAACACGCTGGGCTCTTTCAGCGGCCACCAGTTGGTGCTCCACTGGGTAGCCGCAGCCCAGCCAAGGATGTAGGCGAGGTCCTCGGGACTGCGACTGCGGTGGTCGGAGATTGACAGCGGCGCGTCGGCGCCGATGAGAGTCACGACTGATTGGCCTTGCGCGAAGCCGCGCTCGACGTGCAGCGGCTCCCACGGGCTCACCTCCTCGTCCTCGGCGACGCAGAAGCCGAGCTTGCCCATCTGGCCTAGTGTCGAGCGGTCCAGGGTGCCCGGCATGCCGCCGCCGGTCAGCGACACCAGCAACCGAAGCGCCCGGCCGATGGTCAGGTTCGCCCGGTTCCCCGGACCGAGGACGCCCATCCCGCTGTTGAGGTTCAGATCGTGCCGGACTGGGCCGTTGACCACGATAAGCTGCCCGGCGGGCTGGGTCGTCACGGCCTGGCCGTGCAGGTTGAACCGGGGATCCAGCGCCGCCTTCGCCGCGGCCACGACGACGGGAAAGTACTCCGGTCGGCAGCCGGCCAGCACTGCGCAGGCGGCCAGCCTGGCCAGTGTGGCCTCGCCCATCGCTGGCGGGACTACGCCCAGCGAGGTGCCGCCGTCGTGGCTGCCAAGCATTCTCTCGACCCGTTCGGCCGTCGGCGGGATGACCGGCAGGCCGTCGGTCCAGCCTCGCTCGAACATCTCCTCAAGCTCGTCATCGTTGGAGCTCGCCTCCATGGCCGCCGCCAGCTCGGGGTCGATGGCCGCCTTCGATGAGCAGCCCGGCTTGCGCAGCGGCTCGGTGCCCGGCGGCGCTTGCAGGCTCCGGCCGGTAACAGCGGCTGCCTGCCGGATGAGGCTGGCCAGGGCCGGCTGGTCCCAGCCGGTGACGCTGTTCACGATCTGGCCGGTCTTAGCTATGAGGAACGTGGCCGGCACCGAGACGAGGCCGTAGGCACGCGAGGTGGCGTACGGCGCTGACTGCGACACGACCCGGCCGGTCCAGCCGCACCGGCGGGCCACCCGGATGGCGACCTCCAGCGGGTCCTCGAAGACCGCCGTGCAGCTGAGTCCCGCCTCCTCCCAGCCGCGGCATAGCGAGCTCAGGTTGCGCATGGCCATCGCGGATGTCGGGCAGTCCTCGTTGACGAACACCAGTAGCGCCGCGCCGCGCGCGGTCAGCCCTTGGATAGTGACCGGCTCCTGGTCTATCCCGGTGACCGATAGCTCCGGCGCGGCGGCGGTCAGGCCGTCCTCAGAACCGGTCATCCCGCTAGCTCACGTCGACTTCGAAACTGGCGACCGCGGGGTTTTGGCTGACGACCGCGGACCGCATCGCCCCGCAGCTCTTACTGAGGCCGGCAGACCGGAGCGCGACATGCGCAGTCATGCAGCCACCGTACCGGCACTCGCTGTGACACGGGCGCGCTTGTGGACTGGCGGGCCGGACAGGGCTTGAATTGCCCTATGGCAGGCGAGGCGGATCCGCCCCGGGTGCGGGCCGTTGCCGGTAGTTACTTTGAGACGTGCAACTGTGAGGCCGTCTGTCCGTGCCGGCGGGTCGGCGAGCGCGCTGGCGGGCGATCCACCTATGGCATCTGCCAGTTCGCGTTGTCCTGGCTGATCAGCCGGGGCCGCGCGGCCGGGGGTGCGGCTTGATGACCTGGGCGTGGTCATGGCCGGCTGGTATGACGACGATGAGCCCGGTTCACCGTGGCGGGTCGGCCTTTACCTCGATGAGCGGGCCGGCCACGGGCAACAGGCCGCGCTGGCCGCGATCTTCCTGGGCCGGGCGGGCGGCACCACCTGGCGTAATTTCGCGGCCGCCATCGGCACGGTCACGCGGTGCGGCGTGCCCGCATTGAGCTGTCTCACGTGCCCCGGCGCTGGTCCATGCGCGCCGGCACCTACCTCACTGTGCGCGCCGAAACGCTGGCGGAGGCGGCCGCCCCGGTCGCGTGCGGCATACCTGGCTTCGACCAGCCGGGCCAGGAGGTCATCGCCGGCACCTTTCGCGTCGATGACGCCCCGCTGAGCTGGGACCTGCACGGGCGGTGCGGCTTCGCCACCGACTTCGCCTACAGCTCCGACGACTGATGCGGCGCGCACGAACCGGGCCGGATGCCGGTGGCTGCGCGATGGCGTGGCGGGCGGGATGAGGATGGAGGACGACTACGCGCAGTACGCGCAAACCCGCTGGGACGCTGCCAGCGGAATCAGAGAGCGAGCGGCCCCAAATCCCCGGACTCTCACCGGGTGGTTTGGGGCCTCATCTCACGTCCTCCGGGTTCCCCTGCGGGCTTTTCTCCGGTTTCCCGTTTGCCCGCCGAGCCTTCGTGCGCCGTCCTCTGGTTACCCTTCGTCGGCGTTCTCCGGTTTGTTCCCTTCGGCCGCTACCCAGTTCTGGGTTCTCCTTCGGTTTCCCTCCGGGTTCCCTTTCCCTTGGGCAATTTTCACGTTAGCACTGCCGCGGGACGGTTCCGCAGGCGTTGGTCCTGGGCGGCAGGGACCAAGGTCACCAGTTCTACCGCGACCACCTCGCCTTGAATCGCGCGATCCACCCGCACTGCAGATCGGCAGCGGCTGGGTGCGATGGGATGCCGCCACAGAATCGCCCGTTACGAGCTGCCCGCGGGCGCAGGACATCGCCGCGCCCGAACCGCCCAGGCGGATCCGGAGCCCTTGGAACCGGCCTCGCGTCGCCAAGGCTGCCAAGCTCGTGGCATCCTCACATGCGCATCTTTGACCGTGTATCGCGACAGGCAGCGAACGCCTTGATCGGGGTGGCAGGAGATGGCGGCACAATGCGTCAGGCGGGGCATATCCATTCCTCGCGTCCGGCGCGGGCTGCGCGGCCGGTGTCGCCTGGCGGCGGAAAGTGGATGTGCAGCGTGAACGCGTGCGGCGATGGCCCATGTGCCCGTAGGTATCTCACCTTGTTTTCGGCCTCGGCGATCGCCGGGGTCGTGCCGCGGCGGATCCACCACATGGCGGTGTAGGCCTGGGTCATCGGCTCGAACCACGCCCGGCGGCGCTGAAGGACCGGCCGATGCGCCCCGGTGTAGACGAATGCGGCCAGCGCCTCGACCGAATCCCACACGGACATGTTCACGATCACGCCGGCGCTGCCGTCCGCGTCCCATTCGAAGGCACGCACCGCGGTGGCGTTGCCGCCTTCGGTCTGCAGCCGCCACACGAAGCCGGGAGCGGCGTCAGCGGCCGCGTTGACCGGATCGAGCGCCGCCACGAAGTCGGCCAGGGCCGGGCTGTCTAGCGGTGCGCGCAGCCGCGCGATGTTGACTTGAGCCAGCAGGTAATCCACGTCCTTTTCTTTCCAGAATCGAGCCCCCGAATCTCTAGCCGCAGCGGCCGACCGGACGCTCACCGGCGCGGCGCGGCCATGTGGAGAGAGCCGGCCGACCTGCCTTTGCCGCGCGGAGCGGCGTCGAGGTGAAGGACGATCACGGGCTCGGCTTGACGGGCATCACGGGCTCGGCATGCGCGGCGTCCGCGCCATCGCCCCGGCCGTCGACGACCTCGCGGTAAATCGCCCGTCAACCAAACCCGGGAGGCCGGCGGGGACAACGAGGCGGCGACGACCGCCTTCGGCCACCTAACGGTTCCCTATCACGCAGTGAGTCAGCTGGCATTCGTCAAGGACTGCGTCCAATGGACAGTGGTGATCTTCACAGTCAGCGCGATGCCCTGTTGTGTGTGCTGTCCGGACAGGTCCGCGCCGGCCGCCGGCCCGCGGGGGCCGCTAGCTCGCGGTTCCTAAGCGAATGCAGGTGCCGTCTTCCTTGATTAGTCGCATGCCATGCCGTGTGGGGCATCGGCGCGAGCTCTTTGTTGTGCTCTCGGGCCTACCGCCGGTCGGCATCCGCGCGGCTTAAGCGGTCACTTAGTCTTTGCCGTCGATCGCCTGCAGGTGGATCTGTCATGATTGGGTCGCCAGCTCTGGCCAGTTCTGGCCGCTCCAGCACATCCCCCAGAAGTCGAGTTCCCAGAGGGCTACGTTCCTGTAGATCGGCTCCAGCTCCGCCAGTGTCGATGCGGAAGGCGGTCCAGCCTCCGAGTCGAGACACGCACTGAGCCCGTCCACTACTTCCCTGTACTCGCCGCCGCCCCAGCTCTCCACCAAGCTGCGGTAGCGCGACTCGGGCCGGCAGGATCCCAAGAGCCGCGACCAGGTGTTGAGGTAGAAGCTGTCGGCCGCGTGTACGGCAGTCAGTCCCTTGACCAGGCCGCCGTGCGCGCAGACCTGCAGGTACGAGCCGTACCCCAGGCACGCGGGCCATGGTCGCGTCGGGACTGGAACACCAAGCTCCTCAAGCTGCTCCGCTAGCTGGCGAGGCTCACTCGCCGCGTCCTCGATGAGGCGCGCCAGCAGGTCGTCCAGCTCCCCTGGCTGGATGTAGGAGCGCAGTACCAGGAGCGCAGTCCGCTCCATGACGATGAACAGCCCGCACTGCCCGACCCAGTTGATGAATGCCTGGTCCGGCAGCGTCCCGTCAGCGAACGATTGGACCCACGGGTGCTGCCAGATCGCTGCCTGCACGTCCGCGGTGCCCGCGACCAGGGTCTCGCTCAAGCTTTCGTTCTCTCGTGGCCTGCCTGTGGTTCTCGTCGCCATGCAGATACCGTCCTTGGTTGCCGGATGACTCCCGTCATCCTCGGCCAGCAGTAGTTATGGGTCTGGTCCCTGGCTGCTCTCCTCCCGACGGGCGGGGCCGCTGGCCCCATACGCCGATGTGGACGAATCCGCACGCCAAGAAGTCACCGTCGCCGGGCCGGTCGATGAGTGCCGTCGCCTCCGCCAGACTCAGGACCCCAGCTTGCACCTTCGGAAGGGCGAGAGCGGCCTGGCTGAGCTGGTAGAACTCGGCGAGATCAGTGCCGGCCTGGATGATGTCGATCTCGGCGTC
>JBKQTJ010000143.1:0-6501 GCA_052143255.1 Streptosporangiaceae bacterium | reverse complement strand
AAGGTGGCGGTGCAGCGAGCGGAGGCGATCGGGGAGGGCGCGACCGTCGAGGTGGTCTTGCGTCTCAACGTCGCGCGCAGGGAATGACGAGCGGATGAGGCCGGTCGCGGACGTCATGAGCGCACTGGCCGCGAAGCTGGACGCCACAGTCAGCCGGTTGTCAGGGCTGCGCTAGTCGCCGGTGACGCCGTCAATGAGCTCGCGGATCAGGTCGGCGTGGCCGTTGTGCCGCGCGTACTCCTCGATCATGTGGATGTAGATCCAGCGCAGGTCGAACGTGATCCCGGTTCTGTCGTCCGCGAATGTCTCGTCGAGCGAGTGCCCGCAGTCCCGGCCGCTGGACCGCGTCTGCAGCGATGAAACTTCAGTTCGACCCTCCGGGCTCGTAGGAGGTGGCACTCGGACCGTCGTAGGGCGTTGGCGAGGCGGCGATGCGGGAGGCTGGTCAGGTACCGCGGGGGCGCAGGGAGGTGAGCAGGCGGCGCCCTGCGGCCGCGAGCCTAGGTGCGGCATGCTCGAGCTTGTGCGTCCGCGCGTGGCGGGCGGCGCGGGCCGGTGCGTCTCGCTGGGCCTGGCTGCGCAGCTCGGCGGCCCGGGCCGTGGCCAGGAGGTAGCTGATGGTGGGGTGCATGGCGGTCTCCTTGTCGTGTGTGGATGGTGGTGCTGGGAAGACTTGATGATGCGCAGCGCGCATCGTGGCCGACGGGTCGAAGTGCTGGCGGCTGCCGAGGGTGTGCTCGCGTCGACATCGGCATAACCGATGGCTATTCGCCCGCGAGAGGTGTCTCTCCGGTCGTCGGATCGATCAGCGCCTGGACGAGCGCGACGCGTCTGCGGGAAATCCGCCGCGGCGGGCGTGCTCGCGGATGGTTTCGGCGTTGTCGGCGAGGTACAGACAGTAGATCTTGTCGTCGGTGACGAAGCTGTGAATCCATTGCGCTTGCGGTGCCATGCTGGCGAGATCCTCCTGATAGATGCCGGCCGCCCGCGGACCGCGGACGCGCCCGGCGGGCCCTGTCCCCGCTCCTGGAGGTGGTGATCCGGTGAAAGGCCGCAATCCATCGCTCGCCACGAAAGCCGGGCTTGGCGCAGGCTCCACGCTGCTCGGGCTTGGATGGCGGCTGGGGCGGCGGTCCGTGACCGACAATGAGCAGCTGGTCCGGACGGTCTGGGCACACCCTCGCGGCCGGGATCTCGCTCACCGATTCTGCCGCGGCGGCGATGGATTCCGGCCAGAGCGCGGATCACAAGTAAGGTGACTACGCATATGTCCAGTCCCAGGCCCGTCGTTCACCTGGAGCTCCACACCGGCGATCACGCACGGGCGAGCGCGTTCTACGCCAAACTCTTGTGCTGGCGCCAGGAGCTGATCGAGGCCGGGTCCGGGTCCGGCCTCGCCCTCGGCCTGGGAGGCGGTTTCGGCGGCGGCATCGTCGAATGCGGCACCGTGCGCCCGCTATGGCTGCCCTACGTCCAGGTCCGCCAGATCGAAGAGTCCACCGGACGCGCGCGCCAGCTCGGCGCCTCGGTGCTGCTGGCGCCGCGCGAGGGGCCGGCCGGATGGCGCAGTGTCATGTCGGCGCCGCAGTGCGGCGAGCTCGCTATCTGGCAGCCAAACCCATGACGACCGAGCCTGAACACGGGACGAAAGCCGCTCGCATTGCGCTGACCGCGAGTGAGGAGCGAGAGCTGCTCGAGGCCGCCCGGCGGAGCGACGACGACGCCTTCGGCCGGCTCGCCGGGCCGTACCGCGGCGAGCTGCACGCCCACTGCTACCGGATGCTCGGCTCGGCCGCAGACGCAGAAGATGCACTGCAGGAGACGCTGCTGCGCGCCTGGCGCGCCCTGCCGGGCTTCGAGGGCCGGAGCTCCGTCCGTTCCTGGCTCTATAAGATCGCGACAAACGCGTGCCTCAGGGCGATCGAGCGGCGGCCCAGGCGAGTGCTTCCGGTTGACTACGCGCCCGCCGCCGACCCCCACGACAACCCCGCCGAGCCAGTGGCCGATGCGGTATGGCTCGAACCCTACCCGGATGAGCGGCTCGGGCTCGGCAGCGGCCTGGCCAGCCCGGAGGCCCGTTATGAGCAGCGCGAGAGCGTCGAGCTCGCCTTCATCGCGGCACTCCAGCACCTGCCCGCGCGACAGCGCGCCGTGCTGATACTCCGCGACGTACTCGGGTTCTCAGCCCGCGAAACCGCCACTGCGCTCGAAACCACACCAGTCTCGGTCGACAGCGCCCTGCAGCGCGCCCACAAGACAGTAGACAAACGACTGCCAGAGCGAAGCCAGCAGGCGACGCTGCGCTCACTGAACGACGGCGCGCTGAGACTCGTCGCGCAGCGCTACGTCACCGCCTGGGAGCGCAACGACGTCGACGCGGTCGCTGCCATGCTCGCCGAAGACGCGAAGCTGACCATGCCGCCCGCACCCACCTGGTACCGCGGCCGCGAACAGGTCGCCATCTACCTCGGCGGCGGGCCACTTGCAGGGACGAGCCACTGGCGCCTCATCCCCGCTCGCGCGAACGGGCAGGTCGCCTTCGGCCGCTACGCCTGGAACGGCAAGACACAGACCTTCATGCCGCGCGCCATCGACGTGCTCACCCTGCACGGCGCGCAGATCCAGGAGATCACCGCCTTCCTCACCCCAGACGCCTTCCGCGGCTTTGACCTCCCCGCCATCCTCGATGAATCGGGAACCAACTCGTAGACGCGCCGCTCGCGAGCCAGCCGACGCCATCCGCCTCCCGCGACGTAGGCGCGGCAGAGGGCATGTCCGGCCGGGTAGCAGGTCACGTAGCTGCGTGAGGCCGGTTCGGTGATGAAGCGGATCAGGTGAGCGGCCAGCTCGGCAGTCATCAGACCCCACCACTGCAGGTACCGGTGCACCTCATCCTCGCCCGCCTGGGCCTGGTGCAGCATCAGCGCCGCATTCACCGCCGCCCGCCGGCAGGGCTTGCTCGCCTGCTCGATGGCCAGCGCGTGCGCAAGGCCGAACTCGACGCCGGCATCGCGGAGAATGGCGGCGAACGCGGCGCCGCCGTCACCGGCGAGCAGCATCTGCGGGGCGAGCTCGGCGATGCCTTCGGACACCACCGACTGCGGTGCCGGCGCGAGCACCAGCGTCTCCTCCACCAGCCCCCGGCTGCGCACCAGCAACTGCTCTTTGCAGGCGCGCTCGGCCTGCTGGCCGGGGTAGGTCTCATGCAGGGCCACCGTCAGCAGCTCAATGGCCGACATCGCCAGCCCGACGTTGACCACGACCCGCCGCGCAGGTCACCGAGGTAGCGGTTGTACCCCAGCCACGGCGCGTCGGGCACCGTCTCCAGCATGACTCCCTCCCCGGCCGGCAGGTGCACCAGTGCGCTGGTTTGCGCCCGGGCTTCGGCGATGACCGTCGCCATCACCGGCTCGACCTGCCCGGCGGGACCCAGCGTCTGCTCCCGCCGCCGCTGACAGCGCCCGGCCAGCGGGCCAGCGCCGGGGCGGCAGGTCGGCCAGCTGTTGGTGGGCGGCGGCGAAGACGGCTTCGCCGGTGTGCACCGGCCGCACCCGTAACACCCCGCTACCTCGTCGGCGTACGGGCCGGCCTGGCCGGCCAGCACATGGGCGCAGGTGCGCAACCCGGTCACTTGGTCACGCAGCCAGCCGTCGTCAAGTTCTTCCAGCAGGACCCCGGCGGCAGCCGCGATCGTCCCCGGCCCGGCCGCGGGCGCGGCCTGCACCGCAGCGTTCAGCGCTGCCCGCCCGAAATAGGCGTCAACGACCCCGTCGGCATGCCGGCCCAACTGCAGCCCCAGCCACCGGTAGCGTTCTGTGGCCGACCCCCATCACGCGGCGACCCTACGGCCCAAGGACCTGGCCAGGCCAGGCAACCTCATGACGTCACCTCAACGCCCGGGTGAGTTCACTAGCTGAGGGCGTGGTTTGCCGCTGCCCTCGCCCGCCATTGCGCGGTGGTACCGCTACCGGCCTGCTGGCGGCACGAGCACGTCTAGGTCATGAGAGGTGAGCTGGGATCGGCTGGATGCGGGGACCTCGTCCGGCTACCGAGACGGTGCGCTGATACGACGCCCGCAAGGCCTCTGCGTCGGCGTGATCGGTGCGCCAGGCGAAACCGGCTGGGAGCACGAGGAAATCCGGGTGGCGTACCCAGATCGGCACGTAGCGGATGTGGGTGACGCGCGCACCCCGGCTGTCTACGGTGATGGTGAGCAGCACGATCATCCCGTCTTGGGTCGCTATCGTGCAGCAAGCACCCGTCTGGTTGGAGATCAGATTGCCCTCGCTGAAGACGACCGCCGTGCCATTGATGAAGCGGATGGGCTGAACGACGTGCACGTGCTGGCCGATGATCGCGGTGATGTCGGGCGACTGGGTCAGCCTCTCGGCGAGACTGAGCTGAAAGCTGCTCGGCTGGGCGACGTACTCATCGCCCCAATGAAGATTGACGATCACCACCTGTGCGCCGTCCATTCGCGCCCGGTGCGCGTCGGCCAGGATCCGCGCAGCGCCGGCCAGATTGACCGACCACGGATGCGGCAGCGGAATGCCGTTGGTGAACTCCGTATAGGCAAGGAAGGCGACGCGGACACCCTTGACGGTCATGATCAGTGGTCTTCGCTGCGCAGCCGCCGACGCATACGAGCCGGTGTGCAGCACCCTGGCGCGATTCAGGGCGCGGATCGTGTCGTCGTCTCCCCTCTGCCCTTGATCAAGGGTGTGATTCGAGGCCGTCGAGCAAGCATGCCATCCGGTTTGGCGAATCGCGGTGGCCAGTTCGGGCGGTGTGTTGAACACCGGGTAGCTGGTCGGCGGAGCCGGCGTCATCGGCGTCTCGACATGGCACAACCTCAGATCAGCAGCCCCTACGAAAGGCTTAATCCTGGCGAACAGCGGAGCGAAGTTGTAGCGGCGGCCGCCACCTAGGGCCAGCGCCCGCTCCCAGACCGGCTCGTGAATCAGCAAGTCTCCGCTCCCTGCGACCACGAACTGGATCACATCGTCCGCAGCGCGGCTCGGCACGCCCGCATGGGCGTGGCTGTCTCGGGGGCGCGGGTTACCCGGCTGCTCGTGGGCGCAGCCGGCGGCAGCCAGCGCGAGCGCGTAAACGGCGGACCCCACGATCTGACGCCGCCCGATGTCGCTGTGCCTGGTCAACTCCACCGCTTCCTGCCTTCACCGCTCACGAGATCGCCGCGCAACGGGGCAGTTGCCCATGCCGACCCGCACCCGCTCATCAACTGCGACCGTATGGGCGCGCCGGGATGAAAACCAGCGATATTGGTTAGCAGAATAGGCAACGAAGGTAACGAAAACCAGCAGTCCGGGCCGGTCAGCTCCCCAAAGCGGCTGTCACCGAAGCCTCGAGCAGTGACTACGACGGGGCAGGATGCGGCTTGGGCGAGTACCCGACAGCGGACCGGAAGGACCCGGCGGTCAGGTACTGCGTCAGATGATCGATCACCTCACGCGCGTCGTCCTCGATACCGTAAATGAACGACGACTTGCGGCGCCGCAGCACGGGCAGCCCCAGAGCATAGAGTCCAGGGCTGTCGACCACGCCGCCCTCGTGGCGCAGCTGGGCCTTCGCGTCGACCACCGGCACGTCTAGCCACGCATAATCGGGCCGGAATCCCGTCGCCCACACGACCGCGCGGATCTCGCCGCTCCCCAGGTCAAGCTGCAACGGCGTCGACTCGGGCACACGCGTAGGCTCGAAGCGCTCGGGTCGGCCCACCCCATCGTCACCCCCGTCCGCGCGGGCCCAATCGTCGAACGCGTCCAGCAGGCGCCTCATCTTCAGGTCCGCGAGCGAGAACACGTTGCGCAGGCCGCCTGAGAACAGGGCGCGGCCGTTGCCGGCTTCAGCGAAGCCGGCGCAGTTGATCGGGTTCGTCTGCCGCCTCGATCCCGGCCTGGCTGCCGAAGACTTCGCCGACGTGCGCAGGCAACTCGACCGCATAGCCGACCAAGAGTTCTTCCGCCACGGGCTCAGCCGGATGTCACCGAACTGCGCGCCAGCTTCGCAATCTGGCCGCGTACTCCACAGGCCGTCAGCAGGGAAATTACTACAAGCGGGCTCCCGCACCCCCGCGGCGCGCCGCAATACTGATCCGGGCCGGCGCGGCAATATCCGGAGCCTGGCCAGTGACGCACCGAACACCAGCCATTAGACGATGTGCACGCTCCTCACCCGCCAGCGGCATGAGCGCGCATCGTCGGACGGCAGCAGGCGCGTATATTCATGCAACCCGATTCAGCAGTCACGAGCCGATGCCGGGGCGCTAGGCATCCTGCCGGACGCGCGCGTAGCCGCCAAGGTCGGAGAAGAACAACCCGGCCTTTGCTGAGCTGGCAAACTCATAGATAGCCTGTCTTCCAACCCATTCGACATCGCCGGAGCAGGTGCCCTGGGGCTCCATACCGCGTGGTGCAGGCGTCAGCCGACTGCACTCCTTGATCCGTGGGGCGCACGGCCGGACTACGTGATCACGAGCCT
>JBKQTJ010000142.1:0-6011 GCA_052143255.1 Streptosporangiaceae bacterium | reverse complement strand
ACGAGACCATGTACGACACCGTAGACCAGGCGCACGGTCCAGTGCCACGCACCCTGGCCGGCATCATCCAGGACGCGCGCCGTTCCGTATGCGGCCACTGCTGCGCCGATAGCCCAGCATGGGCGGCGCCGACAATTCCAGAACTGGTTGACGGGTTCGGCATGACCGGCAGGAACATCTCCCCCTCGCTGTCGTGGTCCGGCTTCCCGGCGCAGACCAAGAGCTTCGCGGTGACCTTGTTCGACCCGGCCGCGCCGACCGGTTCCGGTTGGTGGCACTGGGTCGTGCTCGGCATCCCCGCGTCGGTGACCAAACTCAAGGCGGGCGCGGCCGGCACCGGCGGTTCCGGCCTGCCTGAAGGGGCGTTCCACGTCCGTAATGACTCCATGGTCAAGGATTTCGGCGGTGCCGCGCCGCCGGAAGGAGACCCGCCGCACCGTTACGTGTTCGCGGTACATGCGCTCGACGTGGAGTCGCTGGGCGTCAGCGACGAGATCTCACCTGCCATGGCCGGCTTCAACCTGCGTTTCCACGCCATCGCGCGTGCCCTGCTCATCCCCGTGTACGGCTACTGATCTTCAACAGCGCTCGCCGCAGCGGGCAGGATCGCAGCCGGGGAGGCTGGCCAGCTGGGCCAGCAGCCACGGCGACATGAGTGCCCGCTGGCGTCTGTCAGGCGAAGTCTGTGCCGGGTAGCGGCACGACACCCGCCCGTCCAGCAACGAAGAGGAGAACCCGCGATGCCTCCCAGTACTCCCACCGCAGTGACGGCCGTCGGCCGTCCCGCCACCGACCCGGCCGGCCCGACCGGCCGGCTTGCCACCTGGGTCGCTAAGACAACGCTCGACGACGTTCCCGCCTCCGTCCGCGACCGGGCCAAGCACCTGGTCCTGGACGGCATCGGCTGTGCCCTCGTCGGTGCGCAGCTGCCCTGGTCCCGCATTGGCGTGCAGGGCGTAACAGCGCTCGATGACGCCGGTGATTCGGTACTGGTCGGCTGGGACGGCCGGGCGACCAGCGCCACGTCGGCGGCCATGGTGAACTCCAGCTTCATCCAGGGCTTCGAGCTGGATGACTACCACCCGCTGGCCCCGCTGCACTCAAACTCGCTGGTCCTGCCGGCGATGCTCGCCGCCGCTCAGCGCGTGGGCCGCGTCTCGGGCGCGAGCTTCCTTCTCGGCGCCATCTTGGGGTACGAGACCGGCCCTCGGGTCGGTCAGGCGCTCGGCGGCCTGGACATGCTGTCCCGGGGGTGGCATTCGGGCGTGGTCTTCGGCCCCCTCGCCGCGGCCGCTGCCGCGGGATCGCTGTACGGGCTGGACGCCGCCGGGTTCGAGGATGCCTTCGGGATGGCAGCGACCCAGTCGTGCGGGCTCATGTCGGCGATGTACGAATCGATGGTCAAGCGCATGCAGCACGGCTTCGCCTCGCGCAACGGCCTGACCGCCGCCGCGCTAGCGGCAGCGGGCTACGTCGGCATCAAGCGGGTCTTCGAGCGCCCGTACGGCGGCTGGCTGGCCGTCTTCGGTGAGTGTCACCGCACCTACCCCGAACAGATCTACGCGGGCCTGGGCAACCTGTGGGAGACCGAGCGGATCGCCGTGAAGGCGTACGCATGCATGGGATTGCTGCACGCCGCAATCGACGCCGCCCTCGAGCTGCGGCCCAAGGTCAACGTCAGCCAGATCCAGCGGATCGACATCGACATGGGCGAAGCCGCCTACGCCCATGGCGGGTGGCAGGCCGAGCGCCCGCTGCAGGTGATCGGCGCTCAGATGAACGTCGCCTACGTCGTCGCGGTCGCCTTCCTCGATGGCGACGTGCTCATTGACCAGTTCCGGCAGGACCGGATCAACCGCGATGACGTCTGGGGCTTGATCGACCGGACCCTGACGCACCACGAACGGGCCTACGACAATCTCCCGGCCGACGAGCAGCTCACCACCCAGGTGCGCCTGACCCTCACCGACGGCAGCACCCGCACCGCCAAGGTCGTCCACCCGCGCGGCACCGGCGACCGGAACCTGACCAACGCGGACATCCGGGACAAGTACGCCAAGCTGACCCACCGCGTCATCTCGGCCGAACGCCAGGCCGCCATCGAAAAAGCCGTCCTCGACATCGACACTCTCGGCGACATCGCACAGCTGACCGCCCTGCTCACCCCCGCCGTGCACTCCCCGCTCGAGTGAGATCCCCGGCCGGATGCGGTACCTGGGGCCGCCTAAGGTCTCACCGAGGTCAGGGACATGTACCTGTCCCGGGTCGCGGCCGTGGACGGCGGCCTGCCGGCCGGCATGCCCGCGCTGACCGTGAACCGGCTGTGCGGCAGCGGGCTGCAGGCCATCGTCTCCGCCTCGCAGGCGATCA
The DNA here is from genome assembly GCA_052143255.1 of Streptosporangiaceae bacterium. GTDB lineage: Bacteria > Actinomycetota > Actinomycetes > Streptosporangiales > Streptosporangiaceae > JAJYUU01. The sequence continues at coordinate 3,641 of JBKQTJ010000142.1, read as the reverse complement.
TGCTCGGCGACTGCGACGTCGCCGTGGCCGGCGGGGCGGAGTGCATGAGCCGCTCGCCCTACTGGCTGCCCGGCATGCGCTGGGGCCAGCGGATGGGTGACGGCACCGCGCTCGACCCCATGGTGGGCGCGCTGTCCGACCCGTGGGACGGATGCCACATGGGCGTGACCGCGGAGAACGTCGCCACCGACTTCCACGTGTCCCGGGCTGACCAGGACGCCCTGGCCGCCGAGAGCCACCGCCGGGCCGCGGCCGCGACCGCGGCCGGCTACTTCAAGGAGCAGATCCTCCCGGTCGAGATCCCGGGCAAGAGGGGCAGCACCACCGTCGTCGATACCGACGAGCACATCCGGCCCGGCGTGAGCCTGGAGGACATGGCCAAGCTGAAGCCCGCCTTCGCCAAGGACGGTACGGTCACCGCGGGCAACGCGTCCGGCATCAACGACGCCGCCGCCGCCGTGGTACTCGCCTCGAGGTCGTTCGTCAGCCGCAGCGGCCTGACCCCAATGGCCAGGCTGGTCGGCTACGCGCACGCCGGTGTCGAGCCGCGGATCATGGGCATGGGCCCGGTGCCGGCCACCCAGAAGGTGCTCGACCGGACCGGCGTCAAGCTCGACGAGATCGACTTCTTCGAGGTCAACGAGGCCTTCGCCGCCCAGGCGCTGGCGTGTGCCAGGGAACTGGACCTTCCCCTGGACCACACCAACCCCAACGGCAGCGGCATCTCCCTCGGCCACCCCGTCGCCGCCACCGGGGCCATCCTGACCGTCAAGTCGCTGTACGAGCTCAAGCGCACCGGCGGCCGGTACGCGCTCGTGACCATGTGCATCGGCGGCGGGCAGGGCATCGCCGCGATCTTCGAGCGCGTCTGACCCCTTACAGGGCTGATGACCAGGTCCGGTCCCCGACCGGACCTGGTCATGGCGTCACGACTTGTCCCTTGTCAACGGTCAGCAGCAGGGCCAGGTCGGCCGAGCTGACCTCCAGCCCGTCCAGGTCCGTAAGTCGATCAGGACGGATGTCGATAGGGCCTGATAGCGGGGCAGCCACCTGGTGCGGTCGATGGCCTGGTCAATCTGGTCATCGGTAAGCGCGGGCGCGACGGCATCGGCGACTGCGGCCTTGGCGACGGCCCTGGCCACGGTTGTTGCGGTGCCGGCGAGCTGAGCCCGGTCGGGCAGCAGTGTCCCGTGCGGATCGTGCCGGATCGTGGCGGCGTCGCCGACGGCGGCGGCCGCCGCGGTCATCATGGCGTTGGTGACGCGGGTGGCGTGCACCGCGGTCACGGCCAGGCCGACTCCGGGGAAGATGTAGATGTTGTTGCACTGGGCGACGGGGATGCTCGCGTCGCCGACCCGCATCGGCGGGAACGGCGAGCCGGTCGCGACGAGCGCACGGCCATCGGTCCAGTCGGCGAGATCCTGCGGGCGGGCCTCGCTGCGGCTGGTCGGGTTGGACAGCGGCATGATGACCGGCCGCTTCGCGTGCGCGGCGACGCGGCGCACGACCTGTTCGGTGAAGGCCCCGCTCGCGGCCGACAGGCCGATGAGCGCGGTCGGGTGCACGGCGTCGATCACCTCGGTGAGGCCGGCTGGCCGGCCAGGTTCGGTGCCGGGCACGGCGCCCGGCGGCTGGGCCAGTCGGCGCTGCGCCTGGTCCAGGTCCGGGCGGTCCGCGGTGAGCAGGCCGTTGATGTCGACCACGCAGATCCTGGCGCGGGCGCCCTGCTCGGACAGGCCGTCGGCCGCCATCGACCGCACGACCTGCTCGCAGACCCCGATGCCCGCCGACCCGGCGCCGAGCATCACCACCATCTGCTCGCGCAGTCGCGACCCGGTGGCGGCGGCCCCCGCGGACAGCGCGGCCAGGACCACCGCGGCAGTGCCCTGGATGTCATCGTTGAAACTGAGCAATTGGTCGCGGTAGCGCTCCAGGACCGGCAGGGCGTGCGGGGTGGCGAAGTCTTCCCATTGCAGCAGCACACCGGGCAGTTCGGCGCGCACGGCCTGGACGAACCGGTCGACGAAGTCGTCGTAGGCGGCACCGTCGATACGGTGGTGCCGCCAGCCCAGGTACAGCGGGTCATCAAGCAGCCCGGCGTTATCGGTGCCGACATCCAGCAGCACCGGCAGGGTGCGCGCCGGGTCGATGCCGCCCAGCGCCGCGTACAGCGAGAGCTTGCCGATCGGGATGCCCATGCCGCCGATGCCCTGGTCGCCCAGGCCCAGAATCCGTTGCCCGTCGGTGACGACGATGACGTCGACCTCCCGCCGGGGCCGGTTACGCAGGATCCCCCCGATCCGGTCGCGGTCGGGGTAGGCGATGAAAAGGCCGCGCGGACGACGGTAGATCTCGCTGAAGCGCTGGCAGGCCAGCCCGACCGTCGGGGTATAAAGGATCGGCAGCATCTCCTCGATGTGGTCGGACACCAGCCGGTAGAACAGCGTCTCGTTGGTGTCCTGCAGCGCGCGCAGGTTAATGTGCCGGGCAACATCGGTGGGCTGTTCCTGGTAGGCCTGGTACCTACGGCGCACCTGCTGCTCCAGCGTCTCCACCACATCCGGCAGCAGGCCACGCAAACCCAGCGCCGAGCGTTCCTCCTCGGAGAACGCGGTGCCCTTGTTCGTCAGCGGATCCTCCAGCACCCGCACCCCCGGACCCTGACCGACGCCCATGACCCCTCCGCTCCTGTTCGGTAATGCCCGGACCGCGCTGGACCTGCCTGCGCGCGGCGGATTGGGCCGTGGGCGGTGTGTCAGCGGGTGATAGCCACCTTGAGGGCCTTGGTCTCCGCTGCGCGGCCGAAGGTGTCGTAGGCGTCGATGATGGCTTCGAACGTGAATCGGTGGCTCACGAACATCTCCGGTGTGAGCTTGCCCTGGGCGACCAGTCTGAGCAGCATCGGCGTGGTGGTGGCGCTCACCAGGCCGGTGGTGATCGCGATGTCCTTGATCCACAGATCCTGGAGTTTGAGTTCCACCGACTTGCCGTGCACGCAGACATTCGCCACTGTCCCGCCGGGCCGGATGAGCTCGGTGGCCATCAGGAAGGTCGCGGGCATGCCCACGGCCTCGATCGCGACGTCCACGCCCAAGCCGTCGGTCATGGCCAGCACCTCGTCCTGCCAGCCCGCATCGCCGCTGTTGACGCCGTCGGTGGCGCCGAAGCCCTTAGCTTGCTGGACCCGGTTGTCGTCGAGGTCTATGGCGATGATGCGAGAGGCGCCGTAGAGCCCGGCGGTCATCATTGCCGACAGGCCGACCGGTCCGGCGCCGATGACGGCGACGACGTCGCCGGGCTCGACGCGGCCGTTGCGCACCCCGATCTCGAAGCCCGTGGGCAAGATGTCGGAGAGCATGACCGCGGCCTCGTCGCTCACCCCCTCGGGCATCTTGTGCAGGGAGTTCTCGGCGAAGGGTACGCGCACGTACTCCGCCTGGGTGCCGTCGATGAGGTGGCCGAAGATCCAGCCGATGCCGGAGGTGCCCTCATCGTCCAGGCAGTGCGCGGGCAGGTGCTGGTGGCAGTAGGAGCATGAGCCGCACGAGGTGACGCAGGAGATGATCACGCGGTCCCCCACGGCGAGCTTGCTCACCGCCTGGCCGACCTCGGTGATCGTCCCGACACCTTCATGCCCCAGA
>JBKQTJ010000141.1:0-30356 GCA_052143255.1 Streptosporangiaceae bacterium | reverse complement strand
ATTTGAGCACTCGTGTTTACTTTGGGTATGAAGCCCATTCGCCTGTTCATCCTGTGCACCCTGGCGAAACCTGGGCACAGCGAAGCCATCAGATGACGGCCCGAGACCTGCGCTATATCGGTGACCCGGTCCTGCGGACGAGATGCGAACCGGTGACCAGGTTCGATGCCGTGCTGGCCAGGCTGATCGCCGATCTCATGGACACCGTGCAGGAACCTGGCCGGGCCGGCCTAGCGGCCAACCAGATCGGCGCCGGCCTGGCCGCGTTCTCCTACAACGTGGATGGCCAGCTCGGTTACGTCATCAATCCCGTAATCGTTGACCAAGCGGGCGAACAGCAAGGACTGGAGGGCTGCCTGTCCCTCCCAGGGGTGGTCGCGGAACGGCGCCGGTCCTCAGCCGCCGTCGTCCAGGGTGTGGACCTGGATGGCGAGCCGGTGACCGTTACCGGCAGCGGCGAGCTAGCCCGCTGCCTTGAGCATGAGACCGCGCATCTGCATGGCGAGCTGTTCATCGACGGACTGGAGGAAGCTGAGCGCCGCCGCGTCATGCGACAGCTATACGCCAGCCAGCTCCGCGCCGGCGCCTCGGCCAGTACTGCACCGAGACGATGACCCGGTGAGGCCAGCAGCCGAGTATCCGCTGCCCGGCGGCAACGTTGCCGCCACCGTCGTTCGGGTAGGCGACTCCGTCCGCAAGCCCGCCGGTTCCTGGACCCCCGCGGTCGAGTCGCTGCTAGCGCACCTGGAGGCAAGCGGGTTTGCCGGCGCCCCCCGCGCACTGGGCACCGACGAACGCGGCCGCCATGTTCTCGAGCACGTTCCCGGCATGATGGCACATGACCTGCCGCCGCTGGATCAGTCAGGACTGCATAAGGTCGGCGGGCTGATCGCGGCGTTTCACGACGCCAGCGAAACCTTCCAGCCGCCGCCGGGAGCGCGGTGGCAGACTCTCATCCCGCCGGACCGCGAGGACCTCATCTGCCACCACGACCTGGCGCCCTGGAACCTAGTCATCGGCGCGGATCGCTGGGCGTTCATCGACTGGGACGGCGCTGGCCCAGGCTCGCGGCTGTGGGACCTGGCCTACGCGATGACCGGCTTCGTGCCGCTAGCCAGCGGCGGCGACCCGGCCGTCGACGGCCCGCGGATCCGCGCGCTGGCCGATGGATATGGGCTCACCCTGGCTCAGCGGCGCGAGCTGCCGTCGCTGATCGCTGCGCACACACGCGGCATGTTCGACGTGCTCCGCGGTGCCGCGGTGACGGGTGCGCAACCCTGGGCACGGCTGTACGCGGAAGGTCATGGCGATTACTGGGGACCGGCCGCCGCCTACATCGAAAGACACCTCGGCACCTGGGCCGCCGCGCTCGGAGCGTGAGCCGTGCTCACGGCAGCGGCCGACGGTAGCGGACTTCCCGGAGCACGAAACCGCGGCTATCGTCTTCTCTGACCGCGCCGTCAGGCCCGAAACCGGCAGCTTCATAAAAACGGCGTGCCCGCTCATTGCTATCCAGAACCCACAGTGTCGCCTTCGCATAGCCTGCCGTCGCCAGCGCAGCCAGCGCAGCACTCATCAGCTCGCGACCGAGGCCGTTGCCCCACGCTGCGGGCACCAGGTAGATCGCCATTATCTCGCCGACGATGCTCTGAGTAGCATCCTCGTCGCGGGTCGGGCCATAGCTCACGAAACCAGCCAGCCGTGAGCCTGATTCGGCGACCAGCACTCCGCCGGCGGGCCAGTGCACCGAAGCCAGGATCTGGCCCCACATAGCCACTCGCGGCGGGAGATCGAGCCTGTCCAGGTAGTCCTGCGGGATCAGCCCTCGATACGCGCCCTGCCAGGACCGCACGTGCACTTCGGCTATCCGGGCCGCATCATCGGTGGTAGCACGCCGTATCGTCACCACCGGTCAGCCGAGCCTCCGGCGGCCGGCGAAGCCGTGCACCAGCTTGTGATACCAGCCGAGTTCTCGCTCACCCTCCAGCCAGCACAGCAGCACCGGCTGTCCGCTCAGCTCGGACGGGAAATCGAGCAATAGCGGCGCGATGCCCTTGAGCTCAAGGCCCTCGGCGCTGAACCAGCCGACAAGCTCACTCAGCTGGGCCTGGTAAGCCTTGGCCTCGGGCAAGCCGCCAAGCGGTGAGTGCTCCCCCGCTGCCAGCGCGAGCTGAAGCTCCACCAGGCTGGCCCGGACCTCGATCAGCCGGTCCGCGCGAGCCAGCAGCTCTGGCATGAGCGCGCGTGCTTCGGCTATCGTGAACGCCCGCTCCATGGGCGACAGCCTGCCGGACGCGCCGCGCCCGCGTCCACTTCCCCACTTCGGGTCGCCGCAATCCACGAGGCGAGCCTCATCGGGCGGAAAACTATAGGCCCTCCAGCCGGGCGCCGGACTAACATGCCGCGATGCATGGTTACGTAAAACGCCGAGGCTGGCCCGAGCCTGGGTCGATCCCTGCTGTGCTGGACTCCTTCCGCAAGGAACTGCGGTTCTACCAGCTCATCGCGCCCGAAGCGGGTATCCGCGTGCCCGACTGCTATCTGGCGGAGGAGAGCGACGCGGGCACTCTGCTAGTCCTGGAGGACTTGACGGCGTGGCAGCCCGGTGCCGATCCGGCGGCGGCGGCACGGCTGCTGGCCGAATTGCATCTACGCTGGCAGGGCCAGGCAGCCCGGCGTTGGCCGTGGCTTGACTCCGCCGGCCGGGCAGACGACCTGGTCGCGGAACTCTTCGACAAGACCTGGCCGACTTTGGCAGCGCGCTGGCAGCTTGTTCCCATAATCATGGCGGCCGGGGAACGCTTGGTTGGCCGGGTCAGGGAGGCAGAGCGCGCGATAGCCGGAGCCGGGCCAGCAACCATGATCCACGGCGATGCGTCGACGCTCAATATGCGAACGGGCCCGGATGCCGAGATCGCCCTCCTGGACTGGGAAGACGTATCGGTGGCTCCGGGCGTCTACGACTTGGCCTGGATGCTGGTCTCCTCTGTCGACGCCGACCGGTGGGACGAGGTGATCATCGCCTACGGCGCGGCCGATGGCCTCGCCCAGGTGCTGCCCTCCGCCATCGTGCAGGGGCTGCTCAGTCTCTCGGACGCAACGCCGGGCTCAGCCGAGGCAGCGGCCTGGCAGGCACGCCTGGCGGAGGCGTGGCGACGCGTGTCGGGCGACGGACCGCGCTAGGGCATCCTGCCCGCGCTGACGAGCTCGGCCAGACCTGGCACGTGACCAGCGCGCCGCATCGATGCGAGTCTGCCTTGCTGGCCGGCCACGTACTGATCCAGGAAGTCCAGCGTTACCCGCGCGACGATCGGCTCTGGGACACTGTGGCCCTCGTAGGGCGTGAAGTGATTCGCGCCGAAAAGATCGAGATAGTATCGGGTACCCGTCTTATCTGCTTTGTAGAGCTGCACACTGTACTGCGGGGGATTCCAACCGTCAGCCGTGCCCTGCACGAACAGGATTGGCGGGGCGCGCCCGGCGAACCATTTATCGCCACCCCATGGCCATTCATTACCTGCTAGCACGATGGCGGCGCGGATCTTACGGTCCAAGCAACAGCTCGCTCCCGCTATCGCCGCTGCCGTGTTGCCACCATCAGAATGACCAGCCACGGCGATCTTGGTGTCCGAGATCAGGCTCGTCAGGGGCCCCAGCGGCCGGGCGGAGACCGCCAGCAACCGCCGGATTACGTAGGCAACGTCAGCAGGCTGATTCGCCAGGTCAGACTCATCCGGATTAACGGTATGGCAATTAGTGCGCGGGAAGTCCACCGCGGCCACGACATAGCCGGCGCTGGCCCATTGATGCAGCAGGTATCGATAGCTTCCGCTGCACTGCCGGTAGCCGGGTGCGAATGCGATGAGAGGGAACGCGCCACTGGCCCGGATGGTTTTTACAAGTGTCGGAGCAACGGCCGGGAAATGCACGGTAACGTGCAGCACCCGGGCGCCGTGCTGGTTGTTGGCGGGCTCGGTAAAGGTGTAAAACTCTTCCGCCACGCGGTAGTCGCCTAGTTTTCCTACTGGTGGGGCCGCGGGCGGCGGGGTGCGACTGCGAGCGGGCGACGCAGTTGGCTTAACGGCCGGCCGGTCAGTCGTGCCGGCGCTGGCCGGCCGACCTCCGATGGCCTGCACCGCCAGGTACGTGACGGTACCCAGGATGGCGAGGATCACCGCTGCGAGCACGGTGAACAGGACTCGCGGACGGTGGCCCGCCAGGCCGCCGCGGGCATGCCGGTTCACTCCGGCATAGTACCGGGCATCGCGCCGCGCGGCGGCTGAGGATCTTGCATCCCCGCGTTTACGTCGTGTAGGCGGTGGCGAGGCTCATGAATTCTTCATTGATCTGGCGAGAATTTCATGAATTCTTCATGAAACCTGGCCTTTTACTATTTCTCTAGAAGTTTCTCACCGGATCTGAATTGCGCGAGCTTGGTAAGTGAGTCATGGGCAGATTAGCCTGCCAGAATGAGAACAGATAAGAACGCCGATACCGATTCCACGGTTAGCCGCGAGCGGTCGGCGAGCCGACTCGGGTCGCTGGCCACGCAGCGCACGACGCGGCGGCAGCGGCGAGTGTGGTCAGGCCGTGTCGCGAGCTGGGACCAGCACGGATCGGCCGGCCTCACCAATGTGACGGCGGCAGTACTGGCGGCTGCCGGGGTGGGCCCCGGTGACATGGTTATAGATCTGGGCTGCGGTAACGGTCAGATCAGCATTCCGCTGGCCAGAGAGGGCGCCGAGGTACTCGGCATCGACGTCAGCCCCGCCATGGCCAATCAGGTGCGCGCTGAAGCCAAGCGTCAGGGTCTGTCCACCCTGGACGTGATAGCCCTGCCGGTCGAGGAACTGGACCTGCCGCCCGCCAGCGCTGACCTCATAGTCTCCAGTTACGCGCTCCACCACCTGCGAGATCGTGACAAGGCGCGGCTGGTTGAGGCAGCTATCACTTGGCTACGGCCTGGCGGCCGGCTGCTGATCGCCGACATGATGTTCGGTCGCGGCGGTACCAGCCGCGACCGGGAGATCATCAAGAACAAGCTCATCACGCTCGCCAGGAAAGGACCGGGCGGCTGGTGGCGGATCGCCAAGAACGTCGCGCGGTACCTCATCCGGGTCGACGAAATCCCGATCTCGATGCAGGCATGGGAAGGACTTTTCCGGCAGGCTGGCTTCACTGCTATCACCACGGCCGGAATAGTCGCAGAGGCCGGCCTGGTCTGCGGGCAGCGACCCGCATCGCAGCTGGAGTCACGGGAACAGGCCGGATCCAGGGCACGGAATGCGGCGGCAGCCAGATGATAAGTGGACTCGGCCCGGTTGGCCCGCGCGGGCTGGCCCTGCTGGCCTTGGCCGGGCTGGTCAGCGTGCTGCTGGCAGTCCATGGCTGGTCGACCCGTGGCAGCGCCTCCGCTCTCGGCTCGATCGGCACAAGCGGGGCCGCTGCACGGCATCCGGCCGGCCTGTCGCACTCCGGACAGTCCGCCAGGGCAGGGCCGGCAGCAGCGCCGACGGCCACCTCAGGGCCTTCAGCCGCTGCCACTGGACCACTGCTCAGCTCGCAGTCGTTCGCGTCGTACGCATTCGAGGTCTGGCCCGATACGCCGAGCCAGGCGGCGCGCGCCGCGCTGACCGGGTTGTCGGTCACCGTGCACCGGCAGGGTCCGGGTATCTCGGTCATCGCGGGAGTGATCGGCCAGGCGGCAAACGCGCCACGGTACTACCCGACTGGCGCCCGCGTCTACGTGATCGAGGCGTCGCTGGGTGACGAGTCGGGCAACACCGACTATAACTTGGGAGACGACGGCATAATCGTGACGGACGCGCACGGGAGGATCGTCCAGTGAGCGCGCAGCGCAGCGCCCAGGCGGCCAGGAAGGCCAGCGCGAGCCGGGCCGCGCGCAGCGCTCCGACGGTCAGACCGGAACGGCCCGCCGGTGCGGTGCTGCTCAGCGGCGCCGCCGAAATCGCCGCGGGCTGGGGACCGACGATCGGCCGACTTCTGCTCGGCCTCGTGCTGGCCTGGTTCGGCTACCACGAGCTCATCCAGCCCGCACAATGGACTGGATACGTGCCGGGTGTGCACTCGGCGTCCTCATTCGCGATCATTCTGGTGCTGGCGCACGGCTGGGTGCTGGCGGTGCTGGCAGTTGCCTTGATCGCGGGGATTGCGTACCGGCTGGCGGCCGCCCTGGCTGCAATCCTGCTGCTCCAGATCGTGGTGTCGCTCACCATCAGTGCCGGGCTCTCGGACCTGACTCTCCGCGATATCGGCGTCCTGGGCCTGGCGGTCTGCCTGCTGGGATCCAGCCAGCAGCGCCTGGCCCTGACCAGCTAGGGAGCGCAAGCAGGCCCGCGTAGATCGCGGACTGGCCGCCGCTTCGGCTAGGACGCGACGGCCGGCTGCCTGGGCGCGCCGGTCAACTCTGGAGCCAGCAGCTCTGCGATCTGAGCGGCGTTAAGGGCAGCGCCCTTGCGCAAGTTGTCGCCGCTCACGAACAGGTCGATTGCCCGCGGATCGTCCATGTTCTGCCGTACACGGCCTACCAGCGTCGGGTCCGTGCCGACCACATCGGCCGGGGTCGGGTAGTGACCGCGAGCCGGATCGTCAACCAGGCTCACGCCCGGTGCCTCGCGCAGCACCTGCTGCGCCTGCTCGCGGCCAACCGGGCGGCTGAAGACCGCGTGCAATGCCAGCGAGTGCCCGACGATCACCGGCACTCGCACGCAAGTTGCCGTCACCTTGAGATCGGGCAAACCCAGGATCTTGCGCGTCTCGTTGCGGATCTTCAGCTCCTCCGACGACCAGCCTCCGTCGCGTAGCGAGCCAGCCCACGGCACTACGTTCATCGCGAGCGGGGCGCCGAACGGTCCGCCGTCGCCGATCGCCGCCCGCACGTCACCAGGCCGCTGGCCGAGTGCACGGTCGCCCGCCACTGCGGCCAGCTGGTCGTAGAGCGCGTCGGTTCCGGCCTGGCCGGCCCCCGACGCCGCCTGATACGAGGCAGCCACCAGCTCCTGCAGGCCAAATGCGCGGTGCAGCGCCCCGAGCGCGACAATCAGCGAGAGAGTCGTGCAGTTCGGCACCGAGATGATGCCCTTGGGCCTGTCCGCGGCGGCTGCCGCGTTTACCTCGGGCACTACCAGCGGTACCTGCGGATCCATGCGAAAGGCGCCGGACTTGTCAATGACCACGACACCGCGGGCCGCAGCAACCGGCGCCCACTGCGCGGACACTTCGTCCGGCACGTCGAACATCGCCAGGTCGACACCATCGAAGACATCCGGTGTCAGCTCGCGGACCTCGGTCTGCTCGCCGCGCACCGCCAGCTTGCGGCCAGCCGACCGAGCCGAGGCGATTAGCCGCACCTCGCCCCAGAGGTCGGCCCGTTCCGACACGATCGCGCGCATGACAGTGCCAACGGCGCCGGTAGCGCCGACAATCGCCAGCACCGGACGCGCGGCTGCCTGCGCCGAATCCGCCGCGCTTGCCATCTGCGCGCTCATCGGCCAGTCCCTCCGTAAACGATTGCCTGCTCCTGCCCGTCGCCCAGATCGAAAGCTTCGTGTGCCGCGGTGACGGCCAGTTCGACGTCATTCTGGTCGACGACCACTGAGATCCGGATCTCCGACGTCGAGATCATCTCGATGTTGACGCCCGCCTCGGCGAGCGCACCGAAAAATGTAGCGCTGACCCCAGGGTGCGAGCGCATCCCCGCGCCCACGACCGAGACCTTCCCGATCCGGTCGTCATACAGCAGGGAGTCGAAGCCGACCTCGGCTTCTAGCTGGCGAAGAGCCGACATGCCGGCGTGACCATCATCGCGCGGGAGCGTGAAGGAAATGTCAGTCCTGCCCGTTGCCGCAGCCGACACGTTCTGCACGATCATGTCGATGTTGATCCCGGCTTCTGCGATCGCGCGAAAGATCCGTGCCGCCTCGCCGACCTTGTCTGGCACGCCGACGACCGTGATCTTCGCCTCGCCCCGGTCCTGAGCGATGCCGGAGATGATCGCCTGCTCCATGGTCTCGCCTTCCGTTGCTGGCGCCGGGTCCATCACCCAGGTGCCTTCCTTGCTGGAAAATGATGACCGGACGTGGATCGGGATCCGGTACCTGCGCGCGTACTCCACGCACCGAAGCATGAGCACCTTGGTCCCGCAGGCGGCCATCTCCAGCATCTCCTCGTACGAGATGCGGAGTAGCTGGCGGGCAGTCGGCACGATCCTCGGGTCGGCACTGAAAATGCCGTCAACGTCGGTGTAGATCTCACAGACGTCGGCACCGAGCGCGGCGGCGAGCGCCACCGCAGTGGTGTCCGAGGCGCCCCGGCCGAGCGTGGTGATGTCCTTGGTGGTCTGCGATACACCCTGGAATCCCGCCACGATCGGGATGGCGCCGTCTTGGAGGGCAGCCTGGATCCGGCCGGGCGTGATGTCGATGATCCGCGCCTTGCCGTGGGTGGCGTCGGTGATGACTCCCGCCTGCGACCCGGTGAACGACCGGCCCTCCAGGCCCAGGTTGGCTATAGCCATGGCCAGCAGCGCCATCGAGATCCGCTCGCCCGCGGTCAGCAGCATGTCAAGCTCGCGACCTGGCGGATTCGGGCTGACCTGATCGGCGAGGTCTCTGAGCTCGTCCGTGGTGTCTCCCATGGCCGACACTACGACCACGACCGAGTTGCCGGCCTTTCTGGTCGCCACGATCCGCTGGGCGACCCGCTTGATGCCGTCCGCGTCGGCGACCGAGGAGCCACCGTATTTCTGCACGACGAGGGCCACGGCTGTACCTGCACCTCCGTACTGGTTTCGTCCGTACTGGCTTCGCCGGGGCCGGTCATCCGGGCCAGTCGCGACCGGTGTGGCCGATCACCGGCCAGACCCGAGTCTATCGAGGCCGGTGCTGCCTCAGCGCGTTGCAGGCTCGTCGGCCACGTCGAGCCTGGCGTGCGCAACCACCGAGTGCAGTGCGCGCAGCGCCGCACCCCCGTGCGTGCCCCAGTGGTTTACATAGGAGTACTGCCACCACCAGAGCGCCTCAGCAACCCGGCCGGCTTCGTGGTGCTTGAGTCCGTGGATCAGGTCGGCGGCCACGGCGGCCAGGTCATCGGAAAGCCGGAACGGCGTCGCCTGAGTATCGGCGTACGGGTCAAAGATCTCCGCATAGTCGTCGATGCCGCCGAACCTCGCGGCCAGGCCGATGCGCAGGGTGTCCAGGTCGACGTCTGGATCAGCGCCGATGTCAGGCTCCCAGTTGCTCGGGAGGATGACGTCCTTGCTCGCACCAAGTTGAGCGCCAGCCAGCATCATCTGGGCCGTCTCCAGCAGCAGCAGCGGAATGGTCTGGTCTGCCCCCTCACCTCTGGCTACCGCGGTGAGGCCGTCCAGGAAGTCCCTTGCATTGCCGGCAACGCGGTCCGCCAGCGGCCGCCACTCTTCCGGCGGCTGGCCGGGCGCAAGGTCGGCAGACCCCCCGTTGCTCAGCCGGGATCCCCTCCGCCCGCCCGGTGACTCAGACATCAAGCAACCTCCGTCCCTCAAATGCCCTGCCCAGCGTGACTTCATCGGCATACTCAAGTTCGCCGCCAACCGGCAGGCCGCTGGCCGGCCGGGTGACGCGCAGTCCCATCGGCTTGATCATCCGCGCGAGGTAGGTTGCGGTGGCCTCGCCTTCCAGGTTCGGATCCGTGGCCAGGATGATCTCGGTGACCGCGCCGTCGGTGAGCCGGGTCATCAGCTCCCTGATCCTTAGATCATCCGGCCCGACGCCGTCAATCGGGCTGATGGCCCCGCCGAGCACGTGGTAGCGCCCGCGGAACTCGCGGATCTTCTCGATCGCTGCTACGTCCTTGGGCTCCTCCACCACACAGATCACTGACTTGTCCCGGCGCGTGTCCTTGCAAATCCGGCACTCGTCGTCTTCGGCAACGTTGAAGCAGACCCGGCAGAACTTAACCTTCTCCGTGACTTCGACCAGGACCGAGGCGAGCCTCTTGACGTCGGCCGGGTCGGCGGACAACAGGTAGAACGCGATCCGCTGCGCACCTTTCGGCCCGACGCCGGGCAGCTGGCCTAGTTCCTCGATCAGGTCCTGGACGACGCCCTCGTACATGCCGGGCCCGCGTCAGTTCTCGTCGTCGGCGGCGTCTGCCGGCTCGTCATCCGGTGGCTCCGGCCGACCGGACAGGCCCGGTAGGCCCGACAGGCCCGGAATGCCGGTGAGGTCAGGCAGGCTAGTGCCGCCAAGTCCGGCGCCGCCGAAACCCGCCGCGAACGGCGCCATCGTCTGCTCCTGCAGTTCATCGACGGACCGGCAGGCATCGCGGTAAGCGGCCAGGACGAGGTCGGCCAGCGTCTGCGCGCTCTCCTGCGGGTCGCTGGAATCAATCGCAGCCGCGTCGATGGTGACATCGACCAGCTCGCCCTGACCGTTAACGGTCGCCTTGACCAGCCCTCCGCCTGCGGTACCTTCCACCTCGGTGTCGGCCAGCTCTTGCTGTGCATTCATCAGCTGACTTTGCATCGCGGCGGCGGCCGCTAGCAGCTGCTGCATGTCGAGCTGGCCACCTGGCTCCACGCGACCTCCCGAGTTCGTCGTCGCACTGCCCCGCTGCGCTGCCGCCCGGGCACTGCCCGTTGTGGACTGCCCGTGCCGCACTGTTCCGTGCCATGCCTGCATGCCGGGCCGGCCTGGACTTCTGAGCCTACGGCCTGCACCCCGGCCGGGCACGTCGCGGCCCGCCGGCCGACGGCTATGGCCCCTCGATCTCCTCGATCACGCGGCCGCCGAGCTCGCGCTCGATCAAGTCGGTGCCGGTCAGCGCGTCAGGCGCGGCCGGGTCTCCCGGCTCCGGCTCAGCGCCGGCGGCGGAGGGCTCACCGCCAGCCCGGCGGCCGCGCCCGGCCAGTGGCTGTGACCTCGAGCCCGTGGCGGGCGCCGGCGGACGGGCCTGGCCTGCATCCCCGCCGGACGGCCCGTTCTGGCGGGCCTGCTGCGGTCCCGGTGGCCCCGTTCCGTCGTCGGGCTGCGAGCCTGATCCGCCGTTAGCAGCAACCGCCGTCCTGATATGCGGTGTTATGCCGTATAGGGCAGAAAGCACCTGGCTGAGGTCCTTGTCGTAGCCGCCGGTCAGGAAGCCCTTCTCGATCCCTGCCTGGGCAAAGGTCAAGGTCAGGACGCCATCGGCGAACGACTCGACGCTCGCATTGCTGAGCTGCATCCAGGCGACTCGCTTACGGCCCTGGACCGCCTCAAGCACATCCGGCCAGCGGGCGCGGAGCGTCTCGGTGTCGGCCGGCGCGGCTGACGGCCGGGCGGCGGCGGGCCGAACCTGATGACCTGCCGCAGGTACTGGGCTCGGCGCTGCGCTGCCATCTGATTCCGGCCTGACTGCGCCCGGCCTTACAGCTCCCGGTGCGGCGCGTCTCGGCTCGGCGCGTCTCGGCTCGGGCCGCGCCGAGTCGCCCTGTCCTGCAGCGGGCGGCGCCTGTGCCCGCGGTGGCGCGCTGAGCTGTCTCTCAAGGCCATCAATTCGCGCTGCCAGGCTCGCCGGATCGGCGGCCGTGGCCGGCAGCAGGACCTGCGCGCACATGAGCTCAAGCAGCAGCCGTGGCGAAGTGGCCCCGCGCATCTCGACCAGCCCTGCGCTGATGATCTCTGCGGCCCTGGTCAGCCCGGCCTGCCCGAAAGCAGCGGCCTGGGCGGCCATCCGGTCAAGCCGGTCGGCCGGGGCTTCAATGAGTCCGGTCGACGCTGCGTCGGGCACCGCGCAGACAACGATCAGGTCGCGCAGCCTGTCCAGCAGGTCTGCCGCGAACCTGCGCGGATCATGTCCTGCTTCGACCACGTGATCGATGGCGTGGAACACGCCGGCGCCATCTCCGGCCACGAACGCGTCGACGACCTCATCGAGGAGCCTGTCGTCGGTATAGCCAAGCAGGGCGACGGCACGGTCATAGCGGAGGCCAGACTCATCGGAGCCGGCCATCAGCTGATCGAGAACCGACAGGGCGTCACGTACCGAGCCAGCCCCGGCCCTGATGACGATCGGCAGCACCGACGGCTCATACGGTACGCCCTCGCTGGCCAGGACCTGCTCCAGGTGCTCGCGCAGGACGGCAGGCGGCACCAGCCGGAACGGGTAGTGATGGGTGCGGGACCGGATCGTGGCAATGACCTTCTCCGGCTCGGTGGTGGCAAAGACGAATTTCAGGTGCGGCGGCGGTTCCTCGACGAGTTTCAGCAGCGCGTTGAAGCCCTCCCGGGTGACCATGTGGGCCTCATCGATGATGTAGACCTTGAACCGGCCGGCTACCGGCGCGTAAAAAGCCCGTTCGCGCAGGTCCCTGGCGTCGTCGACGCCGCCATGCGACGCCGCATCAATCTCGATCACATCGATGCTGCCGGGCCCGGCCGGCCCGAGCGCGACGCAGGACTCGCACTTGCCGCACGGCTCCGGGGTGGGCCCTTGCTCGCAGTTCAGCGAGCGCGCCAGGATCCTGGCGCTGGAGGTCTTGCCGCAGCCGCGCGGCCCGCTGAACAAGTAGGCATGATGCACGCGGCCGCTGCGCAGTGCCTGCCGAAGCGGCTCGGTGACATGATCCTGACCCTTGACCTCCGCGAAGGTCGCCGGGCGGTACCTGCGGTAGAGCGCGAGTGGCGCGGCTGACCGCGGGCTGTCCGCAGAGCCAGGGCTCTGATCGGGACTGGGGGCGTCGCCTGCCATGACCTCATCCTCGCCGGGCTTGCTAGCCGGGACGGTAAAGGACCCCCCGCACACCCGACAGAGCCCGCGTACCCTTGCTGCCTTCCGGCCCTGGGGGGGTTGGCGGGATGAACGCCGTGCGAGGGGTCTGGCAGTCAGTCTAGCCGGGGCCGGGCAGCGCCGCGATCCGGTAGCCCACGCCCGGGGTCGTGGCGATGACCTGGGGCTCGCCTAGTTTGCGGCGCAGGCGGCCGATGGTGACTGTCACGGTGTTGGTGAACGGGTCGGCATGCTCGTCCCACACCTGCTCAAGCAGGTCCTCGGCACGCAGGAAGGCAGGCTGGGCACGCAGCAGCGCCTCCAGCACCCCGAATTCCTTGACCGATAGGTCCACCCGCCGTCCGTCGCGGCTTACCGTGCGGCGAACTGGGTCCAGTTCGATCCCGGCTGCGCGCAGGATCCGGCCGCGGGCCGACGGCTGCCGCCTGGCAAGCGCCTGCACGCGCAGCACTAGCTCGGGAAAATGGAACGGCTTCCCCAGGTAATCGTCGGCACCCAGGCCCAGCCCGCTGACCCGGTCGCCAGGCGAGCCGGCTGCCGTGAGCATCAGCACCATCGCCCGGTTGCCATGGTCGGTGATCATCTGGCACAGCAGGTCGCCGTGGATTCCCGGCAGGTCCCGGTCCAGCACGACCACGTCGTAGGAGTTGACCCCCAGCTTGGCCGCCGCCTCCAGCCCGTCGTGCGCGGCGTCAACGGCCATGCCCTGGTCACGCAGACCCTCGACCAGAACCTCGGCCAGGGAACGCGAGTCCTCGACCACCAGGATCCTCATGCTGGCGCTCCCGTCGCGGCAGGCCGACGGGGCAAGCCGGGGTGTGCCGCCAGCGGAAGGATGACGGTGACCCGCAGCCCGCCCTCGGCCCTGGCCTGCAGGTCCACCGTTCCGCCATGCGCTCTGGCGATGGCGGCGACGATCGACAGCCCGAGCCCGGAGCCGATGTCCGAGCCGGTCCTGTCCGCGCCTAGCCGCCGGAACGGCTGGCCGAGCTGCGCCACCTGGTCCATGTCCAGCTTGGCGCCGCCGTTCTCGACGGTCAGGAAGGCCGTGGCCGTGGCCCGGTCAGCAGCCGCGGACAGGGCGATCCAGCCCGCTTCCACGTTATGCACGATCGCATTATCAATGAGGTTGCCCGCCAGCCTGCTGACCAGCGCCTGGCTCCCGGCCACCAGAGCAGCTCCGGTCGGCATGCTGGCCCGGACCCTGAGCGCCCTGGCCCCGATGGCACTGGCCCGCTCGGCTAGCGCAGCCGCCGCGACGTCGCTCAGCGAGAAGACCGCGTTATCCGGCAGCGCACTGTGCTGAGCGCGCGCCAGGACCAGAAGCCCCTCAAGCAGCTCGTCGATCCGGTCCAGCTCGGTGCGGAGCCGGTCCGCCAGGGCAACCGTCTGCGCGGGCACCGGGGCCGGCTTGGCTATGGCCACGTCGATGGCTGCGCGCATAGTCGTCAGCGGTGTCCGCAGCTCATGCGAGGCGTTGGCGACGAACCGGCGCTGGGCGCTGAATGCCTCTTCCAGCCGTTCCAGCAGCCCGTCGATGGTGTCGCCAAGGTCCTTGAGTTCGTCAGCCGGGCCAGCCACGGCCAGGCGCTCATGCAGGTTATCGGCGGAGATGCGCTGTGCCGCCTCGGTCATCTCGCGGACCGGGCGGAGTGCCCGGCCGGCCATGATCCACCCGAAGGCGACCGACGCCACGGCCATGATGCCGAGGGCGATGACGGACGCGATGAGCAGCTGGTGGGAAACCGACGATGTAGTCCGGGAGCTTAGTTGATTCTGCAGATCGCGGATCCGGGCATCGGCCCGGCTCAGCGCGGTGCCCGGACTGCTGGCGGCCCGAGCGGGGGCGGCTTCCTCGGTGCTGCCGGAGATAGTCAGCCCGGTGGCGATCGCCAGCAGGACTGCCCCGGACAGCACGAAGAGCACGCCATAGAGCCCGGTCAGCCGCAGCCGCACGCTACGGCGGACGAGGCGCTTGCTGCTCACCAGTCCTCCCTGCGGGGTCGCCGTTACCGTCATTCCCCTGCCTGTCCCTCATGCGAGCGCTGCTCTGATGAGGACCACGATCAGGTGGTCCCGGCCCGTTCAGCATGCCCGGCCCGGCCTAACAGCGAAATAACAGCGGCGGTTCGGGCCGTGTTACCGGCGCTGCCATACAACCAGGTCACAAGCAGTCCCCCGGACATGAAGGGCAGGACGGTGGAAGCAACGATCGAGGTCGCCGAGGTGCATAAGCGCTTCGGCCAGGCCGTTGCGCTGGACGGGATGTCGTTCAACGTGCGACCAGGGCAGGTAACCGGCTTTGTCGGGCCGAACGGCGCGGGTAAGTCGACGACCATGCGGGTGATACTTGGCCTCGACTCGCCCGATTCGGGCCAGGCGCTGGTCGGCGGGCGGGCGTATACGAGCCTGCCGCATCCGATGCGGCACCTGGGCTCGCTGCTCGACGCCGCAGCGCTCCAGCCCAGCAGGTCGGCCCGCAATCACCTGCTGTGGCTGGCCTACTCTCAGGGCCTGCCCGCCCGGCGCGTCAGCGAAGTGATCGAGCAGGCCGGCCTGCAAGACGTCGCCCGGCGGAAGGCCGGCGGCTTCTCGCTGGGCATGCGGCAGCGACTGGGGATCGCCGCCGCCATGCTGGGCGATCCGCTGATCCTGATGCTGGACGAGCCTTTCAACGGCCTGGACCCGGAAGGCATCGTATGGATGCGCGGGTTCCTGCGCGCGCTAGCCCGGCAAGGACGCGCAGTACTGGTGTCCAGTCACCTGATGAGCGAGCTGGAGGACACCGCCGACCACCTCATCGTGGTCGGGCGCGGCAAAGTCGTCGCTGACACCAGCGTGGCCGAACTGGTGGCGGCGGCATCCGGTGACCGGGTCGTGCTGCGCACGACCGCGCTGCCGGAGGCGCTGAAGGTGCTCGACCGCGCGGGGGCCACCGTCGCCGCCTCCGGCAGCGACACGCTGACGATCTCCGGGCTGGCCGCCGAACGCGTGGTGGCGCTGCTCAGCCACGCGGCCGTGCCGTTCTCCGAAGTCTCCGCGCACCGGGCCACGCTGGAGCAGGCCTATATGGAGATCACCAGGGACGCGGTCGAGTTCCGTCCAGTCGATATGGCTACGGAGCCCGCCGAGGAGGGGGCGCCGTGACCACCGGCGCGCCCGCGCGGCAACGGCCGGACCGACGCATGCCGCAGGCTCACTTCACCGACGTCATCCGGGCCGAGTGGATCAAGTTCCGGAGTGTCCGCGGCTGGGTGATCGGCATGATCGTCGCCGCGATCCTCACCATCTTCGTCGGGGTATTCGCCGCGAACGCGAACATCGGCTGCATCATCAACGGAGTCCAGAAGAGCGGCCGCGGCTGCTTGCCGCCGATTCCCATCGGGCCAGGGGGCGAGGCGGTGCAAGACAACTTCTACTTCGTGCACCAGCCGCTGGCCGGGAACGGCACCATCACCGCCCGGCTGTCCTCGTTCACCGGCACGTATGCCGCAGGCAACGGGCCAGTACAGGTTGGCGGCCCCGGCCCTAACATGAAACCGGGCCTCATGCCATGGTCCAAGGCCGGCATCATGATCAAGGCCAGCCTGAAGCAGGGATCGGCCTATGCGGCGATGCTGGCGACCGGCAGCCACGGCGTCCGGATGCAGTGGAACTACACCGGGGACACGGCCGGCCTGCCGGGCGCGGTGTCGGCCGCGAACCCGCGCTGGCTGCGGCTGACCCGTTCCGGCGGAACGATCACTGGTTACGACTCGGCGGACGGAACGCACTGGACCGAGGTAGGCACGGCGCAGCTGACCGGGCTGCCGGCCACGGTGCAGGCGGGCATGTTCGCCACCTCGCCGAACTACGTCCAGACGTCGAGGTCCTTCGGCGGAACCAGCAACCAGAACGGACCCAGCCAGGCAACGGGTGTCTTCGACCACGTCGGCGTTTCCGCCGGAGCGGCGGGGCACCCGTGGACCGGCACCGCCGTCGGCGGCGGCAGCGTCGGGGCTGCTGCGAGTGGCAACGGTGGCACCGGCCACGGCTCCGGCCCTGGCTTCCGGCAGTCCGGCGGCGCTGTCACACTGACAGGATCCGGCGATATTGCGCCTGTCGTGCCCGGACCAGGTGGCGGTGGGTACCCGACCACAACGGTGGAGCAGAGTCTGGCCGGCGTGTTCATCGGGCTCATCGTGGTTGTGGTGGTGGGGGCGATGTTCTTCACAACTGAGTACCGGCGCGGCCTTATCCGCACCACCCTCGCCGCTACGCCCCGCCGGGGCCCGGTGCTGGCGGCGAAGGCTGTCGTGATCGGCTCGGTCGCCTTCGTGGCCGGCCTGGCCGCATCGATCATCGCGATCGTGCTGGGCGTCCCCAGGCAGGAAGCACAAGGCCAGTTCCTGCTGCCGGTCCCGGCGAGCACCGATGTGCGAGTGGTGCTTGGCACCGCGGCGCTGGTAGCCGTCGCTGCGGTGTTCGCAGTCGCCGTCGGCGCGATCACGCGCCGCAGCGCCGCAGCGATCACAACGGTCGTGGTCGCGATCGTGCTGCCATTCCTGCTGGCGGCGCTGAACGTCTTCCCGCCAGGCATCTCCGCCTGGCTGCTGCGGCTCACGCCAGCGGCTGGTCTCGCCATCCAGCAGAGCATCCCGCAGTACCCGCAGGTCGTCAGTAGCTACTCGCCCGCAGGCGGTTACTATCCGCTGCCGCCCTGGGGAGGTTTCGCCGTCCTGTGCGCATACGCCGCCGCCGCGCTCGGGCTGGCCTTCGTGCTGCTCCGGCGGCGAGACGCATGAGTACGGCGGTACGGGCCGAACAGGCAGCGCCGGCCACGCTGCGCGCCGGAAGCGCGCGGCTGCGGGACGCGATTCGCGCGGAGTGGACCAAAGTGCGCACGGTCGCCGGCCCTAGCTGGCTGCTCCTGGCGATAGTCGTACTGACCGTGGCCGTCAGCACGGCCGCAGTCGGCGCGACGAGCTGCCCGCGCGGCGTCGCCTGCCCGGTGGACACGACCAAGCTCAGTCTGACCGGTATCGAGTTCGGCCAGGCCGTCGTCGCCATCCTGGCAGTTCAGGCGGTCAGCAACGAGTACAGCACTGGCATGATCCGCGTCACCCTCGCGGCGCTGCCGGGGCGAGACGCGGTGCTGGCGGCCAAGGCGGTCATCATCGGCGCCCTGGTGCTGCTGGCCGGCGCAGTAGCCGTGCTCGGATCAGTGCTGGCCGGAGCGCTGATCCTGCCTGGCCACGGCTTCACCCCAGCGCACGGCTTCCGCGCGGTGTCCCTCGGCTACGGACCGACGCTTCGAGCCGCAGCCGGCTCGGTGCTCTACCTCGCCCTGGTGGCCCTGCTTGGCGTTGGGGTGGCGGCGGTAATCAGGGACTCCGCAGTGACCGTCGGCGTCGTGCTCGCCCTGCTGTACCTGTTCCCTATCGTGATCGCCTTCATCGGGAACCCGACCTGGCAGCGCCGCGTCGAGCGATACAGCCCGGTGGCAGGCCTCAACATTCAGGCGACCACCGGCCTGAAGAGCCTGGCTATCACGCCGTGGGCAGGCCTTGGCGTCATGTCGGCCTGGGCCGGCGTGGCATTGCTAACGGGCGGCCTCGCGCTGCGGCTGCGTGACGCATGAGTCGGTGGCGAGCTTGGCGCGCCTCGTGGTCAGGCAGGATGAGCCAATGAGCGCTCTAAGGCTGTGGCTGGCCCGCCGGCGTTGGCCACTGCTCGCTACCGCTGCCGTGATCGCGATCGGCATGATCGCGACCACGGTCGGCGGGCATCCCGGCAAGCTGCCCTGGGCACTCCCCGATGACTTGTGGGGAACGCTGGCGGCTGCCCGCCGCCTGCTGCATCTGAATCTGGCTGGGCTGTACACGCCGCCCACCCGGCTGGTTACGCTGCCAGGCGCGGCAGTGATCCTGGTGCCGATAGCCGCCATCGCCGAAGCTGCCGGAGTCCCGCTCGCGGTCCAAAGTGCCCACAACCCCCATCCGGTCTCGTGGCTGCTGGCCGGGCCCTATGAGATCGCGCTGTGCGGCCTGGCGCTGGTCGCCGCCGACGCGCTTGCTGAACGCGCCGGGGCAACGCAGGCCAAGCGCGCGTTGCTCGCGGTCGCGGGGGGCGCGGCGCTGTCGAGCGTCGCGATCCTGTGGGGTCATCCGGAGGACGCGGTCGCGGTAGGACTACTGCTTTACGCCGTCAAAGCGCTGGCCGACCGGCGAACCGGCCGGTCCGGATGGCTCGTCGGTGCTGCGGTCGCCGTCCAGCCCCTCGTGCTGCTCGCACTGCCGGTGGTGCTGATGACAATCGAGCTACGGCGAGTGCCCGGCTTCCTCGCGAGGGCAGCCACGCCCAGCGCGGTGCTGCTCGGCGCGGCGGCCGCGGCGAATTGGTCGGTGACCATCCACGCGGTGACCAGTCAACCCAACTGGCCGAGCGTCGATCATCCGACTCCGTGGGAGTCCTTCGCCCCGCGCCTGAGCGACGGCGCGGTTGCGGCCGGACCGTTCCGGACGATTGCCATCCTCGCTGCGTGTTTGTGCGCGCTGGCCGCCGGGCGGCGCTGGCGCGCCGCCTGGCACACCGCGTGGGATGCACAGACGCTCCATCAGGTGCTGTGGTGGGCGGCCGTCGCGCTCGCCCTGCGCTGCGTCTTCGAGCCAGTGATGGTCGCGTATTACTTGTGGCCAGTGCTGGCTGTGGCGCTCGTCGCGGCGGCCGGGAGCTGGCCGAGCCTGATCGCGACGTCCGTTGCGGCGGCAGCACTCACCGCCGCGGCGCAAACTTCCTGGCATGGCCAGTGGGCCTGGTGGGCCACGATGACTGCCGGGCTAGCCGTGACCCTCTGCTGCGCCCGCGTGCAGCTGCCCGCGAAGGCCACAGCGCCGAGCACTGATCTGGCGCCCAGCGTGGTCAGTAACCAGAGCGGCACATAGGCAGTGCAGCAGTTGTCAGCCAGTCCCCAGCGCGGCCAGGCCGCGCAGGTCTACGCAGTTCATCCCGCGCGCGCTGACGATGACCATGAGCAGGCTGGTGCAGCTGCGGCAGCGGACCGCAGTCCCGGGCGCGCGGTTATATACCACGAACTCAGCCACCGGGCCGGTCGCGCCGCAGGTGGCGCAGGTTCCCACCACGGCGGTCATCTCGGTGCCGAATACCTCGTGCAGCAAGCCGCCGATCGCGTTTCCGTCCAGCGCGTCCATCACTGTGCCCCCGTTCCACCGAACCGCTCGGTCTTCACGCGCTGCGCCGGATAGCCGAGCTTCACCACGTTCGCGGCCACTGCTTCGACGAACGCCGTGGGACCGCAAATGAAGGCCGTCGCCTTATCGCTGGCTGGCCAGGCCACCTCGGCAAGCACTGCCTCACTGACCCGGCCGGCGTAACCCGTCCAGCTGGGTGGCTGCTGCCTGGTCAGCGCGTAGCTGACGGCGACCTGCGTACTGGCGGCGTAGCCGTCCAGCTCTTCCCGGTAAATGACATCTGGCAGCGACCGCGCCGAGTACAGCAAGCGGGCCGGCACGGTACTGCCAGCCCGCGCCCGGCTGCGCAGGATCGCCCGGAGCGGGACAATCCCGGAGCCGCCTGCGAGCAGCAGCAGCGGCTGCTCATCTGACGGGTCCCAGACGAAGTAACCGCCGACCGGCCCGCGTATCTCAAGCTCGTCGCCGGGCCGGAGTTCGTCGGTGAGGTACGGCGAGACCTCGCCGTCGGCCAGCCGCTCCACCGTGATCGAGACAGGCTCGCCCGGCGCTGAGGCGATCGAGTACTCCCGCGCTGCGACATAACCGTCCTCAGCGGTGAGCCGCACATCCAGGTGCTGGCCGGCCTGGTGACCAATCCAGCCCGGCACGTCCAGGCTGATGGTGCGGACCGAGGACGTCTCCCACGCTACCGCCCCGACGGTCGCCGTCTGCCATGTCAGTCGCCCGCGTACCGCTGTTCCCGCCATGGATCCCCATACATGTTGTAGCCGTAGGTCTCCCAGAAGCCTGGCTCATCGTGATCAAGCAATTCCAGGCCGCGCACCCACTTCGCGCTTTTCCAGAAGTAGAGGTGCGGCACCAGCAACCGCGCCGGACCGCCGTGCTCGGGTGCGAGCGGGTCACCGCCGAACCCGAATGCGAGCCAGGCCTGTCCCCCGGTGACGTCGGCGACCGGCAGGTTCGTGGTATAGCCGCCATCACAGAAGGCCAGCACGTAGCTGGCATCAGGCCCGACGGCTGCCAGCAAATCATCCACAGACACCGCATCCCACTCGGTGTCAAGCTTCGACCATCGGGTGACGCAGTGGATGTCCGCGGTCACGGTCCTGACCGGGAGCCTGTGGATCTCGGGCCAGGTCCAGGACTTCAGCACCTGGCTGTCCTGCTTGATGGAAAACGACCAGTCTTCCAGTCGGGTGTTCGGAGTGGGCCCGGCCGACAGCACCGGGAAGTCGCTGGTCACGAACTGGCCCGGCGGTACCCGGTCCTCTTCCGCAGAGGGGCTCCGGCGGCCATGGAAGCCGCGCGATATGGGGCTCACGTCCTCATCTCCGCTCGTGACACGCCATGGCCTGCATCGCGCCAGACCGTCTTAGTGATAAGTCTGCACCCGGGCGGTTGGCCGGGCTGCTACCGCGGGCGTCGTTGCCCTCCGAATGTGCACAGAACTTGCCGACCGCGCAGATGATGATGTTTCGGTTCAAACGCCGCGCGCCCGGACGATCGCAATGCGCGGCGGCACAACGGCATCGGGTAAGGTGCCGCGCCCCTGCACGTGCTAACTGAGGTAGCGAAACCGCGGTGCCCCGCTGGGCGTCCAAGAGGTATGCAGCTACCTGTGTGGTGCGCGCCGGGCAAGACGATCCTCGTGACCGCCTGCGCGACCGTGGCAGTAGCGGGCTGTGCCGCCACGCACACGACAGGAGGGGCGGCGGCCTCGTCGCGGACGGCGGCGGCGCGGACGGTGCCGGCGCCCACACCCCGGGAGCGTGCCCGCACCGAAGCGGCCTCCATTATGAGGATGTTTGTCGTGCCCCCGGGTGGCCAGCGGCTGGTGAAGCCGCCGCATCTCCTCAAGGTCCCATCCTCCACGCTGGTCTCCACAACGCTGGTGGACGAGGTTTCCTTCTGGCGGGCGCCGGGCCAGCCGCAGGCGGTACTGACCTGGGAGCAGGCGCACCTGCCCCGCCGTTTCACGCCCGAAGACGCCGATTTCGGGCCGCCGTCATGGGACCGCACGTTCTCGCTGTCTCCGATCCCCGGCGTGCTGAACGCCCGGGACCTGGTGGTCGAGGTGACCGGAGCGGGCAACGGGCAGACCGCGATCCGGGTGGACGCCCAGGTGAGCTGGCAGCCGCCCCGGCCGGCCCTCGAACGAGTACCATTGCCCGCCCGTGTAGTCACGATCAGCCAGTTGCCCAGCCTCGACCCGCACGCCAGCCGTCTGCCTGCGCCGGTCACGATCACCGACCTGGCTGCCGTCCGGCGGCTCGCGGCGCTCGTGGACAGCCTCCAGCTGTCCACGATCGGACCGGACGCGTCCTGCCCGCTGCCCCCCGGCGGCGGGATCCGGCTGACGTTCCTCGCCAGGGCCGGCGGCCCGCCGCTCGCAGTCGCGCAAGGCCCAGCCGCCTGCGGCACCGTGCAGTTCAGCGTCGGCGGCAAGGGGCAGCCCGCGCTGCAGGTCACCGACTCGTTCATCCCGCAGGTCCTCAAGCTCGCCGACCTGAACTGGAAGGTCCGGTAAGACGGGTGGCCAGTGCAGGCCGGCCCGGCCCAGCGCCTTCGCTACGAGGAGGTGTTATCCGCGGCGAGCAGCCGACGGGCCAAGGCTTCGTCGGAGGGGGTTACAAGCACGCGGACTCGTCTGCAGCCTCATAAGGCTCTGGCACGGTGAGCGCCTCGTTGCTTTCTGGCCGCCCGACCCGCACTTGGCCGCTGACATCATTGCTCGGCGGCTCTGGCTACCCGAACGTGAACACGTACGCCTCGGCCCCGGGCTCGTGGAACGTGATCTCGAGCGTGCGGTCGCGCACCGCGCCGTCTTGCCGTACGAGCTGGTACAAGCGCTCCTCCCGGAGCAGGCCGTTTCCGTCCTCGTCGACATCGACCCCATGCGAGGCGCCGGGAGCCTCGCGATCCATCAGCACGCGAAACGCCATCGGGTCGCGCGTTCCCGGGGACAGAACGAGGTGTGCGTCGCGTGCGTGGAAGCGGCAGGCGACGCTCCCGCCAGCTTCCTCGAGCACGACGTTCTCCGGCCCGATCCTCCACTGGCCGGCGAGGGCCCACTGGTCGACTCGCAGGTGCTCGGGTAGCTCGAATTTGTGGCTTTCGTCGAGCTCTGCGCCGTCCGCCGACGCGAAGTTCTGGCTCCGCGCGTACCCGAGATAGGTCTCCGGGGTGCGCAGGTGGTCCCAGTCAGCCGGCGCCTCCACGCCGTGGCCGACGACGGATACGAGGTCGCGTTCAACGCCGAGCAGCTGCTGGATGACGCGCTCGGATTGCTCGTAGCGCCCTTCGCCGAAGTGGCGGTCGCGGATGGCGCCGTCCGCGTCGACGAAGTACAGCGCGGGCCAGTAGTGGTTGTCGAAGGCGGTCCAGATTCCGTAGTCATTGTCGACCGCGACGGGGTAGTCGATCCCTCTCTCCTTAATCGCCTGGCGCACGCCATCGACCTTGTGCTCGAAAGAGAACTCCGGCGTGTGGATTCCGATCACCACGAGCCCGTCGTTTCGGTAGGCCTGGGACCACGCGCGGACGTACGGCTCCGTACGCAGCCAGTTGATGCAGGTGAGCGTCCAGAAGTCGGCCAGTATGACGCGGCCGCGCAGCTCGGGAGGGCCGAGTGACTCGGAGTTGAGCCACGCGGTTGCCGCGGCGAGCGACGGCATGCGTAGAACTTCGGACACGTTCATCTACCGAAGCGCCCGGATCGCTGCATGTTGTTGCTGTGCCCTCTCGCGACGCCCTGAATCACTGACAAGTGAGAGCAAGGCCGTTCTGAGCGCACCGGTCCTTGAGGGCCTGTCAGCCTGATCGCTATCTGCAGTCGGCGTAGCATGTATGACAGGTATTACGTATCAGGAAGGTCGGCGATGCGGCTCAACAGCAAGGGCCAGGTAACGATCCCGGCAGAGCTCCGCGAGCGGCACGGCCTGCATGAGGGGGATGAGGTCGACGTCATCGAGGACGGCAACACCCTGCGCATCGTCCAGGTCAAGGGGAGCCCGAGCCGCGGGCAGCGGCTCGTGCGCCGGATGCGCGGACGGGCAAGTTCCACCATGAGCACCGATCAGCTCATGGAGCTGCTGCGTGGCGACTGAGCCGCGTGCCAGCCTGGCTGCCATCGCCAGCCGTCCCGTCACCCTCGTGGACTCCAGTGTCATCCTCGCTATCGTGACCGAGGATCCTGCCTGGAGCGAGTGGTCGGCAGCTGCCCTCGCCGAGGCGCTGGACGACGGCGCGCTGGCGATCAACCCGATCGTGTATGCCGAGGTGTCGGTCGGCTTCGACCGGATCGAAGACCTTGACGATGCCGTTCCCGCCGATGACTTGCGGCGCGAGGCACTGCCGTATGAGGCGGTATTCCTGGCCGGCAAGGCATTCCTCGCCTACCGCCTGCGAGGCGGCCAGAAGCGCTCGCCACCCCCGGACTTCTACATCGGCGCGCACGCGGCCATCCGCGGTTACCGGCTGCTGACCCGGGACGCTGCGCCGTACCGCACCTACTTCCCGACGGTCACCCTCATCGCGCCTGAACCTGGCCGCCCGTCTCGCGACGATATCGCCGGGGGGCCGGACCAGGCAGATCCGAGCGGCTGACGCTGACCGATCATCAAGTCCCCAGCGCCAGTGGCCGTTTTGCGCTTTCAGTCAATTCGCCCGCGCCCTTCGTTATCCAAATGTTATTGGCCAGGAAATTTCCTTGTTTGCCCTTCCTGCTAGCGTCCCGCTTGTATGTCGTGTCCTGGCGTCACCCGACCATTCCAGTTGCGCCGGGAACGGTTCGGCGTGCGGCCGTCCTGTGCGGCCGCCCTCAAAGATGAGGCGAGGATGCGAGTACGGACCATTCAGAACGCGCCCAGGGCTCGTTCCAAGACCAGGAAAATCGCCATCGTTTCAGCGGCAGCATCCGTTCCAGTACTGATGCTGTCGCAGTCCGTGACCGCGACGGCTGCATCGGCGGCTGCTACGACCCGGACAGGCAGCGTGGAGCGGCCGATGACTGCCGCGCTCGCCGCGCAGCTCTCCAAGAACGTCAACCAGCACGTGATCGTGATCATGAAGAGCCAGGTCGCGGCGGCCCGGGTCGGCAGCCGCGCGCAGTCGGCGCGTTCCTCCGTGATCTCAAGGAAGCAAGCACCGGTGTTGCGCGAGCTGCGCGCAGTGCATGCCACGCACATCCAGAGCTACACCCTGGTTAACGCGCTGTCCGCCATGGTCTCCAAGGGAGAGCTGGCGCGGCTGAGGGCGAACCCAGCTGTCAAGGAAGTCATCCCGGACGTGACCATCCACGGTGCGCAGCCGGAGCAGGCGACCACGCTGGGGACCGCGACCCCGAGGAAGGCCGGCCGGGAGGCGAATGCATCCACGTCGCTGACGCCGAACATCATCCCCGGTGCCTGCGGCAAGAACGGCCGGGCGCAGCTCGTCCCGGAGGGTCTGTCGCTTACGCACACTGCCTCCGACAACCCGCACGCCAGGACCGCCCGTTCGCTGGGCATCACCGGCGCGGGCGTCAAGGTCGCCTGGATCGCCGACGGCCTCGACCCCAACAACGTCAACTTCATCCGGCCAGACGGCAAGTCGGTGTTCGACCCCTCCATCGGAGGCGACTACCAGGACTTCACCGGTGACGGCCCGGGTCAGATCACGAGCGGCGACGAGGCCTTCCTCGACGCCAACACGATCGCCGGCCAGGGCATCAATGTCTACGACGTGAACGGCTTCTCCGCCCAGTCGTATCCGACACCGTGCAATATCCGGATCGAGGGCGTGGCCCCCGGCGCGAGCCTGGTCGGGCTCGACGTCTTCAGCTCGTTCTACGACACGACCGAGTCCAACTTCCTGCAGGCGATCAACTACGCAGTCGAGACCGACCACGTGAACGTGATCAACGAGTCGTTCGGTTCCAACCCGTTCCCCGACATCACCGCGCTGGACGCGACCAAGCAGTTCAACGACGCGGCCGTCGCTGCCGGTGTTGTCGTGAGCGTCTCCAGCGGCGACGCGGGCTCGACCAACACGATTGGCTCGCCGTCAACCGACCCGAACGTCCTGTCGGTCGGCGGCTCGACGCAATTCCAGATGTACGCCCAGACCAACTACGCGGCGGCGCGCTACTTCGCGACGACCGGCTGGCTGAACGACAACATCAGCTCGCTGAGTTCGGGCGGTTTCGACCAGACCACCGGCACGGTCAACCTCGTCGCGCCCGGCGACCTCAGCTTCGCCTCCTGTGACGCGAGCCCGACCTACGTCGGCTGCGTCAACTTCCTCGGCGAGTCCTCCGATATCGAGGAAAGCGGCGGCACCAGCGAGTCGTCGCCGTTCGTGGCAGGTGAGGCGGCCCTGGTCATCCAGGCCTACCGGAACACCCACGGCGGGGCTACGCCCACGCCGGCACTAGTCAAGCAGATCCTGGTCAGCACGGCGACCGACCTCGGCACGCCCGCCACCGAGCAGGGCGCTGGCCTTATGAATAGCTACAAGGCCGTACAGATGGCCGAGTCGATCAAGACCAAGGACGGCTCGCCGTCGCCGGTTGGCGTTACCCTCCTCAAGTCCGCCAACCAACTGACCGCGACCGATGCTCCGGGCACCTCCGAGAGCTGGCCGGTCACGATCACCAACACCGGCGCCGCCTCGCAGCAGGTGAACATCAGCGGCCGTACCTTCGGGCCCGACCAGAACGTGCAGACCGGCAGCGTCACGCTGAACGACGCCACCAGCCCGCAGTTCGTCAACTACGGGGGCCTGGAGAACAACTACGCCGTGATCCACTTCACGGTCCCGCCAGGTCAGGACCGGCTGGATGCCTCCATCGCCTGGCCCGGCAACCCCGACTACTGCCTCGATTACGGGTGCGAGATCGGGCTGAATTCGCGGGTGCGGCTGATCCTGATCGACCCGCACGGCCGGCTCGCGGCCCACTCGCTGCCGCAGGGGCCCGGGAACTACGGCAACGTGGACGTCAGGCAGCCGGCCCCTGGCACCTGGACCGGGGTCATCTTCGGTGACGTCGCCTCGGTTGGCGGCACCAACGGGGCCATCCCGTGGCGGGTCGCGACACAGCAATTCGCACCGTTCGGCTCGGTGTGGCCGTCGACTGTCTCGCTGGCCCCCGGCCAGAGCAGGACGGTCACGGTCTCCGCTACCACGCCGTCATCGCCAGGGGATGCAGCCGGCTCGATCGTGTTCAGCTCCAAGGCCGGCTCCTATGGCTATCACGCCGCCGACGGCGGACGCGGCGGATATGGCGGACGTGGTACCACGTCGATCCCGGTGACGCTGCGCAGCGCGGTCGACGTTGCCCGTGGCGGCGCGTTCAGCGGCGTGCTGACCGGCGGCAACGGGCGGCCGCTCGGCGAGGGACAGGTGCAGTACTACCAGTTCAACGTCGGCAAGAAGGTGAGCAACATCACTGCCAATGTGTCGCTCACTAACGACGCTGGTAACCCGGTGGGTGCTTACCTGATCAGCCCGGGAGGTGACGCTCTCGGCTACGGGCAGAACAACCTGCTCGGCGGGACGTCGCTAACCGCGTACACGCTCAACCCGGTCCCCGGTACCTGGACCCTGATCGTGGACTTCGCCGAGCCGATAGTCGGAGACGAGATCTCCCAGCCGTTCACCGGCAATATCCAGTTCAACAACGTGAAGGTGAGCGCACCGGGGCTACCCGACAGCAACGGCACGAAGCTGGCGTCGGGCGTCCCGGTGACCGTCCCGGTGACCATCACCAACAACGGCGTGGCGCCGGAGGCCTTCTTCGTCGACCCGCGGCTCAACACCACAACCAGCCTGACGCTGACCAGCCTGGTCCCGAATACCGGCCTGACGCTGCCATTGACGGTGAACTACCCGCCGCAGTGGATCGTCCCGACGCAGACATCGAGCGTGTCGGTTTCGGCGAACGCGACGCTGCCGATCATGTTCGATTTCAGCCCGTTCGCAGGTGACCCGGACATCGCCAGCGCGAGCAGCGGCCCCGGGCCGCTGTGCGCGGACACGGAGTCGGCTACCTACGCCGCGTCTGGCGGCACCGTCACAGCGGGCGGCTGGTCCAGCCTGCCGTCCGAGTGCGGACCGTACCCCACGGGCGCGACGCCCGGCACGCTCAACTATGTGAACATGACCGCGCAGACAAAGCAGTTCGACAGCACGGTCACGTCAGACACCGGCGACTTCTGGCTGGCATCCACGAACCCGTCAACGCCGTTCTCGCCGATCATCATCAACCCGGGCGACACCGCCACGATCAACGTGACGATCACGCCGTCCGGACCGAAGAACACGAAGGTGAGTGGCACCCTGTACGTCGATGACTATGTTCAGGGTGTCCCCCCGTACGGCCAGGTCGCAGGCGACGAGCTGGTCGGGCTGCCGTACGCCTACATGATTAAGTAGCACCCGGCTGCCAGCGGGAGACCTGGAGTTGCCTGCTGGTCCGGCAAGCGGTACGGCACGGGCCGTCGCGTCAGCGACGGCCCGTGCCGCGTCCTGCTGCCCGTGACTGGCCGGCTGCGGTAGATAGATCCCGGGTTGGCCGAAAGTTCACGATGCCGCTCCTATCGTTGACGATCTCGTTCAGCCGCACATGGGAAACGCCAATCCGGTCCGCCAGTTCCGCCTGGGTCATTCCCAGCGGCCTTATGTAATCCTCCAGCAGCATCTCGCCGGGCGGCGTCGGCGGCCGGTCCGCCGGGATCCTCACCTGCGCCATCTCCGTCACTCCCTTCGTGATAGTCCACGATGTCGACGTCTTCCGCGCCTGACTCGGTCCACCGGAAGCACACCCGCCACTGATCGTTGATCCCGATCGAGTGCTGTTCCTCACCCAGAATGTGACATCTGGCCCATGAGCCGTGTGAGCTAAGAACTGAGACAAACACGATGGGTGCTCGCAACATGCGCAAGAACGGCAGGTTCGCATCGTTGCAGGTCATCCTGGCGGAGGATAAGAGATTCGAACTCTTGAGGGGTTGCCCCCAACACGCTTTCCAAGCGTGCGCCCTAGGCCACTAGGCGAATCCTCCGCCGGCAAGCTTATCGACAGCCAGGCCCTGCTCATACCAGGAAGTGCCCCGCACGCGGCCGGGCGCCGGACGAGACCCCGTTCCCCTCATCGGTCAGGCGGCCGGACGTCTCGGCGGATGACCTGCCGGCGGCCGACCCAGATGGTCAGGGCAGCGCGTCTTCGCCGTCGACTCGGGCAGGGAGCCAACACAGCAACACATGTCGGGGCAAGGCGGCGCAGCGTCAACCAGCGCGCGCCTGGCTCCTTTAAACTCGGGATGTGGTCTTCAAGCAGGTGGGGGACGGACGGCCATATCCCGAACATGCCCGGACCTCGCGGGAGTGGGCCGAGATACCGCCCCGGCCCGTCCGGCTGGACCAGCTGATCACGACCAAGAACGTGCTGGATCTGCACACTGTGCTGGCTACCGACTCCACCTTCTATGGCGACCTCTTCCCGCACGTCATCAGCTGGCATGGCGAGCTGTACCTGGAAGACGGCCTGCACCGGGCCCTGCGGGCAGCACTCCAGCAGCGATCGGTGCTGCACGTGCGCGTGCTCGAACTGGACTAAGCGGTCTGACTGTCTCGGCCTTCGATCAGTTTCGGGTGCTTGCGATCAGGCAATTGCTGCCCGCTGTCGATGTCGTAGGTCGCGCCCTGCGCTGGTCATGAGTCCGCTGACGAGTCGCGCCGGCGACCGACAATTGGCCAGCGGCGGCTACGAATAGCGCTCCGGTCGGCGAGCGGCTACAGGGTGCCCTGCTGGGTTCCGGCCGGGTGCGGCTCGAGCACCTGCGCGTCGAGGGGGGCTGCTCAGTTTGCCCGCCAAGCCGACCTCAGGTCGGCGAGGGCTGAGCTTTCGGAGTGCTCCGATCGCGCCTGCTCCGACTCATACTTCTCGATCATGACCAGTCGGTCGCGCCCTTCGTGCAGCGCGTAGAGTTCAACGCCCGGTTCGTCGTGGACCCGGGCGATAGCCGCCTCGAAGGCCGCGACCACCTCGGCCCGCTGCGCGGGGACGGGAAAGCCGTGACGACCACGACAACACTCAGTTCAGATGCCTCCTTTCTAAGCTGATCATTGCGTCCGTCGTGGGCACTTATTCCGTGCCGGGACTGTTCTGGTGTCGCGGCCTGCCGTGGGATGTCCGCCAGCCGCAGCCGAAAAAGGAAAGATGTCCCAAGACACCTGTGAACGGTGTCCCGAGACATCACAGTGGCGGTGGCGGTGGAGGTGGCGGTGGAGGTGGTGTCCAGCCTCAGGACATCCAGGACAGGTCTCTCAAGACATCCAGGACAGCCTGGGGGGATGACGTTCGCATCTTCTGCGGCGTGTCTCAGGACTTAGAGGACAGCTGGGCCAGAGCCTGCCGGG
>JBKQTJ010000140.1:0-29816 GCA_052143255.1 Streptosporangiaceae bacterium | reverse complement strand
GGGGCCCTGGACCTTGGTCAGGGCCCCGCCACCGGGGACTCACACGCCGAACAGGTCGTTCTTCGGCTGCGCGGCCCGCTCGAGAATCTCGACGAGGCCGGTCGTGCCGTTGATCCTGATCCGGTCGCCGTGGTGGATCTGCTGCGTTGCGACCGACGCCCCGCACACGCACGGGATGCCGAACTCGCGCGACAGAACCGCCGGGTGCGAGACGGTGCCGCCAGCATCAGTCACCAGGCCGGTGATCTTGGTGAACAGCACGACCCAGGCCGGGTTGGTCATCTGGCAGACGAGGATGTCGCCCGCCCTGACCTCGTCGAACTGGTCCTCGCGCAGCACCACCCGCGCGGTGCCTTCCACCACGCCAGGCGAACCGCCGATGCCGGTGAACTGGCCGGCGACCTCGGTGGCCTTCCGGAAGAACTTCTCCGGGAAGCCCCACAGGTTCAGATAGGGGAAGTCGAGCTGGGATTGGGTGACGGTTCCGATCCACTCCTTGGGCCGGAAGGTGTACGCCTGCTCGCGCTCGGCCTTGCGCTGCGCGACCAGGGCCCGGCCGTCCAGGGTGGACGGATCGGCCATGAACACGCGCAGCTCGTTGTACCGGAAGAACATCACGTCGCCGGCAGCGTCAAGCACGCCCTGAGTGACGAGCTTCTTGCCGATGCTCATGAGCACCATGCGCACGTGCGCGTTGGCGCCCTGGTCGATGTAGAAGTGATGATCCGGGGTAAGCGGTGCCATCTTCAGGTTGATCTCGTTGGCTGCCCGCATCTCCTCAAGCGCCTCACCTTCGAGGCCCTCCAGGATCTGGATGGCAGCCGCGGCGATGTCCTCGGCTAGCGCCTTAACCGTCGACGGGTAGTCGTAGTCCGTCTCGATGTAGCCGTGAACCAGCTCGATCACGGGCTCCATCTGCTCGTAGACGGTCGGGAAGATGAACTCGTGGCTCCAGACTGCGTGCCAGCCGAATTCCTTCTGGTACGGCCGGACCCGCTCGGCGATGAACTGCTGCCCGCGGCCAGACGCCTCGAGGGCCGCGATGATCTCTTCCGCGGTCTCGTGCTTGAACGCGAGTGCCAGCTCGGAGTCGGCCTTTGCCTCCTCCTTCATCTTCCACAGCGCCTCGATCGAGTCCCAGTTGCGGTCCTTGGCCGAGTTCTGCAGCCGGCCAAGCAGCGCCTCGTCGATCGAGCCATGGGTCTTCTCCATCACTGCCCGCAGGTTGAGCGTCGCGGACAGCTGGGCGAAGTTGAGCATCCAGTGGATCTTCCAGTGGCGATCGTGCATGTCGATCGCGTCCTCGAGCAGGCAGGCCAGCTCCATGATGCTGAGCTCATCCTGCTTGTCGAGCATGCCCTCGAGATAGTCGAAGTTCCGGCGCATCTCGGGGACGAGCCGGGTGTGCCACCATTCGGCGAACTTGTCGCCGTAGGTGGGGAGCACCGCGTTGAGGTAGGTCCCGATCTTCTCTGCGTACTGCGGATCGGTCGGAACGACGGCGCCATACCGCGCGCCGTACTCCTTGCCGTCGATCTTGTACTCGGAGTCAGCCGGGATCGCGGCCGTGTACAGGTAGCCGTTGACGTTCTTGGCGAGCCAGTCCGTCGCGAACGGCGTCCCGAACCGCCGGAACATGTGGTCGCACGACATTGTCCACAGGCCGATGTCCTCGTGCATGGGGCTGAGCGGGTGCGGGTTGTGCAAGTCGTCGTACACCCAGAAGAGCTTCTTCTCCAGCTCCGAGTCCCACTTCACCGGGAACTTGTCGTCGCCGAGGAACTCGCCGAGGACCTCTTCCTTCTCGATCTTGGTGGTCATGACTTCGCCTCCGTGCGGTATGTGCCGTCGGTCGGCACTGTCTCGACCCTCGGCGGCGGCAGGTCACTGCCGTGCAGCACCTCTGGTGTGTCCGGCACCGCGACGATCGGCTCTGTCCCGGTCGGCGCTTCGACCTGCGTCGTCACCTTGTGCGTGAACATGATCGCGACATTGAACCAGCCAAGGAATGCACCGAGCAGGCCGGCGAGTGCCGCCCCGGCCGCAGCTATCCACGGCAGTGCGTACACGCTCACGACCGCGGGGAACGGGTGAATGAACGCGCTGGTGAAGTAGACCGCCAGGCCCATCGAGATGCCGTTGAAGAACGGCAGCGTGTTGTCGCGCCAGAACGGGATGTACTTCATCGCGAAGATGAAGATGCAGAACCCGACGAAGGCGGCGACGCCCAGGGCCAGGTCAGTTGGCTTAACCCAGTAGGCCGTGCCGAACTCCTTGGTGAGCCAGACGTAGAGCGTCATGATGGCGGCGGCCACGCCGACTCCCGACAGGTACGCCGGAACGATCTTGATGAGAGCTGCTGCCTTCGCGCCAAGCGCGAAGTACTCGGCCCACACGATGAACGACACCCAGATGGGCAGGTTCCACCTGCTCAGCCAGATGCCGAAGGGCAGCGAGACTACGACGGTAATGGCGACCGCTAGCCATAGCGGAATGCGGTCCCTTGTCCGCACCGTCTCTGTTTCGGTTGGCATTTTTCTCTGCCTCCCCTACTGCTTGTTGGAACATGCTTCCGACTTCACGCTCTGGCGCTGAGTACCGGCTCGTCAGGGCCGAACGGCCCGATATCTAGCCCCATGGTCCCTGGCGCTCCGGCTCCGCCGCGCCTCACGATTTGCCCCGTCAGATAGCTGCACAGCGGCGGGAATGAAGCGATGAACCCGAGCGATGCTCCCCTGCTCCGGACCGCTCAGATCGGCGCGACGGACTACTGGAACGACTCGTGTGCTGTCGATGAGCTGCGGTATGCCATCGACCGTGGTGCGGTGGGCGCGACCTGCAACCCGCCGATCGTGGTGGAGGTCCTGGCCAAGGAGCGCGCGCACTGGCTTGATCGCATCACCAAGATTGCGTGCGCGAACCCCGCCTGGACCGAGACCGAGCTGGCCTGGGCGCTCGTGGAAGAGATGGCGGTCCGCGGCGCAGCCACGTTGCTGCCTGTCTACGAGCGGGCACATGCGCGCAAGGGCTGGCAGTCGGTGCAGACCGACCCTGCCTGGCATGCCGATCCGGTGCGGATGCTGGCGCAGGCTGAGCGGTTCGCCAGTCTCGCGCCGAATATCCAGGTCAAGTTCCCGGTCACGACTGCGGGCCTGGCTGCCATCGAGGAGGCCGTGAGCCGGGGCATCAATACCACGGCGACGGTGTCCTTCTCGGTGGCCCAGGCGGTTGCGGCCGCGGAGGCGGTCGAGCGGGGCCTCGACCGGCTGGCCAGGTCGGGCCGCGACCCGGCCCTGCTTGCCCCGGTGTCGGTCATCATGATGGGCAGGCTGGATGACTGGCTGAAGGTAGTGGTCAAGCGTGACCGCTTGCTGGTCGATCCGGGCGCCCTCAACTGGGCCGGCATCGCGGTGACCAAGCGCACCCAGGCGATCCTCGCAGCACGCGGCTACCGCAGCCGGGTTCTCGCGGCTGCCTACCGGCACCACCTGCACTGGACCGAGCTTGTCGGCGGCGATCTGAGCATGACCATCCCGCACTCCTGGCAGGTGCTGTTCAACGACAGCGGCATGGTGCCCGGGCCGCGCTTTGACATTCCCGTCGCGGCCGAGGTACTTGCTGAGCTGACACGTATCCCTGACTTCCGCCGCGCCTACGAGCCCGACGGCATGCTGCCGGAGGAATTTGACACCTTCGGTCCCACTGTCCGCACGCTGCGCGGATTCATCGCGGCCTGCTACCAGCTGGCCGCGGCCATCCGCGACGTCGTGCTGCCCGATCCGGACAATCCCGGAGGTGCCGCATGAGTACTTCATTCAGGCTGGATGGCCAAGTCGCCTATGTCTCTGGCGGAGCTGGTGCTATCGGCTCGGCGATCGCGCAGGCGCTGGCCGATGCCGGCGCCCGGGTCGCGGTAGGGGACTGGTCGGCCGACCGGGCGGAGGCAGTCGCGGCCAAGATCTCGGCGACCGGGGCCGAGGCGATGGCCGCGCCCGCCGACGTGACGAAGACCGATGAGGCGGAGCGGGCGATAGCAGCCACGATGGCGCGCTTCGGGCAGCTTGACATCGTGGTCAACGCCGTAGGCGGCGGGGCGGGCAAGGTCTTGTACAGCGCGGAGGATTACCCGCGCGATGCCTGGGACTGGATCATGGAACTCAATCTGCGCAGCACCGTGGTGGCGACGCAGGCTGCCGTCAAGCCCATGATCAGGGCCGGTAATGGCGGCCGCGTCCTCAACATCTCCTCGGTGCGCGCCCAGCTCGGCATCGATGCCGGCTACTCCGCCTATGTCGCGGCCAAGGGTGCAGTCAGTTCGCTGACCAGGCAGTGGGCCACCGAGTGGGCGCGGTACGGCATCACCGTCAATGCGATTGCGCCGACGTTCGTGGATACGCCGCAGGTGGCAATGCTGCTCGATGACCCAGATTTCAAGTCCGGCGTGATCAGCCGCATCCCGCTCGGCCGCGTCGGCCGCACCGACGACCTGACTGGCGCGGTGGTCTTCTTCACCTCCGCCGCGTCGGCGTTTGTCACCGGCCAGATTCTCACCATCGACGGCGGGCTGACCGCCACGCAGTAGCAATGACCAGGAGGTGCACTCGATGGATCAGGTGACGCAGAGCGTCTGGACGGACACTAGCTTCCGCGGCTGCAATCCGAACTATGTGGTGACCTCGGACGGCGTGGTCGTTATCGACACACCGCAACTGCCGACCAGGGCGGTGGCCATGCGGCGCGAGGCCGAGTCCCACGGCCCGATCAGGTACCTGATCAACACCGAGCACCACGTCGACCATATTTTCGGCAACTACTACTTCAAGGGCACTGGGACGGTGGTGAACCACCAAGGCGTCTACGACCGCTTTATGACTGTCTACCCCGAGCTTGATCCGTTCGCCTATGCAGCCGAGGCGATCCCGACCGACGATCCGGCCGGAGCCGGGCTCTTCCCTGACCGGGAGAGCTACTACGCCGAGCCAAATAAGGGCACGGTCATCTTCACCGCCGACCTCTGCCTTCGGGTCGGGGCGCATACTTTCCAGTTGCTGCACACCCCCGGGCACACTCCTGGCCAGATCGCGGTGCACGTCCCCGAGGAGGGGGTGGTGTTCACCGGCGATACCGTCTTCTCCGGCTGCCAGACCTGGCTGATGACATCCGACGTCGAGCAGTGGCTCGCGGCACTTGACCGAATCCAGGGTCTCGACTTCGACGTGCTCGTGCCCGGCCACGGGCCGGTCACCGGCAGGCAGGCGCTCGACGGCCAGCGCGCGACGCTGCTGGAGTGGGAGGCCGCCGTGGCGGCGGCCGTGGCCAGCGGCTGGTCACGTGAGGAGACCGTGGCCCGGGTCAGCCTCGCTGACCGATGCCCGGTCGATGTCGGCCAGGGCCACATGATGCAGTACATCCAGACGCTCAATGCCGGTTCATTGTGGGACAAGTTCGCCGCGGTACCGACTGCAGCAGAACAGGTGGCAGTCCGATGACTATTGTCAGCGCGCCGATCGCTAGCGCGACGGAGTACGTCTACGATCTCGACAGCCCGCTGCCGCTGCAGCCGCCGGAGCTGGCCCGGCTGATTGGCGGCAAGGCCGCCAACCTCATGATCATGGCAACCCGGCTCGGGCTGCCCGTCCCGCCGGGCTTCACTATCACGACCGCGGCCTGCAACTCCTACCTGGCGGCCGGCTGGCCTGACGGCCTCGACGCGAAGCTGCGGGCTCATGTGCACCGCATAGCGGACCAGCTCGGCCGTCAGTTCGGTGATCCGGCTGACCCGCTGCTTGTCAGCGTGCGCTCTGGGGCGCCCGTGTCAATGCCCGGCATGATGGACACCATCCTGGACCTGGGGCTCAACGAGGCGACCGCGGCGGGCATTGGCACGGTAACCGGAAACCCGGATTTCGCCGCTGACTGCCTGCGCAGGTTCCGGCAGATGTACCGCGACATAGTCGGATGCGAGGCGCCGGAAGACCCGTGGGAGCAACTCCGGGGCGCAATCGAGGCCGTCTTCCGGTCCTGGCACAGCGACCGGGCCAGGGCCTATCGCGAGCATGAGGGCATACCCGACGACCTTGGCACCGGCGTGACCGTGCAGGCCATGGTCTTTGGCAACATGGGGCCGGACTCAGGCACAGGCGTCCTGTTCACCCGCAGCCCGGCGACCGGGGACAGGGCACTGTATGGCGACGTGATGTTCCGGGCACAGGGCGAGGACGTGGTGGCCGGGACGCACAAGCCGCAACCACTGAGCAGCCTCGACGAGCGACTGCCCGAGGTGGCTGCCGAACTGCGCCGATATGCCGACATGCTGGAGCGCCACTTCGCTGACCTGTGTGACATCGAGTTCACCGTCGAGCGCGGCAAGCTGTGGATGCTACAGGTCCGGGTTGGCAAGCGAAGCCCGCGAGCTGCCTTGCGCATCGCCGTTGATATGGCTACCGACCCGGAGTTCCCGTGCTCCCGGGCTGAGGCCGTCCGCCGGACCGCCCGGTACCTATCCAGTCCGCCGCGGGAATTCGTGCGCAAGCCAGGCGGCCAGGCCGCGCTGACTGCAGGCCTGCCTGCCTCGCCCGGCGTGGCTAGCGGCGAGATCGCGACCACGCCGGAAGATGCCGAAGTTGCCGACGCGGCCGGGCGCCAGGTAATCCTGGTGCGCCAGGAGACCTCGCCGTCCGACGTGCGTGGCATGGCGCATGCGGCCGGGATCCTCACCGCACGGGGCGGGCTGGCCAGCCATGCCGCCGTTGTCGCCCGCGGCTGGGGTATCCCTGCAGTGGTGGGCGCCGCGGCGATCCAGGTGTCGGACGGGCAGGTCGCGATCGCCGGTCACACGATGCGCTCGGGCGAGCACATTTCCATCGACGGCAGCACCGGGGAGGTCTTTGCCGGCGATCTGGCTGGCCGGCGCGAGATCGTGCCGGAAGCGGCCACCCTGCTGGGCTGGGCCAGCGAACTGGGCATCGACGTTGGCGCGCAGCAGGCTGACGCCCCGGTCGCGGTCGCGCCAGAACGGCCCGCCGCTTACCCGGTAACGGTCGCTGAGCTGCTCCAGGCTCTGCTGATCAAGGGATCAATCCCGGCCGACCAGGTCGCCTCCGCAGTATCCGGCGACCCAGGCCTGGTCAGCTCGCTTATGGGCGGCCTGGTCACCGACGGCCTCGCGCGGCTGACGTCGGGCAACTTCTACCCGACCGGCTCAGGCAAGCTGCAGGCACTGGCCGCGTTCGATGCTGATCGCGGCCGGATCGGCACTGAGCAGGCCGCCGAGGCGCTGACCACATTCGGGCCACTCGACAGCCGGATGAAGGAAGTCGTGACCTGCTGGCAGCTCCGGACAACGGGGGCCGAGCCGCAGCTTAATGATCACGGCGACCCCGCCTATGACGCCACTGTGCTGGGCTCGCTGGCAGATGTGCATGCCGACACGGTCGGCTGGCTCACGCCGCTTGCCAGCGCGCTGCCGCGATACAGCCGTTATCGGGCCCGGCTCGAGCACGCGCTCGCCGCGGCAAGCGATGGTGATCAGCGATACGTCGCGTCGCCGCGGGTTGACAGCTATCACAGCGTGTGGTTCGAACTGCACGAGGACCTGATCCGGCTGTCCGGCCACCAGCGCGCTGAGGTCGCAGCAGCCAGCTAGCTGGCACTGGCGGAGGTAGTGCAGGACGCCTGGCTCAGTCGTGCGTCGTCGGCGCGGAGGGCAGCCTGGTGGGCAGCCAGCGGCCGGCCGGACAACAGCGCAGCGAACCGCTGGCGGGCGCTATCTGGGCACCTCATCGTGGGACGGCACCTGATTGGCGTCGATAGAAGCCCGCTCGGCGTCGGTCAGTCCCGCGGCGGCGAGGATCCGCTGGACGATGGCGTTCTTCCCGCACCCGTATTCATCGATATTCGCGGCAGTGGCACCGAGCCGCTTTTTCACGGCGGCGTATCGCTCGCGCAGATCTGGGTCGACCCGCAGGGTGTCCCGCACTGCGAGGTGGTTACGGAGCGATAGCGAACCCTGCACGACGACGTAGGTGTTCGTGCCGGCCAGCCGTTCTGGCTCCTTGAACGCCCACCGCAGCGGGATGCCGAGATCCCCAACCGGCGTGAAGCCGAGCCTGGCCAGCACCTCCGACGCCGCGGCCACGTCCGGTCCGGCGACCACGATGTCGCAGTCGATAACCGGCTTGGCCGCGAGACCGGGCACCGACGTGCTGCCGACGTGCTCGATGGCCACCACCGGCACGCCGGCGGCTGCCAGTGCCCGGGCGTACTCCTGGCGCAGCTGCTCGAACCGGCGCGGCCATGCCGGGTCGTACTCCACCACCACGATCACGCCTGGAATGTAGCCGATCGGGCTCCGCCACGTGCACAGCTGGCTTCGGTGCCGGGTGCAGGTTTTGCGGCCACCGCCGCAAAAAACGCGTTGCCGCTTGTCTGGCGAAGGTGTTGGCTGCCGTCGTGCACATCGAGCACGTCGACCCGGGAACTGATGGCAGCCGACTTGACCGCTGCTATCAGATTGTCGCCGAATGCGCGCGGCTCGACGATCCCGGCATGCCAGTCCAGTCCCGCCGCGGATTCGCCGCCTGGCTGGCCGCCTTCGGCGACCCGCGGCGCGCCTGGCTTGCGACCGATGGCGCAGGTCAGCCGACCGGGTGTTACGTGCTGACACTGCCAGCCAGGGAGAACCTGACGATGGCTATGTGCCTGCTGGCAGTCGTGCCGGCCCGCCGGCGGGCCGGCATCGGAACTGCCCTGGTTGAGCACTGCGCCCGGCAGGCACGGCAGGCAGGCCGCGCCCGGCTGGCCGGAGAGGCGGCCGACGGGTCGGCCGGTGCGGAATTCGCGGCGGCCATGGGTGCTAGCGCGGGTATGGCGCTCGCGGTCCGTCAGCTCGTCATCGATGCGAGGCTGAGCGCGCGGCTGGCTGACCTGCGCGCGGCAGCGGCCCCGCATGCCGCTGGATACACCGTACTGAGCTGGGCCGGCGCTACTCCGCAGGAATACCTGGGCGACTCAGCGCGGCTGAGTGCTGCGATGGCGGACGCTCCGAGGGACGCAGGAGTAGAGCCGCACACCTGGGATGCCAACCGCATCAGCGCGTTCGAGCAGACCCTGCTCGACGCCAACAACCGGATCTACTGTGTCGCGGCCCGGCACGACGACACCGGCTGCCTTGCCGCGATCACGCAGGTCAGGATCGATCCTGCCAACCCCGGCTGGGCGCACCAGGGGATCACCGCGGTGCTGCCCGAGCACCGCGGCCACCGGCTCGGCCTGCTGGCCAAGACCGAGATGCTGGAGCTGCTGATCACACGTGCGCCGGCCCTGCGTCGCATAGTGACCCGCAACGCAGGCGCCAACCAGCACATGGTGGCCATCAATGAGCAGCTCGGCTACCGGATCACCTCAGTCCGCCGGGACTGGGAGATAGACCTGCGTTGCTTCGACCAGCTGGTGGGCGCGTCCTGAACGCAACGGCCCCGGCCACGTACGCTGTCTGCATGCCCGGGCCGGGCCCCGCACGGGTTGAAGACGTTCACCGCCTCGCTACCGGCATGCCTCATGTCCGGGTCATAGTCGGGCCGCGCGGCAATCCCGTCTATCAGGTTGGCGGCAGGTCGTTTGTCTTCTTCCGTACTCCTCGTCCCGACGCCGTCGACCCGCAGACGGGGGAGCGCTACCCCGACGTGATCATGTTCTGGGTGCCCTCGGAGTCCGACAAGCAAGCTCTGGTCCAAGATGAAGCTTCGCCGTTCTTCACGACGCCGCACTTCGATGGCCACCCGTCAGTGCTCGTGCGCGGCAGCCGGATCGGCGAGCTATCCCGGCAGGAACTGACGGAGCTAGTGCAGGACGCCTGGCTGTCTCGGGCATCTGCGGCCAGGGCGGCGGCCTGGCTGGCGTCCGCCGGTGCCAGTGCGCCAGCGAGTTAGCGCCGCGGCGAGCAGGGCGACGGCGCTCCCAGTCGCCCGCGTCCGCTGGCGGGGTCAAAACGCCGGCAGCCGATGACGTTGCGTTCGCAGTCGAGCGTCGTTAGCGTCCGACCAGGCCCGTTGACTGCGGGCGATTCGGAGCGATGACGCACGAAGGAGATCCAGAATGAAATCTGCCCGATTGTTGGCATTAGCAGCCTCGGTAGGACTAGCGGTATCGTTCGCCGGGGTAGGCGCGGCGGTCGCCGGGGCATCAACGACTCCGCGGCCGCAGACCATCCCCTTGCGAGGGTCGTCGGTCCCCACGGCCGAGCGCGCGCACCCCGCTGGCACCGTGGCGGCAAAGACCCGCGTCAGATTTGATCTGCTGCTGACGCTCCGGAACGCCTCGGGTGCCAGAGCTTTCGTCCGCGCAGTATCGACGCCAGGGTCTCGGGAGTTCCACCGTTACCTGACCGACGCCCGGTGGGTATCCCGGTTCGGACCGACGAAGGCCGAAGTAGCACGAGCCAAGTCCTGGCTGCGCCGCAACCACTTTGCCGTCGGGTCGGCACCGAAGGACCGGCTGTTCATACCTGCCACCGGAACAGCATTCCGGATTGAGCGCACGTTCGGCGTGACTCTCGGGTACTACCGGGTCAACGGTCACACGGTTCAGCTCGCCAACGGCCCGCTGACTATCCCGGCCTCGATGGCGTCGACC
Source organism: Streptosporangiaceae bacterium (assembly GCA_052143255.1). Classification (GTDB taxonomy): domain Bacteria; phylum Actinomycetota; class Actinomycetes; order Streptosporangiales; family Streptosporangiaceae; genus JAJYUU01. The sequence continues at coordinate 19,184 of JBKQTJ010000140.1, read as the reverse complement.
ATCGCCGGCGTGGTCGGCGTCAACGAGTACCTGGCCACCACCGGCATCGTCGGCGCTGCTGCCAAGACCGTGAAGGTGGTGAAGCCAGACCAGGAGCCAGCGCCGCCCGCCGGGTTCCGGAACCCGCAGCCGTGCTCGAGATACTGGGGCCAGAAGATCGACACGGCGGACTCGCCCTCGCTCTACGCGCCCTACACCGCCCCGCTGCCCTACGACATCTGCGGCTATAAGCCGGCCCAGCTCCGCGGTGCCTACCGGGTGGAGAGCTGGGTGAACAGGGGCATCGACGGCACGGGCTCGACCCTTGCGATCGTTGACGCCTATGACTCGCCGACGCTGCTGTCGGACGCGCAGCTGTACTTCAGGCTGAACGATCCCACGCACCCGCTCAGTTCGAGCCAGTTCACCAACTTCACCCCGCCGATCGTCGACGACGAGGGCGAATGCAGCGGTAGCGGCTGGTTCTCCGAGGCGGCGTTGGACGTGGAGTCGTCGCACTCCATGGCACCAGGCGCGCACATCAATTTCGTCGGGGCGCAGGACTGCTTCGACACCAGCCTGCTGGCCGCGGAGCAGACGGCCATCACCAGCGGTGCCTCGGTGGTGAGCAACTCGTGGGGTGACACGCTTGGTGACCTGTTCACCGATGCTGCCACGAAGGCCGCGTTCGACAACACCTTCCTGGTCGCTGCCGCCACCGGCGTCAGCATCCTGTTCTCATCCGGCGACTTCGGCGACAACTTCGCGATCTCCGGGATTGCCGCCCCGGACTACCCGGCCAGCAGCCCGTTCGTGACTGCGGTGGGGGGAACGTCCCTGGAGATCGACGCCAGGAACAACCGCCAGGCGGAGTACGGCTGGTCAACGGCCAAGCAGGTGCTCTGCGAGCCGCCAACGACAACGAACTGCGGTACGGCGACGACTCCGCTCGGCAAGCTTGCCTTGCAGGCCGCCGGCGGTGGCGGGACGAGCTATACCTACACCCAGCCCTACTATCAGGCGCCAGTCGTGCCGCTGGCCCTGGCTCTGCGCAACGCGCCAATCTTCGGGCCAGTGCCGTTGCGGGTCATCCCGGACATCTCGATGGACGCGGATGCCAGCACCGGCATGCTGATCGGCCTGACCCAGACGTTCCCGGACGGCGTCTATTACGACCAGTTCAAGGAAGGCGGGACAAGCCTCGCCTCGCCGCTCCTGGCCGGCGTCATCGCTGATGTCAACCAGGCGGCAGTCATACCGCTGGGCTTCCTGAACCCGGCGCTGTACAAGGCATACCTGAGCTCGCCAACGGCGTTCAACGACGTCGTTGCGCCGGCCGATCCCCTTGCGGCGGCTCTCATCCGGGTCGACTACGTGAACTCGGTCGATCCAACGAACGGGTACGTCGTGAGCCTGCGGGTCATCAACTACGAAGGCCCGGAGACCTACTGTGATGGCACGGGCAATTGCGCGACCCGCGACGTGACCCTTACCACCACTTCCGGCTTCGACAGCATGACTGGCCTCGGCTCGGTTGGGCCGCGGTTCATCAACGAGCTGTCTAAGTTCTGATCGACCCATCGGCGGGGGCGCCCTCGGCGGCGCCCCCGCTGCGGCTCTCGGGCTTACTGCCGCCCCCGTCAGGGCAGGCGAGTGGCTTGCAGGACCGCGTCGCGGACGGTAACGGACTGGCCGTCGGGCAGCAGCGCCTCACGTTCCGGCGCGCCAATCACGGTGATAGCCCATTCGCCTGGATCGAGCCTGGCCGCGACCTGCTCGGCGGTGAACATCAGGTCAGGATGATGCGGACGGCCTATCCCGGTGTCCAGGTCCGATGGATGATGCCCGACGATCAGGAGTACCCCGCCCAGCCGGACGGTGTCTGCCAGCCGACGGTGCAGGGACTCAAGCTCGGGTGGTGGCAACTGCATGAATTGCGCGGACACCAGGTCGAACTGCCGGAGCGGGGGAATCCAGGACAGCACATCGGCCCGCTGCCAGGTGATCCGGCGGGCGATCTGCTCGCCGGCGGCGGATGCCTGGCTGGCGGCCCGGTTCAGCGCGACCGCCGACACGTCTATGCCGGTGACCTGCCACCCCTGCGACGCGAGCCAGATAGCGTCCGCGCCCTCGCCGCAGCCGACGTCGAGCGCTCGCGCCGCGGTCAGCTTCGCGGCGGCAGCGACCAGATGCGGATTCGGGTGCCCGCTCCAGATCCGGTCCGCGGAGCTGTAGCGCTCGTCCCAGGCGGCCTGACCGAACATGGCCATGTCGATCGCCTGTCCCGGTTCGCCATGATGCTCGTGCGTCACCCGAACACCATGCCCGTGCGCTGGTGCGATTGCAAGCGGGTCAGGCATCGCCCGCCACGGGCAGCGTAATCGTGAACCTGGTCTCGCCCGGGCGGCTGTCCACCGTGGCGCTGCCGCCGTGCGCGACGACTACCGCATTCACGATCGCCAGCCCGAGGCCGCTGCTGCCGGCCGAGCGCGACCGGGAGCTATCGCCGCGGACGAACCGCTCGAAGATGTCCGGGAGAAGCTCCGGAGCTATTCCCGGCCCGTTATCGGTGACGCTGATGATCGCGGCAGCGCCGTCGCCCTGCCTCAGCGCGACGGTCACGACTGTCCCGGCTGGCGTGTGCCTGGCCGCGTTGCTGAGCAAGTTGGCCAGGACCTGATGGAGGCGGAAGTCGTCGCCGCGCACCGTCACCGGCTCGTCGGGCAATTCGAGTTGCCAGCGGTGGCTGGGCGCGGCGACGCGGGCGTCGCTGGTCACGTCGATCGCCAGCCTCGTCATGTCCACGGGCTCGCTGGCCAGCGGGCGGCCCGCATCAAGCCGGGCAAGCAGCAGCAGCTCATCGACCAGCACGCTCATGCGGGCCGACTCAGACTCAACCCTGGCCAGCGCGTGCGCCACTTCGTCGGGCAGCGGCCCGGGATGCCGCCTGGCCAGCTCGGCGTAGCCGCGGATGGCCGCCAGCGGCGTGCGGAGCTCATGACTGGCGTCTGCGGCAAAGCTGCGCAGCCTGCTCTCGCTGGCCTCGCGACGCGCGAGAGCGGACTCAACGTGACCGAGCATCCGGTTGAAGGCCGCGCCCACCTGGCCGACCTCGGTGTCGGGGTTAGCGTCAGGTACTCGTTCCGGCAGGCTCACCTCGCCGGAGCTGAGTGGTAGCTGCGTCACCCTGGTCGCGGTCGCCGCCACCCGGCGAAGCGGTCGCAACGAGGTCCGCACCCAGGCCGTTCCGATGACGCCGGTGATCAGCAAGGCAGCGAGGAACACCGCCAGCTCTGCCGCTGCGACCTGATGGAGGGTGTTGGTGACGCTGGTCAGCGGAAGCCCGCTCACGTACACGGTGTCGTTGGCCGCCCGCATGGCCGTCATCTGGTAGTCGCCGTAGGACGTCAGGCCTACCGTAACGAACTGCCCGACCGGAACCTTGGCGATCTTGGCTCGGTCGCTGGCAGTGAGATGACAGGCGAACGGCCCGGACGGCCCGGCCAGATACGGATCGGCGATTGCGCCCTCGTCCTTCACGACAGTCGTGAAGGCACCAGCTGCCTGCTGCTGGGCGCAGAAAGAGGGCGGGTGCGAGTCTGCGCCCGGGCCGCCATCGGGGCCCGGGCGCTGGCCGGGAGGCGGCTGCTGGGGTTGCACGCATCCGGAATAGCGAACGTTCGCCGTGGTCAGCTGCTGATTGAGCTGGCTGATCAAGACCGAGTGCAGGTGCGTGTAGGTGACGACACCGACGGTGGCGCAGGCGAGCGCGAGCAGCGCAAGCAGGCCCGCGACGAGCCTGCTGCGCAACGTGCGGGCTGACAGCCAGCGGCGGAGCGCCGACGCCCCGCCTGGCGGCGGTTGCGACGTCATGATCAGGCCGGCGGCTTCAGCACGTATCCGACGCCGCGAACGGTATGAATCAGCGGCTCACGGCCGGTGTCGACCTTCTTGCGCAGGTAGCTGATGTACAGCTCGACCACATGGGCCTGACCGCCGAAGTCGTAATTCCACACCCGGTCCAGGATCTGCGCCTTGGACAGCACCCGACGGGGGTTGCGCATCATGAACCGGAGTAGCTCGAACTCCGTCGCGGTCAGCTCGATCAGGACCCCGTCGCGCCGCACTTCCCTGGCATCCTCGTCCATGGTCAGGTCGGCGACGGTGAGTTCGGTTCCGTTGCTGGCCCGAGCCATTCCGGCCCGTCGCAGCAAGCCGCGCAGCCTGGCCAGCACTTCCTCGAGGCTGAACGGCTTGGTCACGTAGTCATCGCCGCCCGCGGTGATGCCGCTGACCCGGTCCTGGACCGAGTCCCTGGCGGTCAGGAACAGCACGCAGACGTGCGGGAGCACGGCCCGTACCCGGCGTAGCACCTCCAGGCCATCGAAATCCGGCAGCATGATGTCGAGCACGATGGCATCGGGCCGGAACTCGCGCGCCGTTCGGACGGCACTGGCGCCATCCGCGGCCGTCTTGATCTCCCAACCCTCGTACCGCAGCACGCTGGCAAGCAGCTCGGCCAGGCTGGGCTCGTCGTCGACGACGAGCACCCGAACCGGGCTGCCGTCGGCATGCTGGATACTCCCGTCGGCCCCCTTAGCGTGCCTAGCGGTCGGATCCATGACTGTCATCATCTCGCCAGCATGGCTGCTCCCGCTCAGGCAGGCGTCTGAGCATCCTCTGAACATCCTCTGAGGGTCAGCGCGAGCGCCGGGCAGTCGGTGACGGCACGGCGGGCCGCGCGCGCGAGCCCACCGGGCACGTCAGCGTCGGCCAGCACCGGGTAACCCCACTCGTCCAGCGAGATGAGTTCGGGCAGCAACTCGGCGCACACGCCATGGCCGCTGCACGCGATCGGGTTGACCCGCAGGCGGGTGGCAGGCTCAGTCATGATCAGCTCCAGTCAGGCTCGGTCAGCGCGGCCGCGGGCACGCGCAGGAACTGGCCGGCCTCGGTGCCCGTGCACCGGCCGCGGCCATGTTCGGCGATCTCGGCCGCGAAGACGTCCAGCGCCGTCGCGACGAACCGGACGGTGCCGTCGGGGTGATGACACGCTCCGCGGCCGGGGAGCAGGCCGGCCCAGCGCCGCAGGCTGGCCAGTTCGCGTTCGGCCGGACGCGGCCGCGCGACAGCGGCGAGCGCGGCCGCCATGGCCGGCAGCCCGTTGAAGCACGGACCGCACTGCCCGGCTGATTCCAGGGCAAGGTAACGGGTAACCGCAGCAGTCTCGGCCAGGCCGCACCGCGCGGCCGGCAGGGCGATCAGGATGCCCGCCCCGGCAATCGCCCCGGCTGACCGCAGGTCGGCATTGCATAGCCGCAGCTGCCGTGCGCGTGTCACGCTCAGCCAGCCGCCGTGGTACCCGCCCACCAGCACCGCCTGCACGTCGTCGCCGAGCCAGACCAGGTGGCGCAGCGGCGTGCCGATCGCGGCTTCGACGATGCGAACCCCGCCGTTGGGGTCGCGCACGGTGCAGAGCATGGAGCCGGGCTCGGCGGGCGTGCCGACGCGGCGAAACCAGGCTGCGCCGTACCGGGCGATCGTGGCTAGGTGCGCCAGGGTCTCCACGTTCTGCACCAGGGTGGGCCGGCCGGCGACGCCGCGCTCAAACACTCTGGGTTGCTTATAGCCGGGCCGCGCGGTTCCGCCGTTGATCCGGGCGACCAGCGCGCTTTCCTCCCCGGCCAGGAACCGCGGTGGCGCCTCCGCTAGCTCGACCCCGATCCGGTCGATCCCGGCCGCCGCCCGGAGTTCCAGCGCGGTCCGCAGCGCCGCCGCCAGGTCGGGCAGGTCTGCCCGGCCGGCCGCGGGCACGTAGAGCAGCGCGGTGCTGGCGCCGGCCGCTTCAGCGGCAAGCTGGAGCCCGTCCAGCACTAGGTGCGGGGAGTACCAGAGCAGCGCGGCGTCCTTGCTGCTGGCCGGCTCGCCTTCGGCGCCGTTCCCGACGGCCACCGCGCCGCCGCCGGCGGACGCGACGGCAGCGAGCTTGCGCGCCACCGGGAAAGCGGCACCGCCGCGGCCGGTCAGGCCTGCCGCGCCAGCCTGCTCGATCAGCGCCGCGCCTCGGAAGCTGGCCGGGCCGAAGGCATGGTTGTGAGCTGCCAGGTCCAGGCCGTTCGGGTCATCCCTCAACAGCCTGGGCAGGCCGGCCTCGCCTGCTGGCACCCGGTCTCGCGAGCGGCCGGACCAGCCTGCCAGGCCGGGTACGGCGGTGCCCCGGCCGCCGACTGTGCTGGCCGGCCTCATCGTGCGCCTGCCCCGGTCAGCTTGCGGTCATCACGGCCCGGCGGACTGCCGTTGGCGCCCGCGAGCGCCCGCGCTGCCCGTTCGGCCGGTCGCGGTGCCCTGGCTGGGCCGGCAATCCGCCAGCAGGTGGCCGCGGCTACCGCGACGGTGCAGGCAACCGCGAGGACCAGGAGATCGCCGTTGCGCATATCGGTGCTCGATCCGATGCCGTGCGCCAGCGCGATCGGCCAGCAGCCGTACGCCAGCCAGTGCACGGCCCGCCAGGTTCTGCGGCCGACCCGGGCCCGCGCGAGGCTGGTGATGATCAGCGCCGCCATGATGTCGAACGACACAGCGCCCAGCCCGAGCCACAGTGCCTTATACGGCGAGGCGAACGGGATGATGGCAGCGGCCCAGCCGATCGTCACGTACGGGTCCAGGACCGCGGTGACCACGTGCACGGCGACGAACGCCACGGCCAGCAGGGACAGGCTGCGGTGCAGCCCGGTGGTGGCGAACCTCGGCATGCCGGGCAGCCGCCTGCGGCGGTTGACCATGATGCCGAGCAGCACGACCGCTGTCAGCAGTAGCAGCGCGACTATTCCGGTCGCCCGGCTGGCGTACCAGAGTGCGGTGCTTTGCGTGATCCGCACGGCGGGCCTCCCGGTGGGTCCGGGCAGCGGCCCTCGCCGCTGCTTCCGTGGGCAGCATGCGCGACTCACCGGTGCGGGAGATCTAAGCGATCTCTGCGCCTGCTCTGAATGGCAGCCAACAACATGACATTACGGGAGATCAGACGTGATGATGGTGCACGAGGCTTGCTGGCTCCCCACCCGGAAGGCTGTTAGTGAGCAGGGTCACAATCGCGATCTGCGGGCTACTCGCGTGCGCGACTATCGCGGCAGCATCCTGGGTGGCTATCGCGGGATCATCCTGGGCGGCCTCGTCAGGAACGAGCACCCGGATAGTGGCGGCCCGGCCGCCGATGGGCTGGGACAGCTGGTATGCAGACCGGTGCGCGGTGACGCAGGAGGATGTCCTGGCCGCCGGGCGAGCGCTGATATCAAACGGCCTAGCCGCGCGCGGCTACAACTACGTAGTAGTCGACGACTGCTGGATGGCGCGGAGCCGCCTGACGAACGGCAGCCTGACCTGGGACCATGCCACGTTCCCGGCGGGCATTCCCTGGCTGGTGCGGCAGATCCACCGCATGGGCCTGAGATTCGGCATTTACGAGTCCATCGGCGTGCGGACTTGCTCGCTGCGTCCCGGCTCCTGGGGCCATTACGCGCAGGATGCTCGCACTTTTGCCGACTGGGGCGTGGACTTCGTCAAGATGGACGCCTGTCAGATCCAGCGTTCGATCCCTGGCTATGCGGACCCGCAGACGCGGGAGAATCTGTTCAATCAGTTCTCCGCTGCGCTGACGGCGGTGGAGACCGCCGGGCACCCGATCCTTTACAGCCAGGAGTTGCCGTTGCCACCCCATGGTGACCCGTGGCAACCGGCGAGTCCCGTCTTTCTGCAGTTCGTGGCCGACAGCGCGCGGACGGCGAACATGTGGCGCATCACTTCCGATGAGGAACCCAAGCAGGACCCCGCCGTGGTGCTGGCGTCCGCCCTTAACGCCGACCTTCCGCTGTCGACCTATGCCGGTTCTCGCGACGGGTGGGGTGGCGGCTGGAACGACCTCGACTATCTGCTGACGGGGAATACCGCGTTCGGCTGGTCGAGAGCGCTGACGCGGGCGCAAGAGAGCATCTGGGCCGAGGAGTCGTCTCCGTTCATGTTCAGTGCCGAGCCACCGTGGAGCGCTTCGGCAGTGTCCGATCTTGGCAACGCGGTCCTCATCGGAATCGACCAGAGCGGTCGTCAGGGACGACCAGTGGCTACCCGCGGTGCGGTCAGCATCGTTTCCAAGGCCTACGGCGGCGGCCAGGCAGTGCTGGTGTACAACGCTGGATTCAGCACCAGTCCGTACCTGACAGTCTCGCTGGGCGCGCTCGGCTTCGGCTCCAGGAAGTCCGTCACCCGCACCGATGCCTGGACCGGCGCGACCATCACGGTGCACAGCCTGCGGCTGCGAGTCCCGGCGCACGGTGCGGACCTGTACGTGCTGAGGTAGCCAGCAGGTATGGCCGCGCGCCGCTGACTCACCCCCGGTGCTGGATCTGGCGGAACGGCACGCCTTTGTCTGGCCTGATCTCGGCCGGCAGGCCAAGCACCTTCTCGGCGAGGATATTTTTCTGGATCTCGTCGGTGCCGCCCGCGATCGACACCGCCGGAACCGACAGCAGCACCTCGGTGATCACGCCGCCGAACGGCGAGTCCGGTCCGGCCAGCATCCCGGCGGCCCCGGCGATCATCGCGTGCACCTTCGCGGACTCGCGGGCGATATTACTGGCGGCAAGTTTGCCGAGGGATCCCTCGGCACCCGGCCGCGCGCCGAGCGCGCGGGCGACCCTGGCCCGCTGCGCGGTCCAGGAACTGACCCGCTGCAGCGTCAGCAGCCTAGCGACGGCCTGCCGGATCAGCGGGTCGTCGCTGACGCCCGCCGCTCGTGCGTGGTCAACAACCAGATCAGGCCGCCCCGCCCGCTGGGGGTACCAGGAGTAGGTGGCGAAATGGTCGTCTGCCTCCGCCCTGGCCTCATCGAGCGCCCGGCCCGGGGCCGGGCTGTAGTCGGGCCGCCGCAGCGCGGCATACCGCCGCTCGTAGGCCAGCGTGGTGAGGGCTGCCTGCCAGCCCTGGCCGACCTCGCCGATCACGTTGTCCCGCGGCACTCGCGCTTCGGTGAGGAACACCTCGTTGAAGGAGGCGTGGAAGTTCATCTGGCGAAGCTGCCTGACCTCGACGCCAGGCTGATCCATCGGCAATGCGAAGTAGCTAATGCCGTTGTGCTTGGGTAGGTCCGCATCGGTGCGGGCGAGCAGCATGCCCATGTCGGCGTGGTGCGCGCTGGTGTTCCACACCTTCTGCCCGTTGATCACCCAGCTGTCGCCGTCGAGGACCGCCGAGGTGGACAAGCCCGCCAGGTCGGAGCCAGCCCCGGGCTCGCTGAACAGCTGGCACCAGGTCTGCTGGCCGGTCAGGATCGGGCCGAGCAGGCGCTCCCGAAGCTCATCGCTGCCATGCGCGAGGATCGTCGGGGCGGCCAGCCAGGTGCCGCTGCCGACCGGCAGGCCGACGGCGCCCAGCTGCAGCAGGTCATTGGCGACCTGCTCGTCGGCCCAGGCAGGCAGGCCGCGGCCATGCCAGCGGGCCGGCCAGCTTGGCACCGCCCAGCCCGAAGCCAGCAGCAGTTCGCGCCAGTCCCGCAAGGCCATGCCGGGATCCCAGTGCTTGCCCACCCACTCGGCGAGCTCGGCCCGGATCTCCTCCGGCGATGTCACGACGCTCCTTCGGCGGCGGCGACATGGTCGAGGAATGCCCGCACCTCGGTGTTGAACAGGCCGGGCTGGTCGATATTCGGGGCGTGACCGGCGTCCGGGACCACCACCATCCGCTGGTCTGCGATCTTGCCCGCCATGTAGTCGGCCGCGCCGAGGAACGGCGTGTCCCGCGCGCCCACGACGATGAGCGTTGGCGCGGCTATACCCGGCAGCCCGTCGAGCACGTGCGAGTCCTGCTGCGTCAGGGTGCCACGGGCCGCCAGTATCAGCCCGGTCGCATCACGGTGCTCGCCGCCATGCAGTTCCGCGCTGCCGCGCACGGCGTCCAGGCCGCGCTCGGCGAGCCGCGCTGCGGTGACCTCCGCCCTGCGGTTCCAGTCGTCGCGGGCAGCGTCGTTGCGGAAGCCAGGGCCGGTGTCGATGAGAACCAGCCCGGCGACGCGATCCGGATTCCTTACTGCGAAGTCGAGCGACAGGTAACCGCCGAGCGAGTGCCCGCCAAGGACAGCCCGGTCAGCGCCGGTCGTGTCCAGCAAGGCCGCCATGTCTGCCAGGGCCGCCGCGGCGTCATAACAGGCCGGGTCCGGCGGGTAGTCGCTCCTGCCATGGCCGCGCAGATCCCAGGTCAGCACCAGATTGCGCAGCGACAGGGCCGGAAGGTTCGGCGCGAACATCGCGGATGTGGCCGCGAACCCGTGCGTCAGCAGCAGCGGCGGGCGTCCGCTGCCGCTGGCCTGGTAGTGGATGGTGCCTGCGGGCCGGGCTAGCGCTGGCATACCGCGTCCTGCCTTCCTGCACCGGTGTCGCGCACGGCTAGCTGCCGGAAAACTGCGCAGCGCGGCGCTGGCTTACCGCGGCGAGACCTTCCCGCCAGTCGGCCGTCTGCATGAGCCGTTCCTGCTCCGCGCGCTCGCGTGTCATCGCAGCACGGGCCTGCGCGGCGAGCTGGCCGCGCATGGTGGCGCGAATCGAGCGGATGGCGAGGGGCGCGGCGGCCGCGATCTGAGCGGCCAGGGCATGTGCCTCGGCTCGGAGCACGTCTGCCCCGGCAAGCCGGTCTGCCAGGCCGATCTGCCGGGCCTCATCGCCGCCGACCCGGCGGCCGGTAAACAGCAGCTCCAGGGCCGCCTGCTGGCCGATGGCGGCCGGCAGCGTGACGCTGAGCGCAAAGCCCTGATGGATGCCGAGCAGGGCAAAATTGGCAGCGAACCGGGCCTCCGGCGCGGCCACCCGGAAGTCGGCCGCCATCGCGAGCCCGAGTCCGCCGCCGATGGCGGCGCCCTGGATGGCGGCAACGATGGGCAGCGGCTGCTCAAACAGCCGGACGGCGTGGTCGTAGAGGTGCGGGCCGCCAGGATTGCCGATCGCGCCGGCATCGGTGAAGTCGGCCCCGGCGCAGAAGACCCGGCCGGTGCTGCACAATACGACCGCGCGGCACTGCCCGTCAGCGGCGAGCTTCTCGCAGGTATCAGCGATCTGGCCGATGAGCCCCACACTGAAGTAGTTGGTTGGCGGCCTGTTGATCTGCAGCGTGGCGACATAATCGGCAGCAAGCTCGACAGTGAGCTCCGGGGCCGACGCGGCCGAAGTCTCATGCTCGCTCATCAAGCTCTCCCGGCCGCCGCACAGTTACGCCTCTCGACATCGTAGGGCTACCGGGCAGAGGTCGGCATCGGACGGTCAGGAGCCGCCTGAGGTGACCGTGCCGGATCCAGAGCTAGCCGACGGAGCAGACGTGCTCTTGAGGCCGTCGCCTGACCTGCTTGAGCTGCCTGAGCTAGCCGTGCTCGATGAGCTGGATCTGGCCGAGTTTGCAGCCGAGCCGGACGATGACCGCTGGGCGGCCGCAGCCACGGCATGGGTGGATCCCGGCAGGTTGTATGCGACTGCGCCGGCGGCAAGAACGCTGGCGAGTCCGGCTGCCGCGGTGACGCTTCGCACCCTGACCCGGTTACGGTCCCTTGCCGCGGCCCGGCCGCCCTGGTCCGCGGCGGGGTGAGCTGGCTGTGGCTCAGGCGTCATTGGCTGCCCTTCTTTGTGGTTGATGCCGGCAGCTTCGCCGGCCGTCCTCTGCGGGCCTTCTGAGGAAGCTGGCGGCGGCCGCAGAGTCGGCGGGGGCACGCGGCGCCTGCACTGGCTCCGCGCGTCTGCTCGGACGGGCCCTGACGGCCGCGCAGCCGAGCAGGTAATCCACAGCAACTGTGGACGGACCTGTGCACAGTTCAGTGGAAAGGAACCGTGCACAGGGGATAAACGACAGATGTCCTGTGGACGACAAAAGAATCTTGAAGATATGGCGGAAAGGCCTTGTGCAGCGGGTGCGGTTGGCAGTAGAAATTCTTCACCACTGAAGACGGGTTCAGCTCAAGGGAAACCGAGGGCAACGCGGGAAGGGCCGGGCGACCGGTGCTGACAGCGGAATCTGACACCGGTGGTAGCTGCGAGGCGTTCGGCCCCCGAGCAATCGGACGACCAGGGCCTCGGGGCAAGGCGAGGCCCCTCCATCTCATACATGGAGGGGCCTCGTCGCATTGACGCGCTCGCGTATAGCGCGTCCCTGCAGCGTGCTTCCCGTGGCCGCCGGTCGGCAAACCTGACCGGGCCGCGGGCAAGCTCGCTCCCAATAGTCAATGAGAGCAAATCCGCTAAGCCGAGCGCAACGGGCGGATGGTTTGTGCTGACTGCGCAGCGTGTTCGGCACGGTCCGGGTCAGCTACGGTGCGAGACTGGGCCATAACGCTTCGTGACATGGCAGCGGAACGGGGACCGCTTGCCGAGCCGGGGCGGGCGAGCTAACTCGCAGCGGGCGAGGCGCCGGACGCAAGTGCGAGGGCCGGCGTAACGGGGGAGCGGATGAGCACCAGCACCAGCCACAGCGGCGCGATCGACGGCTACGAGCCGGTCCACGTGCGCACCCACGTCGCTCGCGTCCGCGCGGACACGGCCACGTTCCGGCGCCGGTCTGTGCAGCCGACACGGCGTGCCTTGCTCCACCTCCAGGCTGCCGGGGAGCCGGTGGTGGCGTCAGACCTGGTCAGCTGGTACACCGAGCGCGCATTTCACTTCTACACCGCCGGCTTGCGGCTACCGGGCACGGCACCGCTTCCCGCGCGCAATCCCGCACGCCGGCTAAGTGCCGCATTCGCCGATCTTGACGCCGCTTGCGCGCACCTGCGGGCGACTGACGGCATCGAATCGGTGGTGGTGATGGCCAGCGGCCGCAGCGCGGCAGCAGTCGCACTCTGGAGCGATGCCCGGCAGCAGGCCGCGGATGCCCTCATACTGCACTCGCCGGAGTTTGCGGCCCGGCCTGCGCTCAGTCTCAACATCGCGTGCCCGGTACTGGTGCTGACGTCGCACCGCCCGCCATCGGGCCGGGCGCCGGCCGGTGGCAGGCTGCGCCGCCGCCGGCTCGAGGCCACCGCGATCAGCCTGGGCGAGCATGTCACCTCACTCCAGCTGGCGCCTGACAGTGGTCCTGACAGCACAGGCGGGCCGGCCTATTTCGATGCGCTCGGGCGCTGGCTCGGGGCTTACATGTACGGCCAGGGCCGCGATCGGCTGCTGTGAGCGGACGCGCCGCGGCTCAGCTCACGACCTGGACGAGCGCTTGCGGGTAACCAGACGCCCCGTTGGGCTCGGGCTGCGCCTGCAGCGGCGTCTGGGTGTATCCGGTCTTGTCGGTGGCGCGGGCCTCGACCAGGTAGCTCCCCGGCCGGACGTTGACGTTCCAGTCGTAGACCCACTGGCGCCAGCAGTCGATGCCCGGCACTGCCGCGAGCCGCGCTTCCTGCCACGGCCCCCCTGCCACCCGGACCTCAACCGCCTCGATGCCTTTGTGCTGGGCCCACGCAACGCCGGCAATCGCGGTTGGCTTGCCGGCCGTGACCGCGTTGGTACCCGGCACGTCTATGCGCGACTCGGTCTTGATCGGCCCCATCGCGGACCAGCCGCGCTGCGCCCAGTAAGCGGTGTTCGCCGCGTACGTGGTGACGTTAATGTCGACGATCCACTTACAGGCCGACACATAGCCGTACAGGCCAGGCACGACCAGCCGAACCGGGAAGCCGTGCGCCACCGGCAGAGCAGTTCCGTTCATGGCGATCGCTAGCAGCGCATCGCGGCCGTCCATGGCCGTCTGCACAGGCGTGCCTGAGGTGAACCCATCCGAGGACGTGCACAGCAGCTGGTCGGCCCCGGCCTTGATGCCGGCTTCCTGCAGGAGGCTGCGCAGGCTGGCACCGAGCCACTTGGCATTGCCGATATACGGCCCGCCCACGGGGTTCGACACGCAGCACAAGGTGATGTAGTCCTCGATCAGCGGCCGCTTCATCAAGTCCTTGAAGGACAAGACGAGCTCGCGCTCGACCATGCCGTGAATTCTGAGCTGCCAGGTGGCGGGCAGGACCTCCGGGATCACTATCGCGGTGTCGACCCGGTAGAAGTTGCTGTTCGGCGTGATGAAGCTGCTCAGGCCGGGGATCTTCAGGTCGGCGCCAGCCGGGATCGGCGGTGCCGCCTTGGCGGGCGCCGGCAGCTTGAGGGCCGCCTGCACGGCGCTGACGTTGCGGGTGTTAGCCAGCCATGACCCGCCAGCGTAGGTAACCAGTGATATGCCGGCCGCGGCCCCGCTGACCAGGAGGAACCTGCGCCGGTCCGGCAGGTCGGCGGCAGGCTCGTCGCGCCGGCGGAACTCGCCGGGGCGTCCGGCGCCCGGCCCCCTGGCCAGCGTGCAGAGGTATTGCAGGGCGTAGGCGGCAACGGCAGCGCCGATTATGGTGGGCACCGCATCGCTGGCCCTGGCCGTTGGCTGGCTGAGCGCGGCGTACACGCCGATCGCGGCGAATACCGCCAGGCCGATCATGCCCTGCCAGAGCCTTCGCACCGCCAGCATGCCGATGATCACCGCGAAGATGATCAGCACGCCCCGGATACCCCAGACCAGGACGGCCTTGTCATGGGAGCCGAATTCCCTGATGGCGAAGTTCTTCACCGACGGCGGCGTGTGGTTGATCGACAGTTCGCCGACGGCGTCGACAGGCTCGCCGACCATGGAACGGATGATCGCGGCGAATAGCTGGGCGACGGCGAGCGCGACGAATGCGGTCACGATGCCGGCCAGGGCGCCGCGCGCAAGCAGCGCAGCGCGGCCTGGCCGGCCGGCGGGCCTAGCCGGGGGAGGTGCCTGTGAGGTCACACTGCTAATTCGTACCAGCGACCCGCGCGGATTGCCCTCCGCGGCACCGAATGACAGATCTGCTGGCGTGGCCAAGCCGAAACGGCTGCCGGTGACGAATATAGGAACATGGACGTGATCGGGGGCTCACCCGGCGCCGGGCCGGAGCAGCCGGACTCCGGGCCGAAGGCTGCAGCCGGCCGCGGCAGCCTGGAATCCGTCCTCGCCGACGTCGCCAAGGGTGATCACGCTGCCTTCACGGTCATCTACGACCAGGCCGGCCCGGCGGTCCTCGGGACCGTGCTGCGCGTCGTCAGGGATCCGGCTCAGGCTGAGGAAGTAATGCAGGAGGTGCTTCTGGAGGTCTGGCGGACCGCGGCTCGGTTCGATTCGTCGGCCGGCTCAGCATCGGCCTGGATCATGACGGTCGCGCACCGCCGTGCCGTGGACCGGGTCAGGTCCGAGCAGCGGGCTACCGAGCGCGAGTTCCGTGCGGCTACGGCGACCATCGAATACGACGAGGTGAGTGACGCGGTGGAGGCGAGCCTTGACCATGAGCGCGTACGGCGCTGCCTGGCCGGCCTCACCGATCTGCAGCGGGAGTCAGTCCTGCTTGCCTATTACGGCGGTCACAGTTACCGAGAGGTCGCTGAGCTGCTCGGCGTTGCCGTCGGAACTGTCAAGACGCGCATGCGAGATGGCCTGATCAGGCTCCGAGACTGCCTGGGGGTGGATTGATGCGAGGCCGGGGCGCTGGATTGCACACCCTCGTGGGCGCATACGTCATGGATGCGGTACACGACCACGACCGGGCCGAGTTCGCGCGGCACCTGCAGACCTGCGAGCCTTGCCGCGAGGAGGTCCGGAGCCTGCGCGAGGCCACAGCACGACTCGGCGAGGCTGCCGCCATCAGGCCGCGGCCGGAGCTGCGCGAGCAGACCCTGCAAGCGGCCGCAAGGATACGCCAGCTGCCGCCGCTGGTGACGGAGCCGCCTGCGCGCCTCGGCAGGCGGCCGGCCCGGCCGTCGGCGGGCACGGGCTGGCTGGCGAGAGTGCGTGCTTCCGGTGCGACCTCCTGGCCGATGCGCATAGCGGTCACCACCGCGGCAGTGCTGGCAGTGGCCGCCGTCGTGCTGGGCATCAATGCGCGGACCATGCGGCACACGCTCACCGTGAGCCAGGAGCGCGATGCCGCGATCGCCTCGGTGCTGGACGCCCGTGACCGGGTCAGCCTCACCGCGCATCTCAGCAGCGGCGGCACCGCGACCGTGATGATGTCGCACCGGGCACGGACCCTGGTATTCATCGCGACCGGGCTGACCAAACTGCCCGCGACCAAGGCCTACGAGCTCTGGCTGATGGGTCCCGCTGGCGACCGCCCGGCCGGAATGCTGCCACCCCCGCGGCACGGCATGAGCGGCCCGATGGTGGTCGGTCACCTAGCCCGCGGGGAGCGGCTGGGGCTGACCGTCGAGCCGTCGGCCGGATCCAGGCGCCCGACCTCAGCGCCGATTGTCCTGGTCCGGCTCGGCGACTGAGCCCCGCGGGCGTTAACGCCGGGCGCAGACGCTACGGGCGGGGCGACATATGCGCCGGCGGCAGGCTAACCTGGCCACCGTGAAAGCATCCCCTGAAGCGCAGCTGCGACTGCTTGAGCTGGCAGACCTCGATGCCGAGCTAGGACGGCTGGAGCATCGCCGGCGAGGCTTGCCCGAGCACGCTGAGCTGAGCAGGCTGGAGCAGCAGGATGTCGAGTTGCGTGACGAGATCGCCGCGCTGCAGGCCAGGGAGGGCGATCTCAGGCGCGAGCAGGTCAAGGCAGACGCCGATGTCGAGCAGGTTCGCACTCGTATCAGCCGGGACCGGGCCCGGCTGGACGCCGGGCAGGTTTCTTCACCGCGCGAGCTCGAGAACCTGCAATCAGAGATCGAGTCGCTGCTGCGGCGCCAGTCGGATCTCGAGGATGTCGAGCTTGAGGTGATGGAGCGGCTGGAGGCGGCGCAGTCCAGGCTCAAGGAAGCGGCCGCCGAGCGCGCCAGTGTCGCCGCAGACCTGCAAGCCGTCACAACCCGGCGCGACGTCGCGCTGGCGGAGATCACCGAGCTGTCTGGCAAGGCGGCCGATCACCGGGCGGTGGTGCTCGCGGACGAGCCTGCGGACCTGATCGAGCTGTACGAGCGACTGCGGGTGCAGCATGCTGGCGTCGGTGCGGCGGCCCTGCGCCGCGGCCAGTGCCAGGGCTGCCATCTGTCACTCAACACCGTGGATCTCAATGCGATCCGCGCCGCCGCCGCTGACGAGGTTGTGCGCTGCGAGGAATGCCGCCGTATCTTGGTAAGGACGGATGAGTCAGGGCTCTAAGGGTTCAGGCGGCGCTGACGCAGCCGGCGGCTGGCGGGCCGGGAAGAGCAATCCCACCACCACGTTGCTGCTGAGGCACGGCCAGACAGCGCTGTCAGTAGAGCGGCGGTTCGCCGGCCGCGGCGACATCCCGCTTACCGACACCGGCCGCCGGCAGGCGGCAGCTGCGGGGAGCGCACTGGCGGCGCGGGGTGATGTCGACTTGATCGTCACCTCTCCGCTCGGCCGGGCGCGGCGGACAGCCGAGGCAGTTGCCGAGCGCACTGCCGCGGCGCTGGTCGTCGACGACGGCCTGGTGGAAACTGATTTCGGCGCGTGGGAGGGGCTCAGCTTCGCCGAGGTCGGCGCGCGATGGCCGGCCGATCTGGCTGCGTGGCTGGCTGACGCGGACGTCCCGCCGCCGGGCGGCGAGAGCTTCGCCGCAGTCGCGACGAGAGTGGACGCCGCGCTCGACCGGCTGCTCGCCGCCCATGCCGGCCAGACACTCGTCGTGGTCAGTCACGTCACGCCGATCAAGACGATCGTGTGCCGTGCGCTGCTGGCGCCGTCAGCGGCAATGTTCCGCATGCACCTGGACGTCGCCTCGATTTGCGAGGCCGACTGGTTCGCCGACGGTCCTGCCTTGCTACGGTCGCTTAACGACACCGCTCACTTGCGGATCTGACGCACGTTGAGGCTCGATCGCCCGCAAGTACAGGATGATTTCGGTCCCCTTGGGTTCATTGTTCTGAGCGAACAAGTCGTCGTGTGTGTAAATACGCTCCGTGTGTGGAATAGCACTCCTCGTAATTGATCAAGACGGGGGGATATCAGTGCCTGTTCAGTCCACGACCCGTGCGGCCAGCCGCCGTAGTTCGGCGAGTACCGCCCGGAGCAGGTCGGTGAGCCGCAGTGCGTCAAGGGGCACTGCGAGCCGGCCAAAGACAACATCGAGTTCCAGGACGTCGAGCGCCAAGCCGAGGGCAACGCGCAGCACCGCTGCGAGTTCAACCCGTGGCACGGCCAAGACGGCTACCCGGAGCGCAACCTCACGGTCGGCCCGCAGTTCAGCGTCACGATCGGCCGCGTCGCGCTCCACATCTCGTTCAACCGGATCCCGGTCGACCGGGTCGGCTGCATCGCGCGCTAGCGCTTCGCGGTCGACGCGCAGCGCTGCCGCCGGCCGCAGCTCGGCATCGCCAGCCGCCGCGGCCAAGACGGTGTCGTCAGCAGCCACCAAGGTGACCTCGGCGGCTGGCAAGATGACCGCTGCTGCCACCAAGGCGAACACGTCGGCCAAGACCATGTCGTCGGCCATGAAGTCGATGAACACAGCCACCAAGGCGATGTCGGCGGCAGCAAAGGCGCTGACCGTTGCGGCGAAGTCCATGTCGGCTGCCAAGCCGGCACCGGCAAGCACCACCCGGTCACGGGCGGCGGCCAAGCCGCGGACCACAGCCAGGCGGACGACCGCCAGGTCGTCGACTAGGCCAGCAGCCTCGTCCACGCGTTCTAGGACGGCCGCTAGGTCCAGGACTGCGGGATCGTCCACGACGGCCGCGAGCAGCAACGCCAAGCCGGCTGCCAGGACGGCGGCTAAGCCCAAGGCGACGGCCAGGCCGAAGTCGACCCTGTCACGCCCGCGGACTACTGCGCCGAAGTCGCGCCCGGCGGTCCGGCGGACGACGAGCAGGCCGGCAGGTGGCCGGCCGGGCGCCTCATCGTCGGCAGTGCGGCCAGCTTCTGCTCTGACGCTGTCAACTCCGTCGCGCAGCAACGGCGAGTACGACAGCCTGCTGGGCAGCCTGGTTCACTGAGCAGCTGTGCTCACTGAGCGCAGTGCTCACTGAGCGCTCGCTCATCGCGGGGCGGGCGGCGGCTGGCTGATCATGCCAGCTCCGCCCGCTTCGTAGTGCGCTTTTACGGGCTGGTTGCCATAGTCTTGGTGCAGCGGCGGGCGAGTCAGCCGGGCGGCCGCGGCACGCCTGACTGGCGTGCCGAGGAAGGTCCGGGCTCCGCAGGGCAGGGTGGTCGGTAACGCCGACCCGGGGTGACCCGCGGGATAGTGCCAC
>JBKQTJ010000139.1:0-25818 GCA_052143255.1 Streptosporangiaceae bacterium | reverse complement strand
CGGCGGCCAGCACCCCGCCGACGTCCACGCCGGTGGGCACGCCGAGATGGTCGAAGGTGGCGGCCAGCACCTCGGTGGGCGAGTTGCCCGCCCCGGCGCCGAGCGCGCACAGCGCGCCGTCCACCTGCCTGGCGCCGTGCTGGTAGGCCAGCACGGAGTTAGCAACTCCCAGTGACAGGTTCTGATGACCGTGGAAGCCGACCTCGGCATCGTTACCAATCTCGGCGACCATTGCCTGCACGCGCTCTTGCGCGTCGCCGAGCACCAGCGCGCCGGCCGAGTCAACGCAGTAGACGCATTGCGCGCCGGCATCGACCATGATCCTTGCCTGCCTGGCCAGCTCGGCGGGCGTTGTCTTGTGCGCCATCATCAGGAAGCCCACGGTCTCCATGCCAAGATCGCGCGCCAGCCCGAAGTGCTGAGGGGACACGTCGGCCTCAGTGCAGTGCGTCGCGATCCTGGCCACGGCCGCGCCCGCCGCATGCGCACCACGCAGGTCATCCTTGGTGCCGATGCCCGGCACCAGCAGGACCGCGATGGCGGCCTGGGTGGCCTCCTGCACGCTTGCCTTGATCAGGGTCAGTTCGTCCTCGCGGGAGAACCCGTAGTTGAACGACGAGCCCCCGAGCCCGTCGCCGTGGGTGACCTCGATGACCGCGACGCCGGCCGCGTCCAGTGCGTGCACGGTGGCCCGGACCTGTTCCTCGGTGAACTGATGCGCCATGGCATGGCTGCCGTCTCGCAGCGTCGTGTCAGTGATGCGCAACTCCCGGTCCGCACCGATCAGGCCGCTCATGCCGTCACCCCCGCCGCCCGGCGGTGCGCGATGACCTCGCCGACCTGCGCAGCGGCCGCGGTCATGATGTCCAGGTTCCCGGCGTACTCAGGCAGGTAATCGCCGCCACCGCGGACCTCGAGAAAGACCGCGACCCGCGCGTTGCCGTGCCACGACTCGCGCGCATCGTCGAATTGCGGTTCGGCCCGCAGCGCGTAGCCGGGCACGTAGCGCTGCACCTCGGCGACCCGGCGCAGGATTGACTCGGTGATGGCGCCGGTGTCGGCGTCGGATGGGATCGCGCAGTAGACCGTGTCCCGCATGATCATGGGCGGCTCGACCGGGTTGAGGATGATGATGGCCTTGCCTTTCTCCGCGCCGCCGACGCTCTGCACCGCCCTGGACGTGGTATGCGTGAACTCATCGATGTTCGCCCTGGTACCAGGGCCTGCGGACTTCGAGGCAACCGACGCGACGATCTCGGCGTAGGGAACGGGCACCACGCTGGAGACCGCATGCACGATGGGAATGGTGGCCTGTGCGCCGCAGCTGATCATGTTGATGTTCGGCGCATCGAGGTGATCGTGCAGGTTCACCGGCGGGCAGACCAGCGGGCCGAGCGCAGCTGGGGTCAGGTCGATCGCAGTGATGCCGGCCTCGGCGTACCGCGGCGCGTTGGCCAGGTGCGCCTTGGCAGAGGTAGCGTCGAAGACCAGGTCCGGCAACGGATCCTGGCGGACCAGCCAGTCGACGCCGTCTGCCGACGCGGAGAGCCCGAGTTGCCTGGCCCTGGCCAGGCCGTCAGACTCGACGACACCGACCATGTAGCCGACGTCTATCTGGTCGCTGCGCTGCAGCTTGGCGAGTAGGTCGGTGCCGATGTTGCCAGGCCCGACAATGGCAGCGAGCGTCCTTGCGCCGCTCACCTGCGTCCACCGATCATGTCCGCGGCTCCGTTCCGTTGCGTGCGGCGTAATAGCCTGAACGGCAACATGCGTAGCTTGTCTCATCGCAGGGCAGTCAGGGAAGTGCCGCCGTTGTCGCGTCCGCTGGGCGACCTGCATTCGGAGCTCCGAGCCGCTAACGGAGGCTGAGCAGATGCCGCTAATCGACGTGTCCGGCAAGGCGAAAGCGCTATACGAGGCCCGGCGGAGCCGCCAGGCGATCGAGCCGTTCACTGACACAGAGCCTGATCTCGGCATGGCCGACGGCTACGCGATAGCGCAGCAGCTCACCCGGATGCTGGTGAACGACGGCGATGAGGTCGTCGGGTACAAGGTGGGCCTCACCTCCAGGCCCATGCAGAAGATGATCGGCGTCGACTCACCCGATCACGGGCCGGTGCTCGGCTCGACCGTGTACGCCGACGGCGACGCGGTCTCGCTGGGCCAGTTCATCCAGCCGAAGATCGAGGCCGAGATTGCCTTCGTCCTCGCCAGCGGGTTGCGCGGTCCCGGCGTCACCGTACTGGACGCGCGCAGTGCCATCGCAGGCATGGTGGCCGCAGTCGAGATTGTCGATTCGCGGTTCGCCGACTGGCGGATCCGGCTGGCCGACACGGTCGCGGACCTGGCCTCCAATGGCGCGGTCGCGGTGTCGAGCCGCCTAGTGTCGCTCGACGGCGTGGACCCGAGACTCATCGGGATGGTCCTGACCAGGTCAGGCGAGCTGGTGGATACCGGCGCGGGCGCGGCGGCGCTTGGCGATCCGGTCGGGGTGGTGGCCTGGCTCGCCAACACTCTCGGCGAGATGGGGGCCGGGCTCGAGCCCGGCCAGCTGATCATGACGGGGGCTCTGCACGCGGCCGTGCCGATGACGGCGGGGGACGTGTTCAGGGCCGAGTTCGACCGGCTCGGGCCAGTGACCGTCCGCGTTATCGAATAATTGAACGGAGCCTGTCAATGCCCGTCGACATTGCCGAGATCGCGGCCAGGCTGGCTAAGGCCAGGGATGACTGACGGGCCAGTAACCACACTGGTGCCGCTAGCGCGGCCGCGCGGCCGGAAGGCGTGGACGTTCCGGCACGCTGGCCGCCATTACGCTGTTTTCGCCGTGGACGGTCAACTGCGTGTCACCAACGCCGGCTGCCCGCATAACGGCGGTCCGCTTGCCGACGGGATCGTCCGGAACGGCGCGATTACCTGTCCCTGGCACTGGTACACCTTCGACCTGGCAACCGGCCGCTGCCGCAGTGGAGCCAATTATGCGCTGAGGCTTTACCCGGTGGTCCGGCGCAACGGGCGTGCCTTTGCCGAGTTGCCGGCCGGAGGTCGGCGGAGTTGGAGGCGGCTCTTGTTTTGGCGCGCCGGGCGGGCCGTGATGTCAAGCCGCCCAACTAAGCGTCGGGCTGGAAAGGCGTCTTGCCAGTAGATATCAGCTATGTCACATTAAGTACGGGAAGTTGGCGTGCTGCCGGAAGGGGACGCCGGTGTGCCGGACAAGGCAAGCAGGGCTAGACATCGCTTTGTCAGCCCTGGCGGCTTTAATCACTGCCAGTTTCGCGGCGTGGGCGGCGGCGCCGCTGACAGCAGCCGGGGCTACCAGCCGGACCAGTCCAGCGAGCTTTACCACCACGGCCGGATACCTGTCCGGGGTGGCCGCGACCTCTGCCACCAACGCCTGGGCGGTCGGCGGCGCACACGACGACACCCTGCTCGTTATGCACTGGAACGGCACTAGCTGGTCCCGCGTTCGAGCACCGCGACTGCATGGCGCTGCGTTTCTGCAGAGCGTGGCCGCGTCCTCGGCACGCGATGCCTGGGCAGTAGGCGCGGTCGGCAATAGGACCCTGATCTTGCACTGGAACGGGGTCAGCTGGAAACGGGTCCCGAGTCCCAGCCCGGCCGGCTCTCCGCAGCTCACCAGCGTCACTGTGAGCACGCGCGGAGCAGCCTGGGCCGTGGGTTTTCGCCATACCCGCAATGGGCCCGTGTATCTGATCCTTCACTGGACCGGCAGGAATTGGCGCCTGACACGCAATCCCGCGGCGCTCGTCCACGGAACGACCGGCGAGGGTCTGCTGCAGGGCGTGGCCGCTAGCTCGGCTCACGGCGCGTGGCTGGTCGGCAGTGGCGCCCCTGGTTACTGGACCGTGTTCGCGCGCTGGAACGGTTCTCATTGGAAGCAAGTTCCGAGCCCGAACATCGTCGGCGGCATTCTTTACGGTGTGGCGACCGGGCCGCACGGCACCGCCTGGGCGGTAGGTCACGTGGGTGGCCGGACTCTGATCATGCACTGGAACGGGTCGGTCTGGCGGCGAATGCGCAGTGCGAGTGCGAGGAGCACGACCGTGCTGCAGTCAGTGGCCGCCGGTGCCGATGACGAGGCCTGGGCGGTCGGCGAATACGGGGCAGGCCACACCTACATCCTGCATTGGAACGGTCATTCCTGGCAGCACGTGGCCAGCCCGAACCCGTCGGTCGGCGGCGCTACCGACGACTTCCTGGCGGGCGTCGCTGCCTACTCCTCCGGCGCCTGGGCGGTCGGGTATACCGGCGGCGGCGACGGCGTCATCCTGAACTGGAACGGCGCGAGCTGGAAGCAGCGCGACGGTCGGTCCGGGGGCTTTGTCGGTTCCCTGTCCCGCGGCGGCGCGTCGCTACGGGCGCTCGCTGGAGTTAGCGCGCGACAGTCCGACCTGGTGGCCCGGCCTCGTCGGCCGTCGTCACGGCCGCCTGGTTCGCGCCCAGGTCCTCTGGCACTGGTGGGCTCGACGCCGCAACCGGGCTGCCCGCGCGGCCGCGCCACGGCGTCCGCCAGGCCAGCCACCCGGCCGCGCTGACGACGAAGACAGCCGCTAGCGTCCAGCCCAGGGCGGTAGTGCCGACTCCGACGTATTTCAGCCCGGAGGCGAAGATTACGAAGGTAATCACCGGCCGCAGAGCCTTGTCCGGGGCGCGCGAGGAGAGCAACGAACCGATCAGCACCGCGGGCACGCTCCCGATGATGATCGAGAGGGTGACCCCGAACTTCACGTGGCCGACGATGACCAGCGCACCGACGGCGGCGGCCAGGGTCAGCGGCACTGCCTGAGTCAGGTCCGTGCCGACCAGCTGTCCCGCGCTGATCATCGGGTAGAGGAACAGGAGCAGCACGATCATGAGTGAACCAGAACCGACCGAGGTCAGGCCGACGATAACGCCGCCGACCATGCCGATGGCCACGGTCGGCAGCGGCTTGCAGACGAGGTCTCGCGCCGCAGTCGCCCGGTCCTGGCCGCCGCGTACATCCATGACGTACCTGATGACCATCGCAGCCGCGCCGGTGAGCAGCGCCGCCCCCAGCGCCTGCTCCACATGAACCGGCGCCCCCGAGCTCCTGCCGAGCACCCGCAGCAGGTAGGCCCCGACGAAAGCCATCGGCACCGAGCCCAGTGCCAGCCAGCCGACCAGCCGGTAGTTCACCGTCCCCCTGCGCATGTGCACGGCGGCGCCAACCGGCCGCATGAAGACCGCGGCGACTAGGTCGCTGGAGATGGCGCTGGGTGCCTTCACGCCGAACAGCAGGATCAGCATCGGCGTCATGAGCGCGCCGCCGCCGGCCCCGGTCATGCCGACCAGCAAGCCCACAACCGCGCTGCCCAGGACGATGTAGGGGTCGACGTGCACCTGCGTACCTCCTGCAGACTGCCTGCGTGAACTGAACCTGTTACGGCAAAAATTATGATTTTCTTCGGTTTTGATCAGCGCAGGCCGGCGGCGCCGCCGGGCCGGTGAGCTACAAACAATACCTGCCGGATTGATTGGCAATGCAAGGTCCGGGACGGCCAGCGCGAAGGACATCGCGGCGTCGGTACTCTGTAACGGTGCCTGTGCAGTCGGTGTACCCCCTCCTCGAGCCGCTGCTCCCGCTGGTCCGCAAGCCAATCCAGTACGTCGGCGGCGAGCTGAACTCTGTCATCAAGGACTGGGATTCAGCCGAGGTCCGCTGGGCGCTGATGTACCCCGATGCCTACGAGGTAGGCCTGCCGAATCAGGGCTTGCAGATCCTTTACGAGGTGCTCAACGAGCGAGAAGGCGTCCTCGCCGAGCGCACCTACACCGTCTGGCAGGACCTTGAGGCGCTGATGCGCGAGCACCAGGTGCCTCAGTTCACCGTGGACTCGCACCGGCCGGTCCGGGCGTTTGACCTGCTCGGGGTCAGCTTCGCCACCGAGCTCGGCTACAGCAACCTGCTGACCGCGCTGGACCTGGCCGGGATACCACTGGCAGCGGCCGAGCGGGGGAGCGGCGACCCGATCGTGCTGGCCGGCGGCCACGCTGCCTTCAACCCCGAGCCGATCGCCGAGTTCATCGACGGCGCCGTGCTTGGCGACGGCGAGCAGGCGGTGCTCGTCATTACCGAGCTGGTCAGGGCCTGGAAGGCGGCCGGGCGGCCGGGCGGCAGGGAGGGCTTGCTGGAGCAGCTCGCCTCGGCCGGCGGGGTGTACGTGCCGCGGTTCTACGACGTCAGCTATGGCGCCGACGGCACGATCGCCGCGATAGCGCCGAACAGGCCGGGGGTGCCACGGTCCGTCGCCAAGCACACGGTCACCGATCTTGATTCCTGGCCGTACCCGAGCAAGCCGCTGGTGCCCCTGGCCGAGACTGTGCACGAGCGGTTCAGCGTCGAGATCTTCCGCGGCTGCACCAGGGGCTGCCGCTTCTGCCAGGCAGGGATGATCACCCGGCCGGTCCGGGAGCGCTCGATCACCACGATCGGCTCGATGGTAGAGGCGGGCGTGCAGGCCAGCGGGTTCAACGAGGTCGGCCTGCTCTCGCTGTCCAGCGCAGATCACAGCGAGATCAACGAGATCGCTGTGGACCTGGCCGACCGGTACGAAGGCACCAACACCGGCCTGTCCCTTCCGTCGACGCGGGTGGACGCGTTCAACGTGACGCTGGCCGACGAGCTGAGCCGTAACGGGCGGCGGTCGGGGCTGACGTTCGCGCCGGAAGGCGGCTCGGACCGGATACGCAAGGTGATCAACAAGATGGTCACCGAGGATGACCTGATCAAGACGGTAACGACGGCCTACGCCAGCGGCTGGCGGCAGGTGAAGCTGTACTTCATGTGCGGCCTGCCGACCGAGACCGACGAGGATGTGCTCGCGATCGCCGACCTGGCCCGCCGCGTCATCGCCGCCGGGCGCGAGGCAACCGGCCGCAGCGACGTTCGCTGCACGGTATCCATCGGCGGGTTCGTGCCCAAGCCGCACACCCCGTTCCAGTGGGTGGCTCAGTGCGACCACGAAACCGTGGACGCCAGGCTGAAGGCGCTGGGCGCGGCGATGCGGTCGGACCGGCGGTATGGCAAGGCCATCGGCTTCCGGTATCACGACGGCAAGCCGTCGATCGTGGAAGGCCTGCTGTCCCGGGGCGACCGCCGGGTAGCCAAGGTGATCCTGGCGGCCTGGCAGGACGGCGCGAGATTCGACGGATGGAGCGAGACCTTCTCGTTCGAGCGCTGGGAGAAGTGCGCCGAGGCGGAACTGGCCGTTGATGGCATCGATCTGGGCTGGTACACCACCAGGGAACGCGGCTACGACGAGATCCTGCCCTGGGACCATCTGGACGCCGGGCTGGAGCGGGACTGGCTCTGGCAGGACTGGCTAGCTGCCATCGACCCGAACGGCGCCGGCGAAGTGGACGACTGCCGCTGGACGCCCTGCTTCGAGTGCGGCGTCTGCCCGGCCATGGGCACCGAGATCGAGGCGGGCCCGACCGGGAAGCGATTGCTGCCGCTGAGCGTTGTAAGCAGCGGTGATAGCGGTCATGGTAATGGCGAGCCTGGGCTCAGGGTCGGCGGTGCTGCAGTGAAGCCGGGTGGCGAGGGATAGCATGGGCCGCCAGCAGCCGCGACCGTCGGGACCGCCGCCGCCACCAGCAGTTCAGCGGCTTGTGATCAAGTACGCTAAGCGCGGCCGGATGCGGTTTGCGAGCCACCGCGACATTGCGCGCGCGGTGGAGCGGGGAGTCCGGAGGGCCAGCCTGCCGGTCGCCCACTCGGCGGGCTTCTCTCCGCATCCCAAGATCTCCTACTCAGGCGGCGCCCCTACCGGGGCCGCCAGCGAGGCCGAGTACATGGAGATTTCCCTCACCGCGAGTGTCGCTCCCGATGCAGTCAGGGCCAGGCTCGACGCCGCCCTGCCGGAGGGGATTGACGTGATCGAGGTCACCGATCTTGCCGTGACGCAGGCGCCGCGGCTGGAGGCCTCGCAGTGGCAAGTCGTGCTGCCGGGAGTCGCCGCTGGGGCAGCGGCGTCGGCAGTCCAGGCGTTTCTCGCCGCCGCGCACGCGGAGGTGGAGCGCCTTACCAGCAACGGAGTTCGCCGGCTCGATACCCGGGCCGGAGTGGTGTCGCTGGAGCTAGACCGGCGCGCCATGGCGGAGGAGCACTCCGGGTGTGCGATACTTCGAATGGTTGTTCGGCACCTGACACCTGCCGTCCGACCCGAAGACATCCTGGTTGCGTTCCGCCACATGTCGGCCCTGGAGCCAGCGTCGCCCGCAGTGGTGACGCGGCTGGCTCAGGGGCCACTGGGCATCGATGCTGCCGCCGCGGAGGCCAGCGTGCCTGATCCCGATGTTCTGGCCGGCTCGGCCGGACAGTCGGGATCGCCAGCGCCGGCCGGCCCTTCTGGGGCCGCACGTACGGCGGAAGCGCCCCGGCCAGACGGACGGGACGCTGCACAGGTACAGGTATTGGCAACGTGCCTGGATGCGGGGGGCGCCGGAACGGCGTATGCCGCACCAGTGAGCGCGTACGAACAGCTCCCGCGCGGCGCGGAGCGGCCCGACGAGGCCGGCTGCGCCCGGGAGCCTGACGGGAGAGATCGCCCGAATGCTCGAGATCGAGCGACAGAACAGAGAGTCAGCAGCTGATGGCCAGACTGGCGATGGATTGCCTGCCGGGTCGTCAGCATCAGCGAACACGACAGGTCCGGCCGACGGCGGGAGCCACGGTACCGCGAGCCAGGGCAAGGGCCTGCTCCGGCGGGCCCGCCGCGCGGTAACCAGGCCGGCCGGCCCGCCGGCCGCAGAACCGGCCGCCGGTGCGGCTTCGCCGGCCGAGCCGCAAGCCGGGCAGCAGCCAGCTAGTGAGGCGCAGGCCGCTCAGCCGCGCGCGGCTGAGCGCCATGCCAGCGATTCGCCTGCGAGTGCGGCGCCCGGCGGGGAGCAGCGAGCTGGTAAGGAGCAGCAGGCCGGCGCGCGAGCCGGTCAGGCGCGTGGCGGAGGCAGCCGCTCTGACGAGCCGACGGCTCAGGCCGCAGCTGCTACAGCCGGTGCGGCGCGCAAGCGCCCGAGCCGGGCGCGAGCGGCCGCCGCGGGCCGGGACGAGCAGACGAAAGGTGCCGGCCAGGACGACTCGTCCGGCGACACCGGGCTAGCCGCTGCGCAGGGCACCGTTGGCCGGCCTGCCGGACGTAATGGCGCCGCCGGCGACTCGCCTGGCCGCTCGTCCGGCGCCGGACAGGTTCCGGCGGGGCCCGGGACGCAGCCGGTCGTCCCGCCAGCGCTCGTGGCCCCTGCCGCGGCGCAGCCTGCGGCCGTTCCTCAGGCCGCGTTCCAGCCACCACTGGTGATCTTCCAGCCGCCGGACATCGCGGCCGCACGGCCTGCGGCAGCGCAGCGGCCGGACCGCCAGCAGCAGGGCGGCCAGGCTGGCAACCAGCAGCGCGCAGGCCAGCAGCGCGGGCAGCGCGCGGCCGGGTCGCAGGCAGCCGAGGACGACGAGAAGATCGAGCTCGACGACGGCACCGAAGCTGACGGCCGTGACGAGACTGCAGCCGGCCCGGCCAGCAGGCGGCGCCGACGTGGTGGTCGCGGGCGCGGCAAGGCGGCCGGCGGTCCCGCCGAGCCGGCGGAGCATGGTCGCGCCTCGGGTGACGACCAGCATGAACAGGCCGACGCCGAGGACGACCTGGACGAGGACGAGGACGGCGCACACGAGCCAGGCAGTACCACCGCGAAGCGGCGCCGACGCCGTCGGCGCACCGGATCTGGCCCAGACACCGAGGCGCCGGTTAGCGGCTCACCGGATGATCCGCCGAACACGGTTGTGCACGTGCGGACGCCGCGCGAGAAGACCGCCGACGTTTCCGACGTCCGGGCCATTAAGGGCTCGACGAGGCTGGAGGCTAAGCGGCAGCGCCGGCGCGAGGGCCGTGAGTCGGGTCGCCGCCGGCCGCCGATCATCACCGAGTCCGAGTTCCTGGCCAGGCGCGAGGCGGTCGAGCGGGTCATGGTGGTGCGCCAGCATGCCGACCGAACCCAGATCGCGGTGCTTGAGGACGGCGTGCTCGTTGAGCACTACGTAGACAAGGCGAGCCACCAGTCCTACGTCGGCAACGTCTATCTGGGCAAGGTGCAGAACGTGCTGCCCTCGATGGAGGCAGCGTTCGTCGACATCGGTAAAGGGCGGAACGCGGTCCTCTACGCCGGCGAGGTGAACTTTGACGCCAGCGGCCTTGAGGGCGAGTCCAAGCGGATCGAGTCGGCGCTTAAGTCGGGCCAGTCAATCCTGGTTCAGGTCACCAAGGACCCGATCGGGCACAAGGGTGCCCGGCTGACCAGTCAGGTGAGCCTGCCTGGCCGTTACCTGGTCTACGTGCCCGGGGCGAGCATGACGGGTATCAGCCGCAAGTTGCCGGACACCGAGCGCAGCCGGCTGAAGCAGATCCTGAAGCAGGTCATGCCGGAGAGCGCCGGGGTGATCGTGCGGACGGCCGCCGAGGGTGCGTCGGAGGAGGAGCTTTCCCGCGACGTGGCCAGGCTGGCGGCGCAATGGGAGGCGATCGAGAAGAAGGCCAAGACTGCGACCGCGCCGGACCTGCTGTACAGCGAGCCCGACCTGACCCTGCGGGTAGTCCGGGACATCTTCAACGAGGACTTCAGCAACCTGGTCATCGCCAGCGACAGCGAGTGGGACCTGGTCGATGAGTACGTCCGCTACGTGGCTCCGCATCTGGCCGACAGGCTCGAGCGGTGGGACGACGAGACGGACGTCTTCGCAGCGCACCGGATTGACGAACAGCTAGCCAAGGCACTGGAACGCAAGGTGTGGCTGCCCAGCGGCGGGTCGCTGGTGATCGACCACACCGAGGCCATGACGGTCATCGACGTCAACACCGGGAAGTTCACTGGGCAGGGCGGCAACCTGGAGCAGACCGTCACCAGGAACAACCTGGAGGCGGCTGAGGAGATCGTCAGGCAACTGCGGCTGCGGGACCTCGGCGGCATCATCGTCGTCGACTTCATCGACATGGTGCTCGAGAGCAACCGCGAGCTGGTCCTGCGCCGCCTGCTGGAGTGCCTGGCCAGGGACAGGACCAAGCATCAAGTCGCCGAGGTGACCTCGCTCGGCCTGGTGCAGATGACTCGCAAGCGAGTGGGCTCTGGCCTGCTCGAGGCGTTCTCTGTGCCATGCGAGCACTGCAACGGTCGGGGCGTGATCGTCTCGCTCGAGCCCGTTGACCACGCACCGGCTCGCGGCCGGAGCGAGACCGGCCATGGCCGGGACGGCGGCACTGCTGACGCGGGCGGTAAGAACGGCCGGAACCGTGGCGGCCGGCCGGCCGGCCCCGGTGGACCGGCAGCTGCCCGGAGCAAAGACGGCCCGGGCGAGGCCGCCAAGGGCGCCGATACTGGCCAGGACGGCGCTTCCGGCGGACAAGCCAGCGGGTCAAGAAGCCGCGGTCGGAGCCGGTCGGGTCGGCCAGCTGGATCATCCGGTTCGGCCCAGCGACAGGGGCTAGCTCAGCCGGACAGTTCAGGTCAGCCGGACGGGTCGGCCCAGCCGGAGGGGCCCGGTCTGCCGGACGAGTCAGTCCAGCCGCAGGGCAGCGCAACCGCACCGAAGAACGCGTCGGCCGTCCCCGAGCCGACCGACCAGGCAGTCGGGAGCGGCGATCAGCTCGGCGCTGACGCGCGACTGTCAGCCACGCCGGCGTCTGCCGGGCGATCCTCGACAGAGCGAGCGAGCACGGATGGGGCCGGGACGGAATCCGGCGACGGCGTGGCTCCCGCCGCGCGGTCTGGACGGTCCAGGTCGGGCCGCAGTCGGCGATCCGGTCCAGCGGCCGCCGGGCCAGACGGCGCCAGCTCCGCCGGCACAAGCTCCGACGGCACTGCCCCGGCTGCGTCGAGCCAGGCCGCCGGTGTTGAGGTTGAGGAGTAGCCGGCGAGCGGCTGAGGGCGGCGCGCAGTCTGATACGCTTGTTGGTCGGCGCATTTAAGCGGATCAGCCTGCCTCGCGGCCGGGTGGCTAGTGCGCAAGGTTTCCGCGATTCTCGCGGCGGGCTGGCACAAAGAGGAGAGAACTCTCGGTGTACGCGATCGTGCGCTGCGGCGGCAGGCAGGAGAAGGCGTCGGTTGACGACGTCCTGACCGTCGACAAGCTGTCCGGTGACGTTGGAGCCAGCGTGACGCTGCCGGCCCTGCTCGTCGTCGATGACGGCAAGGTCATCAGTGATCCGGCTGAGCTTGGCGCCTACCAGGTAACAGCCGAGATCGTGGGTGCTGCTGCCGGCCCCAAGATCAACATGATCCACTATAAGAACAAGACCGGCTACCGCCGCCGCCTTGGCCACCGCCAGAAGTACACGCAGGTCCGCGTGACTAGTATCGGCACGCAGAAGGCCAAGGCCAGCGCGGGTGCGAAGAAGAAGGGCTGACCCTCGAGATGGCACACAAGAAGGGCGCGTCGTCCAGCCGTAACGGGCGGGACTCGAACGCGCAGCGCCTCGGCGTCAAGCGCTTCGGCGGCCAGCTCGTCGGTGCAGGCGAGATCATCGTGCGCCAGCACGGCACGCACTTCCACCCCGGCGTCGGCGTTGGCCGTGGCGACGACGACACGCTGTTCGCCCTGGTGAGCGGCAAGGTGGAGTTCGGCAGGAGGCGTGGTCGCCGGGCCGTCAGCGTGCTGCCGGTGCAGACCGAGCTGTCAGCAGAGTCAGCGGCGCAGGTTAGCTGAGCAGACTGGCTGGTCCGGGCGCCCGGCGCCCGGCAGGCTTCGCAGGGGCGGACCGCAGCGGTCCGCCCTTCGGCTTTGCAGCACGCTGATCTGCGTCATGGGCCGGGTTCGGGCGCAGGCGCGGCGCGGGAGTTAATGGGAGCGTGCGGGCCGACCGGGTTTACGGCCGTCGTTGTCAGTGAGCGACCAGCGTGGCCATCTGAGTGGCCGGGCGGGCAGGCCCAGAGGGGATAGGCGTGGCGGAATTCGCGGATCAGGCCGAGGTACGGGTGCAGGCCGGCCACGGCGGGCACGGCTGCGCCTCGGTGCACCGGGAGAAGTTCAAGCCGCTTGGCGGGCCGAACGGTGGTAACGGCGGCCGCGGCGGGGACGTGATCATCGAGGTCGACCCCAGCACGTCGACGCTGCTGGATTTTCACCGCAAGCCAGTGCGCAAGGCGGGCGACGGCAGACCAGGAGCCGGCTCGCACCGCAACGGCGCTGATGGCACCGACCTGATCCTCAGGGTTCCGGACGGCACCGTAGTGAAAACCCTTGACGGCAATGAACTGGCCGACCTGACAGGGGCAGGCACAAGGTACGTCGCAGCCGAAGGCGGCCGTGGCGGCCTCGGCAACGCAGCCCTTGCGTCAGTGAAGCGCAAGGCGCCGGGCTTCGCCCTTCGCGGCGAGCCGGGTCCGGAGTTGCGGCTGATCTTCGAGCTGAAGACTGTCGCCGACGCTGGCTTGGTCGGATTCCCGAACGCCGGGAAGTCATCCCTGATCGCGGCGATGTCAGCAGCCCGGCCCAAGATCGCCAACTACCCATTCACCACGCTCACCCCGAACCTGGGCGTCGTCGAGGCCGGTGACGTCCAGTTTGTGGTGGCTGACGTGCCGGGGCTCATTCCCGGCGCGAGCAGCGGCAAGGGCCTTGGGCTCGACTTCCTCCGGCACATCGAGCGATGCACGGTCCTGGTTCACGTGCTGGATTGCGCCACCGAGGAACCGGGCCGGGACCCGGTCAGCGACCTGGACGCGCTCGAGTCCGAGCTGGCTGCCTACGAGGAGCTCACCGGTGCGGCGATGTCGGACCGGCCCAGGATCGTTGCGCTGAACAAGATCGATGTGCCCGCGGCCAGGGAACTCGCCGACCTGGTAGAGCCGGAGCTGGAGGCTCGCGGCCTGACCGTGCACAGGGTTTCGGCTGCCACCACGGAGGGCCTGCGCGACCTGGCGTTCACCATGGCGTCCGTGATCGCTGAGGCGCGAGCGGCCGCGCCGCTAGCCGAGCCGACCCGGATAGTACTCAGGCCCGAGCCGGTCGCCGGGCCGGACTTCGCGATTGTCGCCATCGGCGAGAACAGCTTCCGCGTCATCGGTGACAAGCCGCGGCGGTGGATCCTGCAGACCGACTTTGCTAACGACGAGGCCGTTGGCTATCTGGCAGACCGGCTCGCCAAGCTCGGCATCGAGCAGGGGCTGGCCGACTCCGGAGCGGCGCCAGGCGCCGAGGTGCTTATTGGTGAAGAGGATAATTCGGTTGTTTTCGACTGGGACCCGGACATCACCGCACACGGCGCAACCCTCGGCCCGCGGGGAACCGACGCGCGGCTCGGATAGGCGGCTGCGAGTGAGGCTAAGCCGAGCAACTGGGCCGACGTCGAAAGGTCCGGCCGGCTAGCTGCACGGCAAGCCCGTCGGCCCGCTCGGAACCTGCATGGACCGCTGCGAGCCATGGGCTCCGGGTCCCCAAGCTGTCCCCGTTCCCCGGAAATAAAAAAGAGCGCTACATTCTTGTAGCGCACACTGGGCGAGATATTCGAAAAAGACAACAACCGTTAGTCGAATTCTAGCAAATGGGAGCACGGTTGTCAAACGCGGAACTGGAGCGCGAACAGGAATACATTTCGCTGCTTTATTCCCGGCTGGATGACCTCAGGGAACGTGCAAGCAGGCGAATGGCTGGGATACTGCAGCAGACCGGCGGCACGCATCAGGCCAGGGTAGAGCGGGAGACATTCAGCGCCATGTACCGCCAGCAGCTGGCCCAGCTTGATGCGGCGGAGAACGGGCTGTGCTTCGGTCGGCTCGAATTCGCCGACGGCGAGCTGCGCTATGTCGGCAGGCTCGGAATTCACGCAGACACCG
The DNA here is from genome assembly GCA_052143255.1 of Streptosporangiaceae bacterium. GTDB lineage: Bacteria > Actinomycetota > Actinomycetes > Streptosporangiales > Streptosporangiaceae > JAJYUU01. The sequence goes on along the minus strand of JBKQTJ010000139.1, from coordinate 10,962 downwards.
ATGATTACGCGCAGCTTCTGATGGACTGGCGGGCCGATGCCGCCCGGCCGTTTTACCTGGCGACAGCCGCCTCGCCGGGCGACGTACGGGTCCGCAGGCATATCAAGACCCGCGGCCGGAAGATCGCCAGCCTAGATGACGAGGTGCTGGACCTGGCCGCCGCGGATCCGTCCAGGCACGAGGGCCTGACCGGCGAGTCTGCGCTGCTGGCCGCCCTGAATACGAGCCGGACTGGCTCCATGGCGGACATCGTCGAGACGATCCAGGCCGAGCAGGACGTGATCATCAGGGCGCCGATGGCCGGCGCGCTGGTCGTGCAGGGCGGCCCGGGTACAGGCAAGACCGCGGTCGCGTTGCACCGGGCGGCGTACCTGCTCTACACCTATCGCCGTCAGCTGGAGAAGCGTGGCGTTCTGGTGGTTGGGCCTAACGCCACGTTCCTTCGCTACATCGGCCAGGTGCTTCCGTCCCTGGGTGAGACCAGCGTGCTGCTGTCGACCATCGGCGACCTGTTCCCTGACGTGACCGCCAGCGGGACGGAGCCGGCCCAGGTCGCCGCCATCAAGGGCCGGATCGGCATGGCGAAGATCATCGCCGCCGCGGTCAGGGATCGCCAGCATGTCCCGGCCGAGCCGGTGGAGATTGCGGCCGACGTGGCGAGCCTCCGGCTGGTCACGGCGATCGGGCGCGACGGTACGGCGCCCCAGTTCTCCGTAGACTCGGGCCGGCTCCGGCTGACGCCCAGAGCCATCGCCCAGGCGCGAGAACGGGCCCGCCGGTCCAGGCGACCGCACAACCAGGCCAGGGCTGTCTTCGCCAGGGAGATCATCAGCTCGCTGACCAGGCAGCTCGGCGCCAAGATCGGCACTGACGTGCGAACGGGCAACGGCCTGCTCGACGAGCAGGACCTGGCTGACCTGCGCCGGGAACTGCGCTCTGACCGGGCGGTCAGGGCAGCGATCAGCCGGCTGTGGCCGGTGCTGACCCCGCAGCAGCTAGTCGGCGACCTGTTCTCGGATCCGGCCAGGCTGGCGGCTGCGGCTCCGGCTATGTCCGCCGCCGATCGCGCGGCATTGCACCGGGAGGCGGGCGCGCCGTGGACTCCGGCGGACGTGCCGTTGCTCGACGAGGCGGCCGAGCTGCTCGGCGAGCATGACGGGGCCGCCCGCGCGGCTGAGGAGCGACGGAGGCGCCAGCAGGAGGCTTACGCCCAGGGCGTGCTCGACATCATCGGCCGGGACGACGAGGACGATCCCGAGATACTGATGGGCGCGGACCTGGTGGACGCCGAGCGGCTAGCCGCACGATACGAAGATGAGGTCAACCTCACCGCTGCTGAGCGGGCTGCCGCTGACCGCACCTGGGCGTTCGGGCACGTCATCGTGGACGAGGCACAGGAGCTGTCGCAGCTGGCGTGGCGGATGCTGATGCGGCGCTGCCCGGCCAGGTCGCTCACAATCGTCGGCGATGTCGCCCAGACCGGCGACCTGGCCGGGCAGCCGTCCTGGCACGATGCACTCGATCCGTACCTTGCGGACCGGTGGCGGCTGGCGCCATTGACGGTGAACTACCGGACGCCGGCCGAGGTCATGGTGGTCGCGGCTGACGTGCTGACCGCCATCGGCCTCGAGCTGGAGCCGCCCCGGTCCGTGCGCCAGTCCGGGCATCAGCCTTGGCAGCAGGAAGCTCCGCCGGGCCAGCTCGCGGGCACCGTCGCGCAGGCCGCGGCCGCGCTGTCGGAGCGGGCCGGTGACGGCAAGCTCGCCGTGATCGTCCCGGCCAGCCTCGCTGACGAGCTAGGCGAGGCGGTCAGCGCCGCGCTGCCGGGCACGGCCATCGGCGCTGACCCGGACCTGGCCAGCCCGGTCGTGGTGCTGACCGTCCGGCAAGCCAAGGGCCTGGAGTTTGACTGCGTGCTCATTGCCGACCCGGCCGGCCTGCTGGCAGAGTCACCGCGCGGGCTGAACGACCTTTACGTAGCGCTGACCAGGGCGACGCAGCAGGTCGGCGTCGTGCACCGCGGCGACCTGCCGGACGTGCTCGGCAGGCTCAGTCCGCTGGTCAGCGCGGCGCAGAACGCGTAACGGCACCAGCGGCGCTACCGGCTACTCGTCGTCGTCCTCGTGCCGTTGGCCAAACCGGTTGAACAGACGGCTGCCGGCCTCGGCCGCGCCGCTTGCCACCCCGCGCACTGCGCCGATCAACGGGTCGGAGCTGCGGCTCCAGGAGTCCTGGTAGGACTTGGCCGCGTTCCTGAACTCCTCGCCCACTGACGTGTCGGAGTCGCCCTCGCGGCGCGGGTAATTGCCCGCGAGGATGTCGCGGTACTCGTTGCCGCTGGCCCACAGGTCGAGCGCGGCAAACCGCACGACGGCGAACGGGTGCGTCTGGCCTTGCAGCTGGAGCAGCTTCAGCAGGCTCTCGCGGACGTCGGGAACCGCGTCATACTCCTGCGCCTGGCGGTGGAACTCGTCGGCACTGAACTCGGCCAGCCGCGGCCCGCCGGCGAGCTTCATCAAAGCCCGCCGGGCTGCTTCGACGTCCTGGCCGGCGAGCAGGCCCGCTCGGTCACCGGAGAGCTCGGACTTGCGGTACCACTCCTCAAGGCCCCACACCACAGCCTTCAGCCCGATCCATGCGAACGGAATCAGCGCGAGCCGGCGGGCGAGGTTGACCAGGTTGAACAGCATGGTGTGGTAGACCGCGTGGCCGGAGAGCACATGGCCGAGCTCATGCCCGATGGCCCACCTGATCTCTTCTTCATCCAGGAGGTCGACCAGGCCAGTGGTGATCACGATGAACGGCTTGTCGTTGCCGAGCGTAAAGGCGTTAACCTGCGGGTCCTGCGAGATGAAGAGCTCGGGAACCTTGGACAGGTCAAGGATGTAGCAGCCGTCCAGCATCGCCCGGTACAGGTCCGGGAACTGCGCCTCGGACGCGCGCACCGAGCTAGCCAGGTAATTCAGCCGCAGCGCCCGGTCGTTGAACAGGCCGGCGAGGTTCTTCAGGATCGTGTCGAAACCGGTGAGCTTGCGCAGCGCCACGAGCGCTGACCGGTCGGCGGGGTGCTCGTAAGCACGAGAGCTAATACCCGGCAGACGGATCCGGGAGCGGTCGGGCACAGTGGTCATACGGTCATCGTAGGCGCCCGTCGCAGGAGGTTCGCCCATATGTCAGCAGCGGATGCCCCGGCCATGTTCGAGCGGGCGGCAGAGTCGATGCCGGCCGAGCAGCTGGCCGGCCTGCAGCTCGAGCGGCTGCGCGCGATGATCGACCGGCTGATCGCCACCGGCGGGCTGCAAGGCGCCCGGCTGACGGAGGCCGGCGTGGCCGCCGGCGCGGACGTGAACTTCGCCACTTTGCACCGGCTGCCGACCACCGACAGGCAGGATCTGTGGCAGGCCTACCCGTTCGGGCTGCTCGCGGTGCCGCGCGAGGACGTCGTCGCGGTGCATGGCTCGAGCGGCACCGGCGGCCGCCCGACCCTGGTCGCCTACACCCGCGACGACCTGAGGCTCTGGGCCAGGATGTGCGCCCGCGCGCTGGCAGCGGCCGGGGCGACGCCGGCCAGCATCGTGCACAACGCCTACGGCTACGGCCTGTTCACCGGCGGGCTGGGCATTCACCAGGGCGCGATCGAGCTCGGCGCTACGGTGGTGCCCGCCTCCGGCGGGATGACCCCGCGGCAGGTCACGCTTATCAGGGACCTGAAGCCGGACATCCTGACGTGCACCCCGTCCTACGCGATCCGCCTCGGCGAGGCGCTGGCCGAGGCCGGTGCGGGGCCAGCCCGAGGCCTGACGCTGAAGGCTGGCATCTTCGGCGCGGAGCCGTGGACCGAAGAGATGCGGATCAGGCTGGAGGACCTGCTCGGCCTGCGGGCGCTGGATATCTACGGACTTTCGGAGGTCATCGGCCCCGGTGTCGCGGCCGAGTGCATCGTCACTGCCGACGGCCTGCACGTCAACGAGGACCACTTCTTCGTCGAGGCGCTGGACCCGGGGACCGGCCTGCCGGTGCCAGATGGCGCACCCGGCGAGCTGACCTTCACGACCATGACCAAGCAGGCCCTGCCGCTGCTGCGGTACCGGACCGGCGACATTGCCTCGCTGCGCCGTGGCACCTGCCGCTGCGGCCGCACGCTGGTAAAGATGAGCAAGGTCACCGGCCGGAAGGACGACATGCTCGTGGTCAGGGGCGTGAACGTCTACCCGAGCGAAATCGAGCGGGTGCTGCTCGCTGAGGATTCGATCGCGCCCGACTACCTGCTGATTGTGGACGAGCGCGACGCCCAGCACCGCCTGGTCGCCTGTTGTGAGATCGGAACGGGGTGGCCAGGACCAATGCCGGACTCCGGTCGGCTCGAGTCCAGGCTCAAGGACGCGCTCGGTCTCTCGGTCGCAGTCCGGGTGCTGCCGCCCGGCTCGGTGCCGCGGACCGAGGTCGGCAAGGCCGTCCGGGTGCTGCGCTGGCGCGGCGGCGAGCCGCCACTGCCGGGAATAGCATGAATTGTTCCTGTCACTAGGCGGCGGCTGGTGCCGTACCGGGCAACGGCCGCGCAACATGCTGTCAGTTTTAGTGCCGCGAACCGGGAATTTCGATCGTCAAAATGACTGAAACGAACAGTGTGTTGAGGTCGTTCCGGTGAGTGGTGACGCCGGCCTAGTCGCGGCCGCCGAAGATGCGCAGAAAGAACAGGAATACGTTCAGGGCGTCCAGGAAAATCGACGACGCGATCAGCGGGGCTGACGCCATGCCCCGTGACTGGCGCAGCCGCTGGAAGTCATACATGGTCAGCCCGGCGAATATCACCAGGCCGAGGATCGACCACAGCAGGTCCGCGCCCGGTATGTGGATGAAGATCAGGATGATGCCGAAGATGATCAGGCCCACCAGGCCGAAGAACGAGATCCGGCCGATCGCGCCCAGGTCCCGCCGGGTCGCGTAACCGAACGCGCCGAAGCCCGCCATGAACAGGGCCGTCGCCCCGGCAGCCTGCCAGACCGCCCGCGGGCTGGTGGTCGTGTAGTAAGCCACCGCCGGGCCCATGGCGAGCCCGAGGAACAGGCCGACGAACATCAGCATGACGACGCCGGCCACCTCGGACCTGCGCACGGTGAAGTTCATCGCGATCAAGGTGGCGAAGCCGAGAATGAACCAGGCTATCGACCAGCCGGCCGACAGGTCCCGGCCCGCGTAACAGCCGAGAGCAAAGAAGCCGGTCGCGAGCGCGACCAGCCACATGACGCTGCCGAACAACGTCCTTGTCTGGTCTCTAGTGGCAGTCGCATAGGTCGCCGAGCAGTCCACGATGGCCTCCGTCTAGTGAAAGCCGCCGCAGCCTGATGTGAGCGACTGAGGCGGGCGTCCCCGTTCCCCTCCCATAATTACCCGCCCGGCGGCCGAGATTGCTGCCCTGGCAACGACGGCGGGCGCGGGCATGATGTGCTGGCCTTGGTGCAGTGCGAACGGAAGGAAACTGGGATGCAGCAGGGCGCCGCGGCCGGCCCGTGGACGACCGCAGATGTGGGCGATCAGCACGGTCGGATCGCGGTGATAACGGGTGCTAATTCCGGTTTGGGGTTCGAGACGGCGCGCGTGCTGGCCGACCACGGCGCGGCTGTCGTGCTGGCCGGGCGGGATCCCGGCCGCACCTCGGCAGCCGCCGATCGGATCAAGTCGGCCAGCCCGGGCGCCCAGGTAGAGACCGCCGAACTCGACCTAGCCGCCCTGGAGTCGGTGCGGAAGGCCGCGGCGGAGCTGGCTGCCCGGTTCCCGCGGCTGGACTTGCTGATCAACAACGCCGGGGTCATGATGCCGCCCTACGGGCTGACCAAGGACGGCTACGAGCTTCAGTTCGGCACCAACCACCTCGGGCATTTCGCGCTCACCGGGCTGCTCATGCCGTCGTTGCTCGCTGTGCCGGGGTCACGGATCGTCACCGTGAGCAGTAACGGGCACCGCGCGGGCCGGATGAATTTCGACGATCTGCAGTCATCCAGGCGCTACCAGAAGATGGCCGCCTATGGCACGTCCAAGCTGGCGAACCTGATGTTCACCTATGAGCTGCAGCGCAGGCTGTCGGCCGCGCAGGCGCTGACGATCGCGCTAGCGGCTCATCCTGGTACCGCGCGGACGGAGCTGACCAGGCATATGTCGGCGCTGTCGAACGCGGTGGTGAAGACGCCGCTGGGTCCGCTGACCTCGTGGTGGGTCCAGGAGGCGGCGATGGGCGCGCTGCCGACTCTGCGTGCTGCGACCGATCCGGCGGCCGTGGGCGGGACGTACTACGGGCCGGGCGGTCCGTTCCAGTTGACCGGGTACCCGGTCGTGGTTACGTCAAGCAGCCGTTCGCTCAACAAGGAGGCTCAGCGCCGCCTGTGGGCTGAGTCAGAGCGGCTGACCCAGATCACCTATCCGGTCTGAAACCCGGCGTCTAAGGTCACCTCATGAGCGAGCGATCACCGCATGGTTAAGCGGCTTGGCGTGATGGGCGGCACCTTCGATCCCATCCATCACGGACACCTGGTCGCGGCCAGTGAGGTTGGCCACTTCTTCTCGTTGGACGAGGTCATTTTCGTGCCGACCGGTCAGCCGTGGCAGAAGGAAGACCGGAAGGTTTCGCCGGCCGAGGACCGCTACCTGATGACGGTGATCGCGACCGCGTCTAATCCGAGATTCTCGGTGAGCCGGGTCGACATCGACCGGCCGGGAGAGACCTACACCATCGACACACTGCGGGACCTGCGCGCTGAACGGGGGCCGGATGCCGAGTTCTTCTTCATCACTGGCGCTGACGCTCTCGCGAAGATGATCTCCTGGCGGGATGCCGACGAGCTGTTCAGCATGGCTCAGTTCGTCGGCTGCACCCGGCCGGGCCACCACCTGTCGAGGTCCGACCTGCCGGACGGCCGCGTCAGCCTGGTCGAGATCCCGGCGCTGGCCATCTCGTCCACTGAATGCCGGGAACGGGTCCGCGGCGGTCACCCGATCTGGTACCTGGTTCCGGACGGGATAGTTCAGTACATCTCGAAGCGACAGCTTTACCGGGGTTAGCGTGTAATCGTGCGACTAGAGGCGGTGGGCAAGCGCTACGGGCTACGACAGCCATGGGTCGTCCGCAACGTCAGTCATGAGGTTGCCGCCGGGCAGCTCATCAAGCTGGAAGGCCGGAACGGCAGCGGCAAGTCGACGCTGCTGCGAGTGATGGCTGGCGTGTCGGTTCCGTCGGCTGGGCGAGTGACCGGGCGGCCGCGGGTCGGCTATGTGCCGGAGCGCTTCCCCGGCGCGCTTGCGTTCTCCGCGGCCGAGTACCTGCAGCACATGGGGCGCATTCATGGCCTGGCCGGCCCCGAGGTTTCGCGCGCTGTTGATGAATGGCTGGACCGGCTCGGCGCGGCCGACTACGCGGGGTCGCCGCTGCGGACGCTGTCGAAGGGCATGTGCCAGAAGGTCGCGATCGCCCAGGCGCTGCTGTCGCGGCCCGGTTTGGTTGTGCTGGACGAGGCGTGGACCGGGCTTGACCAGGCTGCGCGCGGAACCCTCGATGCGGCCGTAGCCGAGCGGCTGGCCCGCGGCGGGACCGTCCTGTTCGTCGATCACGACCCGGCGCGGCTGGCCGGGCTGGTGACGGAGCGCTGGCAGCTCAGCGGTGGCAAGGTCACAGTCGAGGCGCATGGCTGCTCTGCGGACCCAGGGAAACGAGCTGACCGGCCCAATGCTGTTGTGCTGATGGAGCTCTCCGGAGTTGAGGCGGGCTCGTTGGCGCAGCTCGCCAGGCTGCCCGCCGTGCAGGCCGTCTCGCCTGACCCGGTGCCTGGCGGGGATCCGGCAGTGCGGCTGGCGGCAGTCTTTCTCACTGTCGGCGCGGATGGCTCAGATGAGGTACTCCGGCAGCTGCTGGGCTGGGACGGCGTGCACGTGATCGCGGTTCGCCCGGCGCCGGAGGCTGGCCGGTGATCGCGGTCGCGCGGCGCCAGCGGCTCGGCCACCGTGCCGGTCGGGCGCTGCGGGGGGGCCGGCTGTGATCGCCTTGCTGCGGTACCAGGTAGCGATCTTGTTCCGTTCGCACCGGTGGATCTTCCCGCTGATCACCTATGTGCTGCTGATCTCAGCGGGCGGAGCCGATTCGGGGCCCGCTCAACGGGTCAGCGCGGTAGTTCTGAAGCGGGCCTTGGCTGACGGGCTGGACTGGAGCGCGGCGATCTTGCTGCCGGTGGTAGCGCTGCTGACCAGGTCCATGCTCACTGCCGAGCCAGCGGCGGCGCGCGCCTGCGTCTCGGCGGCCAGCAGGCCGTGGCGGGCACAGCTGGCGGCGCTGATGGTGGCGTTTGCTGGCGGGGTAGTGCTCGGCCTGGTCGGCGCGGGCTACGAGCTCGTGACTTTCGGCCACAAGACCGCGCTGCTCGTTCCGTTCCTGGTCGCTCTGGTCAGGGCGCTGGTCTGCGTCCTCGTTGGGTCCGCAGTCGGTGCCCTGTTCAATCCGCCGGTCATCCGGCACGCCGCGGCGGCTCTGCTCGCCACGATCGCCGCTGTCGTGTTTGCCCTTCTCTCAAGCGTGTCGCCCGCCAGCGCCGCTTTGCGCGGGAACGGGGCGGCCGTGCAAGCTCCAGCCTGGCCGACCGGGGTTCCGCTGCTGGCGGCGTTCGCGCTCGCGGCACTGTCCTGGGCAGTCTCATGCTGGCTCGCCGGGCGCCGAACCGGCTGAGTAGGCACGGGTCTATGCTGCCGCGGGCGACACAGGTTGGCGGGGCGCTTGAAACGCCTATTTACCAATATGAATATTCGAAACGGCCATCGGCGCCATGCGGACTGTCAGCTGTGCCGGATACCCTGGGTGTTGCCATTGGTCCCGTTGGCGCCAGACGTGAGAATGTGGGACGAGGGCTAGCCGAGGAGGAATGCCAGCACACGTGACTGCCACCAAGAGGGCCGTCGAGCTCGTAGAGATCGCGGCCGCAGCCGCGGCTGACAAGCTCGCCTCCGACATGATCGCCTACGACGTCAGCGAGCAGCTTGTGATCACGGACGCCTTCCTGCTCTGCTCGGCCTCCAACGACCGCCAGGTTCGCGCGATTGTAGATGAGATCGAGGAGAAACTGCGCCGGGCCGGCGCCAAGCCCGCCCACCGTGAGGGGGAGCGCGAAGCCAGGTGGGTGCTGCTCGACTACATCGATGTGGTGATCCACGTCCAGAATGCCGAGGAGCGGGTTTACTACTCCCTTGAGCGGCTGTGGAAGGACTGCCCGCTGATTCCGCTGCCCGAGCCGGTCGGTGCAGCTGGCATGGGCCGATCAGGCCGGTCTACTGGTCCAGGCGGCGCTGGCGCGGCCGATAGGGGCCTGCGCTGACACCAACCGAAGCCGCGGCCGCGCCTAGCCTGTGGTCCGGGGGCAACCCAGCCGAGGTGGTGAGGCTGGTCCTCTGGCGGCACGGCCAGACCACCTTCAACGCCGAGCGCCGGTTCCAGGGCCAGCGCGATGTTCTGCTGAATGAACTGGGCCGTCAACAGGCTGCGCGGGCGGCTCGGTACCTGGCCGCACTGCAGCCAGATGCCCTGTTTTCCTCCGATCTGAGCCGGGCTTCGATGACAGCCGACGCGCTGGCCCGGCTGACCGGCCTCAGCGTGAAGCTCGACAAGGACCTGCGGGAGCGATCGGGCGGTTCCTGGGAGGGCCTGAACGAGGCCGAGATACGCGAGCAGTTCCCGCAGGACTATGCGCGCTGGACGCCGGCCGACGGCGAGCCGGTGGTGGCCGTGGCCGACCGGGCGTCAGCTGCGCTGACCCGGATCGCCGACAGCCTGGCAGGCGGGTCAATCGCGGTCGTGGTCGGCCACGGCGCCGCACTCGGTCTCGCCGTGTCCCGGCTGCTCGGCATCCCCGAGGAACTGCGCGTACTTGGCCCGCTCGGCAACTGCCACTGGTCGGTCATCTCCCGGCGGCGTGCGAAGTGGCGAGTGCTTGAGCATAATGTCGGGATGCTCCCGACGCCTGTACCGGACGGGGATGCCGACGACGTGTAGTGGCCGGTTTCTTGTACACTGGCGTGGCGCTTCGGCCGGACCGCCGGGTGCTCCGAGGGGCTATAGCTCAGCTGGTAGAGCGCTTGCATGGCATGCAAGAGGTCTGGGGTTCGAATCCCCATAGCTCCACTCCGTTTCCGCAGGTCAGTGGCTATCTGGGTCATGAGCTTTAGCTCCCTTCTCCTGACTGGTTACCAAACTGGTTACCGTAGGTCTCGAACTCGTCTCCCGTCATGTCGATGACCTCCTGGCCGTGGATGTAGACCGTCTCGGTGGTGCGCGTGCCGTCGTGGCCGAGGATGGAAGCGATCCGCTTCGGCGGTACGCCCATGTGGTCCATGTAGCTGCCGGCAGAGTGTCGCATCTCGTGCGGGTGCCACTGGCCGGGCCTGGGACAGTCTTCGGTCGGCTGCTTGTCCGGGACGCCGGCGGCCTTAACCAGGGCCCGGAAGGCACGGCGCAGGTTTGCTGGATCGATCGGTGTGCCGACCTCGGTGGTGAACACAAGGCCGGTATCGGTCCACGCCTCGCCCGCCTTAAGCTTCTCGGCGGCCTGGCGTGCGCGGTGTGACCTGAGCGCGCTCAGCGTGACCGGGAGTGCCTTGAACCGGCGTCTGGACTGCCGGGGTTTAGTGTCGCCCTGCCAGAGCTTGCCACGGCTGTGCTTGAGGGACTGGCTGACGCTGATGATGCCGGTGTCGAAGTCCATGTCCTCCCAGCGCAGCCCGGTCAGCTCGCCGGGCCGCATGCCGAGGATCAAGCCGAGTGTCCACAGTGCCTGGAGCCGGTCGTCTTTCGCGGTGTCGAGGACGGTCTGGACCTGGGCGACGGTGAGCGCCTGGGACGGGCGGTGCGTGCCGACAGGGGTTTCGACAAGGTCGGAGACGTTCCGGGACACCTTGCCGCGGCGCTGCGCCCACTTGAGCGCGCGGGTCAGT